>NZ_BAABKV010000001.1:5401838-6003677 GCF_039544005.1 Kitasatospora paranensis
TTCGCGCTGACCGAGGCGCTCGCGCTGATCGGCATCGTCATGCCGTTCGTCTACGGCAAGTAAGTCCGGCGCACCGGTAGCCCTTTTCGACGAAAGGTTCTGATATGAACCCCGGTTTCGCCCTTGCGGCCGAGGAGCAGATGAACCCGCTCCTCCCCGCATGGCCCGAGGTCATCATCGGCCTGCTCTGCTTCTTCATCGTCTTCGGTCTTCTCGGCAAGAAGCTCCTCCCCAGCATCGAGAAGGTGCTGTCGGAGCGCCGGGACGCCATCGAGGGCGGCATGGAGCGCGCGGAAACCGCTCAGGCCGAGGCTCAGGCCCTGCTGGAGCAGTACCGGGCCGAGCTCGCCGAGGCGCGTCACGAGGCCGCTCGTATCACCGAGCACGCCCGTGAGCAGGGCGCTGCCCTGATCGCCGAGATGCGCGAGGAGGGCCAGCGCCAGCGCGAGGCCATCGTCGCCGCCGGCCACGCCCAGATCGAGGCCGACAAGAAGCAGGCGACTGCCGCCCTGCGCCAGGACGTGGGTTCGCTGGCCTCCCAGCTGGCCTCCCGCATCGTGGGCGAGTCCCTCGAGGACAGCGCTCGCCAGAGCGGCGTGATCGACCGCTTCCTCGACGAGCTCGAGGCCAAGGCCGCCGCCTCGGCGGGTGCCAAGTGATCGGCGCCAGCCGTGAGGCCCTGGCCGCCGGCCGGGAGAACCTCGAGAGCCTGACCGACAACACTTCGGTGGACGCGGCCGAGCTCGCCCAGGAACTCACCGCCGTCACGGCGCTGCTCGACCGCGAGGTCTCGCTGCGCCGTGTCCTGACCGACCCGTCGCGGTCCGGCCAGGACAAGGCGACCTTCGTCGGCACCCTGCTGTCGGGCCAGGTCTCCGGCGAGACCGTCGACCTGGTCTCCGGGCTGGTCCGGTCCCGCTGGTCCGGCGCGCGTGACCTGGTCGACGCGGTGGAGGAACTCTCCGCGTACGCCGAGGTCATCGCCGCCGAGAAGACCGGTCAGCTGGACGACGTCGAGGACGAGCTGTTCCGGTTCGGCCGCGTCGTCGCGGGCTCGCACGAGCTGCGCGCCGCGCTGACCGAGCCGAAGGCCGGTGCCGCCGCCAAGGCGGAGCTGGTCAAGAAGCTGCTCGGCGGCCGCGCCGACGCGGGCACCGTCCGCCTGGTCGTCTCCCTGGTCACCGCCCCGCGTGGTCGTAGCCTGGAACAGGGCCTCGAGTCCTACTCCAAGCTCGCAGCCGCCCGTCGCGGCCGTGTGGTGGCCCTGGTCACCAGCGCGGTTCCGCTCTCGGACGGCCAGAAGCAGCGGCTCGCCGCGGGCCTGGCCGGGCTGTACGGCAAGCAGGTCCACCTGAACATCGACGTCGACCCGCAGGTCGTCGGCGGCGTCCGGGTGCAGATCGGCGACGAGGTCATCGACGGCACGGTGTCGAGCCGCCTTGAGGGCGCTCGCCAGGGCCTCGAAGGCTGACAACAGAGCATCATCCGACCCTCGGTCGGGCGTCGGTTCACACGAGTGGACCGGCAAAACGAACGGCCGGTTCACCCGACCCGGCCGAGAGTCGAGCACTTGCGGCCCTCAATGGCGGGCCGAGGATCGCAAACTAGGAGAGCAGGGAAGCCTGATGGCGGAGCTTACGATCCGTCCGGAGGAGATCCGGGACGCGCTGGCCGACTTTGTCCAGTCGTACCAGCCGGACGCGGCCTCGCGTGAAGAGGTCGGCACGGTCACCGAGGCCATGGACGGTATCGCCAAGGTCGAGGGCCTGCCCTCGGTCATGGCCAACGAGCTGCTGAAGTTCGAGGACGGCACCCTCGGCCTCGCGCTGAACCTCGACACCCGTGAGATCGGTGTCGTCGTCCTCGGTGAGTTCTCGGGCATCGAGGAGGGCCAGACGGTGCAGCGCACCGGCGAGGTCCTCTCCGTCCCGGTCGGCGAGGGCTACCTCGGCCGTGTCGTGGACCCGCTGGGCAACCCGATCGACGGCCTGGGCGACATCGCCTCCACCGGCCGCCGCGCCCTGGAGCTGCAGGCCCCCGGCGTCATGGTCCGCAAGTCGGTCCACGAGCCGATGCAGACCGGCATCAAGGCCATCGACGCGATGACCCCGATCGGCCGCGGCCAGCGCCAGCTGATCATCGGCGACCGCCAGACCGGCAAGACCGCGGTGGCGATCGACACGATCATCAACCAGCGCGACAACTGGCGCTCGGGCGACCCGAAGAAGCAGGTCCGCTGCATCTACGTCGCCATCGGCCAGAAGGGCTCCACCATCGCGTCCGTCCGCGGCGCCCTGGAGGAGGCCGGCGCGCTGGAGTACACCACCATCGTGGCTGCTCCCGCCTCGGACCCGGCCGGCTTCAAGTACCTCGCCCCGTACACCGGCTCCGCCATCGGCCAGGAGTGGATGTACGACGGCAAGCACGTCCTGATCATCTTCGACGACCTGTCGAAGCAGGCCGAGGCCTACCGCTCCGTCTCCCTGCTGCTCCGCCGCCCGCCGGGCCGCGAGGCCTACCCGGGTGACGTCTTCTACCTGCACTCCCGCCTGCTGGAGCGCTGCGCGAAGCTCTCCGACGAGCTGGGCGCGGGCTCGATGACCGGTCTGCCGATCATCGAGACCAAGGCGAACGACGTCTCGGCGTACATCCCGACCAACGTCATCTCCATCACCGACGGCCAGTGCTTCCTGGAGTCCGACCTGTTCAACGCCGGCATCCGCCCGGCCGTGAACGTCGGCATCTCGGTCTCCCGCGTCGGTGGCTCCGCCCAGATCAAGGCCATGAAGTCGGTCGCCGGCCGGCTGCGCCTGGACCTCGCCCAGTACCGCGAGCTGGAGGCGTTCGCCGCCTTCGGTTCCGACCTGGACGCGGCCTCCAAGGCCCAGCTGGAGCGCGGTGCGCGCATGGTCGAGCTGCTGAAGCAGGGCCAGTACCAGCCGTTCCCCGTCGAGGAGCAGGTCGTCTCCATCTGGGCCGGCACCACCGGCAAGCTGGACGAGGTCCCGGTCGCCGACATCCGTCGCTTCGAGCGCGAGTTCCTGGACCACCTGCGCCTCGAGCACAAGGGCATCCTGGCCGGCATCGTCGAGACCCAGAAGCTCGAGGACGGCACCATCGACGCGCTGACCAGCGCGATCGAGGGCTTCAAGCAGGGCTTCACGACGGCCGACGGCAAGCTCCTGTCCGAGCAGGCCTGAGTCCGGTAACGAGGAAAGGACGTAACGACCCATGGGAGCACAGCTTCGGGTCTACAAGCGCCGGATCCGCTCTGTCACCGCGACGAAGAAGATCACCAAGGCGATGGAGATGATCTCCGCGTCGCGCATCGTCAAGGCGCAGCGCGCGGTGGCCGCCTCCACTCCGTACGCCGATGAGCTCACCCGGGCGGTGACGGCGGTGGCCACCCGGTCCAACGCCAAGCACCCGCTCACCACCGAGAACCCGAACGCCACCACGGCCGCCGTCCTGCTGATCACGGCGGACCGCGGTCTGGCGGGCGGCTACTCGACCAACGCCATCAAGCAGGCCGTCTCGCTCAGCGAGCGGCTCCGCGCAGAGGGCAAGGACGTGGTGACGTACATCGTCGGCCGCAAGGGTGTCTCGTACTACAACTTCCGTGACCTGAAGGTCGCGGGGTCGTGGACGGGCTTCTCGGACAAGCCGACCTACGGTGACGCGAAGGCCGTGGCGAGCGACCTGATCGAGGCCTTCACGGCCGAGACCGGTGGCGTGGACGAGCTGCACCTGGTGTCGACCAAGTTCGTGTCGATGCTGACGCAGAACGCCGTGGACGCCCGACTGCTGCCGCTGAAGCTCGACGAGGTCGAGCTGAGCGACGAGTCGAAGGCCAAGCACGAGATCTTCCCGCTGTACGACTTCGAGCCGTCGGCGGAGGGCGTCCTGGACGCCCTCCTGCCGCGGTACGTCGAGAGCCGGATCTACAACGCGCTGCTGCAGTCGGCCGCCTCCGAGCACGCCGCCCGCCGGCGTGCGATGAAGAGCGCGACGGACAACGCCGGCGAGCTCATCAAGTCGCTGACGCGGCTTGCCAACTCGGCCCGTCAGGCCGAGATCACCCAGGAAATCAGCGAGATCGTCGGTGGCGCGAACGCCCTGGCCGACGCTAGCGCGGGGAGCGAATGAGTATGACCACCACTGTTGAGCCGACCACGGCGACGGGCCGCGTCGCGCGGGTCATCGGCCCGGTCGTCGACGTGGAGTTCCCCGTCGACGCCATTCCGGACATGTTCAACGCCCTGCACGTCGAGGTGGACAACCCCGACGGCACCGGCAAGAAGATCCTGACCCTCGAGGTTGCCCAGCACCTCGGCGACGGCCTGGTCCGCGGCATCTCGATGCAGCCGACCGACGGTCTCGTCCGCGGCGCCGAGGTCTCCGACACCGGCTCGGCCATCTCCGTCCCCGTCGGCCAGATCACCAAGGGCAAGGTCTTCAACGCCCTCGGTGAGGTGCTGAACGTCGACAAGGCCGAGTTCGAGTCGCAGGTCGAGGTCCGCTGGCCGATCCACCGCAAGGCCCCGGAGTTCAAGGACCTCGAGTCCAAGACCGAGATGTTCGAGACCGGCATCAAGGTCATCGACCTCCTCACCCCGTACGTCCAGGGTGGCAAGATCGGTCTGTTCGGTGGTGCCGGTGTCGGCAAGACCGTTCTGATCCAGGAGATGATCTACCGCGTCGCCGAGAACTTCGGTGGTGTCTCGGTGTTCGCCGGTGTCGGCGAGCGCACCCGTGAGGGCAACGACCTCATCCACGAGATGGTCGACTCGGGCGTTCTGGACAAGACCGCGCTGGTCTTCGGCCAGATGGACGAGCCGCCGGGCACCCGCCTGCGCGTCGCGCTCTCCGCGCTGACCATGGCGGAGTACTTCCGCGACGTGGAGCAGCAGGACGTTCTGCTCTTCATCGACAACATCTTCCGGTTCACCCAGGCCGGTTCCGAGGTGTCGACCCTGCTCGGCCGCATGCCCTCCGCGGTGGGTTACCAGCCGAACCTGGCCGACGAGATGGGCCTCCTGCAGGAGCGCATCACCTCGACCCGCGGTCACTCGATCACCTCGATGCAGGCGATCTACGTCCCCGCGGACGACCTGACCGACCCGGCGCCGGCCACCACCTTCGCCCACCTCGACGCGACGACGGTTCTCTCCCGTCCGATCTCCGAGAAGGGCATCTACCCGGCCGTCGACCCGCTGGACTCCACGTCCCGCATCCTGGACCCGCGCTACATCGCGCAGGACCACTACGACACGGCCATCCGTATCAAGGGGATCCTGCAGAAGTACAAGGACCTCCAGGACATCATCGCGATCCTCGGTATCGACGAGCTCAGCGAGGACGACAAGATCACCGTCCACCGCGCCCGTCGCATCGAGCGCTTCCTCTCGCAGAACACCTACGTGGCGAAGCAGTTCACCGGTGTCGAGGGCTCGACCGTGCCGCTGGCCGAGACGATCGAGGCCTTCAACTCGATCGCGGACGGCAAGTACGACTCCACTCCGGAGCAGGCCTTCTTCATGTGCGGTGGCATCGAGGACCTCGAGAAGAACGCTGCCGAGCTGGCGAAGAAGTAATCAGGCCGGCTGATGGCCGACCGACCGTGAGGGGTGGTCCCCGTCCCTGGGGGCCACCCCTCACGCCTCGACCGGCTGTGATCCCGGTCATCTCCGTGTCCTTGGTTTCATACCGGGGGTGCGGGCCCGTTATTCTTACCGAAACCGGCGAGTGATCGACGGTTTCAAGAGCCTAGGAGCCCACGTTGGCTGAGCTGCACGTCGAGCTGGTCGCAGCCGACCGCAAGGTGTGGTCCGGTGCGGCCACCATCGTTGTCGCCCGTACGGCCTCCGGTGACACCGGCATCATGCCCGGGCACACCCCGGTGCTGAGCGTGCTGGAGACCGGTCCGGTCACCATCCGCACCACCGACGGCGGCACCGTCGTCGCGGCGGTGCACGGTGGCTTCATCTCCTTCGCCGACAACAAGCTCTCCATCCTCGCCGAGGTGGCCGAGCTGGCGGACGAGATCGACGTCGCCCGCGCCCAGCGCGCGCTGGACAGCGCCCAGAGCGAGCTCGACGCGCACGCCGAGCGCCGCGCCGAGGTGCGGCTCGTGGCGGCGGGCGGACTCAAGGCCCACGCCTGAGCCCATGACCCTCGCGTAGGGTCGACCGACGGTCCCGGGGACGCGGAAGCGTGACCCCGGGACTGTCGTATCAGTTGGTAGGACAGCGCGGTCGGTGACACGGCCGACACGGGGACGCAGGGAGCGAGGAGGTCGGTGAGCATGGTCCTCGCCCTTGTGGTGTGCGCGGCGGTCGTGGCGGCCGCGGTGATCGGACTGGTGGCGTTCGCGGTACGCCGGCGGGTGATCCAGCGGGTCGGCGGCACGTTCGACTGCAGTTACCGCCTGAAAATGCCCGCCGACGCCTCGACGCAGCCCGACCTCGACGAGAACGGCCAACCCACCTCGGCCCCGGTCCCCACGACCGACGGCAAGGGGTGGGTTTTCGGTATCGGGCGGTACAGCGGCGACTCCATCGAGTGGTTCCGGGTCTTCTCCTACGCGCCCCGGCCCCGCCGGACGCTGCCGCGCACCCAGATCGAGGTGCTCGGCCGCCGATACCCGGAGGGCCAGGAGGAGCTGGCACTGCTCTCCGGCTCCGTCGTGCTCCGCTGTCTGCACGACGGCACCCCCTGGAGCTCGCCATGAGCGAGGACGCCCTGACCGGCTTCCTCGCCTGGCTCGAAGCCGCCCCGCCCGGGCAGAGGGTGAACGTCGCGTAGCGACGGGACCCTCGGGCGTGGAGGTCCCCCGCCCGGAGGGTGGGGGAGGTGAACGTCGCGTAGCGACAGACCTTCGGCAGCGTGGTTAACGTCTCCTAACCGCGGCCGGCCGGCCGCGCTAGGCTGCCGCCATGGTGAACCTGACGCGTATCTACACCCGGACCGGCGACGACGGCACGACCGCGCTCGGCGACATGAGCCGGACGACCAAGACCGATCCGCGGCTGATCGCGTACGCCGACACCAACGAGGCCAACGCCGCCATCGGAGTGGCCATCGCCGCCGGCGCCCTGCCCGCCGACGTCTCCGCGGTGCTGACCCGGATCCAGAACGACCTCTTCGACGTCGGCGCCGACCTGGCCACGCCCGTCGTGGAGAACCCGCAGTACCCGCCGCTGCGGGTCGAGCAGGGCTACATCGACCGGCTCGAATCGGACTGCGACCACTACCTGGAGACCCTGGAGAAGCTGCGCAGCTTCATCCTCCCCGGCGGGACCCCGGGCGCCGCGTACCTGCACCTCGCGTGCACCGTCGTCCGGCGCGCCGAGCGGGCCACCTGGGCCGCGATCGACCAGCACGGCGACACCGTCAACCCGCTGACCGCGAAGTACCTCAACCGGCTCTCCGACCTGCTGTTCATCCTGGCCCGGGCGGCCAACGCGGAGCGCGGCGACGTGCTCTGGGTCCCCGGCGAGAACCGGTAGCGCCACGGCGGGCTCCCGGACGGGCCGATGACGGGCCGTCAGCGGCGCTCCAGCGCCTGTCTGGCGCGCAGCGCGTCGTCCGGCCAGACCATCAGCCGGGGGCCCGCGCTGGTGGCCACCAGGGTGTGCCGTACGCCCTCGGCGGTCAGCACGCCCGACATCCGGCGCGCCTCGTCCCGGTCGGCGGGCGAGGCGACCGTGACCAGCAGCCCGTACTCGTCCGGATTGCCGGCCCGGGGCCGCCGCTGCACCAGCGACCTGCCGCGCCCGTACGTCCAGCGCAGCAGGACGACCAGCACCGCGACCACGGCCAGGCCGATCAGCAGCACCTCCAGCGGGTGCACCCCGGTCATTGCGTGAAACCCCTTCGCCGTCGGGCACAGATCACACCCTCCAATCTCACCACGGGGGCCGCGCGGGCATTAGAGTCCGGGCCGTGAGCGGCGCGGCTCCGGGGGTGATCCCTGCCCAGGGCCGCCCTGAGGACGGACCCGGGAGACCAAGCCATGAGCAACGCACCCACCCAGCGGATCGCCGTCATCGGCGCGGGCCTGATGGGCGCCGGCATCGCCCAGGTCTCGGCGCAGGCCGGCCACCCGGTGGTGCTGCGCGACGTCACGGACGCCGCGCTGCAGCGCGGTCTGGACGGCATCCGCGCCTCCTACGAGAAGTTCGTCGGCAAGGGCCGGATGACCGCCGAGGACGCCGAGGCGGCGCTCGGCCGGATCACCACCACCACCGACCTCGGCGCGGTCGCCGACGCGGACATCGTGGTGGAGGCCGTCTTCGAGCAGCTGGACGTCAAGGAGGGCGTCTTCCGCGAGCTCGACAAGCTGGCCAAGGACGGCGCGGTGCTGGCCTCCAACACCTCCGCCATCCCGATCACCCGGATCGCCGCCGCGACCTCGCGTCCGGAGAGCGTGGTCGGCGTGCACTTCTTCTCGCCGGTGCCGCTGATGCGCCTGGTCGAGCTGGTGCGCGGCTACAAGACCAGCGACGAGGCACTGGCCGTCGCCCGGGCCTTCGCCGAGGGCGTCGGCAAGGAGGTCGTGGTGGTCAACCGCGACGTGGCCGGCTTCATCACCACGCGTCTGATCACCGCGCTGGTCGTCGAGGCGGCGAAGCTCTACGAGTCGGGCGTCGCCACCGCCGAGGACATCGACACCGCCTGCCGGCTCGGCTTCGGCCACCCGATGGGCCCGCTGCAGACCGCGGACCTCACCGGCGTCGACATCCTGCTGCACGCGGCCCGCAACATCTACGCCGAGACCCAGGACGAGAAGTTCGCCGCGCCGGAGGTCATGGCGCGGATGGTCACCGCCGGGGACCTCGGCCGCAAGAGCGGCCGCGGGTTCTACCCCTACGAGGGCTGATCCGCGCGGCGGCCGTGCTCCGTCCGGCGTACGGCCGCCGTGTGACCCGGTTCTCACGGCGGGGCGCCCGGGCGGGTGAGTTTCCTCACGATGCTGCCGCAGACGGGTGATTTGCGCCGGAATCGCGCGTAGGTATGGGGAGTTCCTGCGTATATTCCCTCGGACGGGTGAAGTTGAGTGGGACTCCGCCGAAGGGGCGAAACCTGCGGAGTTGGTTCACCGTCAGATGAGGGGAGACCGGCGCGGCCCTCGGCGCGCGGCGCAACCGCGCCCGGCCGACCCGAGCCCCGGACCACCCATCGGCGAGCGGAGGAGGAGAGCGTGCGGATCACCGGCGACCAGACCGGTCTGGCCATCGAGGGCCGACTCGACGTGCGCAGCGCCGCCGACGCCCGGGCCCTGCTGCACGCCGCCGTCGACGGCGGCCAGGGGGATCTCGTGCTCGACCTCGGCCGCCTGGAGTTCTGGGACGCCACCGGCCTCGGCGTCATCATGGGCACCCACCGCCGGGCCGGCCGGATCGGCCGGCGGCTCGTCCTGCGCGATGTCCCGGCCCAGCTCCAGCGCCTCCTGGTGGCGACCCGGCTGCACCGCATCCTCGCCGTCGAGGGCACCGTCCCGGACGCGTACGGCTCCACACTGCCCGCTCTCGGCGGCCTCCCCGCCGCGCCGCTGGCCCTGCCTTCCCTCTAGCGCCGCGTCGGTCCTCCCCCAGGGGGCTCCGATCCGCTGCCTGCAGGCCGCAGTTCGGTTCTCCGCGGGCCCTGCACCGCACCCGGCGGAGACCCGCACGATGGCGCCGGGCCGAGCGCGCCGGCCACCCCTCCCGGTACCCCGCCGACCCGCCGCGGCGCCCGCTCCGCACCCCTGCGCACGTCCAACGGGGGACCGGTCTGTGCTCCGGCTCACGAGTGTGCGAGAGTCTGCGCTCAGAAGTACGGCCGCACGGGCCCGCAAGGGCGTCCGTCGAACGGTCGACGGACAGCCGGCGCCCCGGACGCAGACGTACGCCGGGCGGCCTATCAAGGGTGGAGCGCGACGTGGGACAGCCGACCGACTTCGGGCAGGAGGGGTGCGCCCCCGCACCGGGGAGATCGTCTCGGGTGACCTGCTGCTGGCCGTCGGGGGACCGGACGGGTCCGAGGCACGCCCCTGCCCGGACGGCTGGCTGCCCGAGCCCCGCCGCGTCCACGACCGGCCCCAGGGCCGGCCGGAGCTCGGCCCCAGCCCTGCGGTCGGCCCGCTCGCGATGGGCAGCGCCCCGTCGGAGCTCCCGCTGCTCGACCGCGAGGCGGACATCGCCCACCTGGTGCGCCGTCTCGCCGAGGGCCGCTCGATCCGTCTGGTCGGCCAGGCCGGTTCGGGCCGCTCCACCCTGCTCGCCGCCGTGGCCGAGGCCGCCGCGGACATCGCCCCCGACGGCGTCGTCCGGCTCAGCGGCTACCACCGGACGGCCGCCGACCTCCTCCAGGGCCTGTTCGCCGCGACCCACCAGGCCCCCGACTACCGGCCCGACCCGCAGAACCTGAAGTCCCTGCTCGCCCAGGTCGGCGCCGTGGTCGTGATCGACGACCTCGACATCTCCGACGACGAGCTGGACGACCTGCTCACCACCGCGCCCGAGTGCGCCTTCGTGGTGACCGTGCCGCCGGGCAGCGGCCAGCTCCCGCTCGGGATCCGGATGGAGGAGCACCCGGTCGCGGGCCTGTCCCGCACCGCCTGCCTCTCCCTCACCGGGCGTCTGGCGGGCCGTCAGCTGGACGAGTCCGAGCGGGCCTGGGCCGTCGACCTCTGGTTCGAGTCCGAGGGCCTGCCGCTGCGCTTCGTGCAGGCGGCGGCCCTGCTGCGCCAACGCGACCTGGCGGTCGACACCCTGGTCGCCGCGTACGAGGACCGCAGCCACGTCTTCGGCCTCGTCCAGGAGATACCCGACCCCGAGGACCCGGCCCTGCTGGAGGGTGAACTCCGGCGCACCGTACCGCTGCCGACCGTCGCCGAGAGCGCGGCGCCCGCCGTCCGGCTGGCGGAGGGCCTGAGCGAGCCCGCGCAGGCCGTCCTGCGGCTGGCCCTCGCGTTCGGCGGCGAGTGCCCCACCGCACCGCACCTGCCGGCCCTGATCGACGTCGGCCTCGGCGAGAGCGCGCTGCGCGAACTGGTCGACGCCGGGCTCGCGGTCTCCGTCGGCGGCCACCACCGGCTGACCACCGGCGTCCCCGAGCTGCTCGCCCCGCGCTTCGACCCCGGCACCGTCGCGTACGGCGCCGCCGAGCACTTCTCCTGGTGGGTCGGGCACGGCTCGGTGACGGTCGAGCAGATCGCCGCCGAGGCGGAGGTGCTGATCGGCGCCCTCGTCGCGGACCGCGAGGCGGACCGTCCCTACGCCGTGCTGCGCCTCGCCATGGCGGCGGCGCCCGCGCTGGCCCTGTCGATGCGGTGGGGTGCCTGGGAGCGTGTCCTGCAGCTCGGGCTGGAGGCCGCCCGCGCCGTGGGCGCCACCCCGGAGGAGGCCTGGTTCCACCACGAGCTGGGTGTGCTGGCGTTCTGCTGCCGAGCCGACTCGCGGGCGCTGGCGGAGCTGGAGTCGGCGGTCGCGCTGCGGGCCGCGTTCGGCGACCCGAGGTCGGGCGCCGCGGGCCGGCGGATGCTGGACCTGCTGCTGTCGGAGACCCGGCAGCTCACCGCCGGATCGGACGGTGCGCCCGCGGGCGGCCGCCGCCCGGTCATCCGGGCGGCCATCGCCCGGGTGCCGCGGCGCTTCCGCGGCCTGCGGCACGGCGATGCCCGGCGGACGGCGATGGCGGCCTCGGCCGCCGTGCTGGCGCTCGGCGTGCTGGGCACCGCGGTCGGTCTGACGGTCTCCGGCTCGGATCCGGCGGCCGGCCCCAAGCCGAGCTCGGGCACCTCGGTCGACGACGCCCCGCTGCCGGACGACACCTCGTCGGGCGACGGCGCCTCGCTGTCGCCGTCGACGACCGACGCGCCGTCCGAGTCCGCGAGCGCGAGCCCGTCGGCCGACGCCGACCCCAGCGGGAGCAGCGGCGCGAGCCGTCGGCCCACCTCGGCGAAGCCGAGCACCTCCGCCCCGGGCGGAGGGCCGACCAAGTCCTCACCCTCGCCGACCGGCAGCAAATCCCCGTCGACGTCGCCGTCGGCGAGCGCTTCGAGCAGCCCGCCGACTGCTTCTCCCTCGGCGTCCGACTCCAGCAGTGCGACGCCCTAGGGGTCTGGCTGCCCCGGCCTAGAACAGCTTCAGCTTGTCGTCGTCGATGCCGCGCAGCTCGTCGTAGTCGAGCACCACGCAGCCGATCCCGCGGTCGGTGGCCAGCACGCGGGCCTGCGGCTTGATCTCCTGCGCGGCGAAGACGCCCTTGACCGGGGCCAGCAGCGGGTCGCGGTTGAGGAGTTCGAGGTAGCGGGTGAGCTGCTCGACGCCGTCGATCTCGCCGCGGCGCTTGATCTCGATCGCGACCGTCGCACCGTCGGAGTCGCGGCACAGGATGTCGACCGGCCCGATCGCGGTGGGGTACTCGCGCCGGATCAGCGACCAGCCGCTGCCGAGCACCTCCATGCGGTCGGCGAGCAGCTCCTGCAGGTGGGCCTCGACGCCGTCCTTGACCAGGCCGGGGTCGACACCGAGGTCGTGCGAGGAGTCGTGCAGCACCTCTTCGAGGGTGATGATCAGCTTCTCGCCGGCCTTGTTGACCACCGTCCAGGTGCCGTCCGCCTCCTTGAGCGTGCAGGGCGGCGACATCCAGTTGAGCGGCTTGTAGGCACGGTCGTCGGCGTGGATGCTGACGCTCCCGTCGGCCTTCACCAGGATCAGGCGAGTGGCGGACGGGAGATGGGCGGAGAGCCGACCGGCGTAGTCGACGGAGCAGCGGGCAATTACGAGACGCACGGTCGACCACGCTAGCCCACCGGGGCCAGTTGATGCGATTCCGCGACGACGGGGTGAAGAATCCGCAGCCACGCCCGACCATGGTGACCGCACGGTCACGCGCCGTGCACGGCCGGTCCGTCCGGCACGGCCGGTCGCACTCCGCCCGGCGGGGAGGGGGAGTTGAGGTGAACCCTGCGGCACGTTCCGGCCAATCTGGGTCCTCGGGCCGTGAATCCGAGGGTATTCGATGCATTCGGCCGTCGCGCTGAGCGATGGCCTGTCACCCTGGTGTGAACGGCCGTCGTCGCAGCAGACCGCGCTGCGGTGCCGACGCATGCCCGGGTGTCATCCGTCTGCCCGGGTGCCGTTCGCGCGTCGTCGACGTACTCGCCGGGCCCCGTGCGGGCCCCGCGGGTCACTTCTGGCCTTCCGTCCGTCCGACCGGGTGTCACGCCCGGTCGCGGCGACGGTCCGTCCCCGCCCCACCGAGCACCAGCCTGCACCAACCGCAAGACCCCTCCGGCGGGCCGCGCCGGGGTGGACCGCGAGAGGAGAACCCATGTCGCTCGACGTCTCACCGGCCCTGCTCGAGATGGCCGAGAGAGGCGAGGTCGACGAGAGGGAGTTCGTCGACTGCGTCCGCACCTCCCTTCCGTACGCCTGGGAGCTGATCAGCTCGCTGGTCGCCCAGACGAAGGTCGACGGCACCGACTTCGCCGACAACCACGTGCCGCCGCCCAGTGAGCAGGCCCGCGGACAGCTGCTGCGCGCGATGGCCAGCGATGCGATCCGCGGCGCCCTCCAGCGCCACTTCGGCGTCCGGCTGGCGTTCCAGAACTGCCACCGGGTGGCGGTGTTCGCGCCGTCCGAGAGCAACGAGGAGCGCTACCGCCGCTTCACGTCCGTCCGCGCCCAGCTGCTCAACCAGTCGCCGGAACTGCGCGACTGCTGATCCGCCGCCCGCGGGGCCGGCCGGCGCTCGGCGCCGGGCCGGCCCCGCGGGCGTTGCCCGGCCGGCCGGTCAGCCGAGCTGCGGCAGCACCTCGGTGCCGAGCCGGGCGATGGTGTCGAGCGTCGCCGCGCGGTCGCCAGAGCCCTCGGCGAGCAGGGCGAACCGGCGGATGCCGGTCCGCTCGGCGGTGGCCAGCAGCCGGTCCGCGCACTGCCGCGGCGTGCCCACCGCATGCAGGTCGCAGAGGAGTTCGGTGTACGCGTGCGGGTCGCGCATCCGGCGCTCCCGGCCGTCGACGGTGCGGTGCGCCCCGAGCCCGTGCTCGAACCAGCCCGGCATGGCCCGGAGCAGCCGGGCGCGGGCCGCGGACGTCCGGTCGTCGACCTGGACGACGCCGGCCGCGACGTGCTCCCGCTCGACCCGGGCCAGCTGCTCCTCGCCGCGCCCGGCGGCCCGCCAGGCGTCCCGGTAGGCGGCCAGCATCTGCTGCTTGTCCTCGTCCCCGGAGTGCATGCCGAGCAGCATCGGCAGGCCGCGCTCGGCGGCCGTCCGGACGCCGCCCGGCGAGGTGCAGGCCACCACCACGGGCGGTCCGGCCGGCGGGCGGACGCCGGTGTCCTGGCGTTGCCGCGGGAAGTGCCGCAGGGCGTCCGGTTCGTGCTCCAGGCCGAGCCACCCGGCGAGGTCGGGACGCCGGGCCGGCTCGGCGGCGCGCGGCACCACCGCCACCTCGGGGAAGCGGAACTGCGGGCCGTCGGCGCCCACCCGGGTGCCGCGCAGCCAGCTCAGCAGCAGGTCCAGGCGCTCGGGGAAGCCCTGTTCGAAGGCGTCCACCCCGGTGCCGAAGACGGTCAGGTCGATCCACGGGCCGCCGCGCCCGACGCCGAGCGTGAACCTGCCGCCGGAGACCAGGTGCAGCATCGCCGCCCGCTCGCCGAGCGCCACCGGATGGGTGGTCGACAGCACGCTCACCGCGGTGCCCACCCCGATCCGTTGTGTCCGGCCGAGCAGCATCGCCGCCAGCGTCGCCGCGTCCGGGCAGACGCCGTACGGCACGAAGTGGTGCTCGGCCAGCCAGACGGCGTCCAGGCCGGCCCGCTCGGCGGCCACCGCGGCGTCCACGGTGCGTTCCAGCGCCTCGGTGTGTCCCTGCCCGGGGAACTGCGCGGAGAGCAGGAAGGCCCCCACCCTGATCCGGTCGGTGTCCGCGGGCCGGTCGTGCGTCCCCCGGGAACGGCTGCCGGCACGGCGGTCACTCTCGCCTGTGCGTCGGTGCCGGGCCGCTGGGTGGTCTTGGTCATCGGTGCCTCCTGGGGTGCGCGCAGGGACTGCGAGCCCCGCCGTGTCACCTCGTGAGTAACCGATGTCATGTGCCAACGGCACGTTGTTTCACGATTTTCCCAGGAGATCGGGTGGATCTCAGCAAAAACACCAGAACTCCCGCCGAGGCCGTGATAGGGCGTTCCAGGGGCTTCCGGGCACCGTACCCTGGAGGGAAACCGCGCCCGGCCGAGAGGGAATTGACGTGTCGCCCCGCCGCAACCGTGACAAGAGCGCCGCCGAGCGCGAGGACGGTCCCGTCGCCCCGTTCGGCGGTTCGCTGCGCCGTACCGAGAGCTATCGCGGCGAGGAGTGGGTCGTGCAGACGGTCGCCGGGTCGCCCGGCCGGTTCTACCGCTGCCCGGGCTGCGACCAGGAGATCCCGCCGGGTACCGGCCACGTCGTGGCCTGGCCCGACCACTCGTCCGGGGTCGAGGACCGCCGGCACTGGCACCGGGCGTGCTGGGGCGCGCGCGAGCGCCGCGGCGCGGGCATCCTGCGCGGCCGCGGCGCCCCCAAGTACTGACCCGCGGGCCCGTACCGACCGGCGGGCACCGGTCGCCCGGCCGGCCGGGTCAGGCGTCCCGCCGCCGCAGCACCAGGGCGCCGCCGGCCAGCGCCGCCAGCGTCCAGCCGAGAAAGATCAGGAAGCCCTGCAGCGGCCCGTACGGCTGCCCCGACTGCTCGTAGACCAGCAGCATCCGCTGGCCCGCGTAGTCGGGGAAGTACCGGGCCACGTTGCGCACCTTCGGGACGGCACTGAGGATCGGCGAGAGCAGGAAGAAGAACGGCACCAGCACGCCCAGCGCGAGCGTCTGGTTGTGCAGCATCGCCGTCACCCCGGCCGAGAACAGGCAGATCATCGTCAGGTAGGCGGCCGCGCCGAACACCGCCCGCAGCACGTGCGGGTCGCCGAGCGAGGTGCTGTGCGAGCCCAGCAGCGCCTGCCCGAGGAAGAACGTCAGGAACGCGGTCAGCAGCGACACCGCCAGCACCACCGCACCGATCACCGCGTACTTCCCCGCCAGCAGCGTCGCCCGCTGCGGGACGGCCGCCAGCGACACCCGGATCATGCCGCTGCTGTACTCGTTGCCGATCGCCATCACGCCGAAGACCACCATGGCGATCTCGCCGAGCGCGATCCCGGAGAACGCGGTGCCGGTGGCGTCGAACGGCCCGTTCTTCGGCGCGAAGTCGGCGAAGTTGTTGTTGGCCAGGGTGCTGATCAGCGCGCCGATCCCGAGGGTCACGACGAACGCCAGCACCAGGGTCCACACGGTGGAGCGGACGCTGCGCACCTTCGTCCACTCGGACTGCAGGATCGCCGGGAAGGCGGCCATCTCAGTTCTCCTTCTGCTTGCCGTTCGTCGTGCCGCGGGCCTGCCAGGAGGACCCCCATGCCGGCTCGGGGGCGGCGGCGACCGCCGGCCGCCCGTCACCGGCGTGGTACTGCACCGAGTCCGCCGTCATCTGCATGAAGGCCTCCTCCAGCGAGGCCTGCTGCGGGCTGAGTTCGTGCAGCGTGATCCGGTGCTCCGCGGCGAGGTCGCCCAGCGACGCCAGGTCGCCGTCCTCGACCTCGTACGTGCCGTCCGGCCCGGGGTCGGCCCGCAGCCCGGCGGTGCGCAGGGCGTCCAGCAGCTGTTCCGGCTGCGGCGTGCGGATCCGGACCGCGGAGCGGGAGTTCTGCTTGATGAACTCGGCCATCGACAGATCGGCCAGCAGCCGGCCGCGTCCGATCACCACCAGGTGCTCGGCGGTCAGGGCCATCTCGCTCATCAGGTGCGAGGAGACGAAGACCGTCCGGCCGGCCGCGGCCAGGCCCTTCATCAGATTGCGGATCCACAGGATGCCCTCGGGGTCGAGGCCGTTGACCGGCTCGTCGAACATGAGGATCTCCGGGTCGCCGAGCAGCGCCGAGGCGATGCCGAGCCGCTGGCCCATGCCCAGCGAGAACCCGCGGGCCCGTTTGCGCGCCACCGAGGTCAGGCCGACGGCCTCCAGCACCTCGTCCACCCGGGTGCGCGGCAGCCGGTTGGACTGGGCCAGCCACAGCAGGTGGTCGTAGGCGGTGCGGCCGGGGTGCACCGCCTTGGCCTCCAGCAGCGCCCCGATGTAGCGCAGCGGTTCGTTCAGTTCCCCGTAGTGCCGGCCGTCCAGGGTGACCCGGCCCGCGGTCGGGCGGTCCAGGCCGAGGATCATGCGCATGGTGGTCGACTTCCCGGCGCCGTTGGGGCCGAGGAACCCGGTGACCTGGCCGCGGGGGACCTGGAAGCTCAGCCGGTCGACGGCCAGGGTGTCGCCGTAACGCTTCGTCAGTTCGTGCAGCTCGATCATGCGCGCCTCCCTCGGTCCACGTCAGGCTATGACAAAAGGGACAATGCGGGGTGATGGCTGCCGCGCATCGGCGAGCCGCAATACGGTGGCTGCATGACCAACCCCAGCGCGCCCGCCGTGCACGAGAACGGCACCGGCATCCCGCTCGTCCTGCTGCACGCCTTCCCGCTCTCGGCCCGGATGTGGGCCGCCCAGCTGGAGCGGCTGCCCGGCGCGGCCGGCGAGACCTGCCGGGTGATCGCACCCGACCAGCGCGGCTTCGGCAGCGTGCCGCTGGGCGCCGACGAGCCCTCGCTCGACCTCGTCGCCGACGACCTGGCCCGGCTGCTCGACGACGGCGGGGTGGAGCGCGCCGTGGTCGGCGGCCTCTCGATGGGCGGCTACGTGGCGATGGCCTTCGCCCGCCGCCACGGGGACCGCCTCGCCGGCCTGCTGCTCGCCGACACCAAGGCCACCGTGGACACCGACCGGGCGCGCGCCAACCGGGAGCGGATCGCCCGCGCGGTGGAGGCCCGGATGAGCGTGCAACTGCTCGCCGACGAGCGGATCGAGGAGGGACTGCTCGGGCCGGCCACCGACCCCGCGCTGACCGCCCGGGTCCGCGCCATGATCGCCGAGGCGCCGCCGTCGGCGGTCGCCTGGGCGCAGCGGGCGATGGCCGCCCGCGGCGACTCCCTGGAGGTGCTGGCCGGGGTGCGGGTGCCCGCCGCGGTGATCGTCGGCGAGGCCGACACCGTCACGCCGCTGACCGAGGCCCGGATGATGGCCGAGGCCCTCCCCGACGCCGAGCTGACCGTCATCCCCGCGGTCGGCCACCTCAGTTCCCTGGAGGCGCCGGAGACCTTCGACGCGGCCGTCCGCGACCTCCTCAAGCGCGTCCGAGGATGACCGCGGCCCGGCGCACGGTCGCCCTCCTGAAGGGCGCCCCGGTACCGGAGCCCGCGCCCGACCTGGTCCAGGGCCTCGCCGAGGCCATGGCGGAGGCGGACGCCGTCGGATGGCACTGGGAGCAGCTGCCGGAGACCGGCCGCACCGAGGTCGCCAACCAGGGCGAGGACCTGCTCCTGCTGATGCTGGAGCCGCTCGGCGAGGACTACTGGCTCCGTCCCGGCGAGGTCGTCCAGGTGGTGTCCCGCGGCCCCGTGCAGAGCGGCCCGGTGTTCGCCGTGAGGCACGGGGGCGACAGCGTGGAGGTGTGCTGCAACTCGTTCTTCGGCACCGTCGAGGACGAGCACGGCAGCCCGCTGGACTGCGGCCACCAGCGGCCGCCCGGGGCGTTCCGTACCGCCGCTGACGACGCCGCTGGCGACGACTGAGGGCCGGGGCCCGCGGGGCGGGCGGTGCGGACCGCCCCGCGGGCCCGGCCGGTCAGTGCCGGTCGATCTGCACGGTGCCCTTGGGCAGGGTGTAGCGGTCGACGCGGGTGTCCGCGTTGTTCGGGACGACCGCGCCGTCCTTGAACGAGTCGACGCCGAAGTCGTTGTCGTCGACCAGGTAGAGCTCGGCGGTGCCGTGCCCGGCCGGGCGCAGCGCGATGCCCTCCAGCTTGCCGTTGGGCACACCCGCCGCGGCGGCGTCGAACACCAGCCGCTTGGTGCCGACGGTCACCGAGGAGGCGTCCAGCTCCAGGGCCGGCACGGTGGCCGGGTCGTCCCACCGGGTGCCCAGCAGGTTGGTGGCCGCGCGGAAGTCCACCTCGAAGAGCCGGGTGTGCGCGGTCGGGCGCAGCGCGTCCCGCTCCTCGACGAGCAGCCGGTCGGTGCCCAGCCAGTTCACCGAGGAGGTCGACCAGCCGCCGTCGGTGGCGCTGTCCGCCTCCCGCAGGAAGGCGAACTCCCCGGTGACGGAGGGGGTGCGGTGCCCGATGTCGATCCGGAAGACCCGCTGCACCAGCGACTTCTTGGCGGCCTTGGCGTCCGGGTTGGCCAGCTGGGTCTGCTGCGCGGCGTACAGGGTCCGGCCGTCGGCCGAGATGGTGAGGCCCTCCAGGCCCTTGTTGTTCTTCTGCTTGGCCTCGATCGCGGGCAGGATCGGCAGGACCCGCGCGCCGGGCGCGCCGAACGTCGAACCGGCCGGCACCAGGACGGTGTCCAGGACGCCCTGCGCGGAGAAGTGCAGCACGCTGGAGCCGTACTCGCTGCTGACCCAGAACGAGCCGTCGGGGGCCCGCACGAGGCCCTCGCTGTCGACACCGTACGGGTCGTTGGGGAGCGCCGCGCCGTGGACGTCCACGGGCCGCTCGGCGGTGAGCGCGGCGGGCGGCAGGCCGGTCAGGAAGCGGGTGCCGGTGACCGGGTCGGCCTGCCCGCGCGGGACGCGCAGCGGGATCCGGCGGACGATCTCGATGCCGCCGTCGCGGGTCAGCCGGATGCGCAGGATCTGCGGGGTGTAGTCGGGCTTCAGGAAGATCTTGTCGGTGTCGGCCGGGGCGTCGGCGTTCGGGCCGCGGTCGGTGATCGTCCAGAACTCGCGGCCGGAGTCGTCGGCCGGGACGAGGTCGCTGAAGCCGCCGAGGTTCAGGCCGCCGCCGATGGCGGCCGGGTTGCGGTAGGTCCATCCGCCGTCGTGCGTCGGGGCGGGCACGCCGGAGGCGGAGGCGGCGGTCGGGGCGAGCAGCGCCAGGACGGCGGCCGAGAGCGGGGCGATTCGGGTCAGTCGCATGGCTGATCAGCATCGGGCCGCCGCACCGTCCGCCGCGCGGATTCGGACTGAAGGCTGACGGGCCGTTCGGTGAACAGCCGGTCCTCGCACGCGCAGGGGCGCGGACGGCCGGTGCTGCGGAGGGCGGCCGCCCGGGCCTCCTCCTGGTGCACCTGCCACCCGCGCCCCTGGGCGCTACGGTGTCAGCGGGACTGCTGGGCGGGCACGCCCAGGCCGTCGTCGGACGGCAGGGTGGCCGCGGCCACGGCCGCGCCGGTCAGCGTGGCCAGCATCTCGCGGACGTTGGTCAGCTGGGCGTTGATGGAGTCGCGGCGGTTGGTGAGCGCCGCCAGCTCGCGCTCGGACTCGCTGCGGACGCGGTCGGCCTTGGCGTTGGCGTCGGCGACGATGTCCTCGGCCTGGCGCTGCGCGGTCTCCACCGTCTGGCGGGCCCGGCGCTCGGCGTCGGTGCGCAGCTTCTCCGCCTCCAGGCGGAGCTGCTCGGCGCGGTGCTCGATCTCGGCGAGGCGCTTCTCGGCCTTGGCCTGGCGGGCGGCCAGGTCGCGCTCGGACTGCTCGCGGCGCTTGGCCAGGTTGGTCTCGAACTCCAGCGCGGCCTGCGCGGCCTTGGTGCGGGTCTCCTCGAAGAGGGCGTCCGCCTCCTCGCGCTTGTTCTGCGCGTCCTTGTTGGCCTCGGCGCGCAGCTGGGCGGAGTCGCTCTTCGCCTTGTCGACGATCCGCAGACCCTCGTCCTCGGCCTTGGCCTTGCGGTCCTTGGCGTAGCTCTCGGCCTCGGTGCGGACCTGCTGAGCGGCGGCCTCGGCGAGCTCGCGGTGCTGCTCGGCGGCGCGGTGCGCCTCGTCGCGCAGGTCCTTGGCCTCCTCCTCGGCGAGACGGAGGATCTTCTCCACCCGGGCACCGAGACCGGCGTACGAGGGCTCGGCCTCGGTCACCGCGGCCTGCGCGGTCTGGGTCTCCAGGTGCAGCTCCTCGATGCGCTTCTCCAGCGCACCGATCCGGGCCAACGCGCTGTCACGATCGGCCACCAGCTTGGTGATCCGCTCGTCGACCTGGGCGCGCTCGTACCCACGGCGCACCAGGTCGAAGCCGTGAGGAGTGACTGTCGCTCATGGGGTTCTGGGCTTCCTGTCGTCAAACCGCTGAGATGGTTGAGGGAATCCTGACACGTTACCGGAGTGTCATCGGCGAAATGCCGATGGAGCGCGGACAATGTCCGCTCAATCGGGTGGCGCGTTTCCGGGACGATTGCCTCCCGAACGCTGGGCGCCCACTCCGGCTCCTGCCTTGGACGCCCCGTCCTTCTTGGTGTTTCCCCCGTTGGCCTGCTGCACCGGTGACGGTGCCTCGAAGGCCTCCAGCGCGGACAGCACGTCCTGGACCCTGGAAATCTCGGTGTTGATGTCCTTGCGGCGCCGGACGAGCTCGTCCAGCTCGCGTCGGCCCTCGTCGGTCAGGCGCTGCGCCTCGGCCCGGGCCTCGCCGAGCAGGCGCTCGGCCTCCTCCTCGGCCAGCCGCAGCTGCTCGGCGGCGGACTCGTCGGCCCGCTGCAGGCGCTTCTCCACCGCGGTGGCGGCCTCCTCGACCTGCCGGCCGGCCTCCTCCTCGGCGTCCTTGAGCTTGGCCTCGGCCTTGACGATGAGCTTCTCGGCGCGGTCGGTGGAGTCGGCGAGCTTCTGCTCGGCGCCCTTCAGCAGGCCCTCGGCCTTGCGGACGGCGGAGATGCGGACCTTGCTCGCCTCCGCGGACGCCTCCGAGGTGAGCTCGGCGGCCCGCTCCTCGGCGGCGGCGACCAGCTTGGCGGCCCGCTCCTCGGCCTCGGCGACGGCGGCCACCGCCTGCTCCTCGGCCTCGGTGAGCTGCTCCTGCGCGGCGGTGACCAGGGTGTCGACCCGCTCGCCGGCCGACTTCATGGCCTGGGCGTTCTCCTTGCGGGCCCGCTCGTGCAGCGCCTCGATCTCGGCGTCGGTGCGCTCGCGCAGTTCCTCGGCGCGCTCGCGGACGGCGGTGGCGTCCCGGCGGGCCTCGGAGAGCATGGCGTCCGCGTCGGAGCGGGCCCTCTCCACCTCGGCCTGGCCGGCGGCCTCGCCGGCGGCGACCAGCCGCTCGGACTCCTTGCGGGCGGCCGCCACCATCGCGTCGGCCTGCTCCTCGGCGGCCGCGGTAGTGGCCAGCGCCGTGGTCTGCGCGTCGTCGGCGAGCTGCTCCGCGTCGGCGAAGGCGCGCTCCAGGACGGTGGTCGCCTGCTCGCGGGTGGACCGGTCGAACTGCTCGGCGGCCTCGCGGGTCTCCCGGTCGAAGGCGTCGGCCCGGCTGCGGGCGTCGGCGTCGTAGTCGTCCGCGAGCGAGCGGGTCGCCAGCGCGTACTCCTCGGCCTCGGCCCGCAGCGCGGCGGTGAACTCCTCGGACTCCGCGAGGGCGGCCGCGGCCTGCTCCTGGGCCTCGGCGAGGGCCCGGCGGGCCTGCTCCTCGGCGTCGGCGAGCACCCGGCGGGCCTGCTCCTGGGCCTCGGCCCGCTGCTGCTCGGCGAAGTCCGCGGCCTTCCGGCGGATGCCCTCGGCCTCCTCCCGCAGCGCGGCGCTCTCGCGCTCGGCCGCGGCCCGCAGGCCGGCGATCTGCTGCGAGGCGGACTCGTGCAGCCCGGCGACCGACTGCCGGGTGGCCGCAGCCTCGTCCTCGGCTTCGGCGGTGAGCGCCGCGGCCTGCTCGCGGGCGGTGGAGAGGGCGTCCGCGGCCTCGGTGCGGGCCTGCTCCAGGGTCTCGGCGGCCTCGGTGCGGGCGGCCTCGCGGTCGGCGGTGGCCTCGGCGGTGAGCGCCGCGGCCTGCTCGCGGGCGGTGGAGAGGGCGTCCGCGGCCTCGGTGCGGGCCTGCTCCAGGGTCTCGGCGGCCTCGGTGCGGGCGGCCTCGCGGTCGGCGGTGGCCTCGGCGGTGAGCGCCGCGGCCTGCTCGCGGGCCGCGGACAGCGCGTCGGCGGCCTCGGTGCGCAGGCGCTCGGCGTCGGACCCGGCCGCCTCCATGGCGGCCGCGGTCTCGGCCGCGGTGCGCACGGTGAGCTCGGCGGCCTCGCGCTCGGCGCTCTCGCGCGCGGCGCGGGCGGCGGCGAGCTGCTCCCTGGTCTCGGTCTGCTCCCGCTCCAGGTCTGCGGCGGCGGCCTCGCGTTCCCGGCGGGCCTCCTCGCGCAGTGCGGCGGCCTCGGCCTCGGCCTCGGCGCGCTCCGTACGGGCCCAGTCCTCGGTCTCGGCGCGCAGCGTGTCGGCGGCCGTCCTGGCCTGCTCGCGGGCCGCGTCGGCATCCCGGGCAGCGGCGGCGCCCAGCTGCTCCGCGGCCGCGGCGGCGTCGGCGGTGAGCTTCTCCGCAGCGGCCGCGGCCTGCGCGGCGAGGGCGTCGGCCGCCTCTGCGGCCGCGGTGCGCACGGCCTCGGCGTCGGTGTCGGCCTCCGCCCGGACCTGCTGGGCCTGCTCGGCGGCCGTACGGCGCAGTTCGGCGGTCTCGCGCTCGGCTGCGGCCCGGTTGTCGGCGGCGGCCGCACGGGCGGCGGCCAGCGACTCGCCGCGCTCGCGCTCGGCGGCGGCGATGAGCTTCTCGGCCTCGGTCCTGGCCCGGGCGAGGGTCTGCTCGGCGCGGCCCTGGGTGGCCAGCGCCTGCTCTTTGGCCTCGGCGCGCACCCGCTCGGTCTCGGTGGTGGCGCCGGCCCGCAGGTCGTCGGCGTCGGCCTTGGCGCGGGTGAGCAGCTCCTCGGCGCTGCGCGCGGACTCCTCGATCTGGACGACGGCCTGCCGGCGGGCGTCGCCGCGGACCCGGTCGGCCTCGGCTGCGGCCTGGGCGCGCAGCTCCTCGGCCTCGGCGCGGAGCCGGGCGGCGTCCTCGTGCATCCGCTCCATCTGCTCGCGGATGGAGGCGGCGTCGTCGAGGGCGGCGTTCTGCGCCTCCTCGACGGAGGCCATGGCCTCGGCGCGCAGCCGGTCCGCCTCGGTGGCGGCCTCCGTGCGCAGCCGGTCGGCCTCGGTGGCGGCCTCCTCGCGGGTGGTGGTGGCGTCGCGGCCGGCCCGGGCGAGCACCTCCTCGGCCTGCTTGGCGGCCTTGGCGAGGTGGACGGCGGCGTCCTTGGCACCGTTGGCGCGTCCGCGCTCCTCGGCCTCGGCCCGAAGCGCCTGCGCGGCGGCCTCGGCCTCACCGCGCAGCGCGGCGAGCTCGCCCTCGGCCTCGGCGCGCAGGTCGGCGATGGCGGCCTCGGCCTCGGCCCGCAGCTGGGCGGCGACGGACTGGGCGGAGCCGCGCAGCCGCTCGCCCTCCTCGGCGGCGGCGGCCTTCGCGGCGTCGGCCTCGGCCTTGGCGGTGGCGGCGGAGGCCTTGATCAGGTCGGCCTCGCGGGTGGCGGCGGCCACCATCTTGGCGATCTCGGCCTTGGCGGTCAGCGAGCGCTGCTCGCTGGCGGCCTCGCCGTCGGCGACCCGGCGGGAGGCGGCGACGGCGGCGTCGGCCTGGAGGCGCTCGGCGGCGTCGCGGGCGGCGGCGAGCTGGTCGGCGGCCTCCTGGCGGGCGCGCTCGGCCTCGGCGATGGCCTCGGCACGGAGCCTTTCTATCTCGGCCTGGGCCCGGGCGAGGGCGGCCTCGGCGCGGTCCTGGTCCTCCAGGGCGCGCCGCTTGAGCTCGGTGATCTCGGCCTGCGCGAGGGCGAGCCGCTGGTCGGCGGCGGCGTGCGCCTCGGCGAGCTGGTGCTGGGCCTCGCTGGCGGCGGTGCCGCGCATTTCCTCGGCCTGGGCGCTGGCCTGCTGGGCCTGCTCGGAGGCGGCGCGCAGCAGGCGTTCGGCGTCGGTCTGGGCGCGCTGGAGGGCGGCTTCGGCAGCGGCCTGGGCCTCGCCGCGGGCGGCGTCGACGTCGGCGGCGGTCTGGGCGCGGGCCTGGTCGGCGAGGGCGGCGGCCTCGGCGCGCGCGGCGGCGACCATCCGCTCGGCCTCGGCGCGGGCCTCGACCAGCATGCGCTGGGCCTCGTGCTCGGTGCCGGCCCGGGTCTGCTCGGCCCAGGAGACATTCTCGTTGACGTGGCGCTCGGCGGAGCGGCGGAACTCGGTGAGTTCGTCCTCCAGCTGCCGCCGGCGGGCCGCGAACTCGGCTTCGAGGCGGGCGGTGCGCTCGGCGGCCTCGGCCAGCATCCGCTGGGTGGCGGCCTGCGACTCGCGGAGCTGGCGCTCGGCGTCCGCGCGGAGCTGCTCGGCCTGCATCTCCGCGTTGCGCAGGAGCTGCTCGGCCTGCCCGGAGACGGAATCGAAGGCACGCGGCTGGGCGAGCTGCCGACGGGCCTCGTGCAGCTTGGCCCTGAGCACCTCCACCTGGTAGGCGAGGTCCTCGGCATGCTCGGCGGTCTTGTCACGCTCCTTGCGAGTCCGATCCATCTCGGCCTCGAACTGGGAGAGGTGATCCTCAACCTCGTAGCGGTCGTAGCCCCGCACTCCGCGGTCCCATCCATCTCCTGGTCGCGTCCTCGACACGGCCGTGCCGGCGCCCCTCTCCCTGTCCTGGGGGCCGGACCGACTGGTCCTTGCAGCCGCGGCACCTCCCGCGGTCGGAGTCCGCCGGCCGGTGGTGCGCGGCGGTGCCGCGTTCCCCCGTCCGGGTGGACTCCTGGGCGAACTCTTGCCTAGTGGAGAATGGTGACAGATCCGAACTGCGACTGTTCAGCCGTGCCCGCTCAGTGGGACTCCCCTGCGGCCGGACCGGTCGGGTCGTCCCGTCCGGTCCTGCCTTCGGCCGTGCCCACCGGCCCGGCCGAACCGGAGCGCTGGCGCACCTGGGCATTGTAGTGTGCGCGGCTTGCAGGGGAATGGCCACGTGGAGGTTTTCCGAGGTTACCGGCGGGTCGCGGAGGGGACCGTTGCGGTACGGACCCCTCCGTTTGCCGTCCGGGAGCGCCCTCGGGTCAGTGCTCGCCGCCGGCCGAGGTGACCAGTTCGGTCAGCACGCCGCCGCAGTCCTTGGGGTGCAGGAAGGTGATCCGGGAGCCCATCGAGCCCGTCCGCGGCTCGTCGTAGAGCACCCGGACGCCCTTGCCGCGGATGTCCGCCGCGTCGGCGTCCACGTCGGCGGTGCCGAAGGCGATGTGGTGCACGCCCTCGCCGTTCTTGGCGAGCCACTTGGCGACGGTGGAGTCCTCGCGGGTGGGCTCCAGCAGCTGCAGGTAGGAGGCGCCGCCGTCACCGGTGTCGTTGATCTTGAGCATGGCCTCGCGGACGCCCTGCTCCTCGTTGACCTCGCTGTGGAAGACCTCGAAGCCGTAGGTCGCGCGGTAGAACTCGACCGTCCGGTCGAGGTCGAAACAGGCGATGCCGATGTGGTCGATGCGGGTCAGCACGGCGGGGCCTCCAAGGGCTGGCTGAGGACGAGGGTGGCCACCAGTGCAGCGCATCCGGTCCGGCGCCCGCCACCGCGCGGCGTGCGAGCCTGCTCACACCGCGCGCCGGGGCGCGCGGCGGGCGAACTTTCACCCGGCGCGCCCTGACACGGTGTTGACTGGGGGTGACAGTGCCGCTGATCACACCGTCGCGGCGGTGACGCACGGGTTACGGGTCAGTACATTGAGCCGCATCCCCACACCCTCATGCCTGACGCGCGAAGGGGCTCGTCTCATGACTACTTCTGTGATCGTCGCGGGTGCTCGCACCCCGATGGGCCGCCTGCTCGGTTCGCTCAAGGGCTTCTCCGGTGCCGACCTCGGCGGTGTCGCCATCAAGGCGGCGCTCGAGCGGGCGGGCATCACCGGCGACCAGGTCCAGTACGTGATCATGGGCCAGGTGCTGCAGGCCGGTGCCGGTCAGATCCCGGCCCGCCAGGCCGCCGTCAAGGCCGGCATCCCGATGAACGTCCCGGCGCTGACCATCAACAAGGTCTGTCTCTCCGGGCTGGACGCGATCGCCCTCGCCGACCAGCTGATCCGCGCCGGCGAGTTCGACGTCGTGGTGGCCGGCGGCCAGGAGTCCATGACCAACGCCCCGCACCTGCTGCCGAAGTCCCGCGAGGGCTTCAAGTACGGCGCGATCGAGATGCTCGACGCGATGGCCCACGACGGCCTCACCGACGCGTACGAGAACATCCCGATGGGCGAGTCCACCGAGAAGCACAACACCCGCCTGGGCATCGGCCGCGACGTGCAGGACGCGATCGCCGCCGCCTCGCACCAGCGGGCCGCCGCAGCGCAGAAGAACGGCCTGTTCGACGCCGAGATCGTGCCGGTGGAGATCCCGCAGCGCAAGGGCGACCCGGTGCTGTTCAGCCAGGACGAGGGCATCCGCGGCGAGACCACGGTCGACACCCTGGCCAAGCTCCGCCCGGCCTTCACCCGTGACGGCACCATCACGGCCGGCTCCGCCTCGCAGATCTCCGACGGCGCCGCCGCGGTGGTCGTGATGAGCAGGGCGAAGGCCGAGGAGCTGGGCCTGAGCTGGATCGCCGAGATCGGCGCCCACGGCAACGTGGCCGGCCCGGACAACTCGCTCCAGTCGCAGCCGTCCAACGCGATCGCCCACGCGCTCGCCAAGGAGGGCCTGACCGTCGCGGACCTCGACCTGATCGAGATCAACGAGGCGTTCGCGGCCGTCGCGCACCAGTCGATGAAGGACCTCGGCGTCACCGACGAGAAGGTCAACGTCAACGGCGGCGCCATCGCCCTCGGTCACCCGATCGGGATGTCCGGCGCCCGTCTGGTGCTGCACCTGGCCCTGGAGCTCCAGCGCCGCGGCGGCGGCACCGGCGCGGCCGCGCTGTGCGGCGGCGGCGGCCAGGGCGACGCCCTGATCATCAAGGTCCCGGCCCAGGGCTGACACCCGGCACACGCACTACCGTAGGGGCGCGCACGCCATGTGCGCGCCCCTGTCGGGGATCGAGGAGCACACACTCATGGTCGATGTGGCGACGCTGGTCGAGCAGGCCCGGCAGGGCCGGCCGCGGGCCGTGGCACGGCTGATCTCGCTGGTGGAGAACGCCGCCCCGCAGCTGCGCGAGGCGATGGCGGCCCTGGCGCCGTACACCGGCCACGCCTACACGGTCGGGCTCACCGGATCGCCCGGTGTCGGCAAGTCCACCTCGACCTCGGCGCTGGTCTCGGCCTACCGCCGGGCCGGCAAGCGGGTCGGCGTCCTCGCCGTGGACCCGTCCTCGCCGTTCTCCGGCGGGGCGCTGCTCGGCGACCGGGTCCGCATGCAGGAACACGCCACCGACCCCGACGTGTTCATCCGCTCGATGGCCACCCGCGGCCACCTCGGCGGCCTGTCCTGGGCGGCCCCGCAGGCCCTGCGGGTGCTGGACGGCGCCGGCTGCGACGTGATCCTGGTGGAGACCGTCGGCGTCGGCCAGTCCGAGGTGGAGATCGCCGCGCAGGCCGACACCTCGGTGGTGCTGCTGGCACCGGGCATGGGTGACGGCATCCAGGCCGCCAAGGCGGGCATCCTGGAGATCGGCGACGTGTTCGTGGTCAACAAGGCCGACCGGGACGGCGCGGACGCGACCGCCCGGGAGCTCAACCACATGCTCGGCCTGGGCGAGGCCCGGCAGGCCGGGGACTGGCGGCCGCCGATCGTGAAGACGGTGGCGGCCCGCGGCGAGGGCGTGGACGAGGTCGTCGAGGCCCTGGAGAAGCACCGCGCCTGGCTGGCGGAGACCGGTGAGCTCGCGGTGCGCCGCAGGCGCCGGGCCGCCGACGAGATCGAGGCGATCGCGCTGTCCGCGCTGCGCGCCCGGATCGGCGACCTGCACGGCGACCGCCACCTCGCGGGCCTCGCGGAGAGGGTCGCCGGCGGCGAGCTGGACCCTTACGGCGCCGCCGACCTGCTGGTGGCCGGCCTCACCGGATCCTGACCGCCCGTCCCGGCACCCGCGCGCCCGGCCCGGCCGGGCGCGCGGGTGCCGGTCGGGTCAGGAGCGTCCGCGCAGGGCCCGCAGGTGCTCGGCGACGGGGGAGAGCGCCTCGTACAGGGCGTCGATCTGCTCCGGGGTGAAGCGGTCCACGAAGTGCCGGCGGACGCTGCGCACGTGGTCCGGGGCGACCTGCTGGAGCATGTCCCAGCCCTGCTCGGTGAGGTGGGCGTAGAGGCCGCGGCGATCGCCCGGGCACTCCTGACGCAGCACCAGCCCGGCGCCCTCCATCCGGGTGATCTGGTGCGAGAGTCTGCTCTTGGACTGGAGGGTGGCGGTGGCCAGGTCGGTCATCCGCATCCGCCGCTCGGGCGCCTCGGAGAGCACGACCAGGATCTCGTAGTCGTTGATGGCCAGGTTGTGCGGCTGGAGTTCGCGGCTGAGCTGGTACTCGAGCAGCTTGCTGACCTCCAGGTGGGCGCGCCAGAACTGCTGCTCGCGGGTACTGAGCCACGGCGTCTGCGCCGCGGCGGCCGAGGAGGGTACGGCGGGGGCGTCGGTGACGTGCGTGTCCATGGCCTCAGCATACCTGAGGTTGTTAAATGTTGTACAAGCTTACGAATTCCCGGCGCGCCCCGCCGTACCGCTGCTCAGAGCCCGAACCGCCGCCCCAGGTCGCCCAGGTTGCCCAGCCCGGGGATGTTCACGTTCGGCAGCTGTTGCTGCTGCCCGCCGTGCCCGGCCTGCTGGTGCGGCACCCCGCTGCCCGGCACGCCCGCCTCGGCGTGCACCTGGCCGACCGACCGCTCGGCCATCAGCGTCTCGGTGGACTGCAGCAGTACCTGACCGGCCCCGATGAACTCGAACTGGTGCTCCTCGCCGGAGGCGCCGCCGAGCCCGGTCAGGTGGCGCAGGCCGCCGATCAGACCGTGCATGTAGCCGTGGTCGTAGTGGTGGCACGGCGCCGGGCAGTCCGCCCAGCCGACCAGGGCCTGCGGGTCGACCCGGATCGGCGGCTCGACGAAGTGCACCGGGCCGTTGGAGGCGGCGACGAACTTGCCCGTCCCGATCAGCGTCAGGAAGCCCGGGATGATCGACTGCTTGAGCTTCAGCGTCGGCTCGAACGCCAGCAGGTTGCCCGAGCGGACGGTCAGGTTGCCGTTCTCCAGGTCGTAGGAGTTCAGGTCGAACGCCCGGTCGGCCAGCAGCAGCTTGCCGCGGCCCTCGGCCACCACCCAGTCGGACGCGTGCAGCGGGGAGTTGAAGTTCCGCTCCAGCATCTGGTCGATCACGCCGCGCCCGATGCCCGAGAAGCGCATGTCGCCGTAGTAGGCGATCATCTTGCCCTTCTGCAGGTAGTACGCGCCGTTCAGGTCGACCGAGAAGGCGTAGGGGTTGACGTTGTCGTTCGCCGGCAGGCTGGTGGCGTCGTGCACCACCGGCCCGGCGCCGCCCGCGGCCTGCGGCAGCGGCGCGCCGTACGCGCCCTGCGGGCCGGCCTGGTAGGCGGGCTGGCCCTGCGGCGGGTACGGCGGCTGACCGGCCTGGGTCGGCTGGTACGCCTGCTGGTACCCGGGCTGCTGCTGCGGCGGGTAGCCGGGCTGGCCCTGCGGCGGGTAGGGCTGCCCGGGCTGCTGCGGGTAGCCCGGCTGCGGCTGGCCGTACGGCTGCTGCCCGTAGGGCTGCTGCGGCGGGTAGGACATCAGAGCTTCTCCTCACTCGCCTGCACGTACACCACGCCGTGGCCGGACAGCTCCAGCTGGAACGCCTCGCCCGAGCCGCGGCCGACCATGTCGCGCCAGCCCAGGGCGGTCGACAGCTTGTTGGTGACCTGGCCGCGGTGCGCCACGTACGCCTGCGGGTCGACGTGCACCGGCTGGCCGGGGCCGATCGGCAGCTCGAACACGCCGCCGTGCGCCATCACGGCCACCGAGCCGTGGCCGTCGAGCTTGGTCGTGAACAGGCCCTGGCCCGTCACCTGGCCGCGGACGATGCCCATCACGCCGCCCTGCTGGCCCATGAACATGGTGGACTGCTGCAGCGTCCCGTCGAAGGCGAGGAGGCGGTCCGCCTCCACGTAGAGGGTGTCGCCGGTCAGGTCGATCACCTGGACGTTGTGGCCGCCGTGGCCGAACATCACGCTGCCCTGGCCCTCGACGGTCATCAGCGGGGTGTCCTCGTTGGCCACCCGGCGGCCGATCATCGACATCACACCGCCCTGGCCGCCCATGTTGTTGGGCGTGAAGCTGACCTCGCCGGTGTAGGCGAGCATCGAGCCGCGCTGGCTGAAGACCCGCTGGCCGGGCATGATCTTCGCCTCGACCATCTTGTTGTTGATCTTGGTGAACGGCATCAGACGTCGCCCCCGAAGGTCAGCTTCTCGGACGGCTGGACGTACACCAGGCCCTCGCCGGTGAACTCGACCTGCATGGCCTCGCCGCCGCCCTCGCCGATCAGGGTCGTCCAGCCCGCGCCCGACTTGAGGCTGCGGTTCAGGTTGCCGGTGTGCGCCACGTACGCCCCCGGGTCGACCCGCAGCGGCATCCCCTGGGAGACCCGCAGGATGATCGCCGGGCCCTTGGAGGTGAGCGCGGCCCAGCCGTGCCCCTCGACCTTGGTGGTGAACAGGCCGTTGCCCGACGCCATACCGTTGAGGCCGGTGAAGCTGGTGCCGGTGCGCAGGGTCGCCTCGGTGCAGAGCAGGTTGTCCGACTCGACGAAGAGCGTCTCGCCGTTCAACCGCACCAGGTTCACCTCGGTGGCCTTGTCGGCGAAGAAGCAGGTGCCCTGCCCCTTCACCTCCATGACCTCCATCTGCTCACCCGTCAGCCGACGCGTGACCATGCCGCGCAGGCCGTCACCGCCGCCGGACATCTTCTTGAAGTTCATCTGGCCGTTGTAGGCCACCATGGTGCCGTTACGGGCCTTGACCGAGTCGCCCGCCATGTCCACGGCGAGCACCTTGGAGCCCTGGAGTCGAAACTGTGCCACCGGGTGAATGTAGCGGTCCCGGCCCGCGCACCGGGAGTGGGCGCGGGCCTCTGGTACCGAGCTGCGACAAATCACGCAGTGTCAGACGGCCCCGCCGACCATGCCCGGAGCGGTGCCGGCGGCCTGCTCCACCTCCAGCAGCGAGGCCGAGTGCCGCTCCGCCTCGAAGGCCACCACACCGCCGCGCAGCCCGAACAGCCGCTTGGAGAGCAGGATCCACAGCACCGCGGCGATGTTCAGCAGCAGCGTGCCGATCTTCAGGACGCTGATCCGCTCGGTGAGTTCGTACACCTCCAGCGGCAGGAAGGCCGCGGTGGCCACCACCGTCAGGTACTCCGCCCACCGCCGGCCCATCCACAGGCCGACCGCCTCCACGATCTCGATCAGCGCGTACGCGATCAGCGCGCCGGCCACGATCAGCAGCGTGGAGTGCTTGTAGTCGAAGGTCTTGCGGATGGTGTCGACGATGGGGGAGTGCTCCAGGTCCCAGTGGAAGTGCTCGGTCACCGGCTTGAACACGGACAGGTTCTCGTCGAAGATCCGGCGCACCGCGTCCTGGCTGTTGGAGAACTTCCACACGCCCCAGGCCACGATCAGGATCAGCAGGCCGCGCAGCAGCCGCTCCACCGCCAGGAAGCGCAGGATGAACAGGTCCCGCAGCGCCTTGCCGCGCGGCACCAGCGGGGCGTCGTCGGCGGGGCCGGAGCCGTGCGGGGCGCCGAGCGAGAAGTCGCCGCAGCGCAGGCACCGCCAGGCCTCGCCGACCGCGGTCGGCGCGTGCAGCCGCTCACGCAGCGCGGGCTCGTCGGGCGCGTAGGTGATGTGCCCCTTGCGCGAGCAGTGCCGTCGGTTCCAGTCGATGCGGAACATGTGCGTGAGCCCCCGGTGTCCGTCGGCCCGGTCGTCGGGCCGTGCCGCAGCAGGATAGGGGGCCGGTGCGTGATGCTGCCCACCCCGGGCGGCCCCTGGGGCCGGTACGGCTGTTCGGTCGGTGATAATGAACAGCGCTTGTGATCCCGTTCACGAGCCCGCTCGCCGACCGACCCGAAGGTGACCCCCGTGAAGACCAGCCCCGCCGTGCACCGCCTGCGCCTCGTCTCCGGCCCGGAGGGGCTGTCCTTCCTCCTGCTGCTGGTCTGTTCGGTGCTCAAGCGGACGACCAGCTTCAACGCGGTGCCGGTGATGGGGACGGTGCACGGCGTGCTGTTCATCCTCTACCTGGTCTTCCTCGCGCTCGCCTGGCAGCAGCAGCGCTGGGACGCCAAGCGCGGCGTCCTGCTGTTCGTGCTCTCGGTGCTGCCCACCGGCGGCTTCTTCGCCGAGCGGATGCTCGCCCGCGAGGAGCGCGGCGAGGTGCCCGCGGCACCGGTCGCCGCCTGAGCGGCCCCGCACGTGCAGCAGCAGCCGGGCCTCCCCTCCGGAGGGCCCGGCTGCTGCGTCCGCGGGGTGCGGGACGTCAGTTGACGTTGACCGCGGTCCAGGTGGCGGCCACCGCGTTGTACTCGGCGGAGCCGCTGCCGTACAGGTCCTTGGCCGCGTTCAGGGTCGCGGTGCGGGCGGCCTTGTAGTTGGTGGTGGAGGTCATGTAGACGCTCAGCGCCCGGTACCAGACCTGCAGCGCCTTGGCGCGGCCGATGCCGGTGAGGGTGGCGCCGTTGTAGGTCGGGCTGTTGTAGCTGACGCCGTTGATCGTCTTCGCGCCGCTGCCCTCGGACAGCAGGTAGAAGAAGTGGTTGGCGACGCCCGAGGAGTAGTGGACGTCCTTGCTGCCCACGGACGAGGACCAGTAGTCGGCGGAGGCGCCGTCCTTGGAGGGCTTGTCCATGTAGCGCAGCGGCGTGCCGTTGCCGTTGATGTTGATCAGCTCGCCGATGAGGTAGTCCGGCTTGTCCGAGGCGAGGTTGGCGTAGAACTCCACACCGGTTCCGAAGATGTCCGAGGTCGCCTCGTTGAGGCCGCCGGACTCGCCGGAGTAGTTGAGGCCGGCGGTGTTGGCGGTGACGCCGTGGCTCATCTCGTGGCCGGCGACGTCGATCTCGGTGAGCGGGTGGGTGTTGCTCGCCCCGTCGCCGTACGTCATGCAGAAGCAGGAGTCGTCCCAGAACGCGTTCACGTAGTTGTTGCCGTAGTGGACGCGGCTGTACGCGCCGACCCCGTCGCCCCGGATGCCGTTGCGGCCGAAGGTGTTCTTGTAGAAGTCCCAGGTCGCCGCGACGCCGTACTGGGCGTCGACCGCCGCCGACTGGCCGCTGGAGACCGTGCCGGTGCCCCAGGCGTTGTCCGCGTCGGTGTAGAGGGTGCCCTTGCCCGAGGTCTTGTGGGCCAGGTCGGTGGTGTACTGGCCGCCACGGGTGGCGTCCTTCAGCTGGTACGTGGAGCCGGAGAGCGTGGTGGTGAGCGCCACACTGCCGACGAAGACGCCCTTGCCGGTGCCGGCTGCGGTCTGGATCTCCTCGTGGCTGGAGAGCACGGCGCCACTGGCGGCGTCGGTGACCAGGATCTGCCGGCTGGGGGTGCCGTCGGCGCGCACGCCGGTGACGGTGGAGCGGTAGGCCAGCCGCGGGGTACCGGAGGCGGCCCAGACCACGAGCTCGGCGCCGGGGGCGGCGGAGACCGTGCTGAGCGCGGCCGTGTCGGCGTCCACCGTGCGGCCGACGGTGGCCTGCACGGCGCCGGTGGCCTTGGCCGCGGCCTGTCCGGCGGACAGCTTCGGGGTGAGCGAGGCGGGGGCGATCGAGCCCTGCACCGCGCGGTCGACGGAGGTGACGGCGCCCTTCGCGGTCTGGTGCACCACCAGGTCGCCGCCGATGACGGGAAGTCCGCCGAGGGTGCGCTCGTACCGGGTGTGCCGGGTGCCGTTGGCGTCGACCACGGCGTCCTTGGCGACCAGGGCCTCCTGGCCGCTCAGGCCGAGGGCGTGGGCGGCGGCCGGGGCGTCCGCGGTGGCCTGCGCCATCAGCGCGGCGCGGGCGTTCGGTGCGGCCTGGTAGGCCGGCGCGGGGACGGCCTGCGCGATACCGGCGCTGACCTGGATCGCGCTGGCGAGTACCGCCGACGCAGAGAGAACGGCTCCGACTGTCAGCTTTCGCTTCACGTACGGATTCCTTCCGGATCAACCGCGTGTGCGCGGTCGCACCTCGCTCCGGGGCACCGGGGTTAGTGCCTGCTGGGGCGGAACGGGCGCTGACGTGCTGCTCCGTGCGGTCACACGACATCTGCCGGTGGGGTGGGCCGGCGGAGTCGAACGGGGCTGGCCAGAAGCATGACAATCGACATCGCGAAATGACAGGTCTGCGGCAAGAGTTGGCAAAGGCTCGCCAAGGAGGCGCCCGGTGCGAGGTCGGGCAAAATGGTCAAATCGCCCATCCTGCACAAGGTTTCTGTACGGACGATGGCTGAATGGCCGTCGGAAATCGCCAACTGTCGTTATCCGTACGTTTGTTGCAGGGGTGTTGCGCGGATGGCGACCAGTGGTACGGACCTGTTCGAGGGCTGGCGGAATCCCGCCAGTGCCCGGGCTTGTCCACCATCGTGGACAGCTGCTACCCCCGGTCCGCCCCGCCGGTACGGTGGAAGGGTGGCCAAGCCCCTCGCACTCGACTTCGACCCGATCGCCCGCGCCGACGAGCTCTGGACCCGCCGCTGGGGCGGCGTGCCGTCGATGGCGGCGATCACCTCGGTGATGCGCGCCCACCAGATCCTGCTCTCGCGGGTGGACGCGGTGGTGAAGCCCTACGGGCTCACCTTCGCCCGCTACGAGGCACTGGTGCTGCTCACCTTCAGCCGCACCGGGCGGCTGCCGCTCTCCAAGATCGGCGAGCGGCTGATGGTGCACCCGACGAGCGTCACCAACACCGTCGACCGCCTGGAGCGGGACGGCCTGGTCGCCCGGCGTCCCAACCCGGCCGACGGCCGCGGCGTCCTCGCCGAGATCACCGACCGCGGCCGCGACGTCGTCGAGCAGGCCACCCGGGAACTGATGGACATCGAGTTCGGCCTGGAGGGCTACGACCCCGAGCAGTGCCACGGGATCTTCGAGGTGCTCAGGCCGCTGCGGATCGCCGCCGGGGACTTCATCCCGCCGAGCCAGGAGGCCCCTGGCGGGGGCGGGGCGTAGGGGCGGTTACTCTCGTCGGAGCGGTGTGCCCCGACGGGGCGTGCCCAAGATCGGGCCGAGCGAGGCGAGGAAAGAGATGAAGGCGACCCCCTGCTGGGCTGGTACCGGGCCCTGGCGATCGCGACCGGTGTTGCGCTGTTGGTGTTCTGCGGCTTCATCGTCGCGAAGTACGCCTTCGACACCGGCGCGGAGATCACCACCTACGTGGCGATGCTGCACGGCTACCTCTACCTCGGCTACTTCGTGGTGACCTTCCTGCTCGGCCAGAAGCTCAAGTGGCCGCTCGGTCGGATGATCTTCACCCTGGCCGCCGGCTGCATCCCGTTCGCGTCCTTCGTGGCCGAGCGCGCAGTGGTCCGCGACGCCGCCGCGCTCGTCCCCGCCGAGCAGGCCCCGGAGACCGCCGGAGTCTGACCCGCCCCGCCCGCACCAGGCCCCTCCCCGTCCCGGGTGAGGGGCCTGGTGTACTTTCGCCCGGCTCGGGGCGGGCTGTGTTGTCGCCCGCTCGCCTCCGGGCGCTCTTGATCCGGCGCCGACGGTCGTTGCTCCGTCGCTCCTGCGTCGCTCCCTCGCGCCTCCCTTTCGGCACCGGCGCGCCCTTCGGCTCGGGGCTGTGTTGTCGCCCGCTCGGCTCCGGGCGCTCTTGATCCGGCGCCGATGGTCGTTGCTCCGTCGCTCCTGCGTCGCTCCCTCGCGCCTCCCTTTCGGCACCGGCGCGCCCTTCGGCTCGGGGCGGGCTGCTGGCCGGTTGCCGGGGCTGTCGGCTGCTCGCCTTCGGGTGCTTGCGGCCCGGTGTCGGCGTGTCCTGCGGCTCGTGGGGCGGGCCCGTCGACAGATACTAGGACGTCCGAGTAAATTGGTAGGACGTCCTAGTAACTGCCGCCGACCCGATCGTGGCGGCCGCACGGAGTGGAGCTGGAAGCCGATGGACGCCGACGAGATCGAGGCCGGCCGCGCGCGCTGGCAGCAGCGCTACGACCGCGCCCGCAAGCGGGACGCCGACTTCACCACGCTCTCCGGTGACCAGGTCGAGCCGGTGTACGGGCCGGCCCCCGGCCAGTCGTACCCGGGCTTCGAGCGGATCGGCTGGCCCGGCGAGTACCCCTACACCCGCGGCCTGCACGCCACCGGCTACCGCGGCCGGACGTGGACGATCCGGCAGTTCGCCGGCTTCGGCAACGCGCAGCAGACCAACGAGCGCTACCGGATGATCCTCGACGCGGGCGGCGGCGGCCTCTCGGTCGCCTTCGACATGCCGACCCTGATGGGCTACGACTCCGACGACGGCCGCTCGCTCGGCGAGGTCGGCCACTGCGGCGTGGCCATCGACTCGGCCGCCGACATGGACGTCCTGTTCGACTCGATCCCGCTCGGCGACGTCACCACCTCGATGACCATCAGCGGCCCGGCCGTTCCGGTCTTCTGCATGTACCTGGTGGCCGCCGAGCGCCAGGGCGTCGACCCGGGCGTGCTCAACGGCACCCTGCAGACCGACATCTTCAAGGAGTACATCGCCCAGAAGGAGTGGCTCTTCGCCCCCGAGCCGCACCTGCGCCTGATCGGCGACCTGATGGCGTACTGCGCCGAGAACATCCCCGCGTACAAGCCGCTCTCGGTCTCCGGGTACCACATCCGCGAGGCCGGGGCGACGGCCGCGCAGGAGCTCGCGTACACCCTCGCGGACGGCTTCGGCTACGTCGAGCTCGGTCTGTCCCGCGGCCTGGACGTGGACGTCTTCGCGCCGGGCCTGTCCTTCTTCTTCGACGCCCACCTCGACTTCTTCGAGGAGATCGCGAAGTTCCGCGCCGCCCGCCGGATCTGGGCCCGCTGGATGCGCGAGCGCTACGGCGCGAAGACCGACAAGGCCCAGTGGCTGCGCTTCCACACCCAGACCGCGGGCGTCTCGCTCACCGCGCAGCAGCCCTACAACAACGTGGTGCGCACCGCGGTGGAGGCGCTCTCCGCCGTCCTCGGCGGCACCAACTCGCTGCACACCAACGCCCTGGACGAGACCCTGGCGCTGCCCTCCGAGCAGGCCGCGGAGATCGCGCTGCGGACCCAGCAGGTGCTGATGGAGGAGACCGGCGTCGCCAACGTCGCCGACCCGCTCGGCGGTTCCTGGTACGTGGAGGCGCTCACCGACCGGATCGAGGCGCAGGCCGAGGAGATCTTCCAGCGGATCCTCGACAAGGCCACCGCCGACCACCCGATCGGGCCGATGACCTCGGGCATCCTGCGCGGCATCGAGGACGGCTGGTTCACCGGCGAGATCGCCGAGGCCGCCTTCCAGTACCAGACCTCGCTGGAGAAGGGCGACAAGCGGGTGGTGGGCGTCAACTGCCACCCCGGCACCGTCACCAAGGAGTTGGAGATCCTCCGGGTCAGCCACGAGGTCGAGCGCGAGCAGGTCCGGGTGGTGGGCGCCCGCAAGGCGGCCCGCGACGAGACCGCGGTCAAGGCCGGGCTGGACGCCATGCTGGCCGCCGCCCGCTCGGGCGACAACATGATCCCGCCGATGCTGCAGGCCGTGCGGGCCGAGGCGACGCTGGGCGAGATCTGCAACACGCTGCGCGCCGAGTGGGGCGTCTACCAGGAGACCGCCCGGTTCTGACCGCCGGGTCCTGATCACGGGGACGGAGAGGGCGCGGCGGGCCGCGTCCCTCTCCGTGCTGCCTACTCCTCGGCGAGGCTGGTGAGCGCGCCGAGCACCATCGTGGTGAAGCGCTCCAGCCACCGCGGCGTGACCGCCTCGCCGGCCACCAGCAGCCGGTGCTCGACCGCGCCCGCGATCAGGTCGAAGACCAGGTCGATCTCCTCGCAGGCGGTGCGCTCGTCGCGGTCCGAGCGCAGTTCGCCGCGGGCCTGGGCGTGGCTGCGGCCGGTGCGCACCAGGTGCTTCTGCGGGTCGACGATGCGTTCGCGGATGCGGGTGCGCAGGTGCGGGTCGCGGCTGCCCTCGGCGAACAGCGCCATCAGTGCCGCCTGGGACTCGGGGCGGGCGAGCAGGTCGGCGAAGCGGCTCACGGTGGCGGCGATGTCCGCCCGCAGGCTGCCCAGGTCGGCCATCTCCAGCTCGTCGAAGAGGCTGGCGACCGCGTCCACCACCAGCTCGTTCTTGGACGGCCAGCGCCGGTACAGGGTGGTCTTGGCGACGCCGGCGCGGGCCGCGACGTCGCCCATCGTCAGGCCGCCCCAGCCGAGGTCGGCGAGCGCCTCGCGGGTGGCGTCGAGGATCGCGCGGTCGGCGGTGGCGCTGCGGGGACGGCCCTTGCCGCGGGGCGGGACGGTGCTGTCCGGGGCCGTGCTGTCCGGGGCGGCAGGCTGCGGGGTGGTGGGGGCCACCGAGCCTCCTTGCTGGATTTACCGATCGGTAACTTGATGGGACTGGGCCACCGTAGCGACCGCGACCCCAGGTCACCAGCGGACGCGACCCGGAAAGTGGGGCAGCTCACGCCGCCGGTCGGCGCGAGGGGCTTGCGGGACGGTGCCCGGATGGAGATACGCTACGACTCGTAGCGAAAGAGCGGCAACCGGCGTGCACGCCCCAGGGATCGGGTGGGCACGCGGCGCGGATGGGGATCCGCGCCGGCAGCGGCTACGGGAGCGGGACGCTCCGCAGGGGGCGGACGGCACGCGCACGCACGGCTCGACCGGCATTCCGGGCGGTTGGCGCCCGCCACCGGCGCGGACGGGGGAGGATGGTGCCATGCAGTCACGGAATTCGCGTCTCAACAGTGCCGCCCTCCGCGGCGCGGTCGACCTCGCCGCGGTCAAGGCGGCCGGAGAGGCCGCCCAGAAGGCCGAGCAGGCCAGGGTCGACCGGGCCCGCCAGGCGGCCGCCGGCGGCGAGCCGGCACCCGTCCCCTACGAGCTGGTCCTCGATGTCACCGAGGAGACCTTCGAGGCCGAGGTCGTGCAGCGCTCGACCGAAGTCCCGGTGGTGGTGGACTTCTGGGCCGAGTGGTGCGGCCCGTGCAAGCAGCTCAGCCCGATCCTGGAGCGCCTGGCCGAGGAGTACGCCGGCCGGATCGTGCTCGCCAAGATCGACGTCGACGCCAACCAGCTGATCGCCCAGCAGTTCGGCATCCAGGGCATTCCCGCGGTGATGGCGGTGGTGGCCGGCCAGCTCGTCCCGCTCTTCCAGGGCGCCGAGAACGAGGCCAACGTCCGCAAGATCATCGACCAGTTGATCGCCGTCGCCGAGCAGCGCTTCGGCATCGTCGGCCTGCAGGGCGGCGCGGGCGAGGGCGAGGAGCCGCAGGCTCCGCGCGTCCCGGTCGACCCGGCGCTGGAGGCGGCGCACGACGCGCTCGACCGCGGCGACCTCGGCGGCGCGGTGCAGGCCTACCAGAACGTGCTGACCGACCGGCCCGGCAACGCCGAGGCCAAGCTCGGCCTGGCCCAGGCGCAGTTGCTGCGCCGGGTGGAGGCCGTCGACCCGCAGCAGGTCCGGGCGGCCGCCGCGGCGGCGCCCAAGGACGTCGAGGCCCAGCTGCAGGCGGCCGACCTCGACCTGGTGGGCGGGCACGTCGAGGACGCCTTCGGCCGGCTCGTCGACACGGTGGGCCGGACGGCGGGCGAGGACCGCGACACCGCCCGGCTGCGCCTGCTGGAGCTGTTCGAGGTGATCGGCCCGGAGGACCCGCGGGTGATCACCGCCCGGACGGCGCTGGCCCGGGTGCTCTTCTGACGGCGGTTCGCTGCGGCGGGCGCTGCCGCAGGCGCGTCGGGCACCCGCGGCCGGTATGTCCGGCGGCGTGGTGGCACGGCGCATGACCTGCGGTGTCGCTGGGGATTTGGCGACAATACGGTCGATTCCAACGAGCTTTATCAAATCTTGACAACACGGCCGGGCGGTCACCATCGGTGACCGCCCGGGGTGTTTCGCCAAGGTTTCCTGGGGATTGCGCCAGTGTTCACCTGGCAAAATATTACTCTGCGTAATCATGCCTTCGATTCCATGATCCAATCAATCTCTTGTTGGATTACCCGTCAGTAATCGACCCCTTGTACTTCGCCGGGGATTCCAGCAGCATCAGCCTCGCCCGGTCCCGTCAAGGGATCCCCACCGGGTAGCCGCCGGTTCCGGCCGGTGGCTGGAAGGCAGGGGGTAGCCGCAGATCCCACGAGCGGCTCCTGTCCTTCCTGCGGTCGCACATCCCGTGCGGCCGTCGGTTGTCGCTCGGGGGTGATCGCCGCGACCGTCGGTCCCACGACGCCGTCGAGGCGCTCTCCGCTACCGAGGACGTAGCTCTCTCCCATCCCGGGCCGGGGCCAGTGCGGGACGCACCGGTACGGCCGGAGATGTACGTCCTAGAAGGAGGACTTGCATGTCCCAGACGTTCGGCAAGACCAGCTGGAAGCGCTTCGCCGTCGCCATGGTGCCCGGCATCGCCGCGACCGCCGCGATCGGCGTGGGCCTGGCCAACAACGCCCTTGCCGCCTCGTTCAACGTGTCCGGCCAGCGCTTCAAGGTCACCGCCGCCGACCTGGACGGTCAGAACTTCGCCCAGTTCGGCTCGTACGACTTCGAGACCAACGGCACCCCGCACGCGGTCGCGATCTCCGCGTTCGACACGGCCACCATCCAGAAGATGTGCCAGTCCGTGGTCAGCGAGCCGAGCCTGCTCGGTCTCAAGCTGCCCAAGGTCACCCTGCGTCTCGAGGCGGGCAACGACCCGGCCAAGCCGGTCACCGCCCAGAACCTGCTGATCGACCTCGACCAGCTGAACGCCGACGCCGAGTTCACCAACATCAACATCGGCCAGGACGCGTCGACCCTCAACACCACCGCCACCAGCGGCTGGAAGGACATCGCGGGCCACCCCAAGCCCAGCGGCGCCCTCGGCTTCTCGCAGGCCGCCCCGCACGCCCACCTCACCGGTGTCCAGCAGACGGCGTGGGCCACCTCGGCCGGCACCTTCAAGCTGAACGGCCTGAGCCTCAAGCTGTACGTCGGTGACGACGGCAACGGCAAGGAGTGCTACTGATCCCTGTCTGACGGTGCGCCCCGACGGCGCACCGCGGCGACAGCGGATCCGGCGGCGGGGGCGGGCTTCGGCCCGCTCCCGGCCGCACCTCCTGGAGTCCTCTCCACCTCGCAGCGAAACATCGAGGAGTTGCATCGTGTCCAGCGCAACTGCCCAGGCGTGGCCCGAGAACAACGGCGGTAACACCGTGCGGCTGCGGTTCCGCAACTGGCGCCGCTCACGGCCGTTCTGGGCCGGCCTGCTGGCCATGATCGCCGGCCTGCCGATCCTGTACTTCCCGTACGCCAAGCTCAACCTCAGCGGCATGACGGTCTCCATGGCCACCACCGCCGGCGCCGGCTCGCTGATCATCGGCATCCTGATGATCGCGCTGGGCGTCACCGCGTGGTTCCAGCCGCTGGTGCGCATCTTCTGCGGCGTCGCGGTGACGCTGCTGTCGCTGATCTCCATCCCGGTCTCGAACCTCGGCGGCTTCGGCCTCGGCCTGATCCTCGGCCTGGTGGCCGGCGGACTGCTGATGGCCTGGCGCCCGGTGCCGGCGCCGGTCGAGCCCGGCCGCTGGGCCGCGGACGCCGACGAGCCGGCCGCGGAGCCCGCCACCGCGGAGTACGCCGCCCAGGAGCCCGCCGAGGTCGCCGCGCCCGCCGTGCCGGCCCAGCAGGCACCCGCCGACGAGGCCGTCGCGGCCGCCGATCCCGGGGAGCCGCGGTGACCGACCTGGACGACACAGCCGGGATGCTCCCGGGCCCCGCCACGCGGTGCCCCGGTCGAGCCTCCGCAGCCGGATCCGCGGTCGGGCCCTGGCCATCGCCGCCGTGCCGACCGCACTGATCGTCGGCGCCGCCTACACCCCGAACACGATCGCCGTGGCCGACACCCAGTCCGGCAAGGCCTGTGCCAGCGCGCCCGACACCGTGCTCCAGGAGACGCCCGTCCCCAAGAGCCAGATCAAGGTCGTGCCGGCCCCGACGGCCTCCACCAAGGCGCCCACCGCGACCCGGAAGCCCACCGGCAAGAAGCCCGTGGTGAGCGCGACGCCCACCCCCGTCCTGCCGCACCAGCAGGCCGCGGGCACCGCCGCGGCCGTCCCGCAGGCCGTGACGGGGACGAGCGCCCCGGCGAGCCCGAGCGCGACCCCCACGACGGCCGCCGGTTCGCAGGGCATCATCGGCGACATCCTGGACGGCATCCTGCACCCGGGGAACCCCACCCCGACGCCCACCCCGACCCCGTCCCGGACGGCCGGCGCCGCGTCCACCCCGGCGCCCACCGGCCGGGCGGCCACGCCGCAGCCCACGCCGTCCACCTCGACCGCCCCCACCGCTCCGGCCGGCGGCGCCACCGGCGCCACCCCGAGCGGCGGCGCGTCCACGGCGGCCCCGGCCCCGAGCGGCTCGGCCACCCCGACGCCCTCCGCGTCGGCCACCGGCCCGAACTGCGTGGTGGACACCCGCGGGGTCAAGGCCAAGGCGGCCACCGGCGACGTCGTGCCGGACCAGAACTGGACACTGCGCTCCAGCCGGCTGGCGCTGCACGGCTCGGTCTTCAACGGCGTCTACGACGTCCGTACGCCGACCGGCACCAAGCGCGTGCTGAAGTTCACCACCAGCTCGGTCGACATCGGCGACCTCGACATGTCGACGATCATGACCAAGGGCAACACCTTCCACGTGAAGGGCGGCCCGGGCACCACGTCGACCATGCGCAGCGGGCCCATCACGATGTACGTGGAGAGCCTCTCGGGCCACCTGTCGGCGATCTACGGCCTGCCGATCCCGATCGACCTGGGCGAGATCACCCTCACCCCGGACACCCTGCCCAAGTGGCTGTGGGACCTGATCGGCGCCGTCCCGATCCCGCTGGACATCACCCTGGACAACGCCAAGGCCGTCCAGGCCGGCCAGTTCGGCGGCACGCTGAAGATCCCCGGCATGAAGCTCTACCAGGACCAGACCCCCTACCAGGACTGATCCACCACCGGTGTGCACCGACGCCCGCGGGGCGGCACCCTCCTCGGAGGGGCCGCCCCGCGGGCGTCGGTGCGCCGGACGTCAGTTGTCGCGGCTGCCCAGGTGGTGGACCTGGACCATGTTGGTGTTGCCGGGGACGCCGGGGGCGAGCCGGCGGTGACGATCACGGTGTCGCCCTCGGCGAGCTCACCCAGGCGCAGCAGCTCCCGGTCGACCTGGTGGACCATCTCGTCGGTGGTCTCGACCTGCTCGGTGACGTAGGCGTCGACGCCCCAGCTCAGCGAGAGCTGGTTGCGGGTGGCGGCGTCCGGGGTGAACGCGACCACCGGGATCGGCGAGCGGTACCGGGAGAGCCGGCGGGCGGTGTCGCCGGACTTGGTGAACGCGACCAGCGCCTTGCCGTTCAGGAAGTCGCCCAGCTCGCACGCGGCGCGGGCGATCGAGCCGCCCTGGGTGCGCGGCTTGCGGCCCGGGTTGAGCGGCTGGAGGCCCTGCGAGAGCAGCTCCTCCTCGGCCTTCTCGGCGATCCGGCTCATGGTGCGCACGGTCTCGACCGGGTACTTGCCGACGCTGGACTCGGCGGACAGCATGACCGCGTCGGTGCCGTCCAGGATGGCGTTGGCGACGTCGGAGACCTCGGCGCGGGTCGGGCGCGAGGCGTGGATCATCGACTCCATCATCTGGGTCGCGACGATGACCGGCTTGGCGTTCCGGCGGGCCAGCGTGATCAGCTGCTTCTGCACCAGCGGCACCCGCTCCAGCGGGTACTCCACCGCGAGGTCGCCGCGGGCGACCATGATCGCGTCGAAGGCGAGGACGATCTCCTCCATCGCCTCGACGGCCTGCGGCTTCTCGATCTTGGCGATGACCGGCACGCGGATGCCGACCTCGTCCATGACCTTGTGCACGTCGTCGATGTCCGCGGCGTTGCGGACGAAGGACAGCGCGACCATGTCGACGCCCAGCTCCAGGGCGAACCGCAGGTCGTCCTTGTCCTTCTCGGAGAGCGCGGGCACGTTCACGGCCGCGCCGGGCAGGTTGATGCCCTTGTTGTTCGAGAGCACGCCGCCCTCGACGACCACGGTCTTCACCCGCGGGCCGTCGACGCTGACGACCTCCAGGGCGATGACGCCGTCGTTGATCAGGATCGGGTCGCCGGGCTTCACGTCGCCCGGCAGGCCCTTGTAGGTGGTGCCGCAGATGTGCTGGTCCCCGGGCACATCCTCGGTGGTGATGGTGAAGGTGTCACCGTTGTCGACGGTGACCGGTCCGTTGGCGAAGGTGGCCAGCCGGATCTTCGGGCCCTGGAGGTCGGCCAGTACACCGATGGTGCGGCCGGTGTCCTCGGACACCTGGCGGACCTTGCGGTACCGCTCCTCGTGCTCCGCGTGGGAGCCGTGGCTCATGTTCAGTCGGGCGACGTTCATACCCGCCTCGACAATGGCCTTCAGCTGTTCGTAGGAGTCCGTCGCCGGACCCAGGGTGCAGACAATTTTCGCTCGGCGCATATCCGTCAGTCTATCCGTTCGTGTTATCGCTGCATTCCGCTCGTACCGTTAGGAATCGCCAACGAACCATCCCACGGACTGGGACGCTGACGGGGTGTCATCTCACGTGTCGCCGCGCACCAGGGCGAAGGCCTGCTGCGCGATCTCCAGCTCCTCGTCGGTCGGCACCACCGCGACCGCGACCCGCGCGTACGCGGGCGACACCACCCGGGCCTCCCGGGAACGCACGGAGTTCAGCTCCGCGTCGATCTCGATGCCCAGCGCCTCCAGCCCCGCACAGGCCGCCGCCCGGACGGGCGCCGCGTTCTCGCCGACCCCGGCCGTGAAGGCGATCGCGTCCACCCGGCCGAGCACCGCGTAGTACGCCCCGATGTACTTGCGCAGCCGGTGCACGTAGGCGTCGAAGGCCAGCTGCGCGGCCTGGTCGCCCTCCCCGGCCCGGCGCAGGATCTCCCGCATGTCGTTGTCGCCGCACAGGCCCAGCAGGCCGCTGCGGCGGTTCAGCAGGTCGTCGATCTCATCGACCGTCAGCCCGCCCACCCGGTGCAGGTGGAAGACCAGCCCGGGGTCGACGTCGCCCGACCGGGTGCCCATCACCAGGCCCTCCAGCGGGGTCAGCCCCATCGAGGTCTCCACGCAGACGCCGCCGGCCACCGCGGAGGCCGAGGCCCCGTTGCCGAGGTGCAGCACGATCACGTTCAGCTCGGCCGGGTCGCGCCCCAGCAGCCGGGCCGTCGCCCGCGACACGTACCGGTGCGAGGTGCCGTGGAAGCCGTAGCGCCGCACCCGGTGCTCGTCGGCCACCGCGCGGTCGATCGCGTACCGGGCCGCGTGCTCCGGCACGGTGGTGTGGAAGGCGGTGTCGAAGACGGCGACCTGCGGAAGGTCCGGGCGCAGCCGCCGCGCGACCTCGATGCCGGTGATGTTGGCCGGGTTGTGCAGCGGGGCGACCGGGATCAGCCGCCGGACCTCGGCGAGGACCTCGTCGGTGACCACCGTCGGCGCGGTGAACCGCCGCCCGCCGTGCACCACCCGGTGGCCGATCGCGGCCAGCCGCGGCGAGTCCAGGCCCAGCCCGTCCGCGGCCAGCTCGGCGGCGACCGCGTCCAGGGCCGCCGTGTGGTCCGGGAAGGCCCCGAGCAGCTCCCGCTCGGCACCGTCCGCCGCGGTGTGCACCAGCCGGCCGGCCGGCTCGCCGATCCGCTCGACCAGGCCGGCCGCGGCCCGCGAACCGTCCAGCATGTCGATCAGCTGGTACTTGACGGAGGACGATCCCGCATTGAGGACGAGGACGAGGGTCCCTTCGGTCACTTCCCGGCTCCTTCGAGGGCGCGCTGCGACTGGACGGCGGTGATCGCCACGGTGTTCACGATGTCCTCGACCAGGGCGCCGCGGGACAGGTCGTTGACGGGCTTGCGCAGCCCCTGGAGCACCGGGCCGACGGCCACCGCCCCGGCCGAGCGCTGCACCGCCTTGTAGGTGTTGTTGCCGGTGTTGAGGTCCGGGAAGATCAGCACGGTGGCCCGGCCGGCCACCGCCGAGCCCGGCAGCTTGGTGGCCGCGACCCGGGCGTCCACCGCCGCGTCGTACTGGATCGGCCCCTCGACCAGGATGTCCGGGCGCTCCTGCCGGACGATCTCGGTCGCCTGCCGGACCTTGTCCACGTCCACTCCGGAGCCCGAGGTGCCGGTGGAGTAGCTGAGCATCGCGACCCGCGGCTCCACACCGAACTGGGCGGCCGTCGCCGCGGACTGGATGGCGATGTCGGCCAGCTGCCGGGCGTCCGGATCCGGGTTCACCGCGCAGTCGCCGTAGACCAGCACCCGGTCCGCCAGGCACATGAAGAACACCGAGGAGACGATCGAGGCCCCCGGGGAGGTCCTGATCACCTCGAAGGCCGGCCGGATCGTCGCCGCCGTGGAGTGCACCGCCCCGGAGACCATGCCGTCGGCGATGCCCTCCTGGACCATCAGCGTCCCGAAGTACGAGACGTCGGTGACCACGTCCAGCGCCCGCTCCACGGTCATGCCCTTGTGCGCGCGCAGCTCGGCGTACAGCGCGGCGAAGCGCTCCCGCAGCGGGCTGGTCGCCGGGTCGACGATCCGCAGTCGGACGCGGTCCGCGGCGTCCTCCGCGGGCTGCGGCAGTTCGAGGCCCAGCGACGCCGCCCTGCGCAGCACCGCCCCGGGCTCGCCGAGGAGGGTCAGGTCGCAGATGTTGCGACGCAGCAGCACCTCCGCGGCGCGCAGCACCCGCTCCTCGGAGCCCTCCGGCAGCACGATGTGCCGCCGGTCGGCCCGGGCCCGCTCCAGCAGCTCGTGCTCGAACATCATCGGGGTCACCCGCTCGGACCGCACCAGCTCGATCCGCTTGGTCAACTCGGCCGTGTCCACGTGGAGTTCGAACAGGCCGAGGGCGATCTCGGCCTTCCGCCGACTCTCCGGGCCGATCCGTCCCTCCAGGTGGGTGAGCGCCGCCGCCGTCGGCCAGCTGCCCTCCGGCACCACCGCGACCGGGGTGCCCGGGGCGAGCCGGGCGGCCAGCGCCATCACGTTCGGCCCGGGGTGCTGCCCGAGCGTCAGCAGCACCCCCGCGATCGGCGGCGCGCCGGCCGCGTGCGCGGCCAGCGCCCCGATCACCAGGTCCGCCCGGTCGCCCGGGGTCACCACCAGCGCGCCCTCGGTCAGCGCGGTCAGGAAGGTCGGCAGCATCGCGCCGCCGAAGACGAACGAGCGCACGTCCCGGGCCAGGCCCGCCGCGTCGCCCAGCAGCACCTCCGCGCCGGTCGCCTCGACCAGCTGCGCCACCGTCGGCGCGGACAGCGCCGGCTCCTCGGGCAGCACGTACGCCGGGACGGGCAGCTTCGCGGCCAGCGCCCGCTGCACCGGCTGCTTCACGGCGGGGGCCACCCGGTTGGCGATCAGGGCCAGCGTCGAGCAGCCGAGGTCGGTGTAGGCCCGGTGGGCGCTCAGCACCTCGGCGGCCACCGCCGGCGCGTCGCCGCCCTGGCCGCCGACCACCGGCAGCACCCAGGCCCCGAACTCGTTCGCGAGCCGGGCGTTGAAGGCCAGCTCGTCCGGGATGTTGGTGTCGGCGAAGTCGGTGCCCAGCACCAGCACGGCCTGGCAGCGGCGCTCCACCGCGCGGAACCGGTCCACCAGGGTGGAGACCAGTTCGTCCTGGCCCTGCGCGGCCTGCAGCGCGGCGGCCTCCTCGTACGTCATGCCGTACGTCGCCGGGGCCGGCAGGTCGAGGCGGTAGCGGGCCCGCAGCAGTTCGACGACGTGGTCCGAGCCCGGCTCGCCGGGGGCCTGCGCGTGAACCAGCGGGCGGAACACCCCGACGGAGTCGACCTGGCGGGTGAGCAGTTCCATGACCCCGAGCTCGACGGCCTGCCGGCCGTCCCCCGGTCGATCCCGGTCACGTACACGCTGCGCGCCACGTGGGTCACTCCGTCCCGTCGTCCAGGCAGTATTCACTGCCGACCCTACCTGGGCACAGGTGTTCCCACCCGGGGGAGTCGGGCCCCGGCCCGGGCACGCCCGAGGGGGCCGCCCGGCCTGCGGGCGGCCCCCTCGTCGTACGCGGTGCGGCGGCGTCAGGCCGGGCGCAGCCAGAGCGTCGCGAGCGGCGGCACGATCACCTCGGCGCTGCCGGGCTGCCCGTTGTGCGGGGTGCCCTCGGCCTTGATCGGACGGGAGTTGCTGATGCCCCCGCCGCCGTAGGCCTCGGCGTCGGTGTTGAGGGCCTCCTCCCAGAGCTGGTCGGCGCCCGCCAGTCGGGGCAGGCCGACCCGGTGGCCGTGCCGGACGACCGGGGAGAAGTTGCAGATCGCGACCAGTGGCGTGCCGTCGGCGGCGTACCGGACGAAGGAGAGCAGGTTGTCGTCGGCGGCGCCGCCGTCGAGCCAGCGGAAGCCGTCGGGGGTGGTGTCCTGCTCCCAGAGGGCGGGGGTGGTGCGGTAGACGGCGTTGAGGTCGCCGACGAGCTGCTGGACGCCGCGGTGGTCGGCGGCGGCCGGCCACCCCTCGTCGAGCACCCACCACTGCGGGCCCTGCTCGTGGTCCCATTCGGCGCCCTGGGCGAACTCCTGGCCCATGAAGAGGAGTTGCTTGCCGGGGTGGGCCCACATGAAGCCCAGGTAGGCGCGGTGGTTCGCGCGCTGCTGCCACCAGTCGCCGGGCATCTTGGAGACCAGGGACTGCTTGCCGTGCACCACCTCGTCGTGCGAGATCGGCAGCACGTAGTTCTCGGAGTAGGCGTAGACCATCGAGAACGTGATGTCGTTGTGGTGGTACTTGCGGTGCACCGGCTCCTTGGACATGTAGACCAGCGAGTCGTGCATCCAGCCCATGTTCCACTTCAGCCCGAAGCCGAGGCCGCCGCTGTCGGTCGGGCGGGTCACGCCGTCCCAGGCGGTCGACTCCTCGGCGATGGTGACCACCCCGGGGCAGCGCCGGTAGACCGTTGCGTTCATCTCCTGAAGGAAGGAGGCCGCGTCGAGGTTCTCCCGGCCGCCGAACGCGTTGGGCGACCACGCCCCGCCCTCGCGGGAGTAGTCGAGGTAGAGCATCGAGGCGACGGCGTCGACCCGCAGGCCGTCGACGTGGAACTCCTCGCACCAGTAGACGGCGTTGGCGACGAGGAAGTTGCGGACCTCGGTGCGGCCGTAGTCGAACTCCAGGGTGCCCCAGTCGGGGTGCTCGGCGCGCAGTGGGTCGGCGGGTTCGTAGAGGGGTTCGCCGTCGAAGCGGGCGAGGGCGAAGTCGTCCTTGGGGAAGTGGGCGGGGACCCAGTCGACGATGACGCCGATGCCGGCCTGGTGGAGGGTGTCGACGAGGTGGCGGAAGTCGTCGGGGGTGCCGAGGCGGGCGGTGGGGGCGTAGAAGCCGGAGACCTGGTAGCCCCAGGATCCGCCGAAGGGGTGTTCCATGACGGGCATGAACTCGACGTGGGTGAAGCCGAGGGCGGTGAGGTAGCCGGGCAGGACGTCGGCGATCTGCCGGTAGGTGGTGAGGTCGGGGCGCCAGGAGGCGAGGTGGAGTTCGTAGACGGACATCGGGGCGCGGTGGTGGGGGGCGCGGGTGCGGCGCTCCATCCAGTCCCGGTCGTTCCAGGTGTGGGTGGAGGCGGTGACCAGGGAGGCGGTGTCGGGCGGGCACTGGGCGGCGCGGGCGAGCGGGTCGGCCTTCTGGCGGACGTCGCCGTGCCGGGAGCGGATCTCGTACTTGTAGACGGCGCCGGCCTGCAGGGCGGGCACGAAGAGCTCCCAGATGCCGGAGGAGCCGAGGGAGCGCATCGGGTGGCCGGTGCCGTCCCAGTGGTTGAAGTCGCCGACCAGCCGCACGCCGGCCGCGTTCGGCGCCCAGACCGCGAACGACACCCCCGCGATCCCCTCCACCTCCCGCAGGTGCGAACCCAGCACCCGCCACAACTGCTCGTGCCGGCCCTCCGCGATCAGATGCAGATCCAGCTCCCCCAGCGTCGGCGCCACCCGGTACCCGTCCTCCTGCTCCAGCGGCTCACCGCCCGGGTAGGTGACCTTCAGCCGGTAGGGCGGGAACGCGCGGCCCGCCAGCAGACCGGTGAACAGACCGGACTGCTGGTGGGTCAGCTCGGCAGGGCCGAACTCCGTCTCCACCACGACCCGCTCCGCGAACGGCCGCAGCACCCGGATCGCGGTGCCCTCCAGCACCGCGTGCGCGCCGAGCAGGCCGTGCGGGTCGTGGTGCTCGCCCGAGACCAGCCGGTCGACCTCGGCCGGCGGCAGCGGTGCCTCCGGCAGCCGCAGCGAGGCGGACGGTGACTGCTCGGCCCGCGGTGGCGCCGCGGGCTCGCGCCGCCGGGCCCCCGGCCCTTGGCGCCGGAGGCCGGCGCGCCCGGCCGGAAGGTGGCGGGCAGAGCCGGGGTGGAGCGGTCGGGCTTGGGGCCGAGCGGGGTCACGTCGGGTCCTCCTGCGGTTGCGGGTCGTCAGACGGTCAGGGCCAGGCGATTGATGGCCGCCAGCGGGATCGGCAGCCAGCTCGGACGGTGGCGGGCCTCGTAGACGACCTCGTACACCGCCTTGTCGATCTCCAGCGCGCGCAGCAGTTCGGGCGCGCCCGCCGGGTCCATGCCTCCGCCGGCGGTGTAGCCGGCGCAGTACGCGGCCCGGTTGCGGGCCGCCCAGGCGGCGGCCAGGTGGGCGAGCTCGGGATCGGGGCCGGGCGCGCCGGCGAGGAGGTGGGCGGCGGCGTAGTCGAAGGAGCGGAGCATCGCGGCGACGTCCCGCAGCGCGGGCTGCGGCAGCCGCCGCTCGGCCAGCGGCTTGGCCGGCTCGCCCTCGAAGTCGAGCAGCACCCAGCCGTGCGGGGTGCGCATCGCCTGGCCGAGGTGCAGGTCGCCGTGGATCCGCTGGACGGGCAGCCCCTCCAGGTGGTCGGCGGTGAGCTGCTGGAACGCCCCGCGCAGCGCGGAGCGGTAGCGCAGCAGGCCGGGGACGGCGGCGACCGCGGAGTCGAGCCGGTCCGCCATGGCGCCGGCCAGCCGGTCGATCTCGGGGCGGTCGAGCCGGGCGGTCGGCATCGAGCGGGCCAGCACCCGGTGCACCTCGGCGGTGGCCCGGCCGAGCCGGTGCGCCTCGATGGCGAAGTTGCCGGGGGTCGGGTCGCCCTTGAGCCGGGCGACCTGGTCCAGGGCGAGCTCCCAGCCGTCCTCGGCGTCCGGCAGGTAGCGCTGGAGCAGGCCGAGTGTGGCCGGTTCCGATCGCTCCAGCCGGGATTCGAACCAGGCGGCGACCCGGGGGATCCGGGTGGAGCCGGCCCGCGAGAGGGCGAGCGAGAGTTCGAGGTCCGGATTGGTGCCGGGGGAGATCCGGCGGAACAGCTTCAGGATGAAGGACGTCCCGTAGATCACCGAGCTGTTGGACTGCTCGGCCGTGGAGGCCCGGCCGGGCAGGTTGCCGGGCAGCCCGGGCCCGGGCGTGCGGCGGAAGGAGAGCGCGCCGAAGCGGTCGCCGGTGGCCAGGTGCTCCAGCAGCCGCCCGGTGAGCTCCGGGTCGTGCACCGCGTCGTAGAGGACGGCGCCGTCGTGCGGGCCGCCGCCGGCGAGCCGGCCGAGGACGGCGGCGGGACCGATGCCGGACGGCTCCTGCGAGCGGATGCCGAGCAGCAGCTGGTAGATGTCGTCCTGGGCGGCCGGGCCGGTCCCGTGCTCGACCCGCAGCAGCAGGTGCAGCAGGGTCGGGTCGCCGACCTGCAGCGGCGTGCCGACCACGGGGGTGAGGCCGGTGATGGCCCGCCCCTTGCCGGCGTACCAGCGCTGGGTGGGGAGCCAGTGGGCGATCAGCGGCAGGGCGGCGCCCACGAGCTCGCTGACCCCCGCAGTGGTTCTCCGGCCCGCGGTTCCGCGCGTCCCGAGGGGCCCGGGGGCGCCCTCGGGTAGGTCGCGGTGCGCGTGGGCTTGAGAACGGGAGGTTTCGGACATGACTCCCTTTCCCCGGAAGGTGGGCCGGCTGCCCGACGGGTCGTGACCGGGCCTGCAGTCTTCCGGATTTCGGCGGCGCGGCGGCGGAGGCACGCGAGCGGGGCTCGGGTGTCACGCCTTCGTGTGGGTGGCCGTTGGGCTGTTCTCCGTACGCGGTGGTGCGAAGACCCTCCGGGGCGCAGGCGGTGATTCCCGCGCCCCGGAGGGCTGCTGGCCCGGAGACCTGGTGGTGGATCGTTACTTCGGACCGGGACGGGCGCCGCTACTTGATTCCGGGCTTCCTGAGCTGGAACCAGTAGAAGCCGTGCCCGGCGAGGGTGAGCAGGTAGGGCCACTCCCCGATGGACGGGAAGCGGACGCCGCCGATCAGCTCGACGGGGTACCGCCCCCGTACCTCCGCAGGTCAAGTTCGGTCGGCTGCGCGAACCGCGAGAAGTTGTTCACGCACATGACCAGGTCTCCCTCGTACTCGCGCACGAAGGCCAGCACCGCGGGGTTGCTGGAGGGCAGTTCGGTGTAGCTGCCGAGGCCGAACGCCGGGTTGAGCTTGCGGATCTCGATCATGCGACGCGTCCAGTGCAGCAGCGAGCTCGAACTGCTTTGCTGCGCTTCGACGTTGGTCACCTGATAGCCGTACACCGGATCCATGATGGGCGGCAGACTGAGCCTGCCCGGGTCGGCGGAGGAGAAACCCGCGTTGCGGTCCGGCGTCCACTGCATCGGCGTGCGCACGCCGTCCCGGTCGCCGAGCCAGATGTTGTCGCCCATGCCGATCTCGTCGCCGTAGTACAGCACCGGTGAGCCGGGCAGCGAGAGCAGCAGGGCCGTGAAGAGCTCGATCTGGTTGCGGTCGTTCTCCAGCAGCGGTGCGAGCCGGCGGCGGATGCCCACGTTGGCCCGCATCCGCGGGTCCTTCGCGTACTCCGCGTACATGTAGTCGCGCTCCTCGTCGGTGACCATCTCCAGGGTCAGCTCGTCGTGGTTGCGCAGGAAGATGCCCCACTGGCAGCCGCCGGGGATCTCCGGGGTCTTCGCCAGGATCTCCGAGACCGGGTAGCGCGACTCCCGCCGCACCGCCATGAAGATCCGCGGCATCACCGGGAAGTGGAACGCCATGTGGCACTCGTCGCCGCCGGAGGCGAAGTCGCCGAAGTAGTCGACCACGTCCTCGGGCCACTGGTTGGCCTCGGCCAGCAGCACGGTGTCCGGGTAGTCGGCGTCGATCTCCTTGCGGAGCTTGCGGAGGAACTCGTGGGTCTCCGGCAGGTTCTCGCAGTTGGTGCCCTCGCGCGCGTACAGGTACGGCACGGCGTCCAGCCGGAAGCCGTCGATGCCGAGGTCCAGCCAGAAGCGGAGGGCCGCGATGACCTCCTCGTGCACCCGCGGGTTGTCGAAGTTGAGGTCCGGCTGGTGGGAGAAGAACCGGTGCCAGAAGTACTGCTTGCGCACCGGGTCGTACGTCCAGTTGGAGCTCTCGGTGTCGACGAAGATGATCCGGGCGTCCGGGTACTGCTTGTCGTCGTCGGCCCACATGTAGAAGTCGCCGTACGGCCCCTCGGGGTCGTTCCGGGAGGCCTGGAACCACGGGTGCTGGTCGCTGGTGTGGTTGACCACGAAGTCGATGATCACCCGCATGCCGCGCAGGTGTGCGGCGTCGACGAACTCCACGAAGTCGGCGAGGTCGCCGAACTCCGGCAGCACCGACTTGTAGTCGGAGACGTCGTACCCGCCGTCCCGGAGCGGGGAGGCGAAGAACGGCGGCAGCCAGAGGCAGTCCACCCCCAGCCACTGGAGGTAGTCGAGCTTCGAGGTGAGCCCCTTGAGGTCCCCCACACCGTCGCCGTTGCTGTCCTGGAAGGAGCGGACCAGGACCTCGTAGAAGACCGCGCGTTTGAACCATTCGGGATCCCGGTCCCGTGCGGGCGTCTCGGCGAAGGTGTCGGGAACGGGCTCGTTGACTGTCACTGAGAGCCTCCGGCATTCGGAAGGTGGGAGGAGGAGCCGGGAGAGAGCCGAGTCCGGCAGGGCGGAGAGGGTGGCCGGTACGGAGCACCGGCGGCCGACGGCGACGCGGTCCGGGTGGGGGAGGCCGGTCGGTGCGGCCGCCCCCGACCGCCGGAGGCGCTATGGGTGCCTCCGGACGGTGAGGAGGTGGGCCGGCTCGGTCGAGGGGTCGAGCCGGACGTAGTTGTGGCGGCCCCAGTGGTAGGTGGCCCCGGTGAGCTCGTCGTGCACCGCCAGGGGCAGCTCCGTGTCGAGGGTGACGGTGGCTTCCTGGGTGTGGTGGGGGTCGAGGTTGACGACGGTGATGACGTGGTCCTCGATGCCGTCGTCGGTGGTGGCGCGCTTGGAGTAGGCGATGACCTGGTCGTTGTCGGTCTCGTGGAACTGCAGGTCGCGCAGTTGCTGGAGGGCCGGGTGGCGGCGGCGGAGCCGGTTGAGGGCGGTCAGCAGCGGGGCGAGGGTGTCCTTGCGCGTCCAGTCCCGGGGCCGCAGTTCGTACTTCTCGGAGTGCAGGTACTCCTCCGAGCCGGGGTGCGCGGCCTCGTTCTCGGCGAGTTCGTAGCCGGCGTAGACGCCGTAGCTGGGGGCGAGGGTGGCGGCCAGCACCGCGCGGACCGCGAACGCGCCCCGGCCGCCGTGCTGCAGGTAGCCGTGCAGGATGTCCGGGGTGTTCGCGAAGAAGTTCGGCCGCATCCAGGCCGCCGCGTCCCCGGTCAGCTCGGTCAGGTACTCGGTCAGCTCCTGCTTGGTCGTGCGCCAGGTGAAGTAGGTGTACGACTGGTGGAAGCCGATCTTCCCCAGGGTGTGCATCATCGCGGGCCGGGTGAACGCCTCCGCCAGGAACACCACGTCCGGGTCGGTGCGGGCGATGTCGCCGAGGACCTTCTCCCAGAACACCACCGGCTTGGTGTGCGGGTTGTCGACCCGGAAGATCCGCACCCCGTGGCCCATCCAGAACCGCAGGATCCGCACCGTCTCCTTGACCAGGCCCTCGAAGTCCTGGTCGAAGTTGATCGGGTGGATGTCCTGGTACTTCTTCGGGGGTTCTCCGCGTAGGCGATGGTGCCGTCCGCGCGGTGGCTGAACCACTCCGGGTGCTTGTTCACCCACGGGTGGTCCGGCGAGCACTGCAGCGCGAAGTCGAGCGCGACCTCCAGGTTCAGCCCGGCGGCCTCGGCCACGAAGTGGTCGAAGTCCTCGATCGTGCCCAGGTCCGGGTGGACCGCGTCGTGGCCGCCCTCCGGCGAGCCGATCGCCCACGGCGAGCCCACGTCGTGCGGACCGGCCGTCAGCGTGTTGTCCGGCCCCTTGCGGTGCGCCCGCCCGATCGGGTGCACCGGCGGCAGGTACACCACGTCGAAGCCCATCGCCGCCACCGCCGGCAGCCGCAGCGCCGCCGTCCGCAGCGTCCCCGACACCGGCGGCTGCACCCCGGACGGGTCCACCACCGCACCCTCCGAACGCGGGAAGAACTCGTACCACGCCCCGTACAACGCCCGCCGACGATCCACCTGCAACGGCAGCGGGCGGGAGGCGCTGACCAGCTCGCGCAGCGGGAAGCGGTCCAGCAGCGCCAGGACCTCGGGCGCCAGCGCCGCCGCGTAGCGGCTGAGCGGGGCAGGCCGCCGTCGCGCAGCGCGTCGACCGCGGCGAGCACGTGGGCCCGGCCGTCCTTCTTCGGCACCCCGGTGGCCGCCCGCTCCAGGAGCTGGGCGCCCTCCTCCAGGACGAGGGCGGTGTCGATCCCGGCCGGGAGCTTCACCGCGGCCGTCCGGCGCCAGGTGGCGACCGGGTCGCTCCACGCCTCCACCAGGTACGACCAGCGTCCGGGCGCGGTGGGGGTGACCTGCGCCCCCAGCGGTCACTGCCCGGTTCCAGCTCGCGCATCGGCGTCCACGGGCCGCTGCGGCCCCGCGGGTCGCGCAGCACCACGTTGGCGTTGACGGCGTCGTGGCCCTCGCGGAACACGGTGGCGGTCACCGGGAAGCTCTCACCCTCCACCGCCTTGGCCGGGCGGCGCCCGGAGTCGACGAGCGGGCTGACGTCCAGGACGGGGATGCGGCCGATCACGGTGTCGCTCTCTGTGCTCTTGCGGCTGGTGCTCTTGCGTGCGGTGGTCTTCTTGGCGGTGGTCTTCCTGGCGGTGGTCCGCTTCGCGGCCGGCGCGTCGCCGGTGGCGGCGGTGCGGCGGGCCGGGGTGGCGCGGGCGGCGCGCGGGGCCGGTAGCGGCGGCTCCGCATTCGACGCGTTCGACGCCGTGCCGGGTTGCTCCGCCAGGGATGTGGACTGGTCCCGTGTGTCGCCGTGCATGCCAAACTCCTGCCCGAGATCGGCGGCAGCTTCCGCCGGCCGGTGCGGTGGCGGCGGAGTACCGGGGGAGGTGTGGGTGGGTCAGGACGTCCGACCGGAAGGCTGCCCGTGCCGACGAGCCCGGCGACCCGACCGCCGGCCCGACGCCGTGGCCCGCCCCGCGAGGACGCGCGCGTCCCGGCGCGCGTCCTGCAGGACGCGCCCCGGAACGCCCCGACCCACCCGAAAAACGATCGGGCGAGGCAGGAGGACACGCCGACGGGCAGCGGTAGCGGCCGAATGGGCTACATGAGGTGAGGGTTCGTCAACGGGGGCATGTTCCGGACATGGAACAGCAGGGGGCGACATCCGGCTCGCACTCCCTGCCGCGCCAACGACCTTTCTGCATCCTCGCATCACGGGCAAGACCTACGGGCGGGTAATCGAGCGATTTCGGACGGTATGCAGAGGCATATCAGCCAGTGGAAACGCAGCCGTAGCGGGGAATTCACGCGCCAGGAGCACGCCTTTCCCACAGTGTGCGCCGTATGCGCCCCCGGCTCGCGACACTGCGCCGATTGCGATCTCATCAATGGTCCGAACGGGTGCGCAATACGACAGTTGACGCGCATTCGCGGGCCCGGCAGGCTCTAGGCTTCACGACGTGAAGGCAATCCGCAGATTCACCGTCCGCACCGTCCTGCCCGAACAACTCCAGCCGCTGCACGAGCTCGCGCTGAACCTCCGCTGGTCCTGGCATCCCGAGACGAGGGAGCTGTTCCGCTCCGTCGACCCGGAGGTCTGGGCGGCGGTCGGCGAGGATCCCGTCCGGCTGCTCGGCGAGGTTCCGGCCACCCGGCTCGCGGCGCTCGCCGGCGACCGCCGCTTCCTGCGCCGTCTCGGCGACCTCCACGACGACCTGCGCGACTACCTCGCCGGCCCGCGCTGGTACCAGTCCGCGCCACCCCTGGGCGACGGCACCGGCCCGCTGCCCGAGGCGATCGCCTACTTCTCGCCCGAGTACGGCATCGCCGCGGCCCTGCCGCAGTACTCCGGCGGCCTCGGCATCCTCGCCGGCGACCATCTCAAGGCCGCCAGCGACCTGGGTGTGCCGATCATCGGCGTCGGCCTCTTCTACCGGCACGGCTACTTCCGGCAGTCGCTCGACCGGGACGGCTGGCAACAGGAGCGCTACCCGCTCCTGGACCCGGACGAACTGGCCGTCAGCCTGCTCCGCGAGAACGACGGCACCCCCTGCCGGATCGACCTGGCCCTCCCGGCCGGCCGCACCCTGGGCGCCCAGATCTGGAAGGCCCAGGTCGGCCGCGTCCCGCTGCTGCTGCTCGACTCCGACATCGAGGCCAACACGCCGGCCGACCGCGACGTCACCGACCGCCTGTACGGCGGCGGCAGCGAGCACCGGCTGCTCCAGGAGATGCTGCTCGGGGTCGGCGGTGTGCGCGCCGTGCGCACCTACTGCCGGCTCACCGGCCACCGGCCGCCGGAGGTCTTCCACACCAACGAGGGCCACGCCGGCTTCCTCGGGGTCGAGCGGATCCGCGAGCTGGTCGCCCCGGCCGAACAGGGTGGTCAGGGGCTGGACTTCGCCGCCGCGCTGGAGGCCGTCCGGGCCGGAACGGTGTTCACCACGCACACCCCCGTCGCGGCGGGCATCGACCGCTTCGACCGGGACCTGGTCGCCCGCCACTTCAGCGGCGACGCCGCGCTGCCCGGCGTCCCGGCCGACCGGGTGCTCGCGCTCGGCGCCGAGAGCTGGCACGGCGGCGACCCCAAGCTGTTCAACATGGCCGCCATGGGCCTGCGGCTCGCCCAGCGCGCCAACGGCGTCTCGACCCTGCACGGCGAGGTCAGCCGGTCGATGTTCAACGGCCTGTGGCCGGGCTTCGACGCCGCCGAGGTGCCGATCACCTCGATCACCAACGGCGTCCACGCCCCCACCTGGATCGACCCCGCGGTCGTCCGGCTCGGGGCCGCGCTGCTCGGCAACGAGACCGCCGAGGCCGCCATCACCACCGGCGAGGAGAAGCGCTGGACGGGGCTGGAGGGGATCGGCGACGAGGAGATCTGGGAGCTGCGCCGGGCCCTGCGGGCCCAGCTCGCCGAGGAGGCCAGGCGGCGCGTGCACGCCTCCTGGCGCCAGCGCGGCGCCGGCGAGGCCGAGCTCGGGTGGGTCTCCTCCGTGCTCGACCCGGACGTCCTGACCATCGGCTTCGCCCGCCGGGTGCCCTCGTACAAGCGGCTCACCCTGATGCTGCGGGACAAGGCCCGGCTGCGCGCCCTGCTGCTGCACCCCGAGCGGCCGGTGCAGATCGTGGTGGCCGGCAAGGCGCACCCGGCCGACGACGGCGGCAAGCGGCTGATCCAGCAGCTCGTCGCGTTCGCCGACGACCCGGCCGTCCGGCACCGGATCGTCTTCCTGCCGGACTACGACATGGCGATGGCCAAGCACCTGTACCCGGGGTGCGACGTCTGGCTGAACAACCCGCTGCGCCCGCTGGAGGCCTGTGGCACCTCCGGGATGAAGGCCGCTCTCAACGGCTGCCTCAACCTGTCCATCCTGGACGGCTGGTGGGACGAGTGGTACGACGGCCGCAACGGCTGGGCGATCCCCACCGCCGACGGCTCGGGCCCCGAGCGGCTCGACCCGGACAGCCCCGAGGCCGAGCGGCGCGACGACCTGGAGGCCGCCGCGCTGTACGACCTGATCGAGCACCAGGTCGCCGGCCGGTTCTACGACCGGGGCGCCGACGGCCTGCCGCACGCCTGGATCGCCATGGTCCGGCACACCCTGGTCACCCTCGGCCCGAAGGTGCTGGCCGGCCGGATGGTCCGCGAGTACGTCGAGCGGCTGTACGCCCCGGCGGCCACCGCCCAGCGCGAGCTGGCGGCGCCCGAGCCCGGCGGGGCGGGCCATGCGGGGGCCCGTGAACTGGCCCAGTGGAAGGCCCGGGTCGGCGCCTCGTGGCCCGCGGTACGGGTCGAGCACGTCGAGGCCGACGCCCCCGGCGACGCGCAGGAGCTCGGCAGTGCGCTGGAGCTGCGGGTGCAGGTCTCGCTCGGCGCGCTGGAGCCGGCCGACGTGGAGGTGCAGGTGGTCGCGGGGCGGGTGGACGAGGCCGACGGCATCTCGGACGCCGCGGTGCTGGCCCTCAAGCCCTCCGGCGGCCCGGACCTGACCGGGCGGCACCGCTACGAGGGCTCGCTGGAGCTCTCCCGGACGGGCCCGTTCGGCTACACCGTCCGGGTGCTGCCCGCGCACCGGCTGCTGGCCTCCCCGGCCGAGCTGGGGCTGGTGGCGCTGCCGGCCGAGTCGGCGGGGATGGACGCGGGCCTGCTGCGCTGAGCGGCGGCCGCCCGGCGGTACCGGAGGGGCGCGGGTCACCGCGCCCCTCCGGCGCGTCCGGGCCGGGGCCGGTCCGGCAGGCCCCGGGGGCTCAGCCGGCCAGCGCGGACGCGTCCAGGGCGCCCGGGGTGCGGTGGCCGGAGAGCGCCAGGGTGAGGTCGAACTCGGCGAGCAGCGACCGGATCACGTGGGTCACCCCGGCCTGCCCGTCCAGGCCCAGCCCGTAGGCGTACGGGCGGCCGAGCAGGACGGCGTCGGCGCCGAGCGCCAGGGCCTTGAACACGTCGTCGCCGGTGCGGATCCCGCTGTCGAACAGGACGGTGAGCCGGTCGCCGACCGCGGCGGCCACCGCGGGCAGCGCCTCGGCGGCGCCGATCGAACCGTTCACCTGACGGCCGCCGTGGTTGGAGACCACCACGCCGTCCATGCCCGCCTCGGCGGCGAGCCGGGCGTCGTCCGGGTGCAGGATCCCCTTCAGCACGATCGGGCCGTCCCAGTTCTCGCGCAGGAAGGCGAGGTCCGGCCAGGTCTTGCCGGGGTCGGCGAACATGCCCACGAAGTGCAGTACCGCGGCGTTCGGGTCCTCGTGGACGGGCTTGGCCAGCCCGGCCAGGAAGGCCGGGTCGGTGAAGTAGTTCGCCGTGCCGACGCCGTGCAGGAACGGCAGGTACGCCTGGTCGAGGTCGCGCGGCCGCCAGGCCAGCAGCGGGGTGTCCAGGGTGACGAACAGCGCGGTGAACCCGGACGCCTTCGCCCGGGTCAGGAACGACCGGGTGACCTCCCGGTCCTTGGCCCAGTAGAGCTGGAACCACCGTTCGCCGTCGCCCATCGCCTCGGCGACCTGCTCCATCGGGGTGCTGGACGCCGAGGACAGCACGAACGGCACGCCCTCGCCGGCGGCGGCGCGGGCCGCGGCCGGCTCGGCGTCCGGATGCATGATCGACAGCACCCCGACCGGGGCCAGCGCCAGCGGCGCCGGCAGGTTCCGGCCGAACAGCTCGGTGCGCAGGTCCCGGGAGGAGACGTCGCGCAGCATCCGGGGCACGATCCGGTGCGCGTCGAGGGCGGCCCGGTTGGCCCGCTCGGTGCTGCCGTTGCCGGCGCTGCCCGCGACGTACCCGACCGGGCCGGGCCCGAGCCGCTGCTCGGCCAGCTGCTCCAGCCGGGTCAGGTCGGCCGGCAGCCGGGGGACGGCGCCGGTCATGCCGTTGAGGTAGATCTCGTACTGGAAGGACGCCCAGTCGCGCGGCGGCGGGGTGCTCACACCAGTTCCAGGACGAGCTTGCCGACGTTCTCGCCGCGGAACAGCATCTGCAGGGTGGCAGGGAAGTCGTCGACGGTGCCCCGGACGACGTGCTCCTTGACGGTGATCCGGCCGTCCGCGATCCAGCCCGCCATCTCGGCGGCCGCGGCCTTGTAGCGGGCGGCGTAGTCGAAGACCACGAAGCCCTCCATCCGGGCCCGGCGCACCAGCAGCGACAGGTAGTTGGACGGGCCGGTGACCTTGGACTCGGCGTTGTACTGGCTGATGGCGCCGCAGATCACCACCCGGGCGTGCATGGCCAGCCGGGCCAGCGCGGCGTCCAGGATGTCGCCGCCGACGTTGTCGAAGTAGACGTCGATGCCGTCCGGGCAGTGCGTGCGCAGTGCCTTGCGGACGTCCTCGGAGCGGTAGTCGATCGCGGCGTCGAAGCCCAGCTCGTCCGTGAGCAGGGCGCACTTCTCGGGCCCGCCGGCGATGCCGACCACCCGGCAGCCCTTCACCTTGGCGATCTGCCCGACCAGGCTGCCGACGGCGCCCGCGGCGCCGGAGACCACGACCGTCTCGCCCTCCTTGAGCGCGCCGACCTCCAGCAGGCCGAAGTAGGCGGTCATGCCGGGCATGCCGAGGGCGCCCAGGTAGGTGGAGGGCGGGGCGACCGAGGCGTCGATCCGGACGGTGCCGCGCCCGTCGGAGACGACCTGCTCCTGCACCCCGAAGGTGCCCACCACGAGGTCGCCGACCTGGTAGCGGGGGTGGTTCGAGGCGGTGACCTCGACGACCGACCCGGCCCGCATGACCTCGCCGAGCCCGACCGGCGGCAGGTAGGAGGGCCGGTCGTCCAGCCAGCCGCGCATGGCCGGGTCGAGCGAGACGAAGCGGGTGCGGCCGGCGAACTCGCCCTCGCCCGGCTCGGCGGCCGGGGCCTCGGCGTGCTCCCAGTCCTCGGGCTTGACCTCGCCCACCGGCCGGGCGGCGAGTCGGATCTGGCGGTTGGTTCCGGGCATGGCGGCCTCCTGGCGGGCGGGCCGTGCCGCGCCGATGCGGCACAGGGCTCCGCCCGAGTCTAAGCAAGCGCTTAGTCAGAGTCGAGGGGCTGCCGCGTCCACGGCCTCCGCGTCCACCCGAAGAGCCGCTACCGTGCCCGGATGACCGCCCACGACCGGCTCCCGCTGCTCTTCCTCGACGTCGACGGACCGCTCATCCCCTTCGGGCCGACACCGCCGCAGCTGCCCGGCGGCCGCCCGCTGTACCCCGCCCCGCCCGGCCTGCCGGGCGCCGGGACGAATCCGCTGCTGGACCGGATCGACCCCGCCCTCGGACCGCGACTGGCAGCGCTGCCCTGCACCCTGCTCTGGGCCACCACCTGGGGGAGGACGCCAACCTGTGCGTGGCGCCGCGGCTCGGCCTGCCGGCGCTGCCCGTCCTGGACGAGCCCGAGGACGACGGGCCGGACGACGACGGGCCCGGAGCCGACCCGGCCCGCGGAGCCCGCCTGCACTGGAAGACCCGGCCCATCGTCGACCGGGCGGCCGGGCGGCCCTTCGCCTGGGTCGACGACGAGATCTCCGCCGCCGACCGCGTCCACGTCGCCGCCCACCACCCCGGGCCGGCCCTGCTGCACCGCGTCGACCCGGCCCGCGGCCTCACCGACGCCGACCTGGAGGCCATCGGCGCCTGGCTGCAAACGGCCTGACACGGTGTCGCCCGGCCGCTCAGACCAGGCTGTCCCGCCAGGCCTCGTGGAGGCCGGCGAAGCGGCCGCTGCCGCCGATCAGTTCGGCGGGGGTGCCGTCCTCCACGATCCGGCCCTGTTCCATCACCAGCACCCGGTCGGCGATCTCCACCGTGGAGAGCCGGTGCGCGATCACCACGGCCGTCCGCCCGGCCAGCACCGTGCGCATCGCCCGCTGCACCGCCTGCTCGCCCGGCACGTCCAGCGAACTCGTCGCCTCGTCCAGGATCAGCACCGCAGGGTCCGCCAGCAGCGCCCGGGCGAAGGCCACCAGCTGACGCTGGCCGGCCGAGATCCGGCCGCCACGCTTGCGCACGTCGGTGTCGAAGCCGTCCGGCAGCGCGGCGACGAAGTCGTACGCGCCGATGTCCCGGGCCGCCTGCTCCACCTCGGCCCGGCTCGCGCCCGGCCGGCCGATCGCGATGTTCTCGGCGACCGTCCCGGAGAACAGGAACGACTCCTGGGTCACCATCACCACGTTGCGGCGCAGCTCCGCCGTGGCGATCCCGCGCAGGTCCACGCCGTCCAGCGCGACCCGGCCGTCGGTCGGGTCGTAGAAGCGGGCGAGCAGCTTCGCCAGCGTCGACTTGCCCGCGCCGGTCGCACCGACCACCGCGGTCGTCCGCCCGGCGGGCAGCTCCAGGTCGAAGGCGGGCAGCACCTCGCGGCCCGTCCGGTAGGCGAACCGCACCTTCTCGAAGGAGACCGTCCGGCCGGTGGCCCCGGTGGCGGGCAGCGCGGTCGGGGCGGCCGGCTCCGGCACGGACGGCTCGTGGGACAGCAGCCCGGCGATCTTCTCCAGCGCGGCGGCCGCCGACTGGTAGCTGTTCAGGAACATCGCCAGCTGGTCGATCGGGTCGTACAGCCGCCGCAGGTAGAGCACGAAGGCGGTGAGCACGCCCAGCTCCAGCGAGCCGTGGCCGGCCAGGATCGCGCCGGCCACCACGACGCCGGTGATCCACACGTTGGCGACCGCCCGCGAGAACCCGACGTAGCGGGCCATCTCCAGCAGGCCGTCCGCGGTGGCCGCGGCGTACTGCCGGTTCACCGTGTCGAACGCGGCCTCGTTGGCCCGCTCGCGGCGGAAGGCCTGCACCGGGCGGATGCCGTTCATCGTCTCGGTGAAGCGGACGATCACCGACGCCACCGCCGTCCGCGAGCGCCGGTAGACCCGCTGCGAGCGCCGCCGGAACGACCGCACGATCGCGTACATCGGCAGGAAGGACACCAGCGACAGCAGACCCAGGCGCCAGTCCATCACCACCAGCACCACCGAGATGTACGCCACCGAGAGGACCACCGCGAGCAGCTCCTGCAGGCCCTCGGCGAGCAGCTCGCGCAGCGCGTCCACGTCACTGGTGGCGCGCGAGATGATCCGCCCCGAGGTGTACCGCTCGTGGAAGTCGAGACTGAGCCGCTGGGCGTGCCGGAAGATCCGGCCGCGCAGCTCCAGCAGCACGTCCTGGTTGATCCGGGCGCTGGCCCGGATGAACGCCCGCTGCAGCACCGTGGCCAGCACGGCGCAGCCCAGGTACGCGGCGATCACCGCGACCAGCGGCCCGGCGTCGTGCGCGCGCAGGGCGGGGATCCCGCGGTCCATCGCCAGCGCGACCAGCAGCGGCCCGGACTGCAGGGCCGCCTGCTGGACGACGATCAGCGCCATCGCCCGCACCACCGGGCCGCGGTGCGGGCCCAGCAGTTCGCCCAGCAGCCGACGGGCGGCGCCGGGCGGGACGGGGATGTCCTCGTCCTCGGCCGCCTGCGGCAGCTCCTCCAGCTCCTCGGCGACCTCGACGGCGGTGCTCATCGGACGCTGCTCCCTTCGGGGACGGGGGCGGCCTCGCCCGTCATCAGTTCGCGGTAGACGGCGGAGCCCTGGAGCAGCTCCTGGTGGGTGCCGACGGCGGTGATCCGGCCGTCGTCCAGGACGGCGACCCGGTCGGCCAGCAGGACGGTGCTCGGCCGGTGGGCCACCACCAGCGCGGTGGTGCCCGCCAGGACGCGCCGCAGCGCCTGCTCGACCAGCGCCTCGGTGTGCACGTCGAGCGCCGAGAGCGGGTCGTCGAGGACCAGGAACGGCGGATCGCCGACCACGGCCCGGGCCAGCGCGAGCCGCTGGCGCTGGCCGCCGGACAGGCTCAGGCCCTGCTCGCCGACCTGGGTGTCGGCGCCGGCGGGCAGCCGCTCCACGAAGTCGGCCTGGGCGGTGGCGAGGGCGGCGGCGAGCTGCCCGTCGTCGGCACCGGGCGCGCCCATCAGCACGTTCTCCCGGACGGACGCGGAGAACAGGGTGGGTTCCTCGAAGGCGACCGCGACCAGTTCGCGCAGCCGCGGCCGGGGCAGGTCGCGGACGTCGGTGCCGTCCAGGGTGAGTGTCCCGGCGGTGGCGTCGTACAGGCGCGGGAGCAGGGCGGTGAGCGTGGTCTTGCCGCTGCCGGTGGCACCGACCAGGGCCATCGTCTCGCCGCGCCGGATGTGCAGGTCGACGCCGCGCAGCAGGTCGGGCTCGTCCGCGGGCGCGTCGGGGTAGCGGAAGCGGACGCCGGTCAGCCGGATGCCCTCGTCCGCGACGGCGGCCCGCCCGGCCGGGGCTTCCTCGGACTCGGGCTCGTCCATCACCTCGAAGTAGCGGTCGGTCGCGGTGGCCGCCTCGTTGGCGTAGGCGATCAGCCAGCCGAGCGACTCGACCGGCCAGCGCAGCGCCAGCGCGGTGGAGAGGAAGGCGACCAGGGTGCCGGCCGACATCTGGTCGTGGGCGACGTAGACGGCGCCGAGCGCGAGCGCGCCGCCGAGGGCGAGCTCGGGCAGGCCGACGATGACGGCCCACAGGTCGGAGAGCATCCCGGCCTTGCGCAGTTCGGTGGCCCGCAGGTCGCGGGCCTGCCCGGTGAAGCGCTCGGTCATGGTGCGGTGCCGGCCGAAGGCCTTGAGGATCCGGATGCCCAGGACGGACTCCTCGATCACGGTGGCCAGGTCGCCGTTCTGGTCCTGGGCGGCGCGGGCGGCGGAGGAGTAGCGCCGCTCGAAGTGGTGCGTCAGCCAGGTCAGCGGGACGAACGGGACGAGGGTCACCAGGGCGAGCCGCCAGTCCAGGGCCAGCATCAGGCCGGTGCCGACCAGGAAGACCGTCGAGTTGACGATCAGGAAGACCAGCGGGAAGGCCAGGAACAGCCGCATGGTGAACATGTCCGAGGTGGCCCGCGAGAGCAGCTGGCCGGACGGCCAGCGGTCGTGGAAGGAGACCGGCAGCCGCTGCAGCTTGGCGTAGAGGTCGCCGCGCATGGCCGTCTCCACCCGGGCCAGCGGCCGGGCCACGACCACCCGGCGGATGCCGAAGAGGCCGGCCTCGGCGAGCCCGAGCAGCAGGAGCACCCCGGCCGGCCACCAGAGCGCCCCGAGGTCGTGGTGGGCGATCGGGCCGTCGACGATCCGGCGGAGCACGATCGGGACGGCCAGCACGGTGCCGGAGGCGAGCAGGGCGGCCGTGGTGGCCGCGACGAGCCGCCAGCGGGCGATCCGGGCGTACGGCCACAGCCGCAGCAGCGAGCGCACGGTGGACCGGCGCCGGTCGGCGGGGAACTGGTTCGTGGACATCAGGCCCGAGGGTAAGCGGTGCCCCTGACATTTCTCACCTGGTTTTTCGGACCTTACGGCAAGAACCGGTCACCCCCTCGGACCGGGCGGCGGTGCGCCCGGTGCACCTGGTGCGGGAGGGGCGGCTCAGCCCCGGTCGGGCGCCCGGAGCAGCCGCAGCGAGCGCCCGCCCAGCACCACCGTGCCCACGACCGGCACGGCGTCCCGCGGCGTGCCGGCCTCCGCGGTGTCCACCACCGACTCGTAGGCGCACGGCCAGGGTTCACCCGGCAGGGTGAACGTCACCGGTTCGGCGCCCGCGTTGAGCAGCAGCAGGAAGCTGTCGTCGCGCAGCGGGCAGCCGTGCTGGTCGCGCTCGGACATCGCGCTGCCGGACAGCAGCATCCCCAGGGCGGCCGTCGGCGCGAACCAGTCGGCCTCGGTCATCAGCCGGCCGGCCGGCGTGAACCAGGCGAGGTCCCGCTGCCCGCCGGGCACCGTCTCCCGCCCGGAGAAGAACGCGCGCTGCCGCAGCACCGGGTGGGCCCGGCGCAGCCGCACCAGCCGGCCGACCAGCTCGCTGAGCGAGCGCCAGGCCGGGTCCTCCAGCAGCGACCAGTCGAGCCAGCTGATCTCGTTGTCCTGGCAGTACGCGTTGTTGTTGCCCTGCTGGGTGCGGCCGAGCTCGTCCCCGGCGGTGAGCATCGGCACCCCGGTGGAGAGCAGCAGGGTGGTGAGCAGGTTGCGCAGCTGGCGGATCCGCAGCTCGCGCAGGGCGGGGTCGCCGTCGTCGCCCTCCGCACCGTGGTTCCAGGACCGGTTGTCGTCGGTGCCGTCCCGGTTCTGCTCGCCGTTGGCCTCGTTGTGCTTGCGGTTGTAGGAGACCAGGTCGCGCAGGGTGAAGCCGTCGTGCGCGGTGACGAAGTTGACCGAGGCGTGCGGGCGGCGTCCGCCGCGCTGGTAGAGGTCCGAGGAGCCGGAGAGCCGGTAGCCGAGCTCGCGGACGTCCGGACGGGCGCCGCGCCAGAAGTCCCGGACGGTGTCGCGGTACTTGTCGTTCCACTCGGCCCACAGCGGCGGGAAGCCGCCGACCTGGTAGCCGCCGGGGCCGACGTCCCACGGTTCGGCGATCAGCTTGACCCGGCTCAGCAGCGGGTCCTGGGAGACCGCGGCGAGGAACGGGTGGTGCATCTCCACGCCGTCGCCGCCGCGGGCCAGCGCCGCGGCCAGGTCGAAGCGGAAGCCGTCCACGCCCATCTCGGTCACCCAGTACCGCAGCGAGTCGGTGATCAGCCGCACCACGTGCGGCTGCCGGGTGTCGAGGGTGTTGCCGCAGCCGGTGTAGTCGGCGTAGCCGCGCCGGTTGCGCTCCAGCCGGTAGTAGCCGCCGTTGTCGATGCCGCGCAGCGACAGCGCCGGGCCCATCACCCCGGACTCCGCGGAGTGGTTGTAGACGACGTCGAGGATGACCTCGATGCCCGCCGCGTGCAGCGCCCGGACCATCCGCTTGAACTCGCCGACCTGCTGGCCGCGGCTGCCGGCGGCGGAGTACCCGGCGTGCGGGGCGAAGAAGCCGAGCGTGTTGTAGCCCCAGTAGTTGATCAGGCCGCGGGCCTGGAGGTGGTCCTCGCTCACGTGGTGGTGGACGGGCAGCAGCTCGACCGCGGTCACGCCGAGCCGGCGCAGGTGGGCGATCGCGGCCGGGTGGGCGAGCCCGGCGTAGGTGCCGCGCAGCTCGGGCGGGACGTCCGGGTGCCGCATGGTGAAGCCCCGCACGTGCACCTCGTACAGCACCGTCTCGGCCCACGGCGTCTTGGGCCGCTGGTCGTCGTACCAGTCGTCGTCGTCGTGGACGACCACCCCGCGGGGCACGTACGGCGCCGAGTCGCGGCCGTCGCGCACGGTGTCGGCGACGTCCGGCTCCGGCCAGTTGCGGACGGCGCTGCACACCGCGTCGTGGCTGGTGTAGGCGCCGTCGATGGCCCGGGCGTAGGGGTCGACCAGCAGCTTGGCCGGGTTCCAGCGGGCGCCCGTCCACGGGTCCCAGCGGCCGTGCACCCGGTAGCCGTAGCGGGCGCCGGGCAGGACGCCGGGCAGGAACCCGTGCCAGGTCTGGAAGGTCTGCTCGGTCAGCCGGTGCCGGGTCTCGGTGCCGTCCTCGGCGAACAGGCAGAGGTCCACCGCCTCGGCGCCGGCCGCCCACAGGGCGAAGTTGGTGCCCGGCCCCTCGGGGCCGGTGCGGAACCGGGCGCCGAGCGGCTGCCAGCTGCCCGGCCAGGGTTCGGCGGGCGCCGGGTGGGCGGCTGCGGCCCCGCCCGGCCGCGCCGCGGCCGCCCGGCCGGACTCCTGGCGCGTGTCCCGTCCGAGCTCCTGCCACGCCGTCATCGCCGCACCCTCCCAGCGCGGGGGTCCCGTACCCGCTCTCCTGTTGTTCCCTGATCCAGCTCGGGTGTCACGTGGCCGATCGTGTTGTGACGCTGGGTGAACGGGACGGCGACCGGCCGGTGACGTGTCCCGGCGGCCCCGCGGTCGTTGCACCGGGTGGCGGGGCCGCGCGGGCCCGCCGCGACGACACGGAGGTCGAGATGCGTCCGGTGCTGCGGGCCCGGCGGGTACTGGCCGCCGCGCTCGGACTGTTCCTGCTGGCCGGCTGCTCGGGCGGCGCCGCGGCGCCGGACACCGGCCGCTCCCCGCGGCCGGCCCCGCCGGTCTCCCGGGCGCAGGTGAGCACGGTGCCGGCCGACGGCGCGCAGGAGGTCCACACCGGCGACGACGTCGCGGTGACGGTGGCCGACGGGCGGCTGCTCTCCGTCCGGCTGGCCGACGACCGCGGGGTGGCCGTACCCGGCCGGATTGCCCCCGACGGCACCCGGTGGAGCCCGTCGGAGGAGCTGACCCCGGCCACCCCGTACACCCTGGACGCGGTCGCCGTGGACGCCGCGGGGCTGCGCGCCGACCAGCACAGCGCGTTCTTCACGGCGGGCCCGGCGCACACCGTGACCGCGTTCTTCACCCCGGACGACGATGCGACGGTGGGCGTCGGCATGCCCGTCTCGCTGCGCTTCTCCCGGCCGGTCGCCGACCGGGCGGCGGCCGAGCGGGCGGTGGAGGTGACCGCGGACCCGCCGGTGCCGCTGGCCGCGCACTGGTTCGGCGACCGCCGTCTCGACGTGCGGCCCGAGCACCTGTGGACGCCGGGCACGCAGGTGCGGGTCGCGCTGCGGCTGGCGGGCGTCGAGGTCGCCCCCGGCGAGTACGGGACGCAGACCAGGGACATCGGTTTCACGGTGGGCCGTTCCCGGGTCTCCACGGTGGATCTCGCCACGAGCACCATGACGGTGCGTGAGGACGGCGAGGAGGACCGGGTGCTGGACGTGTCCGCGGGCAGCCCGCAGCACCCCACGTACCGCGGGGTGATGGTGGTGTCGGAGAAGTTCGCCGAGACCCGGATGAACTCGAAGACGGTCGGGCTCGGCGACGAGTACGACATCAAGGACGTCCCGCACGCGATGCGGCTGACCGCCTCCGGCACCTTCGTGCACGGCAACTACTGGGCCGACGAGGAGGTGTTCGGCAACGCCAACACCAGCCACGGCTGCATCGGCCTGGCCGACCGGCAGGGCGGCGACCCGCAGTCCCCGGCCGGCTGGTTCTTCGAGGGCACCCTCGTGGGTGACGTGATCGTGGTCGAGGGCGCCGAGGGAGAGGGTGCCGCCCTCGAACGGGCTCAACGGCTGGAACATGTCGTGGGCCGAGTGGCGGCGCGGGTCGGCGCTGGGAGTGCACTGAACGTCCACCCCGCTCCTGCCGAAGATTCACTCAGACGGGGCAGTTATCCTGGCGACCCGCGCAGCTCGGGCCCGGCCCGTGAAGCCTGTGTGGAAGAAATCCGCAGTCCGGTGAAACCGACCCGGGCCGCGGCGCGTGTATGCACCGTGGGTACCGGGAGGGGAGCAACCGAGTGAAGCCGGTTCAGGCGGCCGAGGCCGCGATAGTCAGGGGTGCGGCGAGCGGTCGCACCGGTCGTACGGCCCGCCGGGCGGCGGTCGCGGTGGCGATGGGCGGCGTGCTGCTGTTCACTGCGGCCTGCAACAGCGACGGGGGCTCGGGCGGCGGCGGCACCAATGCCGGCGGTTCCGGCGGCGCCGGGGGCAGCACCACGCAGGCCGCGCCGAAGACCTCGGCGGCGGTGATCACGGTGACTCCCAAGGACGGCGCGACGGATGTCGCCCCCAACGGCGGGCTGACCGTCTCGGTCGCGGGCGGCAAGCTCACGGCCGTGCAGGTGGCCGACAAGAACGGCACCGCCGTCGCGGGCGCGATCAGCGCGGACGGCCTCACCTGGAAGCCCACCGGCTCGCTCACCGTCGGCATGGCCTACACGGTCAACGCGCAGGCGAAGGACGACAAGGGCCTGCCGGCCGCGTCCACCTCGTCGTTCACCACGCTGACCCCGGCGAAGAAGGTCGCGACCAACGACAACATCGCCGACAACGGCACCTACGGTGTCGGCATGATCGTCTCGGTGGCGTTCAGCAAGCCGGTGAAGAACAAGGACGCCGTCGTCGCGGGCATCACCTTCGACGCCGGCGACGGCACCACGGTCAAGGGCCACTGGTTCGGCAGCCAGCGCCTGGACTTCCGTCCGGCCGACTACTGGAAGCCCGGCACCAAGGTGACGGTGCACTACCGGCTGAAGAACGTCGAGGTCTCGCCCGGCGTGTACGGCGACGTGGACCGCGACGAGCCGTTCACCATCGGCCGCTACCAGGTCAGCACCGTCGACGCGGCCAGCCACGTGATGACCGTCAAGAGCGGCGACGGCTCCGCGAAGACCATCCCGATCACCGCGGGCAACGACCAGAACCCGTCCTGGAACGGCACCATGGTCATCTCCTCCAAGGAGCGGGTGACCCGGATGAACTCCGCGACGGTCGCGAACGTCAAGGGCGACGAGTACGACGTCCCGGACGTGCCGCACGCGATGCGCCTGACCGCCTCCGGCACCTACGTGCACGGCAACTACTGGGGCAACGCGTTCGGCAAGTCCAACGCCAGCCACGGCTGCGTCGGCCTGTCGGACGCCAAGGGCGGCAGCGAGAGCTCGTCGGCCGGCAAGTTCTTCAACAGCTCGCTGGTCGGCGACGTCGTCAAGATCGTCAACTCGCGGGGAAGACCGTCTCGCCCGACAACGGGCTGAGCGGCTGGACCCTGCCGTGGGCCAGCTGGTAGGTCGGCGCCCGCACCCCGTGCCGAGCCCCGGCCCGGCCGCCGTCACCGGTGGCCGGGCCGTGGCGGCTCCGTGACCGGATCGTCGTCACGGGGCCCGCAACCCGGTCGGGGGCACGGAACGTGTCATGGAAGGAAGCCGCGGCGGGGGACGCCGTGGCCGGCGAGGTGGGTACGGAGGGGGCCGGAATGGCGTCGTTGCGCAAGGGTGTGGCTGTGGGGGCGCTCGGGGGAGCGCTGGTGCTGATGGCGACCGCCTGCGGTTCGTCCGGCGGCGGTACGGGCGGTGGTTCCGGTGACGGCCGGGCGGCCACCACGGCGGCCGCGCCGAGGCCGACCGTCTCGGCGGCGCGGATCGCCATCGAGCCGGGCAACGGCGCCACCGACGTGAAGCCGTCCGGCGCCCTGAAGGTCAGTGTGGCGAGCGGCCGGCTGACCGCCGTGACCGTCACCGGCAAGGACGGCAAGGCCGTCCCGGGCACCGTCGCGGCCGACGGGCTCAGCTGGTCGCCGACCGGCACCCTGGCGGTCTCCGGCGAGTACCGGGTCAGCGCGCGGGCCGCCGACGCCGCCGGTGTCGCGACGACCGCGGAGAGCACCTTCAGCACGCTCACCCCGCAGAAGGAGGCCGACCCGCACGACAACGTCGGCAACGGCCAGACGTACGGCGTCGGCATGATCGTCTCGCTCCGCTTCGACCGGCACGTCAAGGACAAGGCGGCGGTGGAGCAGGGCGTCACCTTCGAGACCTCCGACCACACCGTGATCAAGCCGCACTGGTTCGGCGACGAGCGGGTGGACTTCCGCCCGGCCGAGTTCTGGAAGCCCGGCGCCAAGGTGACGGTGCACTACCGGCTCAAGAGCGTCGAGATCGCGCCCGGCGTGTACGGCGGCGTGGACAGCGACGAGCCCTTCACCATCGGCCGCTCCCGGGTCAGCACCGCCGACGTCAGCACCCACCGGATGACGGTCGTCGAGAACGGCCGGACGGTGGACTCGGTGCCGTTCACCGCCGGCAAGGCGGGCTTCGACAGCTGGAACGGCACCATGGTGATCGAGGAGATGGACCGCAAGACGCGGATGTCCTCCAACGGCGTCGCCGGCATCCGGGCGGGCCAGGAGTACGACCTCGACGACGTGCCGCACGCGATGCGGCTCACCGACTCGGGCACCTACGTGCACGGCAACTCCTGGGCCGGCAGCGCGATCGGCCACTCCAACGCCAGCCACGGCTGCATCGGCGTCCGGGACACCCGGTACGGCAGTGACGACACCGACGCCGGCCACTTCTACAACAACTCGCTGATCGGCGACGTGGTGACGGTGGTCAACTCCCGCGGTGCCAAGGTCGGGCCGGACAACGGCCTGAGCGGGTGGAACCTCGACTGGAGTGCTTGGTGAACAGTCCATATGCGATCGGTTTGACAGCGGCATATGCCAGCTGAATAGTGATCGTTTGCTCATTGTCCGTACGCACCCGCATGCGTTCCGCAATGATGGGCGCATGGCGGGATGGCGCGAGGCGGATCAGGCATCGAATCGGCCGGTGGGCGCGGTCGGTGACGATCCGTCGGCTGCCCTGGCCCTCGCCCTGACCGAGCTGGAGCGCCTCACCGCCGGCGAGCTGGAGCAGGCCTTCTTCGGGCTGCTCCGCGACCCGGCCGCCGAGGACGAGGTCCGGCTGCCCTCGCGGCCGGAGTCGGCCCGGGTCGCCCGCCGCCTGGTCGTCTCCGTCCTGCGTGCCTGGGAACTCCATCATCAGCTGGAGGCCGGCGAGCTGCTCACCGGTGAACTCGTCGCGAACGCCGTACGGCACGCCGGCGGCCGCACCGTCGGGCTCAAGCTCGGCCGCCGGCAGGGCTGGGTGCGGATCGAGGTCCGGGACTCCTCGCGCGCGCTGCCGTGCCTGATCGTGGCCTCCGAACGCGGCGCCCAGAACGGGCACGGCCTCGTCCTGGTCGACGCCGTCGCGGACCGCTGGGGCGCGGACCTGATGCCCCGCGGCAAGGCCGTCTGGTGCGAGCTGAAGGTCCGCGAGCGCGCCGCCTGACGGCCGGGGCCCTCAGGCCGGCGGGCCCCGGCCGGCGGGGTGCCGGACGGGGCCCGCGGTGTCATCCGTTCGGGTGGAGGCCGGTCAGCACTCGATGACGTTGACCGCGAGGCCGCCGCGCGAGGTCTCCTTGTACTTGATCTTCATGTCGGCGCCGGTCTCCTTCATCGTCTTGATCGCCTTGTCGAGCGAGACGTGGTGCCGGCCGTCGCCGCGCAGGGCCATCCGGGCGGCCGTGATCGCCTTCACGGAGGCCATGCCGTTGCGCTCGATGCACGGGATCTGGACGAGCCCGCCGACCGGGTCGCAGGTCAGGCCGAGGTTGTGCTCGATGCCGATCTCGGCGGCGTTCTCCACCTGCTCGGGGCTGCCGCCGAGCACCTCCGCGAGGCCGCCCGCCGCCATCGAGCAGGCCGAGCCCACCTCGCCCTGGCAGCCGACCTCGGCGCCCGAGATGGAGGCGTTCTCCTTGAACAGCATGCCGATCGCGCCGGCCGCCAGCATGAAGCGGACGATGCCGTCGTCGTCGGCGCCGGGGATGAAGTTCAGGTAGTAGTGCAGGACGGCCGGGACGATGCCGGCGGCGCCGTTGGTGGGCGCGGTGACCACCCGGCGGCCGGAGGCGTTCTCCTCGTTGACCGCCATCGCGTAGAGGGTCACCCACTCCATCGCGTTGGCCGGGCCGATGCCCTCGGCGCGCAGCGCGCGGGCCGCCGAGGCCGCCCGGCGGCGGACCTTCAGCCCGCCCGGGAGTATGCCCTCGCGGGCCATGCCGGCCGCCACGCACTCCTGCATCACGGCCCAGATCTCCAGCAGCCCGGCCCGGATCTCGGCCTCGGTGCGCCAGGCCTTCTCGTTCTCCAGCATCAGGGCGGAGATCGACAGCCCGGTCTCCCGGGTGAGGCGCAGCAGCTCCTCGCCGGTGCGGAAGGGGTGGCGCAGTGCGGTGTCGTCCGGCTTGACGCGCTCGGCGCCGATGGCGTCCTCGTCGACGACGAAGCCGCCGCCGACCGAGTAGTAGGTCTTCTCCAGGAGCAGGGCGCCGGCCTCGTCCCAGGCGGCGAGGGTCATCCCGTTCGCGTGGTACGGCAGGGAGCGGCGCCGGTGCAGCACCACCTGGGCGGCGGGGTCGAAGGCGATCTCGTGCTCGTCGAGCAGCCGCAGCCGCCTGGCGGCGTGGATCCGCTCGACGGCCTCGTCGGCGCGGTCGACGTCGACGGTGCGCGGCGAGTTGCCCTCCAGGCCGAGCAGGACGGCCTTGGGGGTGCCGTGGCCGTGGCCGGTGGCGCCGAGCGAGCCGAACAGCTCGGCGCGGACGCTGCCGGTCTTGTCGAGCAGCCCTTCCGAGCGCAGCCGGCGGGCGAACATCCGGGCCGCGCGCATCGGGCCGACGGTGTGCGAGCTGGAGGGCCCGATGCCGATGGAGAAGAGGTCGAAGACGCTGAGGGCCACGGGGTGACGTCCTTGTCTGTCTCGTGGAAGGACTTGCGGGGTGACACGGGACGGGGCACCGCGCGCACTGTCCAGTGTGCGCGGTGCCCCGGGAGGTCCGGGCGGCCGGCGGGGGTGAGGCCGGTCACCGCGGGGAGGGAGCCGGTCCTACAGGTCCGGGTACAGCGGGTACTTCACGGCCAGCGCGGTGACGCGGGCCTTCAGCGCGGTGGCCTTGGCCTCGTCGAAGCCCGGCAGCAGGGCCTCGGCGATGATGTCGGCGACCTCGCGGAAGTCCTCGGCCTGGAAGCCGCGGGTGGCGAGCGCCGGGGTGCCGATCCGCAGGCCGGAGGTGACCATCGGCGGGCGCGGGTCGTTCGGGACGGCGTTGCGGTTGACCGTGATGCCGACCTCGTGGAGGCGGTCCTCGGCGTCCTGGCCGTTCAGCTCGCTGTTGCGCAGGTCGACCAGGACGAGGTGGACGTCCGTGCCGCCGGAGAGCACCGAGACGCCGGCGTCCACGGTGTCCTGCTGCAGGAGGCGCTCGGCGAGGATCTTCGCGCCGGCGAGGGTGCGCTGCTGGCGCTCCTTGAACTCCTCCGAGGCGGCGACCTTGAAGGCCACGGCCTTGGCGGCGATCACGTGCTCCAGCGGGCCGCCCTGCTGGCCGGGGAAGACCGCGGAGTTGATCTTCTTCGCCCACTCGGCCTTGGAGAGGATGACGCCGCCGCGCGGGCCGCCCAGGGTCTTGTGGGTGGTGGTGGTGACCACGTCGGCGTACGGCACCGGCGAGGGTGCAGGCCCGCGGCGACCAGACCGGCGAAGTGCGCCATGTCGACCATGAGCAGTGCGCCGACCTCGTCCGCGATGCGGCGGAACTCGGCGAAGTCCAGCTGGCGCGGGTAGGCGGACCAGCCGGCGATGATCAGCTTCGGCTGGTGCTCCTTGGCGAGGCGCTCGACCTCGGCCATGTCGACCTGGCCGGACTTCTCGTCCACGTGGTACGCGGCCACGTTGTAGAGCTTGCCGGAGAAGTTGATCTTCATGCCGTGGGTGAGGTGGCCGCCGTGCGCCAGGCTCAGGCCCAGGATGGTGTCGCCCGGCTGGATCAGGGCGAACATCGCGGCCGCATTGGCCTGCGCGCCGGAGTGCGGCTGCACGTTGGCGTGCTCGGCGCCGAACAGCGCCTTCACCCGGTCGATCGCGATCTGCTCGGCCACGTCGACGTGCTCGCAGCCGCCGTAGTAGCGCTTGCCGGGGTAGCCCTCGGCGTACTTGTTGGTCAGGACCGAGCCCTGGGCCTCCATGACCGCCACCGGGGCGAAGTTCTCGGAGGCGATCATTTCGAGGGTGGTCTGCTGGCGGTGCAGCTCGGCGTCGACCGCGGCCGCGATCTCCGGGTCGAGCGCGTGCAGGGACTGGTTGAGAACCGTCATGAGGTGGTGTCTCCCCTAGGGCGGTGAAGGAGCGCCGCGCGCGGCAGCGCCGGCCGGCAGGACGGCGGGCGACGCGCGGGCCAGGGGCCGGAGGGGGCGGCCGCCGCGCTGCGACCGCCCCGGGGGTGGAGCGGCGGTCAGCCGCCGATGAAGGCGGTGTACGCGTCGGCGTCGAGCAGCTCGTCGGTCGCCTCGACGCGGACCTTGAACAGCCAGCCGCCCTCGAACGGGGCGCTGTTCACCAGCGAGTTGTCGTCGATCACGGCCTGGTTGACCTCGACGATCTCACCGGTGGCCGGCGAGTACAGGTCGCTGACCGACTTGGTGGACTCGAGCTCACCGCAGGTCTCACCCGCGGTGACGGTGTCACCGACCTCGGGGAGCTGGACGTACACGATGTCGCCGAGCGCGTCCGCCGCGTGGGCGGTGATGCCGACGGTCGACACCCCGTCCTCGGCGGCGGTCAGCCACTCGTGCTCCTTGGTGTACTGCAGGTGCTTGGGGTTGCTCATGGCGTCATTCTCCAGGATGGCAAGAGGGAAGGGCGGAGCGGTCCGCTGGGCGGACCCGGGGATGGCGGATCGGGCCTCAGCGGGCGCGCTTGTAGAACGGCAGCGCCACGACCTCGACGGGCTCGTGCTTGCCGCGCACGTCGACCGCGACCGCGGTGCCGGGCTCCGCGTGCGCCGCGTCCAGGTAGGCGATGGCGATCGGCCGGCCGAGGGTCGGGGAGGGCGTGCCCGAGGTGATCCGGCCGATCACGGTGCCGTCGGCGTCGACCACGTCGTACTCGGCCCGCGGCACCCGCTTGCCCTCGGAGACCAGGCCGACCAGCTTGCGCGGCGGGTTGGACTCCGCCTCCGCCGCGGCCTGCTCCAGCGCCTTGCGGCCGACGAACGCGCCGTCGTTGGTGGTCTTGTCGAAGCGCACCACCCGGCCCAGGCCCGCGTCGAACGGGGTCAGGTCGGTGGACAGCTCGTGGCCGTACAGCGGCATGCCCGCCTCCAGGCGCAGCGTGTCGCGGCAGGACAGGCCGCACGGCACCAGGCCGGCGCCCGTGCCGGCCTCGGTCAGCGCCTGCCAGAGGTGCTCGGCGTCGGCCGGGGCGCAGAAGACCTCGAAGCCGTCCTCGCCGGTGTAGCCGGTGCGGGCCAGCCACACCTGGCGGCCGGCCACGGTGGCGGGCAGCAGCGCGTAGTACTTGAGGCCGGGCAGGTCGGCGTCGGTGACCGAGGCGAGGATGCCGTTGGCCTCCGGGCCCTGGACGGCGATCAGCGCGTAGGCGTCCCGGTCGTCGCGCACGACGGCGTCGAAGCCCTCGGCGCGCTCGGTCAGCGCGTCCAGCACGACCTGCGCGTTGGAGGCGTTGGCGACCACCATGTACTCGTCCTCCGCGGTGCGGTAGACGATGAGGTCGTCGAGGATGCCGCCGTCCTCGCGGCAGATCATCGTGTAGCGGGCGCGCAGTACGCCGAGCGCCGAGATGAAGCCGACCAGGGCGTGGTCCAGCATCGCGCCGGCCTGCGGGCCGCTGACGGTGATCTCGCCCATGTGCGAGAGGTCGAACAGGCCGGCCCGGTTGCGGACGGCGAGGTGCTCCTCGCGCTCGCTGCCGTAACGCAGCGGCATGTCCCAGCCGGCGAAGTCGGTCATCGTGGCACCGAGCGAGCGGTGCAGCGCGTCGAGCGCGGTGTGACGGAGGGACATGACGGACGGACTCCTTGGCTGCTTGCGGGCACGCGTGGGCCCTTCCCGCCCGCGAACGGGCACGGAAGGTGTGGAGTCTCCCCGTCTGTCGTCAACAACCTGAGAGCTTCACCGCCTCCTCCAAGGATGGCGGCTTGCACCGTGGGTGGGCGCACGGCGCGGCCGTGTCCACTTTCCAGATGTGCCTCGCCCGTGCGGTAGGGGGCCTGAGAGATTCCGGGGAGGACTTGCTCCTTCGGCGCCGGGCGCGCCCTGTCGGGCGTCCGGACTCTCCCGCGCGGGTTCGAGCGGCCAGTATGAGGTTGTCGGTACAGCGGGCTCATCATGGCATGCCGCCGACCCTGATGGGAGAGGGGAGGCCCGCTAGGCTCTGTCCTGAGGTCGATCGAAGGGGCGTTCATGGGGTATCCGGCGGGCGAGGCACAGGCGTGGGCCGCACCCGGAGAGGCGCCGGAGGGCGGCGGCTGGCCGGTCAACGAACTGGAACAGGTGCTCACCGCGGCGCTCGGCGACCCCGGCGCGACACCCCGGGTCATCGAGGTGCTCGCGCGCAGCCAGGTGTGGATCCCGCTGCCGGCCGGCGCCGACCCGCAGGGCGCCTCCCTGGACCTGCCGACGATCGAGCTGGCGGGCTCCCCGTACGTGCCGGTGTTCTCCTCGCAGGAGCAGTTCCTCCAGCACGCGCCGGGGATGGCCTTCGCGATCGCCCCGGTGTGGGAGTTCGCCCGCGGCCTGCCGCTCGGCATCGGCATCGCGGTCAACCCCGAGGCGCCGGTCGGCCTCCCGGTGCCGCCGGAGGGCGTGGCGGAGCTGCGCCGCGGGCCGCGGGACGACCGCTGGGCCGCCGAACCGCTCCCCGAGGGCGCCGCGGTCGCGCTGCGTGAGCCCGAGCCGCACCAGGAGCCCTACGCCTTCCTGGCCGCCGCGACCGCCGAACTCGCCGCCGTCCCGGGCGTGCTGACGGCCCGTCGGGCGCTCGCCCGGGTGGAGGCGGACGCGCCGCAGCTGTACGTCGGCGTCCAGCTGGACCCGCAGTGGCCGGCCGAACCCGCGCAGGTCAACGAGGCGCTCGGGCGGGCGCTGGGAACCGCGCCGCCGCCGTGGGGCGTCCACCTGGTGCTGCTCGACCTGGCCGACGACCCGGTGGTCGAGTGGCTGGTCACCCGGGTCGCGCCGTTCTACGTGCGCGGATGACCCGTCCGGCCCCGGCCCTGGGGGCCGGGAGGGGGAATGCGGTATGACGCCTGTCGGCCACGCCCAATAGGGTGCTCCCCGACAGTTGGGGACGACGGTCCACACGAGCGGTGGAACACGGAGCGGACGGGGCGCGACGACGTGAGAGAGCGGAGCGGGGCGGGCGCATGAGCGCGGCAGCGGCTGGTGGCGCGTCCGGCCAGTGGGGCCGGACGCCGGAAGGCGACCCGGGCGCCATCGAGCGCGCCCTCGGTGCGGTCGGCCCGGAGCGCTGGGAGGCCTACGAGGAGCTGCTGCGCGCCCTGGCCGGCGGCCAGGTGTGGATGCTGCTCTGGCACGGCACCCCCGGCAGCCCCGACGCCCAGTACGGGAACATGGACATCAGCGGGCACGGGTACGCGCCCGCGGTCACCTCCCCGAGCAGCTCGCCGCCAGCGGCTGGGCCCGCGCCCACGAGGTCATCCCCGGCGCGGAGATCGCCGCGGCGCTCTTCCGCACCCGCTGGGGCCTGTGGCTCAACCCGCACGCCCCCGGCGGCGGCGTCGGCGTCCCCTGGGCGGACCTGCGCCGGATCGCGCTGGGCCTGGACCGGCTGCCCGCCGGTCCGCTGCAGCTGAGCGAACCGCAGGTGCACGCCCCGCAGTTCTACGCCCTGCTGGAACAGCAGGCCGGCGAGGTGCGGCCGTTGCGCGCGCTGCGCCGTGCCTGGGTGCAGCCCGTGCTCGGCGAGCCGTACCTGGCCATCGGCCTGGACCTGTACGACACCTCCCCGCCGGCCGTGGAGGCGGCCCGGGCGCTGGTGCAACGCGCGGCCGCGCTCGCCCCCGAGGGGCTGGCGGTCTCCACCGTGGCGGTGGCCGACGAGTTCGACCCGGTGGCGCTCTGGATGAGGGCGAACGCCCGGCCGTTCTTCGACCGCGACGCCCAGTACGGGCAGCCGCAGGCCCCCGCGCCCTACCCGCCCTACGGTTACTCTCCGCAACCGGCTCCGGGGCACCAGGGCTGGCCGCAACAGCCCTGGCAGGGCTACCCCGGGCGCTGACGGCGCCTGCTCCCCACCACCGTCCGAGGCGCCGCGCGCCCGGGCAGTGGCGGCATTCCGCCACTGGCGTTATCCCGCCGTTTTCTGCGGGGCCGCTGGTCCTGGCTCTTTCGTGGCGTCATCCCGCCGTTGGCGACCTTACGTCAGCATGCGTCTTGTCGGTTTTGTTTCAACGATGTGAAGACGCCTATTCGTCCGGCTTTGCCGTGCATGCGGTAGATCACAGTTGGGCATCCTTCGGTTTCCCCTCTGGCGGAAGGCCGCTCCGATAACGGAGAGTGCTGCACACGCAGTGCGCGAGCCGAGCCCCACAAAGGCGAACGCGCACCTCGTCCGCTGAACCGCGCGATGTGCATGCCGCGCTCTCCAGCACCCAGCACGCCCGAAGTACCTGCTTCCGCACAGACCGGACCTCCACCGCGCGGCCTCCGCCGCTCACCGGACTCCGGCACCCCCGAAAACGAACTCTGCACCGCCGCACCGGCGTACGGAACCACCGCACCGCTCTGCACCGCACCTGTCGCGAACTCCGGACCGTCCGAGGTCCGGGCCCTGACCGGGCCCGGGTCGCCTCGCCGACCGGAACCGTGGGCCGGCCACCGTCGGCGAGGGGAACGAACTGACTCATGACCACACCCATCGAGACCACCGGCTCAGCGAGGCCTGAGGCCCCGCCCGCGGGCGGCCCGTCCAAGAGCATCCAAGGACGCTCTCCCGGACGGATCGCCTGGGACCGGCTGAAGCGGGACAAGGTCGCCCTCGCGGGCGGCGCCGTGGTGCTCCTGCTGATCCTTGCCGCGATCTTCGCCCCCGTGCTGACCTCGCTCCTCGGCCACCCGGTCGACGAACCGCACCCGGACCAGATCAACCCCGACCTGGGCCTGCCCAAGGGCGCCTACGGCGGGATGAGCAGCGACTTCCTGCTCGGCGTCGACCCGACCTTCGGTCGCGACGTCTTCAGCCGGATCCTCTACGGCGCCCGCATCTCGCTCACGGTGGCCTTCCTGGCCGCCGGCGTCTCCGTGCTGATCGGCGTGGTGCTCGGTGCCGCGGCCGGCTACTTCGGCGGCTGGATCGACTCGGCGATCAGCCGGGTGATGGACGTGCTGCTGGCCTTCCCGCAGCTGCTGTTCTCCATCGCCCTGGTCTCGGTCATGCCCAACTCGCTGCTCGGCCTCAGCGGCAGCGGCGTGCGGATGGCGATCCTGGTGCTGGTGATCGGCTTCTTCGGCTGGCCGTACATCGGACGCATCGTCCGCGGCCAGGCGCTGTCGCTCCGGCACCGCGAGTTCGTCGACGCCGCCCGCAGCCTGGGCGCCGGCAGCCTGCACATCCTGTTCCGGGAGCTGCTGCCGAACCTGGTCGCCCCGATCCTCGTCTACGCGACGCTGATCATCCCGACCAACATCCTCAGCGAGGCGGCGCTCAGCTTCCTTGGAGCGGGCGTGAAGCCCCCACGCCGTCCTGGGGTCAGATGCTCTCCGACGCGACCAAGATCTACCAGGTCGACCCGACGTACATGGTCGTCCCCGGCATCGCGATCTTCGTCACGGTGCTCGCCTTCAACCTCTTCGGTGACGGCCTGCGCGACGCCCTCGACCCCAAGGGCAACTAGTCCAGCCCTCCCTCAAGACCCGGCAGGCCCCTCTCAGCCTGCCCGCCCCCGGCGGACCCTTCGTGCCCGCACATCATCAGGAGGATTCCTCACCCATGAAGCGCAACAGGACACTTGCCGCAGCCTCCCTCGTGGCTGCCCTGGCTCTGACCACTGCGGCCTGCGGCGGCACCAAGGGCGGCACCAGCGACACCGCGACCAAGGGCGCGTCGGCGGGTGGCTTCAACGCCGCCGTGGACAAGGTGCTGAACCCCTCCGACAAGAAGGGCGGCACGCTCAACCTCTGGACGAGCACCGACGTCGACTCCCTCGACCCGGGCCGTGCGTACTACGCCTCCGTCTGGAACTACGAGCGCTTCTACGCCCGTACCCTGCTGGCCTTCGACGGCAAGGCGGGCAAGGACAGCCTCAAGCTCGTCCCGGACCTCGCGGCCAACCAGCCGGCGGTCGCCTCGGACGGCAAGACCTACACCTTCCACCTGAAGCAGGGTCTGAAGTTCGAGGACGGCTCCCCGATCACCTCGAAGGACATCAAGTACGGCATCGAGCGCATCTTCGCGCAGGACGTCGTCTCCGGTGGCCCGACCTACCTGATCCAGTCCCTGGACCAGGGCCAGAACTACCCCGGCCCGTACAAGGACACCGACCCGAACAAGCTGGGCCTGAAGACGGTCGAGACCCCGGACGACGGCACCATCATCTTCCACCTGGCCAAGCCGGACTCCTCCTTCCCGTACCTGCTGGCCATGGGCTCCGCCTCGCCCGTCCCGCAGAAGCTGGACACCGGCGCCAAGTACGGCGACAAGCCGGTCTCCTCCGGCCCGTACAAGTTCAGCAAGGTCGAGCCGGGCAAGGGCTACGAGCTCGTCCGCAACCCCAACTGGGACCCGACCAGCGACCCGTTCCGCAAGGCGCTGCCGGACGTCGTCAAGCTGACGGTCACCACCAACGCCGACGACATGGACGCGCGTCTGCTGGACGGCTCCGCCGACATCGACTGGGGCCAGACCGGTCTGTCCCAGGCCGCCCAGGTCAAGGTCCTCCAGGACCCGAAGCTGAAGGCCAACACGGACGACCCGTACAACGGCTTCATCCGCTTCATCGCGCTGAACCAGAAGGTCGCGCCCTTCGACAACATCCACTGCCGCAAGGCGGTGCTGTACGCGGCCGACACCACCGCCCTGCAGACCGCCCGCGGCGGCTCGGTGGCCGGTTCGACCTTCGGCAACATGCTGCCCCCGAACATCCTCGGCTCGGACGACTACGACCCGTTCGGCCTGACCAAGGGCAAGCCCGACCTGGAGAAGGCCAAGGCCGAGCTCAAGGACTGCGGCAAGGAGGGTGGCTTCACCACCACCATCGCCGTCCGTGGCAACAAGGCCAAGGAGGTCAACACCGCCGTCGCGCTGCAGACCGCCCTCAAGGCGATCAACGTCACGGTCAACGTCGACCAGTACGACGGCAAGCTGCTCGCCTCCGTCGCCGGTGCGCCGGACGTCGTCCACCAGAAGGGCTACGGCCTGATCGTCGCCGGCTGGGGTGCCGACTACCCGAACGGCGCCGGCTACATGCAGCCCCTGATGGACAGCCGCTTCATCACCAAGAACGGCAACAGCAACTACCCGGAGACCTCGGACCCCGCGGTCGACAAGCTGTTCGACCAGGCTGCCGCCGAGGTCGACCCGGCCAAGGCCGCCGACATCTACAAGCAGATCAACCACAAGGTCGTCGACACCGCCGTGTGGCTGCCCGTCGTCGCCGACAAGGCGCTCAACTACCGCAACCCGCGCCTGACCAACGTCTACATCACCGACGCGTTCGGCGAGGTCGACTTCCAGGCGCTCGGCGTCTCCGACGGCAAGTGACCTGCCCCGTCCTCACCCCGTAGTTCGCAAAGCTAGTCCGAAGGGCAGGTGAAGGTCCCGCCCGGGCCGGCCGCCACCCCCACAGGGGAGGCGCCGGCCCGGGGCGGGCCCGACCGCAGTGCTCGTGTATCTCATTCGACGGCTCGTCAACGTCGTCGCCATGCTGCTGGTGGTCTCCGCGGTCACCTTTGGCATCTTCTTCATGGTGCCCAAGCTCACCGGGACAGACCCCGCGCTCCTCTACGTCGGCAAGATCGCCGACAAGGTGGCCGTCGAGGGCATCCGTCACAAGATGGGCCTCGACAAGCCCATCCTCGAGCAGTACCTCCTGTTCCTGAAGGGCCTGTTCGTCGGGCGCGACTACAGCACCGGCGTGGACATCACCCACTGCTCCGCGCCGTGCTTCGGTTACTCCTTCAAGACCGAGCAGGAGGTGTGGCCCGTCCTGCTCGACCGGTTGGGCGTCACCGCCTCGCTCGCCGCCGGCGCGTCCCTGCTGTGGCTCGTGTTCGGCACCGCGACCGGCGTGGTCTCGGCGCTGCGCCGCCGCACCGCGATCGACCGCATCACCATGACCACCGCCCTGGCCGGCGTCTCGCTGCCGATCTACTTCACCGGCATGCTCGCCAGCGCGATCTTCGTCTACCAGCTCGGCTGGTTCCCGCACGACTACGTGAACCTCGGCGACGACCCGGTCGGCTGGTTCCAGAACCTCGTGCTGCCGTGGGTCACCCTCGCGTTCCTGTACGCGGCGACCTACGCCCGTCTCACCCGCGCCACCCTGCTCGAAGTGCTCGGCGAGGACTACATCCGCACCGCCCGGGCCAAGGGCCTCGGCGAGCGGACGGTCATCGGCAAGCACGCCATGCGCTCCACGCTCACCCCGATCCTCACCGTCTTCGGTATGGACCTCGGAGCCCTGATCGGCGGCGCGGTGCTCACCGAGACGACCTTCAACTTCCGTGGCCTCGGCTACGAGGCGGTCGCCGCGGTCAGCTCCAGCGACCTGCCGGTGATCATGGGTGTCACGCTCTTCGCCGGCTTCTTCATCATCATTGCCAACCTGCTGGTTGACGTGTTGTACGCCGTTGTCGATCCCCGCGTGAGGCTGGCATGAGCAAGACGCTGAACACCCAGAAGCCGTCCGCGTTCCTCTCGGTCCGCGACCTGCGGGTGCACTTCCCCACCGAGGACGGCCTGGTCAAGTCCGTCGACGGGCTGACCTTCGACCTGGAGAAGGGCAAGACCCTCGGCATCGTGGGCGAGTCCGGCTCCGGCAAGTCGGTCACCTCGCTGTCGATCATGGGCCTGCACCGCGTCGGCACCAAGCGCGGTGCCCCGCGGATCTCCGGCGAGGTCTGGCTCGACGGCGAGGAGCTGATCGGCGCCGACCCCGAGCGGGTGCGCAAGCTGCGGGGCCAGAAGATGGCCATGATCTTCCAGGACCCGCTGACGGCGATGCACCCCTACTACTCGGTGGGCGCGCAGATCGTCGAGGGCTACCGGGCGCACCACCCCGGCACCTCCAAGAAGCAGGCCCGCACCCGGGCGATCGAGATGCTCGACCGGGTCGGCATCCCGCAGCCCGACAAGCGCGTGGACGCCTACCCGCACGAGTTCTCCGGCGGCATGCGCCAGCGCGCGATGATCGCCATGGCCCTGGTCAACGACCCGTCGCTGCTGATCGCGGACGAGCCGACCACCGCCCTGGACGTCACGGTCCAGGCGCAGATCCTGGACCTCATCCGGGACCTGCAGAAGGAGTTCGGCTCGGCCGTTGTCATCATCACCCACGACCTCGGCGTGGTGGCCGAGCTCGCCGACGACATCCTGGTGATGTACGGCGGCAAGTCGGTCGAGCGCGGACCGGCCGCGACCCTCTTCGAGTCGCCCGAGCACCCCTACACCTGGGGTCTGCTCGGTTCGATGCCCCGGCTCGACCGGGAGCTCCAGGACCGGCTGATCCCCGTCCAGGGCACCCCGCCGAGCCTGATCAACGTTCCGTCGGGCTGCGCCTTCCACCCGCGCTGCCCGTACGCCGAACTGACGGCGGGCCGTTCCACGACCGAGGTGCCCGTGCTGGCGGAGGCCGCCCCGCGGCACCACGCGGCCTGCCACCTGCCGATCGCCGAACGGCACCGGATCTTCGCCGAAGAGATCGCGCCCCGGCTGTGACCCGGCCGCACGTACCACAATCAGGAGACAACCGATGAGGGACAGTCAGACGGCGGCGATCCCCGCACCTGCGTCCGCGTCCGACCGTGAGCCGCTGCTCAAGGTGACCGGTCTGGCCAAGCACTTCCCGATCACCAAGGGGCTGCTGCGCCGCCAGAACGGCGCCGTCCGGGCCGTGGACGGGCTGGACTTCGCGGTCAACGCCGGCGAGACCCTCGGTGTGGTCGGCGAGTCCGGCTGCGGCAAGTCGACCATGGGCCGCCTGGTCACCCGGCTGGAGGAGCCGACCGGCGGCAGGATCGAGTTCGAGGGCCACGACATCACCCACCTGGGTGTCTCGGCGATGCGTCCGCTGCGCCGCGACATCCAGATGATCTTCCAGGACCCGTACTCCTCGCTGAACCCCCGGCACACCGTCGGCACCATCATCGGGGCGCCGTTCCGGCTGCAGAAGGTGGCCACCGAGGGCGGCACCAAGCGGGCCGTGCAGGACCTGATGGCGCTGTGCGGCCTCAGCCCGGAGCACTACAACCGCTACCCGCACGAGTTCTCCGGCGGCCAGCGGCAGCGCATCGGCATCGCCCGCGCGCTGGCGCTCAAGCCGAAGATGATCGTCGCGGACGAGCCGGTGTCGGCGCTGGACGTGTCGATCCAGGCGCAGGTGGTCAACCTGCTGGACGACCTCCAGAACGAGCTCGGCCTGACCTACCTGATCATCGCGCACGACCTCTCGGTGGTCCGGCACGTCTCGGACCGGGTCGCGGTGATGTACCTGGGCAAGATCGTCGAGATCGCGGACCGCGACTCGCTGTACGCCACGCCGATGCACCCGTACACCAACGCGCTGATGTCCGCGGTGCCGGTGCCGGACCCGCGCCGCAAGGAGCGCCGCGAGCGCATCCTGCTCACCGGTGACGTCCCGTCGCCGCTCAACCCGCCGAGCGGCTGCCGCTTCCGCACCCGCTGCTGGAAGGCACAGGACGTCTGCGCCACCCAGGAGCCGCCGCTGGTCGCGGCGAAGGCCGGCCACCAGGTGGCCTGCCACTTCCCGGAGAACCCGGTGGGCGTGCAGGGGTTCTGACGATCCCGCACGACGTGCCCGGCCGCAGGCCCGGATGCCCCGCGCATCCGGGCCTGCGGTGTCCGCGGTCAGGCCGGGCCGAGCCGGAGTGCGATCCCGTCGGGGGAGGTCAGCAGCTCCCCCACCCGCCCGGGCGGGTGGGGGACGGTGCGGGGGACGCCGATCCGCCAGCCGGCGCCGCGGGTGAGTCCGGTGGGCATCTCCGGGCTCCTTCGGGTGAGTGCCGTGCCCCGGGGGTTGCGGGCGCCGCCCCTCCACCACTATGACCGGTGGCATGACTCTGGAGTGGAAGATCGTCGTGGACTGCGCGGCCCCGCGGGCCCAGGCCGCCTTCTGGGCCGAGGCCCTCGGGTATCTGGTGGAGGACCACTCCTCTCTGATCGAGCACCTGCTGGGGCTCGGCACGATCACCGCCGAGGCGTACACCGAGGAGGGCGGCCGCAAGGTCTGGCACACCGCCGCCGCCGTCCGCCACCCCGACGACCCGGTCGACCCGGTCAGCGGGATGGGCCGCGGCCGCCGGATCCTGTTCCAGGCCGTGCCCGAGCCGAAGACCGTCAAGAACCGCCTCCACCTCGACCTGCACGCCGGCCCGGAGCGCCGCGAGGAGGAGGTCGCGCGGCTAACGGGGCTGGGGGCCACCGTGCTCGCCCGGATCGACGAGCCGGGCAGCCGGCACGTCACCATGGCCGACCCGGAGGGCAACGAGTTCTGCGTCCAGTAGCCGTGCCAGACTGGCCGCCGGCACGGCCGGCGACCACCGGCAGAGGGACGGACATGGAGAACTTCGCGGACTTCGAGCGGCGCGGCTGGGCGCGGCGCAGCACCACCTACGACGGCGGCTTCGGCGCGATGACCGCGGGCCTGCACCGGGCCCTGCTCGACCGTGCCGCGGTCGGCCCGGGCGGCCGGCTGCTGGAGGTGGGCTGCGGCACCGGCCGGCTCGCCGCCCTGGCCGCGGCCGGCGGCGCCCGGGTGGTGGCCACCGACGCGGTGCTGCCGATGGCCGCCGCGGCCGCCGCCGCGCTGCCCGGCACCCCGGTGCTGGCCGCCGTGCTGCCGGGGCTGCCCTTCGCCGACGGTGTGTTCGACGCCGTGGTCGGCGCCTTCGTGGTCAACCACGTCCCGGACCCGCCGGCCGCGCTCGCCGACCTCGCCCGGGTGGTCGTCCGCGGCGGCCGGGTGGTGCTGTCCTGCTGGGACGCGCTCGCCCGCAACCGGGCGCAGGGCGTCTTCGCCGAGGCGGTGGCCGACGCCGACGCCGACGGCCCGCCGCGGGCCCGCCGCGCGCCCTCGCCGTTCGCCCGGTACGGCGATCCGGACACGCTGACCGGCCTGCTGGGCGCCGCGGGCCTGGTGGACGTCCGGGTGGAGCGGGCCGACTGGACGCACCGCGTGGACCCGGACGACTGGTGGTACCACGTGCTGGGCGGCACCGTGCTCACCGCTTCGCTGATCGAGGACCGGGCGCCCGCCGACCTCGCCCGGATCCGGGCGGCCTACGACCGGCTCGCAGCGCCGTACGCCGCGGCCGGCTTCCCGGTGGCGGCCCTGGTCGCCGTCGGCACCCGGCGGTAGCCGTTCCTCCGTCCGGGCGAGCGCGCGGCCCGTGCTGTTGCACGCCCCGGATCGGCTGCGTTCACTGACGGTGTCCGGATCCGATTCGAGGTAGGCCCCTGAGGTGGCCCGGGGAGTGGGGCGAGATGCTGTCCGCACGCAGCCTGTTCCAGGAGATCCACGACGACGACGAGGCGTTCCGCCTGTTCTGCAGCATCGCGGCCAAGGGCGAGGACCAGGGCGGCTGGGAGAACGGCCGGATCTCCCGGCTGGTCACCGACCAGGTGCTCGCCCCCAAGGTGGCCCGGCACGGCGCCGACGAGGACAAGCACGGGCGGATCTTCAACGCCCTGCTGCACAAGCGCGGGCTCGGCCCGGTCGCCGTCCCCGACGACACGGACTACACGATGATGCTGGAGCGCCAGGGCATCGGCCTCGCGCACAGCCGGCTGCGCCGGGACGAGCCGCTCGGCGAGGCGGACGTGATCACCTACCTCGCGCACAGCCGGGTGACCGAGCAGCGGGCCGCCGAGCAGATGCAGCTGCTGAAGAAGGTCTTCGGGGACCACCCGGACATCGGCCGCGCGGTGCGGATGATCTCCGCGGACGAGGACAACCACCTCGCGTTCTGCCACGAGGAGCTGCTGCGGCTGGCCGCCGCCGGGCACGGCCGCAGCATCCTGCGGGTCCTCCAGCAGACCGCGCGGGCGGAGATCCGCACCTACCGCGACGTCAGTCTCGCCGTGATGGCGCACATGGGCCGGATCCTGGGCTGGCCCCGGGCCAAGTCCCTGCTGCTGGCGGCCGGCATCCACGCCGTCTACGGCTGGGAGCGGGCGGTGGGCTGGCGGCGGATGACCACCCTGGTGATGCCCGAGCGGCGCAACGCCCTCGGCGGCCCGGCCCCGCAGGAGTCCATCGCCTGACGGTCGCGGCCGAGCCCGCCCCCGCGTTCCGTACACCACCCGGCCGGCCTCGGGGCCACCGGGGCCGCGCCGGTACGACGATCGCACCCAGGGAGACTTGGCCGGTGAGTTCGCACATCTTCTCCCCGGGGCTGCAACAGGCCCTGGACCTGGTCGGCATCTTCGTCTTCGCACTGTCCGGCGGCCTGCTGGCCGTCCGCAAGAACATGGACATCTTCGGCATCTGCGTCCTGGCGGAGGCCACCGCACTGGGCGGCGGCGTCATGCGGGACCTGGTCATCGGGGCGACCCCGGTCGCCGCGTTCAGCAACCTCGGCTACTTCTCCACCCCGCTCGCCGCCGGCCTCGTGGTCTTCTTCCTGCACCCCGAGGTCGAGCGGATCAACCGCGCCGTGCAGACCCTCGACGCGGCCGGCCTCGGCCTGTTCTGCGTCACCGGCACCATCAAGGCGCACGACTACGGCCTCGGCTTCGTCGCGTCCGTCGCCCTCGGCATGCTCACCGCGGCGGGCGGCGGCGTCATCCGCGACCTGCTCGCCATGGAGCCGCCCTCGCTGCTGCGCTGGGACCGTGAGATCTACGCGGTGCCCGCCCTGGTCGGCGCCACCGTGGTCGCCCTGCTCCTCGCCGCCGGCCGGCTCACCGGGCTCAACGCCTCCGCCGCCGCCCTGGTCGCCTTCACCATCCGGATGCTGGCCCTCAGGTACGGCTGGCGCGCTCCGCGTGCTTGGCACCGCAACGGTTCTCGCACCAGCGAGGAGTAGGCGAGCCGCCGTACGCCAGCGAGATCGCCTCCACCGTGCACAGCAGCTCCGGCAGCAGCCGGCTCAGCTCGGCCACCGGGACGGACTCGGCCGGCGCCGAGATCGAGCACGCCGCGATCGACCGGCCCTCGGTGCCCATGATCGGCGCCGCCAGGCAGTTCACCGCCTTGCGGTAGCCGCCCTGGTCCACCGCCCAGCCCTGGCGGCGGACGGCGGCCAGCTCCGTCCGCAGCCCCTCCGCCGGCACCCGCCCGCCGCCGGGCGCCCCGGCGCCCTGCGGACGGCCCCGCAGGCCGTCCAGAAAGGCCGTCAGCTGCTCCTCCGGCAGGTCGGCGAGCAGCACCCGCCCGGTGGCCGTGGCCGCCGCCGGCGCCCGCATGCCGATCCGCCCGCCGTGGGTCGTCAGCCCCCGGCCGCCGGGTGGCGGCCCTCCACCCGGTCCAGGTAGAGGACGGTGTCGTCCTCCAGCACGGCCAGCTGGACGGTGTGCCCGTACCGCTCGTTGAGCGAGGCCAGATAGGGGGCGGCCACCTGGCGGATGTCGATGCCCTCCAGGGCCTGCTGGGCCAGGCCGAACAGCCGGCCGCCGAGCCGGTAGCGGTGGTCCGGCTGGCGGTGCACGAAGCCGTGCTCCTGGAGGGTGCGCAGCAGGCGCAGCGCGGTGGACTTGTGCACGCCGATCCGTGCCGCGGCCTGCTCAAGGGAGGCGGGCCCCTCGCCCAGCGAGGCGAGGATCGTCAGTGCCCGGTCGACCGTCTGCGACATCCGCCCACCCCTCGTCGCACATCAGTGGGCAGGAGGCTAACGGCGCGTTGCACCCGCTGCAATGGCCGAATCGTGACCGAGCGCCGGACACCGGCCCGGGACAGGCCCGGGCGGCCCCTACACTGGAGCCGCCATGCCATATCTCGACCATGCAGCCACCACGCCGATGCTGCCCGAGGCTGTCGCCGCCATGAGCGCGCACCTCGGGGTCGTCGGCAACGCCTCCTCCCTGCACGCGGCCGGGCGCCGCGCCCGCCGGGTGGTCGAGGAGTCCCGCGAGTCGCTCGCCGCCTCGCTCGGCGCCAGGCCCAGCGAGATCGTGCTGACCGCGGGCGGCACCGAGTCCGACAACCTCGCCGTGAAGGGCCTGTACTGGGCCCGGCGCGGCGCCGACCCGCGGCGCCGCCGGGTGCTGTGCAGCCCGGTCGAGCACCACGCGGTGCTGGACGCGGTGCACTGGCTCGCCGAGCACGAGGACGCCGACGTCGAGTACCTGCCGGTCGACGCGCTGGGCCGGGTGCACCCCGAGGCGCTGCGCGAGGCCATCGAGCGGGAGCCCGCCGATGTCGCCCTGGTCACCGTGATGTGGGCCAACAACGAGGTCGGTACGCTGCAGCCGGTCGTCGAACTGGCCGCGGTGGCAGCCGAGTTCGACATCCCGATGCACGCCGACGCGGTGCAGGCGCTCGGCCAGGTCCCGGTCGGCTTCGCCGACTCGGGGCTCACCGCGCTGACCGTCACCGGGCACAAGATCGGCGGCCCGTACGGGGTCGGCGCCCTGCTGCTGGCCCGCAACGCCGCACCCGTGCCGCTGCTGCACGGCGGCGGCCAGGAGCGCGACGTCCGCTCCGGCACGCTCGACGTGCCGGGCGCGGCCGCCTTCGCGGTGGCCGCTGACCTCGCCGTCCGGCGGCGCGAGGAGCACGCCGAGGCGGTCGGCGCCCTCCGCGACGAACTCGTCGCCCAGGTCCTCAAGGCCGTGCCGGACGCCGTGCTCAACGGCGACCCGGCACCCGGCGGCCGGCTCGCCAACAACGCGCACTTCTCCTTCCCGGGGTGCGAGGGCGACGCGCTGCTGATGCTGCTCGACGCCCAGGGCATCGAGTGCTCCACCGGCTCCGCCTGCTCGGCCGGGGTGCCGCAGCCCAGCCACGTGCTGCTCGCGATGGGCGTCGACCCGCTGCTCGCCCGGGCCAGCCTGCGCTTCTCGCTCGGCCACACCTCGGTGGACGCCGACGTCGCCGCGCTCGCCGCGGCCATCGCACCCGCCGTCGAGCGGGCCCGCAACGCCGGCCGCGCCGCCGCCCGCCGCTCCTCGTGAGCCGCCGCTCCTCCTGAAGCGACGCTCCTCGTGAGCCGGCGCCCGGAAGCGCCGGGCGAGCGCTAGGCCGGGTGCACGAGCCGGTTCTCGTAGGCGAAGACGACCGCCTGCACCCGGTCGCGCAGGCCGAGCTTCAGCAGGATCCGGCTGACGTGGGTCTTCACGGTGGCCTCGGCGAGGCTGAGTTCGGCGGCGATCTCGGCGTTCGACAGGCCGCGGGCGACCTGGACGAGGACGCTGCGCTCACGGGCCGTCAGGGCGGCCACCGCCGCTTCGCCGCGGCCCGGGCCGCCGCCGTCGGCCGGCAGCTGGGAGGCGAAGGTGTCCAGCAGCCGCCGGGTGATCCGCGGTGCGATCACCGCGTCCCCCGCCGCGACGCAGCGGATCGCCGCGAGCAGCTCGTCCGGTCGCGCGTTCTTGAGCAGGAAGCCCGACGCCCCGGCGCGCAGCCCGGCGAAGGCGTACTCGTCGAGGTCGAAGGTGGTCAGGATGAGCACCTTGGTGTCGGGGCTCTGCTCGACGATCCGCCGGGTCGCCTCGATGCCGTCCATGCCGGGCATCCGGACGTCCATCAGCACCACGTCGACCTGCTGCTCGGCGGCGATCCGGACGGCCGCCCCGCCGTCCTCCGCCTCGCCGGCCACCGCCATGTCCGGCTGCGACTCCAGCACCAGCGAGAACGCCACCCGCAGCAGCGGCTGGTCGTCCACCAGCAGGACTCGTACGGTCATCCGGCGGCCGCCCTCTCGGATTCGTCCGGCCCGGGGCCGGCGGGTGTCGGGTCGTCGAGATCGAGGGTGACCGCGACCCGCCAGCCGCCGCCGGGCAGCGGGCCGGCCGACAGCTCGCCGCCGTAGGCGGCGGCCCGCTCCCGCATCCCGGCGATGCCCTGGCCCGGGCCCGGGGCCGCCGCGCCCGGCCGGCCGTCGTCATCGATCCCGACCGTCACCGCGGACGGCGAGCAGTCCACCCGCACCCGGGCGCGGGCCCCCGGCGCGGCGTGCTTGAGCGTGTTGGTCAGCGACTCCTGGACGAGCCGGTACACGGTCAGCTGGGCGCCGGGGGAGATCGCGGCGTGGTCGCCGGTCAGCCGCAGCTCGGCGGGCAGTCCGGCGGCCCCGACCTGCTCCAGCAGGGCGGCCAGCTGGCCGATGCCGGGCTGCGGGTGGCGCAGCGCGTCCGGCTCGTCGGCGCGCAGCACGCCCAGGAAGCGGCGCATGTCGGTGAGCGCGCGGCGGCCGGTCTCGGCGGACTGCCGCATCGCGTCGGTGGCCCGCTCCGGGGAGCGGGGGTTGGCGTACACCGCGGCGTCGGCGAGGGCGACCATCACCGACAGGTTGTGGGTGACGATGTCGTGCATCTCCCGGGCGATCCGGGAGCGTTCCTCGGCCACCGCCAGCGCGGACTGCTGGTCGCGGGAGCGCTCCAGGTCCAGGGCGCGCTGCCGCAGCGCGCTCAGCTGGGCCCGGCGGGCCCGGACGTTCAGGCCGATCACCATCGCGGCGACCGTGGTGCCCGACAGCAGCACGAAGATCCGGATCTGGTTGTCGAGCAGCGAGCCGTGCTCGCCGACCGGTGTCCAGCGCAGCACCGACAGCAGCACGCCGAGCTCGACGACCGCCCAGGCGATCAGGGTCCGCTGCCGCCGGCAGTGCGCCGCCACGGTGTAGAGCGCGAGCAGGACGGCCAGGTCGGCGGGCATGCCGTGGGTGGTCAGCCACTGCACGAAGGCGACCGCCGCCGTCACCGCGAACACCGCGAACGGGGCCCGCCGCCGGAAGGTCAGCGGCAGCACCAGCGCGGCCTGCAGCACCCAGATCCACGGCCGGGTGTGCAGTTCGCGGTGCTGCGGCGCGGCGGTGATCAGCAGCAGCGCGACCGCGCAGCAGAAGTCCACCGCCGTCGGGTACCGCTCGGTGAGCACCCTCACCCGCAGCCGCCCGACCAGGCCGGACAGCGCGCCGAGCCCGGGCCGGGCGCCGGAGCGTCCGGCCCGGGCCGGCAGGGTCTGCTGGGGTGCGGTCACCGGACCATGCTCACACGCCGCGGCAGCGGAGCCGTCACGCGTCGCGCCGCTTGAGGACGACGGCCGCGCCGATCAGCGACGCCAGCACGTACAGGCACAGCACGCCGAAGCCCGTCCAGGGGGCGAGGTCGGTCGGGCCCTGGTGGATCGTGGCGAGGGCCCCGCCGGCGTTGGTCGGCAGGTACGGGGCGATGTTGTCCCGCCAGGAGCTGGGCAGCGCCTCCGTGAGCAGCGGGAGGAGCATCAGCACGCCGACCACGGCCGCGATGCCGCCGGCGGTGTTGCGGATCATCGTGCCGATGCCCACCGAGAGCAGGCCGACGGCGGTCAGGTACAGGCCCATGCCGAGCACCACGCGGGTGACGCCGGGTGCCGAGAGCGTGGTGTCCAGGTGCTTGGAGGCCAGGATCGACTGGCCGACGAAGAAGGCGATCAGGCACGCGACGGTGCTGACGACCCAGGCGACGGCGCCGAAGACGGCGGTCTTGGCCCACAGCACCGGCAGGCGCCTGGGCACCGCCGAGAGCGAGGCGCGGATCATGCCGGTCGAGTACTCGCCGGTGACGATCAGCACGCCGAGCACGCCGATGGCCAGTTGGGCGAAGTGGTGGCCGAGGAGGCTGTGCTCGGCGGGTGAGAACGCGGCCCGCTCCTCGGGGCGGACGTGGTCCCAGTGGCTCACGGTGCCCCAGCACACCAGGGCGGCGAAGCCGACCGTGAGCGCCATGGTGATCGCCAGCGTCCAGTACGTGGAGCGCAGCGAGCGGAACTTGATCCACTCGGAGTGGACGACCCGGGGCAGGGTGACGCCGGTGGCGGTGCGGGCTGCCTCGGCGGGCAGGGCGGCGGTGCTCATGCGACGGTCTCCTTGACCAGCTCGGAGGTGTTCACGACGGCCTGGTACTCCACGGCGTCCCGGGTCAGCTCCATGAACGCCTCCTCCAGCGAGGCCTGCTGCGGGGTGAGCTCGAACAGCACCACGCCGTGCTCGGCGGCGAGCCGGCCGATCCGCTCGCCGTCCGTGCCGGTGACGGTCAGGCGCAGCGGGTCGTCACCGTCGGTCGCCGTCTCGACGCCGTGCAGGGCGCCGAGCAGACCGGACAGCTTCGCCGCGTCGGGGGAGCGGACGAGGACGGCGCCGCTGGAGGCCTGCGCGGTGAACTCGGCGACCGAGGTGTCGGCGATCAGCCGGCCGCGGCCGATCACGATCAGGTGCTCGGCGGTCAGCGCCATCTCGCTCATCAGGTGCGAGGAGACCAGCACCGTGCGGCCCTCGGAGGCGAGCGACTTGAGGAGGTTGCGGATCCAGAGGATGCCCTCCGGGTCGAGGCCGTTGACCGGCTCGTCCAGGATCAGCGTGGCCGGGTCGCCGAGCAGCGCGGAGGCGATGCCCAGGCGCTGGCCCATGCCGAGCGAGAACCCGCCGGCCCGCTTGCGGGCCACCTCGCGCAGGCCGACCAGGTCGACGACCTCGTCCACCCGGCGGCGCGCGATCCCGTGCGTGGCGGCGAGCGCGGCCAGGTGGTTGTAGGCGCTGCGGCCGGTGTGGATGGCGCGGGCCTCCAGCATGGCGCCGACCTCGCGCAGCGGGGCGCGGTGCTCGGCGTAGCGGCGGCCGTTGACGGTGGCGTGGCCGGCGGACGGGGCGTCCAGGCCCAGCAGCATCCGCATGGTGGTGGACTTCCCGGCGCCGTTGGGGCCGAGGAATCCGGTGACGGCGCCGGGGCGCACGGTGAAACTCAGGTCCTCGACGGCGGTTCGCGGGCCGTACCGCTTGGTCAGGCCGACGGCTTCGATCATGATGGGCATCCTCGCGGGGGGCGGTCGGACGGTCGTCTTCCACGGTAGGAAGCGATCCGCCCGGATCCGGGCACCGACGGGACGATCTTTCGGCGGCCCGGGTGCACCGCCGGATGCACCGCGACTACATCTCACGACGGATGCCGCAGGGCCGGACGGGCGACCCGGACGGCGGGGCGGACCCCGTACGCTGGACGTCATCATGACTGACTTCCCGGGTGCCCCGACCACTCCCACCGACGGCCGCCGCCTGCGCGTGCTGGCCGCGATGTCCGGCGGCGTGGACTCCGCCGTCGCCGCCGCCCGGGCCGCCGAGGCCGGCCACGAGGTCACCGGCGTCCACCTGGCGCTGTCGTCCAATCCGCAGTCGTTCCGGACGGGCGCCCGCGGCTGCTGCACCATCGAGGACTCCCGGGACGCCCGCCGGGCCGCCGACGTCATCGGCATCCCGTTCTACGTCTGGGACCTCGCCGAGCGGTTCCGCGAGGACGTCATCGACGACTTCGTCGCCGAGTACGCCGCCGGGCGCACCCCCAACCCGTGCCTGCGCTGCAACGAGAAGATCAAGTTCGCGGCGCTGCTCGACAAGGCGGTCGCGCTCGGCTTCGACGCCGTCTGCACCGGCCACTACGCCCGGATCGTCGACCTCCCGGACGGCGGCCGCGAACTGCACCGCGCCGTGGACGCCGCCAAGGACCAGTCCTACGTGCTCGGGGTCCTCGACGCCGACCAGCTCGCCCACTCGCTCTTCCCGCTCGGCGACACCACCAAGGACGAGATCCGGCGCGAGGCCGAGCGCCGCGGCCTGGCCGTCGCCAAGAAGCCCGACAGCCACGACATCTGCTTCATCGCCGACGGCGACACCCAGGGCTTCCTCGCCCGGTACCTCGGCACCGCCACCGGCGACATCGTCGACGCCGACGGCACCAAGCTCGGCGAGCACGACGGCGCCTACGGCTTCACCATCGGCCAGCGCAAGGGCCTGCGGATCGGCCGCCCGGCCGCCGACGGCAAGCCCCGCTACGTCCTCGACATCTCGCCGGTCAGCAACACCGTCACCGTCGGCCCCGCCGAGGGCCTGGACGTGCTGGCGCTCACCGCGATCCGGCCGCGCTGGTGCGGCGCCCCGGCGGTGGGCGCGGGCCGCTACACCGCCCAGCTGCGGGCCCACGGCGAGGAGGTCCCGGTCAGCGCCGAACTCGACGGCGACGAGCTGCGCGTGCAGCTGGACACCCCCGCCCGGGGCATCGCCCCCGGCCAGGCCGTGGTGCTCTACGACGGCACCCGGGTGGTCGGCTCGGCCACCATCGCCACCACCGAGCGGCGCACCGTCACCGCCTGAAACCCCGGTGAACGCCACCGGCGGCCCGTGGTAGACCTGGGAACCTATGAACATCACCGTCTTCTGCTCCGCGTACTCCCTGGACGAGCGCTACACCCTGCCCGCCGCCGACTTCGCCCGGCTGCTCGGCGAGCGCGGCGACACCCTGGTCTGGGGCGGCTCGCACGCCGGCCTGATGGGCCTGCTCGCCGACGGCGTCAAGGAGGCCGGCGGCCGACTGGTCGGCATCTCCGTCGACCTGCTCGCCCACAAGGCCTACGAGGGCGCCGACGAACTCGTCTCCGCCCCCGACCTCGCCACCCGCAAGGCCCTGCTGCTGGAGCGCGCCGACGCCGTCGTCGTGCTGGTCGGCGGCCTCGGCACGCTCGACGAGGTCACCGAGGTGCTGGAGCTCAAGAAGCACGCCCTGCACGACAAGCCGGTCGTCCTGCTGGACACCGACGGCTTCTACGCGGGGATGCGCACCCAGCTGGAGCGGATGGAGACCGAGGGCTTCCTGCCCCGCCCGCTGGCCGACCTGGTCGTCTTCGCCACCACCCCGGCCGAGGCCTTCGCGGCGCTCGACCAGGCCCGCTGAGAGGACGCCCGATGGGCACCCACCTGATCACCGGCGCCGGCTCCGGCATCGGCGCGGTCGTCGCGACCCGCCTGCTCGCCCGCGGCGAGGACGTCCTGCTGCTGGCCCGCGACGCCCGGCGCGCCACCCAGCTGCGCGCCGCCTTCCCCGGCGCGGGCACCCTGGTCGGCGACCTCGCCGACCCGGCCAAGCTCTCCTGGGCGCTCGGCCACCAGAGCCCGCCCGTCGAACTCGACTCGCTGCTGCACATCGCCGGCGTCGTCGAGCTCGGCACCGTCGGCGACCTGCCGGTCAAGGCCTGGCAGGAGCAGCTGAACGTCAACGCCGTCGCCCCCGCCGAGCTCACCCGGCTGATGCTGCCCTCGCTGCGCATGGCCCGCGGCCACGTCGTCTTCGTGAACTCCGGCGCCGGACTGCGCGCCGACGCCCACTGGGGCGCGTACGCGGCCAGCAAGTTCGCCGTCCGGGCGCTCGCCGACGCGCTGCGCGCCGAGGAGCACGGGCACGGCGTCCGGGTCACCACCGTCTACCCGGGCCGCACCGCCACCCCCATGCAGGAGAAGGTGCACCGGCAGGAGGGCAAGGAGTACGACCCGGCCCGCTGGATCGCCCCCGAGTCGGTGGCCACCGCGATCCTCACCGCGCTCGACCTCCCGCGCGACGCCGAGCTCACCGAGATCACCGTCCGCCCGGGGCAGTGACCGGCGCACCGGACGCCGGCCGGCCGGGCGGCCCGTGACGGGCGCCCCGGCCGGGCCACTAGGCTCGGGTGCGTGAGCACTGAGCACCACTTCCCCGAGTTGTTCGGCGCCGCCACCGGCGTCGGGTCGATGCCCGGCACCGACGCCCGGGAGGCCGCGAAGACGGCCACCGGCGCGCTGGAGCAGCTGCCCCACCTGCCGGAGCTGCCCGCCCGCGGGCCGGGCGCCGACATGATCGGGCGCAGCGCCGGCCTGCTGGTCGAGCTGTTCGCGCAGACCGAGCCGAGCGGCTGGCGGTTCACCGACCGGCCCGGCCGGGACACCCGCCGGGCCGCCTCCTGGATCGGCGAGGACCTCGACGCCCTGGAGGAGTTCACCCAGGGCCACCGGGGCGCCCTCAAGCTGCAGGCGGTGGGCCCGTGGACGCTGGCCGCCGCCATCGAGCTCAAGCACGGCGAGAAGGCCCTCGCCGACCCGGGCGCCTGCCGCGACCTCGCCGACTCGCTCACCGAGGGGCTGCGCCGCCACCTCGCGGACGTCCGCCGCCGGGTGCCGGGCGCCGAGGTCGTGCTCCAGCTCGACGAGCCGTCGCTGCCGGCCGTGCTGGTCGGCTCGGTGAGGACCGCCAGCGGGTTCCAGCGGCTGCGCGCCGTCGACCGGCAGGTCGCCGAGGAGACCCTGCGGTCGATCGTCCGCGCCCTCGACGCCCCCGTGGTGGTGCACAGTTGCGCGCCGGGCGTGCCGCTGCCGCTGCTGCGCCGGGCCGGGGTGGCCGGGATCTCGCTGGACTTCGGACTTCTGACGGAGCGTGACGACGACGACCTCGGCGAGGCGGTGGAGGGCGGCACCGTCATCCTCGCCGGTGTGGTGCCGTCCAGCGGGACGGGATTGTCCGACCCGGCCGGTAGTGTCCAGGGTGTCAGGAAGTTGTGGCACAGGCTGGGGCTGGACCCGGAGCTGCTGGGCCGCCGGGTGCTGGTGACACCCACCTGCGGGCTCGCGGGGGCGTCCCCGGCGTACGCGCGCAGTGCGCTGTCACAGAGCGTGAAGGCGGCCCGGAGCCTGGCGGACAACCCGGAGTGAGACGGTAGGAGGAGCGCGCGGTGGCGGCTGTCGAGGGCTGGGAGGACGTCCCGGCGGAGGTCCGGGGGCGGCACGCCGAGCTGGCGGCCGAGGTCGAGGAGCACCGCGCCCGGTACTACGAGCAGGACGCCCCGGTCGTCAGCGACGCCGAGTTCGACACGCTGATGCGCGAGCTGGAGGCGATCGAGGCGGCGCACCCGGTGCTCGTCACCGCCGACTCCCCGACGCAGAAGGTCGGCGGCGCGGCCACCGACCTGTTCGCCAAGGTCGAGCACCGGGAGCGGCTGCTCAGCCTCGACAACGCGATGGACGACGAGGAGCTCGCCGCCTGGGCCGAGCGCGTCGCCCGCGAGCTCGACGGCCTGGACTACCACTACCTGTGCGAGCTGAAGGTGGACGGGCTGGCCGTCAACCTCACCTACGAGCACGGCCAGCTGGTGCTCGCGGCCACCCGCGGCACCGGCCGGGTCGGCGAGGACATCACCGCCAACGTCCGCACCATCAAGGAGATCCCGCACCGGCTCCAGGGCGACGACATCCCCGAGCTGGTCGAGATCCGCGGCGAGGTCTACCTCCCCACCGAGGCGTTCGTCGAACTCAACGCCTCGCTCGCGGCCGAGAACGAGCGCCGCCGCCAGGAGAACGAGGAACGGGCGAAGGAGGGCCGGCGTCCGCACGCCCTGCTCCGGCTGTTCGCCAACCCGCGCAACGCCGCAGCCGGTTCGCTGCGGCAGAAGGACACCCACGTCACCGCCTCCCGTCCGCTGCACATGGTGGTGCACGGCATCGGCGCCCGGGTCGGCTTCGACATCGACTGCCAGTCGCACGCCTACGAGCTGCTGCGCGGCTGGGGCCTGCCGACCGCGCGGCACAACCGGGTCGTCGGCACGCTGGAGGAGGTCCGCGCCTTCATCCGGCAGTTCGGCGAGCAGCGGCACTCCGTCGAGCACGAGATCGACGGCGTGGTGGTCAAGGTCGACGAGATCGCCCTCCAGGGCCGGCTCGGCTCCACCTCCAAGTCGCCGCGCTGGGCGATCGCCTGGAAGTACCCGCCGGAGGAGGTCACCGCCAAGCTGGCCGCCATCGAGGTCGGCATCGGCCGCACCGGCCGGGCCACCCCGTTCGCGGTGCTCGCCGAGCCGGTGAAGGTGGCCGGCTCGATGGTGCAGTACGCGACGCTGCACAACCAGCAGGTGGTCAAGGCCAAGGGCGTCCTGCTCGGCGACACCGTGGTGCTGCGCAAGGCCGGCGACGTCATCCCGGAGATCCTCGGCCCGGTCGAGGACTTGCGCGACGGCACCGAGCAGGAGTTCGTGATGCCCTCGCACTGCCACGAGTGCGGCACCGAGCTGCGCCCGATGTCCGAGGGCGACATCGACCTGCGCTGCCCCAACGCCCGGCGCTGCCCGGCCCAGGTCCGGGAGCGGATCGCCTACCTGGGCGGTCGCGAGTCACTGGACATCGACGGCCTCGGCTACGTCGCCGCGACCGCGCTCACCCAGCCGCTGGAGCCCGCCGACCCGCCGGTCGGCAACGAGGGGGACATCTTCGGCCTCTCCGAGGAGCGGCTGCTGCCGATCAAGGTGCTGGTCCGCGACCAGAAGTCCGGCATGCCCAAGCTGGACGACCGCACCGGCAAGGAGAAGGTGGTCACCTTCTTCGCCAATCTCAAGGGCGAGCCGAAGAAGTCGCTGAGCACCCTGCTGGACAACCTCGCCGGGGCCAAGGACCGGCCGCTGTGGCGGTACGTCAACGGCCTGTCGATCCGGCACGTCGGGCCGGTCGCGGCGCAGGCCCTGGCCCGGGAGTTCCGGGACCTGGACCGCATCTTCGCCGCCACCGAGGAGGAGCTCGCCGCCGCCGAGGGCGTCGGGCCGATCATCGCCCGGGCCATCCGCGAGTGGTACGCCGAGGACTGGCACCGCGAGATCCTGGAGAAGTGGCGCGCCGCCGGTGTGCAGTTCACCGAGGCGGGCGCCGAGGACGAGGGCGAGCGCCCGCTGGAGGGCCTCACCGTCGTCGTCACCGGCACCCTCGCCGGCCACACCCGGGACGGCGCCAAGGAGGCGCTGACCTCGCGCGGGGCCAAGGTCACCGGCTCCGTCTCGAAGAAGACCGACTTCGTGGTGGCCGGCGACAACCCGGGCTCCAAGTACGACAAAGCCGTCCAGCTGGGGCTGCCGGTGCTCGACGACGCGGGCTTCGCGGTGCTGCTCGACGGTGGCCCCGCCGCCGCCCGCGCCCACCTGGGGATCGACCCGCCGGCGGAGGCGCCGGCCGGGCCGCCCGCCGCCGATGGGGCCGAGGGCGGGGCCGAGGGCCCGGTGGACGGACCGGACGGGTCCTGACGCCCCGATCCTGTTATCGTCCTGACACCGCGTCACGGGGTGTACGGGCCGGAATCCGGGCATTGTGTCACTGTCCGGCATCGGTCTGCCGGTGGCGCGCCCGGGGATGTCCGAAAGTCCGCCCCGTCGGCGGGCACCGGCTTACCCTTGGCGCAACAGAGTGTCAGCAAGGGGTGGAGGGCGGCGGCTTCGGCCGCCGTCACGTGGGGCGCCCCGATACCTGACGTCCATCGGTACCCGTTCGGGTGCCTCACCGTAAGGCGGCCCGGCGGGGCGGGCCCGACGGAGGACAGGGCATATGGATCGGACGACCGGCGGCGCGCCCACACGCCCGCCGCAGGGGGTGGCAGGAGCAGTCCTGCTGCTCGGCGTACTGCTGGCCGGCGCCGCACCGCTCATCCCGCTGGCCGTACTGGTCTACCGGTACGAACCGGAACTTCTGCCGCTGTTCACCGTCCCGCTGGCCGTGCTGGTCGCCGCCTGGCGGATCGCCCGCGACCGGGCCAGGGACCAGCTCACCGACCCGTTGACCGACCTGCCCAACCGCCAGGCGTTACTCCTCGCCGCCCAGGACGCGATCGCCCGGCACGACGGCGACGACGGGTACAGCGTCGGCATCATCCTGCTCGACCTCGACCGGTTCAGGTCGCTCAACGACGCGCTCGGCCACACCGCCGGCGACCGGCTCCTGGTGCACATCGCCCGCCGGCTGCACCGCGCCCTGCGCACCGGCCAGGGCCGCGCCGGACGCCCCGGCCGGGACGTCCCCGCCGAGATCGCCGCCGCCCTGCCGGTCGCCGAGCGGCGCGGCTGCCGCCCCGTGGTGGCCCGGATGGGCGGCGACGAGTTCGCCGTCCTGCTGCCCGGCGTCGGCCGCCCCGAGACGCTCGCCCGCATCGCCAGGGCGCTGATCGCCGAACTGGCCGCCCCGATCCGGCTCGACGGGCTGCTGCTCGTCCTGGAGGCCAGCGCCGGCGTCTGCGTCTACCCCGCGCACGCCCAGGACGCCGAGGCACTGCTGCGCCGCGCCGACGTCGCCATGGGCCATGCCCAGCGCGGCCGCACCGGCGTCGAGGTCTACCACCAGGCGCAGGACATCGACACCCCGTACCGGATCGGCCTGCTCGGCGACCTGCGCCGGGCCCTGGAGACCGCCGAGGTGCAGCTGCACTACCAGCCGAAGGTGGCCTTCGACGGCCGGGTGGTCGGCCTGGAGGCGCTGCTGCGCTGGGAGCGGCCCGGGCAGGGCCGGGTGCCCCCGGACGAGTTCATCGGCCTCGCCGAGTCCAGCGGGCTGATGCCCCGGCTCACCGACTACGTGCTGGAGTGCGCCGTCGGCCAGCTCGCCGTCTGGCGCGAGCAGGGCCTGCAGGTCCCGGTCGCGGTCAACGTCTCGCCCCGCGACGTGCTCAGCCCGGGCTTCGCCACCCGGGTCGCCGGGCACCTCACCCGGCACCGGGTGCCCGCCCACGCGCTCCAGCTGGAGATCACCGAGCGGCTGCTGCTCGACGACTCCCGGCGGGCCGCCGACACCCTCGCCGAGCTGCGCCGCTACGGCGTCGGGATGTCCCTGGACGACTTCGGCACCGGCCACTCCTCGATGGCCCGGCTGCGCAGCCTGCCGGTCGGCGAGCTGAAGATCGACCGCTCGTTCGTCTCCCGCATGGTGGCCGACGACCACGACGCCGCCGTCGTGCGCTGCTCCGTCGAGCTGGCGCACTCGCTGGGCCTGACCGTCGTCGCCGAGGGCGTCGAGGACGACGAGACCTGGGAGCGGCTGCACGGGATGGGTGTCGACGCCGTCCAGGGCTGGCTGGTCTCCGCGGCGCTGCCCGCCGACCAGGCCACCGCCTGGCTGATGGTCCGGCAGACCGGCCCCTGGGTGGAGCGGGTCGCCCCCGGCCAGCCGCAGCCGCTCGTCCCGCCGTTGCCGCAGGCCAGGCCGCTTCCCACGGTCGCCGCACAGGCCGAACTGCCCGCGCCGACCACCCAGCAGTGAGCCCCGCGGCCGCAAAGGGCGGCCCCGCCTCCTTGCGGATGCAGCGCGTCCGGTTGAGTGTGAGCCTCTGAGCACACCCATTCGGACCCGGCGGAGGAGGCCACGTGAGCGATCGGCGGACGGCGACGGTGCTGGCCGGACTCCTGGTGCTGACAGGCGCTGCCTGCAGCGGAGGGCCCGGCACGGCGGACGGCGGCGCGCCTGCGGCCGGCGCCACCGGCAGCCGCTCCGCGGGCCCGGCCCCGGGCGGGTCCGGCACCACCGCCGCGGCCGCCACCCCCAACGGCGTCGAGACGCTGGACGCCCGCACCATCGTCGACCGCTCGGTGGCCGCCCTCCGGCAGGCCCGCTCGGTACGGATCACCGGCCAGGGCAGCAGCGACGGCCAGGCGGTCACCTTCGACCTGAGCACCGACATCGACGGCAACTGCGCCGGCACCATGGGCCTCAGCGGCCAGGGCACGTTCCGGCTGGTCAAGCAGGGCACCCGGCTCTGGGTGAAGCCCGATCCGGTGTTCTGGCGCAGCCACGGCGGCCCGGGCGCCGAGCAGCTGATCGGCGACAAGTACCTGAAGACCACCACGGACAACACCGACTTCGCCGAGATGGGCACCGTCTGCGACATCGACACCCTGGCGGGCTCGCTCGCCGACGCCTCCGGGGACCTCGCCCGCGGCCCGGCGGCCACCGTGGACGGCGCGCCGGCCGTCACCGTGGCCGGCAGCGGCCCGAAGGGCGACAGCGTCCTGTCGGTGGCCACCCGCGGCGAGCCCTACCCGCTGCGGCTGGAGCACACCGGCGGCAGCGACACCGGCAAGGTCCAGCTGAAGGAGTTCGGCACGCCCGTGCCGACCGCCACGCCCGCCCCCGACGAGACCGTCGACCTCGACCAATTGGACGGCGGCACGGACGGCGGCACGGACGGCGGGACCGACAGCGGCAGCCCCGCGCCGACCGACCCGGACACCCTCTCCCTGTGAGCCCGGCGCCCGCCGCGGCGGGGCCCGGAGCGGATCGGCGTGGCGGAGGCCTCCGGCTCGCGCCATAGGATGTGTGCCTAGACCAAGAGGACGGGCAAGGCCCCGGTCTCACCGAACCCGAACCTGAGGATCGCTGCATGCCTGGCATCACGCGCGAGGAGGTCGCCCACCTCGCCCGGCTGTCGCGTCTGGAGTTGCAGGCCGAAGAGCTGGACCACTTCGCCGAGCAGCTCGACGTGATCATCGGCGCGGTCGCCCGCGTTTCCGAGGTGGCCGGACAGGACGTCCCGCCGACCTCCCACCCGCTGCCGCTGACCAACGTCATGCGCGCGGACGAGGTGCGGCCGTCGCTGACCCCCGAGCAGGCGCTCTCCGGCGCCCCGGCCAGCGAGGACCAGCGTTTCCGTGTGCCCCAGATCCTCGGGGAGGACTGAGCGATGACCGAGCTGATCACCTACACCGCCGCGGAGACCGCCGCCGCGATCTCCGCGGGCGAGGTCTCCGCCGTCGAGGTCGCCCAGGCGCACCTGGACCGCATCGACGCCGTCGACAAGAAGGTCAACGCCTTCCTGCACGTCGACACCGAGGGCGCGCTCAAGGCCGCCCGTGCCGTCGACGACAAGCGCGCCCGCGGCGAGGAGCTGGGCCCGCTGGCCGGCGTCCCGCTCGCGCTCAAGGACGTCTTCACCACCCGGGGCATCCCGACCACCTGCGGGTCGAAGATCCTCGAAGGCTGGCTGCCGCCGTACGACGCCACGCTGACGACGCGTCTGAAGGACGCCGGCGTGGTCATCCTCGGCAAGACCAACATGGACGAGTTCGCGATGGGCTCCTCCACCGAGAACTCCGCCTACGGCCCGACCGGCAACCCGTGGGACCTCACCCGCATCCCCGGCGGCTCCGGCGGCGGCTCCGCCGCGGCCCTCGCCGCGTACGAGGCCCCGCTCGCCATCGGCACCGACACCGGCGGCTCGATCCGCCAGCCCGGCGCCGTCACCGGCACCGTCGGCGTCAAGCCGACCTATGGCACCGTCTCGCGCTACGGCCTGGTCGCGTTCTCGTCCTCGCTGGACCAGGGCGGCCCCTGCGCCCGCACCGTGCTGGACGCGGCGCTGCTGCACGAGGCCATCGCCGGGCACGACCCGCTGGACTCCACCTCCGTCGACGCGCCCGTGCCCGCCGTGGTCGAGGCCGCCCGGATGCGCGACGTCCGCGGCATGCGGGTCGGCGTGGTGAAGGAGTTCGCCGGCGAGGGCTACCAGGCCGGCGTGATGCAGCGCTTCAACGAGTCGGTCGAGCTGCTCCGCGAGCTCGGTGCCGAGGTCGTCGAGGTGTCCTGCCCGTCGTTCACCCTGGCGCTGCCCGCGTACTACCTGATCGCGCCCAGCGAGGCCTCGTCCAACCTGGCCCGCTTCGACGCCATGCGCTACGGCCTGCGGGTCGGCGACACCGGCGGCGCCAGCGCCGAGGAGGTCACCGCCCTCACCCGCGAGGCCGGCTTCGGCCCCGAGGTGAAGCGCCGCATCATCCTCGGCACGTACGCCCTCTCCTCGGGCTACTACGACGCCTACTACGGCTCGGCGCAGAAGGTCCGCACCCTGATCTCGCGGGACTTCGACGCCGCGTTCGCCGGCGTGGACGTGCTGGTCTCCCCGACCACCCCGACCACCGCCTTCCCGATCGGCGAGCGCGCCGACGACCCGATGGCGATGTACCTCGCGGACCTGTGCACCATCCCGTCGAACCTGGCGGGCAACGCGGCCATGTCGCTGCCGTGCGGCCTGGCCCCGGAGGACAATCTCCCGGTCGGCCTGCAGATCATCGCCCCCGCGATGGCGGACGACCGCCTGTACCGCGTGGGCGGCGCCGTCGAGGCCGCACTCAACGAGAAGTGGGGACACCCCCTGCTGAAGGAGGCACCGGCACTGTGAGCACCGTGGCTAAGGCAAAAGGCTTCAAGCACACCAAGCCCGGTCTGTGGCTGTCCGTCGGTACCACGGCGTTCGGCGCGGTCTCGATCGTCAAGGACATCAGGCGCGCCAACGGCGAGCACGACACCCTCCGGCTGATCAACGCCCTGGCCGGCGCCGCCGCCCTGATCACCGGCACCGCCATGCTGCTGCGCGAGCTCAAGCAGCTCGGCGACGACGACGTCCTGCTGGGCTGACGGCCCGCACCTCCGAAGATTTTTAGTGAAGGGGGCGCTGTGAGCGCCATTGACCTGGTCTCGTACGAGGACGCGCTGGCCTCGTACGACCCGGTGATGGGCCTTGAGGTCCACGTCGAGCTGGGCACCAAGACCAAGATGTTCTGCGGCTGCTCGACCGAGCTCGGCGCCGAGCCGAACTCCCAGACCTGCCCGACCTGCCTCGGCCTGCCCGGCTCGCTGCCGGTGGTGAACGCGGTGGGCGTGGAGTCCGCGATCCGGATCGGCCTGGCGCTGAACTGCTCGATCGCCGAGTGGTGCCGGTTCGCCCGGAAGAACTACTTCTACCCGGACATGCCGAAGAACTTCCAGACCTCCCAGTACGACGAGCCGATCGCCTTCGACGGCTACCTCGACGTGCAGCTGGAGGACGGCGAGGTCTTCCGGGTGGAGATCGAGCGCGCCCACATGGAGGAGGACACCGGCAAGTCGACCCACGTCGGCGGTGCCACCGGCCGCATCCACGGCGCCGAGTACTCGCTGCTCGACTACAACCGGGCCGGCATCCCGCTGATCGAGATCGTCACCAAGCCGATCGAGGGCGCCGGCGTGCGGGCCCCGGAGGTCGCCAAGGCCTACGTCGCCGAACTGCGCGAGCTCATCCGGGCCCTGGACGTCTCCGAGGCCCGGATGGACAAGGGCCAGATGCGCTGCGACGTCAACCTGTCGCTGCGCCCCAACGGCACCGAGAAGTTCGGCACCCGCAGCGAGACGAAGAACGTCAACTCGCTGCGCAGCGTGGAGCGGGCCGCCCGGTTCGAGATCCAGCGGCACGCCACCGTCCTCACCGACGGCGGCACCATCGTGCAGGAGACCCGGCACTTCCACGAGGACAACGGCACCACCACCTCGGGCCGGATCAAGGACAACGCCGAGGACTACCGGTACTTCCCGGAGCCCGACCTCGTGCCGATCGCCCCCGCCCGGGAGTGGGTCGAGGAGATCCGGGCCTCGCTGCCCGAGCTCCCGCGGGTCCGCCGGGCCCGGCTGCAGGCCGAGTGGGGCCTGTCCGACCAGGACATGCAGGCGGTGCTCAACGCCGGCGCGGTCGCGCCGATCCTGGAGACCGTCGCCGCCGGCGCCCCCGCCGACCAGGCCCGCAAGTGGTGGCTGGGCGAGCTGGCCCGCCGGGCCAACGAGGCCGGCACCGACCTCGCCGAGCAGCCCATCACCCCGGTCCAGGTGGCCCGGGTCTGCGCGCTCGTCGCGGAGGGCAAGCTGAACGACAAGCTGGCCCGCCAGGTCATCGAGGGCGTGCTCGCGGGCGAGGGCGACCCGGACGAGGTCGTGGCCCAGCGGGGCCTGGCCGTCGTCTCGGACGACTCCGCCCTCGGCGCGGCCGTCGACCAGGCCATCGCCGACAACCCGGACGTCGCCGCGAAGATCCGCGACGGCAAGGTCCAGGCGGTCGGCGCCCTCGTCGGCGCCGTCATGAAGGCCACCCGCGGCCAGGCCGACGCGGCCCGGGTGAAGGACCTGATCCTGGAGCGGCTCGCCGTCTGAGGACGCCTAGGGATGCCCGAGGGCCCGTCCGGTCGTGCCGACCGGGCGGGCCCTCGGGCATTCCCGGCGTTCCCGGCCTTCCGGGCGCCCCGCACCGGGCCGCGCCCGCCGGGTAAGGCTCCGCGGCCCCGTCCCTAGGGCGCCCGTCCCGGGCAGGATCCGGCATGGTGCCGATGCGCCGTCCCCTCCTTGGGGAGGAGGCTCGTTCTCGACGACGAACGAGGGGACCACGATGATCGAGTACGAGCTCATCCAGCAGCGGCAGCGGGAACTGCGCGACCAGGCCGAGCAGGCCCGGATGGCCAAGGAGGCGGCCTCGGCCGGCGGCAGCGTCCGGCGCGCCGGGCTGTTCCGCCGGCTCGCCGCGGGCGACCGGCCGGCCCGCCGCCGCCCGGCCCGCCCGGTCGAATGCTGACAGAACGGCACGACCCGGCCGCCGGGCCGGGCGAGGAAGGGGAGGACGCCTTGGGCGCCTCCCCTTCCGGCCGTCCGGGGCACGGGAAAACCCTTCTGAACCCGGCCGGGCCCTGTGGCATGCTCGCCGCCATGGAACAGCTGTCGGTGAGCCCCGTCTTCGTCGGCCGCGGCACCGAGAGCGAGGCCCTGGCCGCCGCGCTGCGCCGGGCGGACGCTGGCGACCCGCAGGCCGTGCTCATCGGCGGCGAGGCCGGGGTCGGCAAGACCCGGCTGGTCGAGGAGTTCCTGGCGACCGCGGCCGCCGGCGGCGCCGCCACCGCCCTGGGCGGCTGCCTGGAGATCGGCGCCGAGGGGCTGCCCTACGCACCGCTGGCGACCGCCCTGCGCCGGCTGCACCGCCGGCTGGGCGCCGAGCTGGAGCGGGCCGCCCACGGGATGGAGGGCCATCTCGCCCGGCTGCTGCCGGACTTCGGCGAGCTCGACGGCGAGCCCAACGACGAGTACGGCCGGGCCCGGCTGTTCGAGCACACCGAGCGGCTCTTCGAGCGCCTCGGCGCGGACCGCACCCTCGTCCTGGTGGTCGAGGACCTGCACTGGTCGGACCGCTCCACCCGCGAGCTGCTCGCCTACCTGATCCGGACCCTGCACCGGGCCCGGGTACTGATCCTCGCCACCTACCGCACCGACGACCTGCACCGCCGCCACCCGCTGCGGCCCTTCCTGGCCGGCCTGGAGCGGCAGCGCACCGTGCAGCGCCTGGAGCTCGACCGGTTCAGCCGGCCCGAGGTGTCCGACCAGCTGGCCGGCATCCTCGGGGTGCCGGCGCCCGACCTGGCCCTCGTCGAGCGGATCCACGGCCGCTCCGAGGGCAACCCGTTCTTCGTCGAGGAGCTCGCCGCCGCCCACCAGCAGGGCTGTCCCGCCGGGCTCACCGACTCGCTGCGCGACATCCTGCTGGTCCGCGTCGAGGCGCTGCCCGACGACACCCAGCGCGTGCTGCGGATCGCCGCCGAGGGCGGCTCCTGCGTCGAGCACGAGCTGCTGGCCGCCGTCCTGGACGAGGGCGAGGAGCCGCTGATCGAGGCGCTGCGCACGGCCGTCGGCGCGAACATCCTGCGCCCGGACACCGACGGCGAGGGCTACCGCTTCCGGCACGCGCTCGTCCGCGAGGCCGTCTCGGACGACCTGCTGCCCGGCGAGCGGCACCGCATCAACCGCCGCTTCGCGACGGCCCTGGAGGTGGACCCGGCCCTGGTCGGCGCGGAGGTCCGGCCGGCCCGGCTGGCCAACTACTGGTACCACGCGCACGACCCGGGACGGCCCTGCCGGCCGCCCTGGACGCTGCCCGCGCGGCCCGCCGCCGCAACGCCTTCGCCGAGCAGTTGCGGATGCTGGAACGCGCCCTGGAGCTCTGGGACGGGGTCTCCGAGGAGACCATGGCGGACACCCTGCGCCCGTACGACTGGGCCGACACCTACCCGCCGTGCAGCTGCCCGGACGGCCCGCACGACCACGACGCCTGCGTACGGCTGCAGTTGGTCGACGTCCTCGCCGAGGCGGTGGTCGCGGCCCGCCGCAGCGGCGACCGCGAGCGCGGCCTGAGCCTGGCCAAGCGGGCGCTCGGCATGGTCGACGAGCAGCGCAGCCCCAGCCGGGCCGCCTGGTTCCGGGTGCAGCGCGCCCGGATGCTCGGACACCTGCACCGCAGCGGCGGCACCGCCGAACTCGACTACGCGCACGACCTGGTGGGCGGCCTCGGGCCGTCCGCGGTGCAGGCCGAGGTGCTCGCCCTGGAGGCCGCGCACGCGATGCTGCGCCGGCCCGAGCGCCGCCACCTGGAGCTCGCCGAGCGGGCCGCCACGATCGCCCGCGCGGTCGGCGCGGACGGCGTCGAGCAGCACGCCCGGATGACGCTGGCCGGGCTGACCGCCGACTTCGGCGACCCCGAGGCCGCTCTCGCGATGCTCACCGACGCCGTGGAGCGGACCCGCCCGCTCGGCACCCCGGACCTGTACCTGCGCGGCCTGAACAACCTGGCCAGCCTGCTCAACGACATCGGCCGCCCCGCGCAGGCGGCGGAGACCGCCGGGCAGGGCCTGGAGGCGGCCGGCCGCACCGGCCTGCTCGGCAACACCGGCGCGATCCTCACCGGCAACCTGGTGGAGGCCCTGATCGCGATCGGGCGCAGGGCCCGGGCCGGTGAGGTGCTGGACGCCTGGGAGGGCGACCCGGCGCGCGACTCCAACCACGAGTTCCGGTTCCGGCTGCGCGCCGAACTCGCCCTGCTGGACGGCGACCCGGCCGCCGCCGCGGACCACCTCGCACGCTCCCGCGGCGCCCGCCACAGCGACCAGCCGCAGCACGTCCTGCCGGCCGCGCGGATCGCCGTCGCCGTCGCCGTCCGGCAGGGCCGGCCCCTGGACGCCCGCGCCGAGCTGCTGGCCGTGCTCGACGCGGGCCTGCCGACGGGCAGTTGCGGCACCGTGCTGCCGCTGCTGGCCGCGGCCGCCGCGGCCGAGGCGGACGCCCGGGCGCTGCCCGCCGCGGAGCCGGGCCGGGCCGGGGTGCTGCGCCGGATCGCCGAGGCCGCCCCGGCGCCGGGCACCGCGCCGCTGCACCGGGGCTGGGCCGCCCTGCTGGCCGGCGAACTGGCCCGGGCCCGGGGCGAGGAGGCCGTCGCGGCCGGCCACTGGCGGGCCGCCGTGGACGTCCTGCGGCCCGCCGGGCTGCCGCACCCGCTGGACCTGGCGCTGCTGCGGGCCGCCGAGAGCGCGGCCGCCGCCGGGCAGCGCGACGAGGCGGCCGGCCTGCTCCGGGAGGCCGCCGCGGTCGCGGCCGGCCGCGGCGACCGGCACCTGGCGGCGGAGGCCGCCCACCTCGCCGAACGGGCCCACCTCGCCCTGGCCGAGGACGCCCCGCGGCAGCGGCCGGCCCTGCCGGCGCCCGAGCAGGCGCTCGGCCTCACCCCGCGGGAGCTCGACGTGCTGCAGCTGCTGACCCTGGGCCGCACCAACCGGCAGGTGGCGCAGGAGCTGTACATCTCGCCGAAGACGGCCAGCGTGCACGTCTCCAACATCCTGGCCAAGCTCGGGGTGGCCGGCCGAGGGGAAGCGGCCGCGGTGGCCCACCGGCTGCGGCTGTTCGGCCCCGACGGGCGCTGACCGACCCGGCGGACCGGAGCGGCGGACCGGAGCGGGCGGCCGCGGACTGGGCCGAACGGGGGCGCGCGCAGCACGCGGCGGGCGCCCGTCCGCCCCCGGTGCTCCCGTACGGTCCGGTGGCCCCCGTGTCGCGGCGCCGCCGGAGGCTGCACGCACGCCCACGCCATTACTCTAAGTTGAGACTGCGTGTCATTGAGTGACCGAAGTGGTGTAGTGTCACGAGTGGGAACACCGGTGCGGCACGGCACAACGGGCCTACTGCGACAGTGTGGTGACGTCGCGTCAGCTCGCGCCGGCAGCCGTACGACCGAGGTCCGGGCGTGGACGAGCCCGGGCCGGAGGGGGAGATGTCGAGTGAACTCCGCCGATGCGGTGCTGCCCGCCGCACCCCCACCACCGCGCCCTCCGTCGCGGTGCCCCTTCCCGCACAGCCCGGCCCGCCGGGCCGGCCCCGGCGGCTGCTGGCCCGGCTCACCCGCACCGAGAGCGTCCCGGCCGGCCTGCTCGTGCTGCTCTGTACCGGTTACGCCGCCGGTGCGGCGGTCGGCTGGGGATCGCGCGGACTCTCCCTCTTCATGGGTGACTTCGGCCTCGCCGCCGCCGCCCTGGCGGCCGCGCTCTCCTGCCTGGTGCACAGCGTCCGGGTCACCGGCCCGGCCCGCTCCGCCTGGGTGCTGTTCGGCCTCTCCTCGGCCACCGTCGCCTTCGGCAACGGCGCCTGGGGCTGGTACGAGATCGTGCTGCACGCCCCGCTGCCGCCGGACTCCCCAGCCGACTACGCCTTCCTGCTGTTCGCCCCGCTCGCGATCACCGGCCTGCTGGTGCTCGCCCAGCGGCCCCGCACCCCCGCCGGCTGGCTCTGCCTGCTGCTGGACGGCTGGCTGGTCGCCGGCTCGCTGTTCACCCTGAGCTGGAGCCTGGCCCTCGGCCGCACCGCGCAGGGCGACTCCGGCGACCCGCTGCGGGTGGCCCTCGCCCTGGCCTACCCGGTGATGGACATCCTGCTGGTCAGCCTGGTCGTCGGCCTCCGGTTCCGGGGCCGGGACGGCAACCGCGCCGCCGTGCACACCGCGATGGTGGGCCTGGCGGTGACCGTCGTCTGCGACGCCCTGTTCACCTCGCCGGAGCTGCGCAGCAGCTACCACTCGGGCGAGCTGCTGGACGCCGGCTGGTTCGCGGGCAGCCTGCTGCTCGCCTGGGCGCCCTGGTCGCCGGACGCCCGCCGGCACGCCCGCGAGCACCCGTCCGCGGGCGGCCTGCCGCGCCGCCGGGTCGCCTCCACCTTCAGCGCGCTCACCCCGTACGCGGCCGCCGCGGTCTGCACCGCCGGCATCCTCTACAACGCCCTGGGCGGCGGCCACCCCGTCGACCGGGTGGTACTCGCGGCCGCCGCCACGGTCGGGCTGGCCCTGATCGTGCGGCAGGGCGTGATGCTGCTCGACAACCTCTCGCTGGCCCAGGAGCTCGCCCACAAGGAGGCGCACTTCCGCTCCCTGGTGCAGGGCTCCAGCGACGTCATCATGATCGCCGGGGCGAACGGCGTGCTCTCCTACGTCTCCCCGGCCGCCCTCGGCGTGTACGGCCGCGACCCCGAGCAGCTGGTCGGCGGCAACCTGCTCAACCTCGTCCACCCCGAGGACGTCGACCGGGTCCTGCGCGAGGTCAGGCGCTTCGTCGCCCGCGGCCACCTCGCCGGCCGGGCCGAGAGCGCCGAGCCGTCCGCCCGGGTGGAGTGCCGGATCCGCTCCGGCGCCGGCGAGTGGCTGCACGTGGAGTCCACCGTCAACCGCCACCGCGACGGCCTGATCCTCAACAGCCGGGACGTCACCGAGCGGGTCAGGCTCCAGGCCCAGCTCCAGCACAACGCCTTCCACGACCCGCTGACCGACCTGCCCAACCGCTCGCTGTTCGCCCAGCGGGTCGGCGGCGCGCTCGGCGACCGGGCGGCCGGCCCGGCCCGCGGGGCGGGTGATCCCGGCCGTACCGTCGCCGTCCTCTTCGTCGACCTGGACGGCTTCAAGGCCGTCAACGACAGCGTCGGCCACCAGGCCGGCGACGAACTCCTCGTGCAGGCCGCGGGACGGCTGCGCCGGGCCGTCCGCTCCGGCGACACGGTCGCCCGCTTCGGCGGCGACGAGTTCGCGGTGCTGGTGAGCGGGCGCCTGGACGCCGACGCCGTGCAGGAGCTGGCCGAGCGGGTCCGTGCCGCGCTCGGCGCGCCGTACCGGATCGCCGGGGCCGAACTCGGCGTCGCCGCCAGCATCGGCATCGCCATCGCCCGCGGCCCGGCGGCCGCCGGCGCCGACCCCAAGGCCGGCACCGACGAGCTGCTGCGCAACGCCGACCTCGCCATGTACCGCGCCAAGTCCGCCGGCAAGGGCCGGGTGGTGCTCTACTCCCCGGCGATGCGCGCCGACGTCGAACGCCGCAGCGAGCTGGAGGGCCGGCTGCGCACCGCCGTCCGGGAGGGCGGCTTCACCCTGCTCCACCAGCCGGTCGTGGACCTCGCCACCGGCCTGGTGGTCGGCGTCGACGCCCAGGCCCGCTGGCGGTCCGCCCAGGGCCTGCTGCTCACCCCCGCCGAGTTCCTGCGCACCGCGGAGCAGGGGACGCGGCCGCCCGCTTCGCCCGCTGGATGCTCCAGGAGGCGGTGGCCGCCGCCGGGGCCCGCAGACGCGACCGGGCCGGCGCCGTCCCGGTCTGGGTCGGGCTGTCCGCCGAGCGGCTCTGCGCCCCCGGTCTGTACGAGACGGTGGCGGCCGCCCTGCGCGAGAGCGGCCTGCCCGCCGACCAGCTCGTGGTGGAGCTGGCCCGGACGGGCCCGGACCACAGCGCCGACGAGGTCGGCCGGCGGCTGGCGGCGCTGCGCCGGCTCGGGGTGGCCACCGCGGTCGGCGGCTTCGGGGCGGGCGGTGGCTCGCTGCGGGCGCTCGCCCGGCTGCCGTTCGACACCCTGCGCCTGGACCGCAGCCTCGTCCAGGACATCGCCGACTCGGCGCTGACCCGGGCGCTGGCCGGTCATGCGCTCCGTCTCGGCCGGGACCTCGGGCTGGTGACGGCGGCCGAGGGCGTGGACCACCCGCGGCAGGCCGCCGTCCTGCAGGAGCTGGGCTGCCGGCAGGCCCAGGGCCCGGCCTTCGCGCCCCCGCTCGACGAGCCCCGGCTGCGCCGGGCGCTGGCCCGCCGCGCCTACCCGCTGCCGCGGCCGCTCGGGGGCTCGCCGGGCGGCGGCCGCACCTGGGCGCGGACCCCCGTCCGGGTGGCCGGGGCGAGGCCGGTCCGGCCCGGCCCGGGCACCAGCACACCCCTCCGACCTGCCGGAACGGCACGCGGTGGGTGGTCCGGCAGGGGGTCCGCATGGCGAGACGGCCATCCCACCAGCTTGACACCCGACACCGCAGGGGAGGAAGGTCGGTGCCATGCGCACCCGAATTCTCGTACTTGGCGGGCGCGTCGGCTGAGTGGGCCCCTGTGCTCCACTTCGGACAGGCCGACGCGCCACCCCTCGCATGCCCTGGGCACGAGGGGTTTTTTGTTGCACGCGAACCGCTCCACCCATGCCAGACCACTGGCCCCAGCCGTCATGAATCGGGACGATTGGGGCAGAGCCGGAGATCGGCCCACCGCACGGCAGGACCCTCAACTGCCCGGGCCGGCAGAACCCGAGAAGAGACAGGCAGATGACTGAGCACGCCGCCTCCCCCGCCGCGGGGACACCCCGGCAGCCCACGCTCCGGGTCCCCAGACGACCGTCGAGACCATGACCGGAGCGCAGTCGCTCATCCGCTCGCTCGAAGCCGTGGGCGCGGACACCGTCTTCGGGATCCCCGGCGGCGCGATCCTCCCGGCCTACGACCCGCTGATGGACTCCACCAAGGTCCGCCACATCCTGGTCCGCCACGAGCAGGGTGCCGGCCACGCGGCCACCGGCTACGCGCAGGCCACCGGCCGGGTCGGCGTCTGCATGGCCACCTCGGGCCCCGGCGCCACCAACCTGGTGACCCCGATCGCCGACGCCTACATGGACTCCGTGCCGATCGTCGCGATCACCGGCCAGGTCGCCTCCAAGGCGATCGGCACCGACGCCTTCCAGGAGGCGGACATCTGCGGCATCACCATGCCGATCACCAAGCACAACTTCCTGGTGACCGACGCCGCCGAGATCCCCCGGGTGATCGCCGAGGCCTTCCACATCGCCGCCACCGGCCGCCCCGGCCCCGTCCTGGTCGACATCGCCAAGGACGCCCTGCAGTCCACCACCGTCTTCCGCTGGCCGGTCGAGACCTCGCTGCCCGGCTACCGCCCGGTGACCAAGCCGCACGCCAAGCAGATCCGCGAGGCCGCCAAGCTGCTGGTCTCCGCGAAGAAGCCGGTGCTCTACGTCGGCGGCGGCGTGCTCAAGGCCCAGGCCAGCGCCGAGCTGCGGATCCTCGCCGAGCTGACCGGCGCCCCCGTCGTCACCACCCTGATGGCGATCGGCGTCTTCCCCGACAGCCACCCGCAGCACCTGGGCATGCCCGGCATGCACGGCTCCGTCCCGGCCGTCACCGCCCTGCAGAAGGCCGACCTGCTCTTCACCCTCGGCGCCCGCTTCGACGACCGGGTCACCGGCAAGCTGGACAGCTTCGCGCCGTACGCCAAGGTCGTGCACGCCGACATCGACCCGGCCGAGATCGGCAAGAACCGCCCGGCCGACGTGCCGATCGTCGGCGACGCCCGCGAGGTGCTGGCCGACCTGATCGTCGCCGTCCAGGCCGAGTACGACGCCGGCCACCGCAGCGACTACGCGGACTGGTGGACCAAGCTCAACGACTGGAAGAAGACCTACCCGCTCGGCTACGAGCCGGCCCCGGCCGGCGAGCTCTCCCCGCAGCAGGTCATCGAGCGGATCGGCCAACTGGTCGGCCCGGAGGCCATCTACGCGGCGGGCGTCGGCCAGCACCAGATGTGGGCCAGCCAGTTCATCGCCTTCGAGAAGCCCGCCACCTGGCTGAACTCCGGCGGCGCGGGCACCATGGGCTACGCCGTTCCGGCCGCCATGGGCGCCAAGGCCGGCATGCCGGACACCCCGGTCTGGGCGATCGACGGCGACGGCTGCTTCCAGATGACCAACCAGGAACTCGTCACCTGCGCACTGAACAACATCCCGATCAAGGTCGCCGTCATCAACAACGGCTCGCTCGGCATGGTCCGCCAGTGGCAGACGCTCTTCTACAACCAGCGCTACTCCAACACCGTGCTGCACGCCGGCCCGGACCACGACGGCAAGGAGCCGCCGGCCCAGGGCACCCGGATCCCGGACTTCGTGCTGCTCTCCGAGGCGATGGGCTGCGTCGGCCTGCGCTGCGAGCGCCCGGAGGACCTGGACGCGGTGATCAAGCAGGCGATGGAGATCAACGACCGCCCGGTCGTCATCGACTTCATCGTCCACCAGGACGCCATGGTCTGGCCGATGGTGGCCGCCGGCACCAGCAACGACGAGATCCTCGCCGCCCGGGACGTGCGCCCGGACTTCGGCGACGACCTCGACTGACGCCCCACAGGACAGATAGAGAGCCAATGACCGTCATGTCCAAGCACACCCTCTCCGTCCTGGTCGAGAACAAGCCCGGCGTGCTCGCCCGCATCGCCTCGCTGTTCTCCCGTCGGGGGTTCAACATCGACTCCCTCGCCGTCGGCCCGACCGAGCACCCGGACATCTCCCGGATGACCATCGTGGTCAACGTCGAGGACCTCCCGCTGGAGCAGGTGACCAAGCAGCTCAACAAGCTGGTCAACGTGATAAAGATCGTCGAGCTGGACCAGGCCCAGGCCGTCCAGCGCGAGCTGGTCCTGGTGAAGGTCCGCGCGGACGCCGACTCCCGCTCGCAGATCGTCGAGATCGTCCAGCTCTTCCGTGCCAAGACCGTCGACGTGTCGCCCGACGCGGTGACCATCGAGGCCACCGGCAGCAGCGACAAGCTGGAGGCCATGCTCCGGATGCTGGAGCCGTACGGCATCAAGGAGCTCGTGCAGTCCGGCCTGGTGGCGATCGGGCGCGGTGCCCGGTCGATCACCGACCGCTCGCTGCGCGCCCTCGACCGCAGCGCGTAGCCGGCCGCCCCCGCGGGGGCGTGCCGCGCGCGCGCCCCCCGCTGTCTCACCCCTGAAGCACCGCCCCACACCCCGCCGGGTCGAACTACGGTGGAGACCGCACCACCCGGCATCACCATCACGCAAGGAGATGTGCCCCCGTGGCCGAGCTGTTCTACGAAGACGACGCCGACCTGTCCATCATCCAGGGCCGCAAGGTCGCGGTCATCGGCTACGGCAGCCAGGGCCACGCCCACGCGCTGTCGCTGCGCGACTCGGGCGTGGACGTCCGCGTCGGTCTCCTGGAGGGCTCCAAGTCCCGTGCCAAGGCGGAGGAGGCCGGCCTGCGCGTCGTCACCCCGTCCGAGGCCGCGGCCGAGGCCGACGTCATCATGATCCTCGTTCCGGACCCGATCCAGGGCGACGTGTACAAGGAGGCCATCGAGCCGAACCTGAAGGCGGGCGACGCCCTCTTCTTCGGCCACGGCCTCAACATCCGCTTCGGCTTCATCACCCCGCCGGCCGACGTCGACGTCTGCATGGTCGCCCCGAAGGGCCCGGGCCACCTCGTCCGCCGCCAGTACGAGGAGGGTCGCGGCGTCCCCGCGATCGTGGCCGTCGAGCAGGACGCCACCGGCAAGGGCTTCGAGCTCGCGCTCTCGTACGCCAAGGGCATCGGCGCCACCAAGGCCGGCGTCATCAAGACCACCTTCACCGAGGAGACCGAGACCGACCTGTTCGGTGAGCAGGCCGTCCTCTGCGGTGGCACCGCCGCCCTGGTCAAGGCCGGTTTCGAGACCCTGGTCGAGGCCGGCTACCAGCCGGAGATCGCCTACTTCGAGTGCCTGCACGAGCTGAAGCTCATCGTCGACCTCATGTACGAGGGCGGCCTGGAGAAGATGCGCTGGTCGATCTCCGAGACCGCCGAGTGGGGCGACTACGTCACCGGCCCCCGCATCATCACCGCCGACACCAAGGCCGAGATGAAGAAGGTCCTCGCCGAGATCCAGGACGGCACCTTCGCCAACACCTGGATCGCGGAGTACAAGGCGGGTCTGCCCAAGTACAACGAGTACAAGAACGCCGACTCGGAGCACCTGCTGGAGACCACCGGCAAGAAGCTCCGCAAGCTGATGAGCTGGGTCGACGAGGAGGCGTAAGCACCTCCCGGGGGTCTTCCCCTTGTACACCGCGGCTGTTCCCGTCCGGGTGATTTCGCCGGACGGGAGCAGCCCGGCCCACTGCCCGCCGATACACTTCCGAGTGCGCGTCAGGCCCACAGCGTCGTGCGTCTAGCTACGCGGCATGCCACCTTCCCCCGCTCGGTCACGCCACCTACGTGCCGGGGTGAACCGGACAGTTAAGGACACACTGTCGTGAGCAAATCCGTAGTACTCATCGCCGAAGAGCTGTCGCCCGCCACTGTCGACGCCCTCGGTCCCGACTTCGAGATCCGCCACTGCAACGGGGCGGACCGCACCGAGCTGCTCACCGCCATCGCCGACGTGGACGCGATCCTGATCCGCTCCGCGACGAAGGTGGACGCCGAGGCCCTGGCCGCCGCCAAGAAGCTCAAGGTCGTCGCCCGGGCCGGTGTCGGCCTCGACAACGTCGACGTCTCCGCCGCCACCAAGGCCGGCGTGATGGTCGTCAACGCGCCGACCTCCAACATCGTGACCGCCGCCGAGCTCGCCTGCGGTCTGCTGATCGCCAGCGCCCGGCACATCGCGCCGGCCAACGCCGCCCTCAAGCAGGGCGAGTGGAAGCGCAACAAGTACACCGGCGTGGAGCTCTCCGAGAAGGTGCTCGGCGTGGTCGGCCTCGGCCGCATCGGCGTCCTGGTCGCGCAGCGGATGTCCGCCTTCGGCATGAAGATCGTCGCGTACGACCCCTACATCCAGGCCGCCCGCGCGGCCCAGATGGGCGTCAAGCTGGTCTCGCTGGAGGAGCTGCTGGAGGTGGCGGACTTCATCACCGTCCACCTCCCCAAGACCCCCGAGACGATCGGCCTGATCGGCGACGAGGCGCTGCACAAGGTCAAGCCGACCGTCCGCATCGTCAACGCCGCCCGCGGCGGCATCGTGGACGAGGCCGCGCTCGCCAGCGCGCTCAAGGACGGTCGGGTGGCCGGCGCCGGCCTCGACGTCTACGCCAAGGAGCCGTGCACCGACTCCCCGCTGTTCGCCTTCGACAACGTGGTCGCCACCCCGCACCTGGGCGCCTCCACCGACGAGGCCCAGGAGAAGGCCGGCATCGCCGTCGCCAAGTCGGTGCGCCTCGCGCTCGCCGGCGAGCTCGTGCCGGACGCGGTCAACGTCCAGGGCGGCGTGATCGCCGAGGACGTCCGGCCCGGCCTGCCGCTCGCCGAGAAGCTCGGCCGGATCTTCACCGCGCTGGCCGGCGAGGTCGCCGTCCGCCTCGATGTCGAGGTCCGCGGCGAGATCACCCAGCACGACGTCAAGGTGCTCGAACTCTCCGCCCTCAAGGGCGTGTTCGAGGACGTGGTGGCCGAGACGGTGTCCTACGTCAACGCCCCGCTGTTCGCCCAGGAGCGCGGCGTCGAGGTCCGTCTGACGACCTCCAGCGAGAGCCCCGAGCACCGCAACGTCATCACCGTCCGCGGCACCCTGGCCGACGGCGGCGAGGTCGCCATCTCCGGCACCCTCTCCGGCCCGAAGCAGACGCAGAAGATCGTCGGTGTGGACGGCTTCGACGTGGACGTGGCGCTCACCGACCACATGGCCTTCTTCACCTACGAGGACCGCCCGGGCGTGGTCGGCACCCTCGGCCGCATCCTCGGCGACGCCGGCATCAACATCGCCGGCATGCAGGTCGCCCGGGACGGCTCCGGCGCGCTCGCCTCGCTCACCGTCGACAGCGAGATCTCGCAGGACGTGCTGAACGCCATCGCGGCCGAGATCGGCGCCAAGTTCGCCCGCGCGGTGAACCTCGGCTGAGCCCGCACCAGGCCTGTGACCAGGGCCCGGACCGCCTCGGCGGTCCGGGCCCTGTCCTGTCGGCGGCCGTCCGCGTCTCAGATACTAGGAAATCCAACTATTCGTGCAGACAACGTCGGCCCGGCGTCGTACCGTGAAAGAGCCATACGGTGAGCCGCCCCTGCAAGCCCAGGGGGTCCGGCCCGTGTGCGCGCGTACGCGCATCGGCAGGTGACCCCTCCGGCGTACCCACCCTCCCCACCCTCGGCGTCCCCCACGGACGCATGCACCAAGGAGCCGGTATGCCCACCGTCGCCGACCGCCACGCCACCGCCGCCACCGACACCCGCGCCCCGCGCCGCCGCCGCCGCGCCGAGCCCACCCCGCGCAACGCCGCCGTCGCCCTCCAGCGCGCGCTGGACCGCCGCGACAACGGCGGCTCCACCGGTCACGACCTGCACTGACGCGGCGCACCGGCGGTACTGGGCCGAACGACTGACATCACGTCACCCGGTCGAGTGCACCGTGTGCACCGGCGAGGGACGGCGCTCGCCCCGCCCGGCGCGATGATCCTAATTTGGTGCGTCCGGGAGGGTGATCGACGTCCGCGGCGTGCGGGCGGCGCAGGATCAGGCCACCCCTGCCGGGGAGACCGCCATCGTGCGCACCGCCGCCGTCCTCGTCCTCGCCCTCGCCACCCTCGCCGTACCGGCCCCCGCCGGCGCCGAACCGGGGCCCGCCCCGGCCCGCGCACCGGCGGGCCGCCCGGTGTCCGTCCTCCTGGAACTCGACACCGAGGCCGCTGCACCCGCCTGGCGCCGCGCCGCCGACGGCGCCCGCCGCGAACGCCGCTCCCCGGACGCCGTCCGCGCGGCCGCCGCCCGGGCCGGGGCCGACCAGCGGGCCCGGGCCGTCCGCGCCGTGGACCGGACGGCCGGTGCCCTGCGCAGCGCCGCCCCGACCGCCCGCGTCCTCTACCGCACCCAGACGCTGCTGAGCGGCCTCGCCGTCAGCGCACCGGCCGCCGCCCTGCCCCGGCTGGCCGCCCTGCCCGGCGTCCGCGCCGTCCACCCGATCGCCCTGAAACAGCGGTCCAACTCCTACTCGGTGCCGCTCACCGGCGCCCCCGAGGTCTGGGCCGGCAGCGCCGGGAACACCGGCAGCGGCGTGCGGATCGGCATCATCGACTCCGGCATCGACTACACCCACGCCGACTTCGGCGGCCCCGGCACCACCGAGGCCTTCCAGGCCGTCGACGGGGCGAAGCCCGCCCCCGCCGCGCTCTTCCCGAACGCCAAGGTGGTGGGCGGGCAGGACCTGGTCGGCGACGACTACAACCCCGACCCGGCCGCCGAGCACTACCAGCCCGTCGCGCACCCGGACGGCAACCCGATCGACTGCGCCCTCAACGGCCACGGCACCCACGTCGCGGGCACCGCGGCCGGCCTCGGCGTCACCCGCGACGGCCACCCCTACACCGGTCCGTACCGGCCCGGTCTGGACCCGGCGGACTTCCGGGTCGGCCCGGGCGCGGCCCCCGGCGCCCGGCTGTACGCGATCCGGGTGTTCGGCTGCCAGGGCTCCACCGACCAGCTCGCCCGGGCACTGGACGTCGCCGCCGACCCCGACGGCAACGGTGACCTGACGGACCGCCTCGACGTGGTCAACCTCTCGCTCGGCAGCCCCTTCGGCAGCCCGGACGACGCCGACGCCCTGGCCGTCGACAGGCTCTCCGCACTGGGCACCGTGGTGGTCGCCGCGGCCGGCAACGAGGGCGACGTCAACGCCATCGGCGGCAGCCCCGGCACCGCCGCCCGCGCGGTGACCGTCGCCGCCTCGGTGGACGCCCACAGCGATGCCGACGGCATCCGGGTGCTCGCCCCCGACACCCTCGCCGGGGTGGTGCCCGGCCACTGGAGCGCCGAGTACCGGGGCTGGGACACCCAGGACGTCAGCGGCGAACTCGCCCTGCCCGCCGACCAGTCCGACGGCTGCACCGCCTTCGACGCCGCCGACGCCGCCCGGCTCAAGGGCCGGATCGCCGTCCTCGCCTGGAAGACCCGCGACGCCGACCGGGCCTGCGGGTCGGCCCCGCGCGCCGACCACGCCGCCGACGCCGGAGCCCTGGGCGCCGTCTTCGCCGCCGACGGCGACAGCCTCGGCGAGATCGCCGGCGACGCCCGCGTCCCGGCCGTGCTGCTGGCCCGCGCCGACGGCGAGCGGCTCACCGCCGCGGCCGCCGCGGGCCCGGTCACCGTCCGGCTCGCCGGCCCCGGCAACACCCTGCACGGCTCGGTCTCCCAGGAGCAGCCGCAGCGGGTCGACACCCTGACCGCGTTCACCTCGCGCGGCATCGGCGTCGACGGCATCGTCAAGCCCGACCTCGCCGCCCCCGGCGAGACGATCTGGTCCGCCAAGGCCGGCAGCGGCAGCGGCGGGATGCGCGAGGACGGCACCTCGATGGCCACCCCGCACATCGCCGGGCTCGCCGCGCTGGTGCGCGCCGCGCACCCGGACTGGCCGGTCGCCGAGGTCAAGGCAGCCCTGATGAACACCGCCGGCGACACCTGGCGCGGCGACGACCGCACCGGCCCGGTCTACGGACCGGAGCGCACCGGCGCGGGCCGGGCCCGGGTCGACGCCGCGGTCGCCACCCCGGCCGTCGCGTACGCGGCCGGCGACGGCGCGGTGGACGGCGCCGTCGGCGTCTCCTTCGGCCCGGTGGCCGTCACCGGCCCCACCGAGCTGCACCGCCAGGTCGAGGTCCGCAACCACGGGGACGCCCCGCTCGCCTACGACACCGGCTACGCCGCCGCCACCGAGCTGCCCGGCGCCGGCTTCGCGGTCAGCCCGGCCCGGATCACCGTCGCCCCCGGCGGCACCACCCGGGTCACCGTCACCCTGCAGGTGCCCGGCCGGCTGGACCGCGTGCCCGACCCGACGCTCACCCTGGTGCAGGCCGACCGGGCCCGCAGCTACCGCGGCGAGCTGTCCGGGCGGCTGCTGCTCACCCCCGTCGGCGCCGACCTCCCGCCGCTGCGGGTGCCACTGTTCGCCGCGCCCCGGGCCGCGTCCCGGCTGGCGGCCGCCGCCCAGCTGCCCGGCGGCCGGGCCGGCACCTCCCTGCTCACGCTGGCCGGCAGCGGCGCCCCCGCGGACACCGCCGGACTCCTGAGCGCCTTCGTGCTCGGCGGCGAGGGCCCGCGCTGGCCGGACTGCCCGGCCGGCGGCAAGCAGGGCGACGGGGTCTGCGTCGACCGGCCGGGCGAGCGGCTCGCCAACCTCCGGGCCGCCGGCGCCGCCAGCGACGCCCCGACCGTGCAGGACCCGCTGGCCCGGGGCACCCTGTACATCGCCGCCGGGCTGTGGGCGCCCGCGGCGACCCCGGTGGGCATGTTCGGGGTGCGGGCCTCGCTGGACACCGACGGCGACGGCCGCACCGACGCGGTGGTCGCCGCCGCCCGGCTGCGCGGAAGTGACGTGCTGGTCGCCCGGACGACGGACGCCCGGACGGGCAAGGAGCTCGACGTCCAGCCGCTGAACGCCCGCTGGGGCGACACCGAGACCGGACTGCTCGACGGGGACGCGCTGGTGCTGCCGGTGCGGCTGTCCGCCCTGCCCGGGCTGAAGCCGGGGGCGTCCACCGTGCACTACGCGGTGTGGACGGGCCAGGTGCTGCCGGGGGCGCCCGAGGAGTCGGACGCCCTGGACTCGATCGGGCTGGAGGGCGGTCGTCCGGTGCTCGCCCTCGACGTGCTGCACCCGGCGCTGGACATCCGCGACGGTGCGGACGGGCCCACCGCGATCACCGTGCCGGAACGGCCCGGATCGGTGCTGCAGCTCAACCGGAACGCGGCCGGCGCCCGGTTGCTACTGCTCCACCACCTCAACGGGGACGGACGCCGGACGGAGACCGTCGTCGTCGGCTGACCGGCGGCCGGTCAGCACCAGCTTGGACAGCACGTAGGTGATCGGGATCGCGACCGCTGCGGCCAGCAGCGGCGCGATCCGGTCGTCCACCCGGGCCCACTCGACCAGCGCGAAGACGCCGCCGCTCTGCACCAGGTAGTTGGTGATGTTCGGCAGCGGGAACAGCAGGAACTTCCGCCAGGTGGGCCTCGTCCGGTAGGTGAAGTAGGTGTTCATGAAGAACGACCCGACCATGGACAGGAAGAACGCCGCGGTGAACGCCGCGAAGTACGGCAGGTACGGGTGCATCACCAGGTACAGCAGGTAGAAGGTCGCCGTGTTGACGACACCCACCAGCCCGAACCTGACGATCTGCCAGAGCTGCGGTCTCACGCCTGCTCCTCGCCGCGGTAGCCCTCGCTGCGGAACGCCGCGCGCGGCACGTTGGTCTCCTTGACCAGGAAGTGCGGCCGCCTCTTGGTCTCGTAGTAGATCCGGCCGATGTACTCGCCGATCAGACCGAGCATCACCATCTGCAGGCCGCCGAGCGCCACGATGGCCACGATCAGGGTCACGTAGCCGGGGAGTCCACACCGTCGATCACCGCGACACCGGTGATCCACGCCGCGTACAGCGCGGCCACGCCGACCAGCGCCAGGCCCAGCCAGATGGCGATCCGCAGCGGCCGGTTGTTGAACGAGATCAGCCCGTCCATGCCGTAGTTCAGCAGCGCGCCGAAGTGCCACTTGGTCTCGCCGGCCTCGCGGGCCACGTTGCCGTAGTCGAAGGTGACGGTGTCGAAGCCGATCCAGGAGAACAGGCCCTTGGAGAAGCGGTTGTACTCCGGTAGCGACAGCAGCGCGTCCACCGCCGGCCGGGACAGCAACCGGAAGTCGCCGACGCCGTCCTGGAGCTCCACGTCCACCCAGCGGTTGACCAGCCGGTAGTAGAGCTTGCTGACCGCGGTGCGAAGCGGCCGGTCGCCCTCGCGGGTGCGGCGGGCGATGACCTGGTCGTGGCCGCGGTCGTAGAGCTCCAGCATCCGCTCCAGCAGCTCCGGCGGGTGCTGGAGGTCGGCGTCCATCAGGACGACGGCGTCGCCGGTGGCCTCCTTGAGGCCGGCCAGCATGCCCGCCTCCTTGCCGAAGTTGCGGCTGAAGGAGACGTAGCGGGTCGTCGCGGGGTGCTCGGCGGCGATCTTGCGCAGCCGCTCCAGGGTGCCGTCCGAGCTGCCGTCGTCGACGTAGCAGAGCTCGTACTCGATCGGCAGCGAGTCCAGGTTCTCCCGGGTCGCGGCGTCGAAGAGCTCGATCACCGCTTCCTCATTGTAGCAGGGGACCACGACGGACAGTCGCATCGGCTCGCCTCCGGCTTCGTACGCAGTCGGTGGCGGATCGCGCTGCCCCGTCGTTCCTGCTGGCTGGGATTCACACCGATGGTACCGGCCCCTCACCCGCCCGGCGGACGCTGCGGCGGCGTACGGAGGTGACCACCGCCACGCCGAGCAGGACGGCCGCGGCCGTGCCGCTCGCGGCCAGCCCGGCGGTCAGCCCCGGCGGGGCGAAGCCGCAGGAGACCCGGGAGGCGCCGGCCCCGAGCGGCACGCCGATCATGCCGAGCACCCGGCGCGGGGCGGCGGCCGCGCGGCCGTCCACCGAGCAGGTCCAGCCGTCGGCGGCGGGGACGGAGACCAGGGCCAGGCCGGTGGAGCCGGGCGGCAGCTCGGCGGTCAGGGTGTGGCCGCCGGCGGTGACCCGGGTCGCGCCCTTGACGGTGTGCAGCGCCGAGTCCAGCGCCGCCCGGTCCAGGCAGCCCACCGGCTGCTGGGGCAGCACGCCCCGGGCCGTGGTGCGCAGCTGCACGGTGACCCGCCCGTCGGCGGGCACCGTGCCGAGTTCGCGGATCGGCATCGCCGTCATCGGCTGCCGGCCCCAGCTGGTGTACTTCACGCCCTGGCCCATCACGGTGCCGTTGAACCAGGGGCCGTAGAAGTACACGGTGGAGCCGGGCGCGCAGACGCCGCTGAAGGTCGTCCAGGTGCCGCCCTTCCGGGTGGGCGGCACCGACCAGCCGCCGGCCCGGGCGACCGGGCGGGGCCCGGCCGTCCAGGAGGCCGCGGGCACGCCGTACACCCGGGCGCCGAGCAGCGACTCCTGGCGGCTCCACACCGACCGCAGGTCGGGGGCGGTGTCGGGGTGGACGGTGACCAGCGGGGCGGCGGCCGCGTGCCGGACGGTGAAGCCGGGCGCGGTGCCGGTGCCGTCGAGGTAGGTGGTGATCCCGAACAGCGCCCGGCCGACCGGGTCGGCGGGGGTGAGGGTGTGCCGGCCCTGGATGTACCAGCCGGCGCCCAGGTCCTGGAGCATCCGGGCGGTGACGGCCGGCAGGTAGCTGGAGTAGTACGAACCGCCCTCGCCGCCGAGCAGCAGCGGGTCGTTGTTGGCGAACTCGTGCGGGCCCGGGTCCGTCCGCGACGCCGGCCAGTCCTCGGCCTTCAGCAGGGCGTCGCGGGCGGCCAGCGAGGACGCGGAGACGGTCGTCCGCGGGACGTAGAACGGCAGCCCGTCGCGGATCCGGGTCACCGCCCAGGTGGTGTGAACCGCCCCGGCGAACACCCCCGCGATCAGCAGCACGCCGGCGCAGCGGCGCACGAGCGGGCGCGCGGACCACCGGTGGAGCGCCCAGAGCGCGCCGAGCACCAGGGCGCCGCCGGCCAGCACCTCGATCCAGGTCGAGCCGCGGACCGAGCTCTGGCCGTGGCCGGCCAGCACCACCAGGGCGACCAGGCCGGCGCCGCCGAGCAGCGCCCGGCCGTCCGGCCGGCGGGCCAGCGAGGCCCAGGCCGCCGCCACCAGCATCCCGCTGAGCACGAACGACGCCCGGTACGGGCTGCCGTTGGGGATGGCCAGCCCGTGCCAGAGCAGGATGGTCGGCTCCCAGACGAAGCTGGCGCCGACCAGGACGAGCAGGACGTACCAGCCGATCCGCTCCGCCGGGCGGACCCGGCGGTTGAACGGCAGCGAGGCGACCAGCAGCAGGCCGAGCATCCCGATGAAGATGTTCGGCACCGAGTGGTCGGAGCGGCCGCCGGGCAGCAGCTGGGCCAGGTAGTCGGTGAGCCCGGGGGCGCCCGGGTAGGTGGCCGCGGGCGCGGGCTGGGAGGCCTTGCTGGCCTTGAGCGAGACGGTCATCACCGGCGCCGCCAGCAGCACGCCGACGGCGAACATGCCCGCCGCGCGCCCGACGGCGGGCAGCCGGTCCCGCAGCGGGCCGCCGGCCAGGACGAGACGCAGCAGCAGTACCAGGCAGGAGGCGATGGTGGCCATCGCGGCGGTGTAGAAGTTGCCCGCCCAGGCGAGCGCGACGATCAGGGTGGCCGGCACCCACCGGCGGCCCTGCAGGCACCAGTCGCAGGCCAGGCCGATCATCGGCAGCGAGACCAGCCCCCACATCCACATCGGGTCGGGGGAGCCGTCGTTCAGGACCCAGGCGCACAGGCCGTAGCCGACCCCGAGCAGCGCGCGCTGCCAGGGCGGGCCGGGGGCGAGGCGGCCGAGCAGCACGGTGGTCGCGGCCGCGCCGGCGGCGATGCCCAGCAGGGTGACGAGGAACACCGGCAGGTTCACCGCGTCCCGCGGGAAGAGGCCGACCAGCCAGGAGAACGGGTTGGTCAGGTAGGTGACGAAGTCCGCCAGGAACGGCGAGCCGAAGCCGCTGTTCCAGTTGACCAGCAGGTCGCCGGTGGACGTGCCGTGCAGCAGGTCCCACAGGTGGGCGTGGAACGGTACGAACTGGTTGCCGAGGTCGTTGACGGCGCGCGAGCGCGCCCCGAAGGGTACGTCCCGCGCAGCGCCGAGGCCAGGCAGTACGCCGCGGCCGACAGCACCGCCGCGAGGGCTGCGGCGCCCGCCTCGTGGTCGAGGAGTCGGCGCACGGCCGTTCGCTGGCTCACGGCGTGGTGCTCCTGCCCGGCCCGGGTCGGGGCCTGCGATGTCGGTGGTCGGAGGGTGCGGTGGTCGGGGGACGGACCGAGCATAGGCGCGCTCACGGCGGTGGCCGGACCGGCGTCAGCCGGTCTGGCTCCAGGTGCCGAAGGGCGCGCCCGGCACCGGCTGGCGGGTGGTGTACAGCCGTCCGTCGGAGCCCAGGGCCGCGGCGACCGCCCGCCCGTCGGAGTCCATGGCCAGGGCCGGGCTGTGCGCCAGCAGCGGCCCGTCGTGCTGCCAGTCGTGGCCGGCGGCGCGCAGCGCGATCCGGCCCCGGTCGTCGCGGACGGCCAGCGCCCCGGCGCCCACCGAGACCCGGCCGAAACCGCCGGGCGGCGCCGACTCGGCCGTGACCTTCCACACGGTGCGGCCGGGCCGCCGCTCGGCGGTGAGCACCCGGGCGCTCTTGGGCTCCCGGAACTCCAGCCGCAGCCCGCCGTCGTCGGCGAGCAGCGCGCTCACCGGCCCGGCCGGGGTGGGCAGGCCGGTCGGCGGCGCGGGGCGCAGCGGGCCGCCGGGGGTGGCGGAGGCCCAGTGCACGACGGTGCGGCCGGGCGCGAAGACGTGGGTGTTGCCGTCGGCGTCGACGACCGCGCCGAGGCCGTCCTGGACGCTCCCGCCGGCCTGCGGCGGCAGGGCGAGGGCCGCCCACGGCCCCTCCAGGGTGCGGATCGCCACGCTGCCGCCCCAGGTGCGGACGGCGATCTGCACGGTGCCGTCGGGCAGCGTGAGCCCGACCGGGTAGCCGAACTCCATCGAGCGCACCGGGTCGGTGCCGTCCGGAGCCCCGAGGCTCTGCCACGGCCCGTACGAGCCGTCGCGGTTGCGCAGCGTGGTGACGATCTCGCGGCGGTGGGTGGTGGCGGCGTACCCGAGGTGGGTGCGCACGGCGAGCAGCCGCAGCCGGCCGTCGAGCTGCCGGACGGCCTGGAGCTGGCCCTCCAGGTCGCCGCCGTCCGGTATCCGCTCCGGGCCCTGCCAGCCGTCGTCGGTCTCCGTCCAGGCGACGGCGCCGCCGTTGAGCAGGCCGAACGCGGTGAGCCGGCCCTCGCCGGAGGGCTGCAGCCAGGTGTCGCTGCCGGGCGCCCGGTAGCGGGTGGACTGGGCCCAGCCGTTGCGCAGCGCCCCCGCCCCGACCTTGCGGTCGCCGCAGCCGGCCGGGTCGCCGCAGTGCCGGTTGTCGGCCCAGCCGTAGCTGTTCAGCGCGACCACCTTGCGGCCGACCGCCGCCTGGTCGAGGTTGTGCGGCAGCAGGGCGTTGACGTAGCCGAGGTAGTGCTCGACGGAGGCGCTGCGGGCCTTGCCGCCGGCCCAGTGCCTGGCCAGCGCGGCCTGCGCGAAGTAGGCCGAGTAGGTGTGGTCCTGGTGGTCGAGGTAGACGGTGCTCCCGCTGCCCGGCGCGGGCTTGGGGGAGTGGTCCGGGTTCGGGTCCAGGGTGCGCACGACGGTCGGCCGGTAGTGGTCGAGCAGCCCGTGCAGGGTGGCGATCAGCTGTTCGCGGGTGTAGCCGGCGCTCGGCGGCAGGCCGCTGTGCACCGGCGGCAGGATGCTCAGGCTGGGCGTGTCCCCGAGCCAGAGCCCGCGCAGGCTGTCCTTGCGGGGCAGGCTGACGGAGCGGGCCTCGACCAGGGCGAGCAGGATCAGCTGAACCTGCGGCGCGGCACGCAGGGTGTGCTGCTCGACCATCCGGCCTTCGAGGTGGCTGACCAGCGACACGTCCCACGGGCTGTTCTCGTCGCCGGTGGCGAGCAGGGCGAGGGCGGCGGCGAGGCCGTTGATCCGGGCCCGGGTGTAGGCGGGCCGGTCGGCCCGGGTGACCCGGCCGAGCTCGGAGTGCAGCACGTTGCGGCCGTCGGACTCGCCGTCGGTGAGGCAGACCGTGACGCAGGCGGCGCCGGAGGCGAGCGCGTGGTCGAGGTCGGGGTTCATGAAGTACAGGTTGTCGTCAGGATGCGCGATGACGTGGACGAACGACTGGGTGAGGCTGCGGTTCGCGACGCCGCTCACCCGGGTCGGCGGGTCACCGGGCAGGTCGACCGCGTCGCTCCCGGGCCTCCCGTGGCCCCCTCGGCCGCGGGCTGCCGCTCCTCGTGCACGGCGTGCCACGCTCCGTAGCCGGCGGCGGGTGCGGCCAGCGCCCCACCGGCCAGCCAGAGCGCTCGGCGTCTGCTGATCCGACCTGCCATACCGCATTCCCCCGTGAATTCCCCGTGTATTCCCGGAGGATTTTAACGGGAGCACTCTTGGCAGCGGCCGGACCCCCTGCCGTATCCCGGAATGTCCGGATAGTGGACGCAAGGTGTCAGCCACTGGGACGCGGAGTAGGGTCCGGACCATGTCTCGTAGCCTTCGTCTCGCAGTGATCCCCGGTGACGGCATCGGCCAGGAAGTGGTGGCCGAGGGCCTCAAGGTCCTGAGCGCGGCGCTCCCCGCCGACGTCAAGCTCGAGACCACCGAGTACGACCTCGGCGCCCGCCTCTACCACCGCACCGGCGAGACCCTGCCGGACGCCGTGCTGGAGGAGCTCAAGGGCCACGACGCCATCCTGCTCGGCGCCATCGGCGACCCGAGCGTGCCCTCCGGCGTGCTGGAGCGCGGGCTGCTGCTGAAGCTGCGCTTCGCCTTCGACCACCACATCAACCTGCGCCCGGGCAAGCTCTTCCCCGGCGTCACCTCGCCGCTGGCCGGCGACCCGAAGATCGACTTCGTGGTCGTCCGCGAGGGCACCGAGGGCCCGTACGTCGGCAACGGCGGCACGCTGCGCACCGGCACGGAGCACGAGGTCGCCACCGAGGTGAGCCTCAACACCGCGTTCGGCATCGAGCGGGTCGTCCGCGACGCGTACCGCCGGGCGCAGGCCCGCGACCGCAAGAAGCTGACCCTCGTCCACAAGAACAACGTGCTGGTGCACGCCGGCCACCTGTGGACCCGGATCTTCGAGCGGGTCGGCCGGGAGTTCCCCGAGGTCACCACCGACTACCTGCACGTCGATGCGGCGACGATCTTCTTCGTCACCCAGCCGGAGCGCTTCGACGTGATCGTCACCGACAACCTGTTCGGCGACATCCTGACCGACCTCGCCGCGGCCGTCACCGGCGGCATCGGCCTGGCCGCGTCCGGCAACATCAACCCCTCCGGCGCGTTCCCGTCGATGTTCGAGCCGGTGCACGGCTCCGCCCCGGACATCGCCGGCCAGGGCAAGGCCGACCCGACGGCCACCGTGCTCTCCGTCGCCATGCTGCTGGAGCACCTCGGGTACACCGCCGAGGCCGCCGCCGTCGAGGCCGCCGTCGCCGCCGACCTGGCCGAGCGCTCCGGTGCGCGTTCCACCTCCGAGGTCGGCGACGCGCTCGCCGCCCGAGTATCCGGCTGACGGGCCGGGACAGACCGTTCTGTTCCGGCCCGGGGCCGGAGCGCGCGAACGCGAACGCAGCAGCCGACCGGCTGTTCGGCACGGCCCTCTGGATGCGAGTATCGACAGTGGGCCGTGCCGTCGTGCGTTGATCACCGGCGGAGGCGGCCCGGACCAACCCCACGGTGAAGGACTGACAGTCATGAGTACGCCCACCCAGGCGCCCATCACGTTCGAGCTCAAGCCCTCCGCGCACCCGCTGTCCGACGCGGAGCGCGAGGCACGGCTGACCAACCCCGGGTTCGGCCGGATCTTCACCGACCACATGGTCACCATCCGGTGGACGGAGGGCATGGGCTGGCACGACGCCCAGCTGACCCCGTACGCGCCGCTGGAGATCGACCCGGCCAACATGACGCTGCACTACGGTCAGTCGATCTTCGAGGGGCTGAAGGCGTACCGGCAGGCCGACGGGTCGATCGCGACCTTCCGCCCGGAGGCCAACGCCGTCCGCTTCCAGAACTCCGCCCGCCGCCTGGCCATGCCCGAGCTGCCGGTCGAGACCTTCGTCGAGGCGGTGGAGCTGCTCGTCCAGCAGGAGCAGGGCTGGGTGCCGAACCAGCCCGAGCAGAGCCTCTACCTGCGGCCCTTCATGTTCGCCACCGAGGTCGGCCTGGGTGTCCGGCCGGCCAACTCCTACCTGTTCATGATCATCGCCTCCCCGGCCGGCGCCTACTTCTCCGGCGGCATCAAGCCGGTCTCGGTCTGGCTGTCCGAGGAGTACGTCCGGGCCGCGCCCGGCGGCACCGGCGCCGCCAAGTGCGCCGGCAACTACGCCGCTTCGCTCGTCGCCCAGGCGCAGGCCGCCGCGAAGGGCTGCGACCAGGTCGTCTGGCTCGATGCCGCCGAGCACCGGTGGATCGAGGAGATGGGCGGCATGAACCTCTACTTCGTCTTCGGTGAGGGCGCCGACGCGAAGATCGTCACCCCGAGCTGTCCGGCGCGCTCCTCCCGGGCATCACCCGCGACTCGCTGCTCCAGCTCGCCGCCGACCTCGGCTACGCCGTCGAGGAGCGGAAGATCTCCACCGACGAGTGGAAGCAGGGCAACGCCGACGGCACCCTCACCGAGGTCTTCGCCTGCGGCACCGCCGCGGTCATCACCCCGGTCGGCTCGGTCAAGTCCGCCCGCGGCGACTGGACGGTCGGCAAGGGCGAGTCGGGCCCGGTGACCATGGAGCTGCGCAAGGCGCTGCTGGCCATCCAGGGCGGCCAGGCCCCCGACACCCACGGCTGGCTCCACACGATCGTCTGACCCGCCGCGCACGGGCGTCCCGCCCCGGGACGCCCGCCGCGCCGGTGACCTCGGACGGGTCCGCTCGTCGAGCCGGACGGCGTGCCGACGGTCATGGAGTCGCCTCCGACCGGCCGGGGACCGGCCGTCCGACCTGAACGGCTCCCACCTGGGGCGTTTCGCATGCCGAGACACCGGCGCCGCATTCCGGATGGTGTGCCAGACTGCCAGCGTGTCCTCGCTCTCGCTGATTATTGGCAGCAGGCGCGCCGGTCCGCAGTGACCGCTCCGCATCCACCCGCATGCGGAGCGACCACCAGCGTCCAGACCCGCGCGCAGACCTCTCGCACCCGCGAGGGGTCTTTTGTTTTGGCCCCGGACCGGCCGAAGCCCCCACAAGGGGCGGAGGGACACCGGGAGCGCGCGGGATGCTGGACAGTGGAGCCGGTCCCCAGACCCGGCAACAGCAGTACCTCCACCGAACGGAGAACCCAGGGCCATGACCGAGGCCAGCAGTCACCCCAACGACAGCTTCCACGTCTTCGACACCACGCTGCGCGACGGCGCCCAGCGCGAGGGGATCAACCTCACCGTCGCGGACAAGCTGACCATCGCCCGGCACCTGGACGAGTTCGGCGTCGGCTTCATCGAGGGCGGATGGCCCGGCGCCAATCCCCGTGACACCGAGTTCTTCGCCCGTGCGGCCGACGAACTCGACCTCAAGCACGCCCGGCTGGTGGCCTTCGGCGCCACCCGGCGGGCCGGCGGGAAGGCCGCGGACGACCCGCAGCTCGCCGCCCTGGTCAACTCCGGCGCCCCGGTCGTCACCCTCGTCGCCAAGTCGCACGACCGGCACGTCGAACTCGCCCTGCGCACCACGCTCGACGAGAACCTGGAGATGATCCGCGACAGCGTCACCCACCTGCGCGAGCAGGGCCGCCGGGTGTTCATCGACTGCGAGCACTTCTTCGACGGCTACCGGGCCAACCCGCAGTACGCGCTGGCGGTCGTCCGCACCGCCCACGAGGCCGGCGCCGACGTCGTCGTGCTCTGCGACACCAACGGCGGCATGCTGCCGCTGGGCGTCCGCGACATCGTCGCCGAGGTGCTGGCCGCCACCGGCGCCCGCCTCGGCATCCACGCCCAGGACGACACCGGCTGCGCGGTCGCCAACACCCTCGCCGCCGTCGACGCCGGCGCCACCCACGTGCAGTGCACCGCCAACGGCTACGGCGAGCGGGTCGGCAACGCCAACCTCTTCCCGGTGGTCGGCGCCCTGGAGATCAAGTACGACCGGCGGGTGCTCCCGGAGGGCCGCCTCGCCGAGATGACCCGGATCTCGCACGCCATCGCCGAGGTGGTCAACCTCGCGCCCTCCACCCACCAGCCGTACGTCGGCTTCTCGGCCTTCGCGCACAAGGCCGGCCTGCACGCCTCCGCGATCAAGGTCGACCCCGACCTGTACCAGCACATCGACCCCGAGCGGGTCGGCAACACCATGCGGATGCTGGTCTCCGACATGGCCGGCCGGGCCTCGGTCGAACTCAAGGGCAAGGAGCTCGGCTACGACCTCTCCGCCGACCGCGACCTGGTCGGCCGGGTGGTCGCCAAGGTCAAGGCGCAGGAGAACCTGGGCTACACCTACGAGGCCGCCGACGCCTCCTTCGAACTGCTGCTGCGCGACGAGGTCCGCGGCCGCCGCGAGCGCTTCTTCGCCCTGGAGTCCTGGCGGACCATCAGCGAGCAGCGGGTCGACAACGGGGCCGACAACGAGGCCACGGTCAAGCTCTGGGCCAAGGGCGAGCGCCGGATCGCCACCGGGGAGGGCAACGGCCCGGTCGACGCGCTGGACAAGGCGCTGCGCACCGCGCTGGAGGGGATCTACCCGCAGCTCGCCAAGTTCGAGCTGGTGGACTACAAGGTCCGCATCCTGGAGGGCCAGCACGGCACCGGGTCGAAGACCCGGGTCCTGATCGAGTCCTCCGACGGCGTCGTGAGCTGGTCGACCGTGGGCGTCGCGGACAACGTCATCGCGGCCTCCTGGCGGGCCCTGGACGACGCCTACACCTACGGGCTGCTGCGGGCCGGCGTGGAGCCCGGCGAGAGCTGACGGGCACTGACGGGCACGGCCCGGGTGCGCCCGGAATGCCGCAGGGGCGCGGGGATGGTTCCCGCGCCCCTGTTGCGTGCTGTGCGCCGCCCGTCCGGCCCGGTTACCGCAGGCGGGCGAGGAGGGCGTGCTCGACGAGGGTGATCAGGGCGCTCTTGGCGCTGTCGCGGCGTCGGGCGTCGAGGGCGATGACGGGGGTGTCGGGGCCGAGCTGGAGGGCTTCGCGGACTTCGTCCGCGGTGTGGGGCTGGTGTCCGTCGAAGCCGTTGAGGGCGACGACGAAGGGGAGTCCGCTGTTCTCGAAGTAGTCGAGGGCGGGGAAGCAGTCGGCGAGGCGGCGGGTGTCGACGAGGACGACGGCGCCGATGGCGCCGCGGACGAGGTCGTCCCACATGAACCAGAAGCGGTCCTGTCCGGGGGTGCCGAAGAGGTAGAGGATGAGGTCTTCGTCGAGGGTGATGCGGCCGAAGTCCATGGCGACCGTGGTGGTGGTCTTGCCGGAGACGTGGCTGAGGTCGTCGATGCCGGCGCTGGCGCTGGTCATGACGGCTTCGGTGCGCAGCGGGTTGATCTCGGAGACGGCGCCGACGAGGGTGGTCTTGCCGACTCCGAAGCCGCCGGCGACGACGATCTTCGCGGAGGTGGTCGCGCGGTTGGCGGAGGCCGCGTTAGAGCTTGCGAAGTCCACTGAGGACCCTTTCGAGCAGCGTGACGTCGGGCTGGTTGCCGGATTCGCCGCCGGCAGCGGGCTGGTGGATGGTGACCAGGCCGGCCTCGGCCAGGTCGGCGACGAGGATGCGCGCCACACCCAGCGGCAGGTCGAGCAGCGCGGAGACCTCGGCGACGGACTTGACGTCGGTGCAGAGGCTGCAGATCCGCTGGTGCTCGGGCAGCAGGGTGGCCAGGCGGCCCGGGTCGACGCTGGCGGAGACCAGGGCCTCGATCGCCAGCTCGTACCGGGGCCTGGTGCGTCCGCCGGTCATCGCGAACGGCCGGATCAGCGGGCCGGAGTCGGCCTCTTCCTCGTCCTCGACGTGTCCGGGTTCCTCGGGAACCTGTTCAGGGAACGCCTCGGGCCCCGGGTAGCTCTGGTAGCCGGACCCCGGCTGGGCGTAGCCGCCCTGGACGGGGTGCTGCTCGCCGTAGGGCTGGGTGAAGTACTGCCGGCCCGACGGGTCGGCGTACGGCTGCTGCTGGTACGGCTGCCCGTGGCCGACGCCGGGAGCTCCGAACGCGTCGTGGCCGGTACCGGGGTACGGGACGCCGTACTGACCGCTGCGGTCGTCTGGCGGTGTCACGGTCCTCTCCTCACAAGGTGCGGCGATGCGGTGCTGGCCCGGACACGGGGGTGTTCGGGCCGGTGGTGCGTAGGCCGTACAACGCCCGAACCCGAGTCCGCCGGCGGGTGCCGGAGGACTCGGGGACGGGCAATGAGGTCATACGAATACCAGGACGGTATCCGACGAACCGTCAGTGCAGCAGGCTGCCCTGGAGTTCTGCCCGGAGGGCGGGGGTGAGGACGGCGCCTGCGCGGTCGACGAGCAGGGCCATCTCGTAGCCGACGAGGCCGATGTCGGAGTCGGGTGCGGCGAGCACGGCCAGGGCCGAGCCGTCGCTGACGGCCATCAGGAACAGGAAGCCGCGCTCCATCTCGACGACGGTCTGGTTGACGTCGCCGCCCTCGAAGATCCGGCTGGCGCCGGAGGTCAGCGAGGTGAGGCCGGAGGCGACGGCGGCGAGCTGGTCGGCCCGGTCCCGGGGAAGCCTTCGGACATGCAGAGCAGGAGACCGTCGGCGGAGACCACCACCGTGTGCGACACCCCGGGGGTGTTGTCCACGAAATTGGTGATCAGCCAGTTCAGGTTCTGTGCGGCCTGGCTCATCTGACTCAACTCAACGCTCCTGGTGGTTCGAGCCGCCGAAGAGATCGGTGCTGCTGTTCTGGTTGCCGCCACGACCCTGGTTCGGGTCCACGCGGAAGCTGCCGGTGGCCCCCGGGTCACCGCCGGCGTTGCGGCCCTGCTCGACGCCGCGGCGCAGGTTGGTCAACCGGCCGCGCACCTCCTCCGGGTTGCGGGAGACCTGGGGGCCTTCCTGCGGTCCGGGCTTGGCGTTGCCGGGCACGAGGTTCTGCTTGGGCACACGGCGCGGCAGGCCGGACGGCGTGGTGCCGCTCGACGAGGGCTCGCGCACCTGCTCGGCGCGCTGCCAGCTGCCGTCGTTGGCCGACTGCCACGGGCTGGACGAGCCGGTCGGACCGGTCGGGCCGTAGCCGCCGAGTCCGGACACCTCGTGGCCGCGGGACTCCTCCGCGCCGGAGGTGTCCTTGGCGCCGGTGAACCAGTTCTTGGTCTCGCCGGCCGGCTGGCCGGCGAAGCCGCCGCCGCCACCGGCCAGCTGCTGGCCCGGACGGCGCTGCGGCAGGCCGGAGCCCGAGCCGGAGTCCGCGACCGGCGCCGGCGGCAGCGCGGGCTGCTCGTCCACGCCGTACGGGTGGCCGCCGGCCTGCCCGTCCTGGTAGCCGTAGCCCTGGTAGCCGGTGTCCTGGTAGCCCTGCTGCTGCGGGACGCCGTCGTAGCCGCCCTGGGCGTACTGCGGGTCCTGGTAGCCGTCGTAGCCGTCCTGCTGCGGGTACTCCTGGCCGTAGCCGGCGTACTCGCGGCCGTACGGGTCCTGCTGCGGCTCCGCGTAGTCCTGGCCGTAGGGCTGCTGGTAGTCGCCCTGCTCGAAGCCCTGCTGCGGGTACTCCTCGGCGTAGGCCTCGGCGTACGGCGCGTCGGTCTCGATCGCCTCGGCGTCGATGACGTCCTCGCGGGGGCCGGCCTCCAGGGCGGTGCGACGGGCCTCGTCGAGCCGCTGCGAGCGCTGCATGGACTCCAGCGCCGGGCTGAAGCCACCGGAGGCGACACCGGTCAGGTGGTCGTCGAAGCCGAGCTCGGCGGCGCTGCGCTGGCCCTGCCAGCCCTCCTGCCAGCTCTCCATCGGCTCCTGCTCGGAGAAGATCCGGGAGACGGTGAACTGCTCCTCGGGCTCCGTGGGGGCGTTCATCTGGGTCAGGAACTGCGGGAGCATCACCAGGGAGGTGGTGCCCGCGGACTCGCCCGAGGGGCGGAGCTGGACGCGGATGTCGTGGCGCTGGGAGAGCCGGCCGACCACGAACAGGCCCATGCGGCGGGAGATGGTGGCGTCGACCGTGGGCGGCTCGGCCAGCTTCTCGTTGATCTCGGCGAAGTCGTCGGCGGTGAGGCCGATGCCCTTGTCGTGGATCTCCACCAGGACGCGGCCGTCCGGCAGGCGGGTGGCGTTGACCAGCACCCGGGTCTGCGGGCTGGAGAACGTGGTGGCGTTCTCCAACAGCTCGGCGAGCAGGTGGACGAGGTCGGTCACCGCGGCGCCGACGACCTCCGCCTCCGGGATGCCGGCGAGTTCGATGCGCTCGTACTGCTCCACCTCGGAGGCGGCGGCGCGGAGCACGTCGACCAGCGGGACGGGGGTGTTCCAGCGGCGGCCCGGCTCCTCGCCGGCGAGGACGAGGAGGTTCTCGCCGTTGCGGCGCATACGGGTCGCGAGGTGGTCCAGCTTGAAGAGGTTCTCCAGCTGGTCCGGGTCGGCCTCGTTGTTCTCCAGGTCGGTGATCAGCGCCAGCTGGCGCTGGATCAGGCTCTGGCTGCGGCGCGACAGGTTGGAGAAGATCGCGTTCAGGTTGCCTCGGAGCAGGGCCTGCTCGGCGGCGAGCGACACGGCCTGCGCGTGGACCTGGTCGAAGGCGCGGGCGACCTCGCCGATCTCGTCGCGGCCGCTGAGCGGGATCGGCTCGACCGAGGTGTCCACCCGGTCCGGGTCGGTCTTGGAGAGCTTCTCGACCAGGTCCGGGAGACGGTGGTTGGCGATGTCGAGCGCGGCGGTGTTCAGGGTCCGCATGCCGAGGATCATCGAGCGGGCGACGAAACCGGTGAGCAGGCCGGCCAGGGCCAGCGAGATGAGCACGATGCCGGTGTTGAGCGCCATGTCGGTCTGGGCGCCGGACTTGATGTCCGACGCGTCGCCGACGACCTCGGTGAGGAGCGAGGACTCCGCGGTCCGCAGGGCGGTCATGTGGCTGGCGCTGGCCTGCAGCCAGTTGCCCACGGTCAGGCCCTGGGCCTTGGCCTCCTCGAACACCGCGTCGGCGGCGGCCTTGCCCTTGGTCTGGCCGGCGCTGGCCGCCTCGGAGTAGCCGAGGCCGATGTTCATCAGGCCGGTCATGGTCGGGATGGTGCGGCCGTCGGGCATCCGCAGCGGGCTGCGCTGGTCGGCCGAGGCCTGCTGGACGAGGGCGTCCGCGTAGACCTTGGCGTCGTCGGCGGTGGAGCCGGTGTTGAACTCGCTGATCGCGGTCTGCTCCAGCTTGGAGGCCACGAGCAGGGACATGATCATGTCCGTGTTCTCGTACTTGGTGACCGAGTCCTTGGCGATGCCGGCCAGCAGGTTGAGCATCAGCGCGCGCTGGGTCGAGGCCGAGGCCTTGGCCAGCGACATCGCGTAGATCGCGCGGCCCTTGCTGGTGACGTCCGAGCTGCCGAAGCCGACCGAGTTGTCGATGGCCAGCAGCGGCGCGAACATCACGGAGTACGCGGCCTGGGTGGCGGTGGCGAACAGCTCCGGCTTGTACGCGTTGTCACGAAGGTGCGGCAGGTCGACGACGAGCTGCTGGAAGGCCTGGTTGCGGCGCTGCAGCGTCGCGTCGTCGGAGATCTTCGCGTAGGCGCTGTTGTACGCGACGAGCGCCTCGTCGGTCTTCTTGCGCAGCTTCGCGACGATGCCCTGCGGGTCGTCGCCGGCCACGATCGGCACGATCGTCAGGTCGCGCTCGCTCTCCAGGGCGTCCGCGAGGTCGGTCGCGGCGTTGGCGAGCTTCGCGGTCTTCACCGCGCGGTCGGCCTTGGTGTAGTTGTCGAACGAGGTGTTGACGCGCAGACCGCCGAAGACCAGGCCGATGACGACCGGGATCAGGAGGATCGCCACCAGGCGGGTCGGCACGCGCCAGTGCCGCGGGGCCAGGAAGTCGTACCGGCCGCCGCTCTTCCCGTCCGTGTCGGCGGCCGCGGCCGCCGTCCGGGGCCGGGGTGCCGACGGGCCGGGGCCCGGGGCGCCGCCCGGGCCGCTGAGTATCTGGGTCGGCGGCCCCGCGTTCCCGCGGGCCGGCCGTTCGTCCGCAGCGGTGAACGCGGAGAACCCGGCGGGAGCCTGGCCGTTCGTGCCCGGCTGGTTCTGGCGGGGCTCGGAACGCCGCTGCGGGGTGTCTGGCTGCTTACGCCTCACTCGACAACAACCTCTCGGCCGATGGTGCGGCCATGGATCAATCCAGCGGCACCCCCGCCGGCCGCAGCCCGCTGCGCTGGGTGGAACTGCCTGGGGTGACTACGGGGTAGCTGGAATTTCAGCACGTGCAGGGTTGGGGGACAAACAGCGCTTCCCGCCCGAGACGTGCGGAAAAAATCGGACATAGTGGGGCAGTTGCGGGCAAGTCGAAAGGTCGACAGTGCACTATGGATCGACTTCGTGACGCCGAGTCACAGTTGATCTCGAAATGCCTACCGAACTGTTATGCACGGATAAAGACGTGCCCGCTCCTGCGCCCGGCAGGGCACAGGAGCGGGCACGCACTGTCATCCGTGGGATCCCTCCGTCACCGCAGGCGGGCGAGGAGGGCGTGCTCGACGAGGGTGATCAGGGCGCTCTTGGCGCTGTCGCGGCGTCGGGCGTCGAGGGCGATGACGGGGGTGTCGGGGCCGAGCTGGAGGGCTTCGCGGACTTCGTCCGCGGTGTGGGGCTGGTGTCCGTCGAAGCCGTTGAGGGCGACGACGAAGGGGAGTCCGCTGTTCTCGAAGTAGTCGAGGGCGGGGAAGCAGTCGGCGAGGCGGCGGGTGTCGACGAGGACGACGGCGCCGATGGCGCCGCGGACGAGGTCGTCCCACATGAACCAGAAGCGGTCCTGTCCGGGGGTGCCGAAGAGGTAGAGGATGAGGTCTTCGTCGAGGGTGATGCGGCCGAAGTCCATGGCGACCGTGGTGGTGGTCTTGCCGGAGACGTGGCTGAGGTCGTCGATGCCGGCGCTGGCGCTGGTCATGACGGCTTCGGTGCGCAGCGGGTTGATCTCGGAGACGGCGCCGACGAGGGTGGTCTTGCCGACTCCGAAGCCGCCGGCGACGACGATCTTCGCGGAGGTGGTCGCGCGGCTGGGGGAGGCCGCGTTAGAGCTTGCGAAGTCCACTGAGGACCCTTTCGAGCAGCGTGACGTCAGGCGCACCGCCGGACTCGCCCGCGGCAGCGGGCTGGTGGATGGTGACCAGGCCGGCCTCGGCCAGGTCGGCGACGAGAATACGAGCGACCCCGAGCGGGACACCGGCCAGCGCCGAGATCTCGGCGACGGACTTGACCTCGCGGCAGAGTCCGACGATCCGGGCGTGCTCGGGCAGCAGGCCGCCCGAGCGCTCGGCCGAGCCGGTGGTCGAGATCAGCGCCTCGATCGCCAGCTGGTACCGCGGCCGGGTCCGGCCGCCGGTCATCGCGTACGGGCGTACGAGCGGCTGCTGCTCGTAGCCGCCGGACTGCTGCCCACCGTAGCCGCCGGCCTGCTGGCCGCCGTAGCCGCTGCCGTACCCGTTGCCGTACGAGCCGGCCGGTGTCGGGGGCGGGGTCATAAGTCCTCCTCGTGCTGCCGCCGTTCGCAGCGGGGTTCCAGCCGGGCGGTGCCGGCTGGGGCGGTCGGTCGCCCGGAGGCGGCCGATGGTCGGTGCGCCCGACCAGGCGGGCCGGGCGCATTGCGGGATCGGGGCGTGGATCAGTGCAGCAGGCTGCCCTGGAGTTCTGCCCGGAGGGCGGGGGTGAGGACGGCGCCTGCGCGGTCGACGAGCAGGGCCATCTCGTAGCCGACGAGGCCGATGTCGGAGTCGGGTGCGGCGAGCACGGCCAGGGCCGAGCCGTCGCTGACGGCCATCAGGAACAGGAAGCCGCGCTCCATCTCGACGACGGTCTGGTTGACGTCGCCGCCCTCGAAGATCCGGCTGGCGCCGGAGGTCAGCGAGGTGAGGCCGGAGGCGACGGCGGCGAGCTGGTCGGCCCGGTCCCGGGGAAGCCTTCGGACATGCAGAGCAGGAGACCGTCGGCGGAGACCACCACCGTGTGCGACACCCCGGGGGTGTTGTCCACGAAATTGGTGATCAGCCAGTTCAGGTTCTGTGCGGCCTGGCTCATCTGACTCAACTCAACGCTCCTGGTGGTTCTGGCCGAAGCCGTCGAAGCCGTGCTGCTGCTGGCCCTGTGCCGGGGGCTGGCCCTGGCCCGCCTGGCGGCCCTGCTGGATACCGCGGCGCAGGTTGGTCAGCCGCCCGCGCACCTCCTCCGGACTGCGGGAGACCTGCGGACCGGTCAGCGGCGCCGCCTCGGCGGTGCCGGAGACCAGGTTGGCCTGCGGGGTGCGCCGGGGCAGGCCCGACGTGGTCAGCCCGCTGGTCGAGGGCTCCCGCACCTGCTCGGCGCGGCGCCAGCGCTCGTCGTTGGCGGACGGACGCCAGGGGGCGTCCGGTGCCTCGCGGCGGGGCTGGCCCGCGCTCTGCGGCTCCGAGCGGCGGGGGCCGCCCTGGAGCGGGCCGCCCGGCTGCGGCCGGGACTGCGGGGGCTGCTGGCCCTGCTGCGGCGCCTGCGGGCGCTGCGGCTGCGGTGCGGACGGGTCGAACCCGGGCGCGGTGGTGCCGGGGCGCTGCGGCCGGTACTGCTGCTCCTGCTGGTACTGCTGCGGGCGCTGACGCGCCTGCTCCGGCGCCGGCCGGGACGACTCGTCGGGGCGGAACCACTGCTGGGTGTCCTCGACGCCCGGGCCGGTCGGCAGTGCCATCGGCTGCTGGCGCTGCTGGGGAGCCTGCTGCGGCGCCTGCTGCTCGTACGGGTGGCCGGGGCCCATCTGCTGCGACGGGTCCGGCAGCACCGGCTCCACCAGGCCGAGGCCCAGCGGGTCGCGCGGGTCGATGTCGCTGGCCTCGAACTGCGGCCGGGAGAACTGCACGGTGCTCTCGACCGGGCCCGGCTCGCCGGGGGCGAACGGGGCCTGACCGCGCTGCGGCATCTGCTGCTGGGGCTGCTGCTGCTGCGGGCGGGTGGGCCGGCCCTGCTCGCCCGGGAAGCCGGGCTGCGGGCGCTCGCCGCGGGTCTGCGGGCCGTCGCCCGGGCGCGGACGCTCGGGCATCGGTCGGCGCTCGGGGGCGCCCGCGGGTGCGGACTGCTCCGGCTGGGCGCCGCGTCGCGGCAGCCCGCCGGGGCCGCCCTGGACACCGGGGGCGCCGGAGGCACCGGGCACCCGCCGCTGCTGCGGCTGGCCGCCCTGGCCCTGCGGGCCGCCCTGACCCTGCTGACCGGGGCCACCGCTCTCGCGCAGCGCCTGGCCGGCCTCGCGGGTCGGCAGGCCGGAGCCGGGGCCCCGGCCGCCCTGGGCGGGGATGCCCGGCTGCTGGTTCTGCTGAGGCTGCTGGTTCTGCTGGGGCTGCTGCGGAGCCTGCGGGCCGCCCTGGCCGAGCTGCGGACGTCCGCCGCCCTGCGGGGCACCGGCCGGGGCCTGGCCCAGTGCGGCCGCGGCCCGGCCGGCCAGCGCCTCGGCGGCGCTGGCCCGGTTGCCCTGACGCGGGGTCGGGGCGAGACCGCGCTGCTTGCCGGCGGCGCCGCCCTGGCCCGGGCGGCCGGCACGGCGGTCGGCGGAGTTGGCGACGTCGACCGGCAGCATGACGAGCGCGGTGGTGCCGCCCGAGTCGCTGGGACGGAGCTGGATGCGGATGCCGTGTCGCAGGGACAGGCGGCCGACCACGAACAGGCCCATGCGGCGGGAGACCGACACGTCGACCGTGGGCGGGTTGGCCAGGCGCTCGTTGATGTCCGCGAGGTCGTCCGGGCTCAGGCCGATGCCGGTGTCGTGGATCTCGACCAGCACGCGGCCGTCGGGCAGCGCGTGGCCGGTGACCCGGACGCGGGTCTGCGGGCTGGAGAACGACGTGGCGTTCTCCAGCAGCTCGGCGAGGAGGTGGACGAGGTCGTTGACGACGCGGCCGGCGACCTCGGTCGACGGCACCGCGGCGAGTTCGATGCGCTCGTACTGCTCCACCTCGGAGGCGGCGGCGCGGAGCACGTCGACCAGCGGGACGGGGCGGGTCCACCGGCGGCCCGGGTCCTCACCCGCGAGGACGAGGAGGTTTTCACCGTTGCGGCGCATACGGGTCGCGAGGTGGTCCAGCTTGAAGAGGCTGGCCAGCTGGTCCGGGTCGGCCTCGCGGCTCTCCAGCTCGGAGATGAGCGACAGCTGGCGCTGGATGAGGCCCTGGCTGCGGCGCGAGAGGTTGGTGAACATCGCGTTGATGTTGCCTCGGAGCAGCGCCTGCTCGGCGGCGAGGCGGACGGCCTCGCGGTGCACCATGTCGAACGCGTGCGCCACGTGGCCGATCTCGTCCGTCGAGTCGACGCCGACGGGTTCGACGGTGACGTCGACGTCGTGCGGGTCGCTCTCGGACAGGGTCTTGACCAGCTCGGGCAGCCGCCGCTCGGCGACGTCCTCGGCCGCGGCCTGCAGCCGGGTCAGCGAGCGCACCATCGAGCGCGCCACGACGGCGGCACCGGCGATGGCGACGATGAGGACGACGGCGATCAGCGCGGCGTTGATGAGGGTCTGGGTGTCGGCGTCGGACTGCAGCTTCTGCGCCTTGCCGTCCAGGACCTCCAGCAGCTGGGTCTCGATCCGCTGTTCCTGGTTGATCTTGGCGCTGGCCGCGTCGTACCAGTCCGTGTAGGTGCGCGGCTGGCTCTGCCGGATGCCGTTGGTGTTCAGCACCTGCTGGGTGTACCGGTCGGTGTCCGCGATGGTCTGGTTGAAGCTCATCGGGGCGCGCAGCCGGCGGGCCTCGTCATCGCCGTAGATGGCGGTGAAGTTGGCGAGCGCGCTCTCCTCGGAGATCTGGAGGCGGATACCGAACGTCTCGTCCGAGGTGGACAGGTCCGCGCCACCGCGCCGGGCCAGCGCGGCCGCGATCAGCGCGCGCTGCATGGAGGTGTTCTCCTTGGACAGCGCGAACTGGCTGAGCGCCCGGGTGACCTTGATCAGCTCGGTGGAGTTCGACGCGATCGCGATCTCCTCGGTGATCGAGATCAGGCCCTTGATGATGACGTCGTAGTTCAGGATCGTCGGCTGGATGTTGTCCTGGCTGGTGTACGCGCTGCCGCGGGCCTCGGAGAGCTGGTTGAGGTCCTTGCGGACCTGCAGCAGCAGGGCCTTTCCACCGGCGAGGTCCAGCTCGTCGAACTTGTCGGCGCTGGTCGCGAACGCCTTGCTGAGCTGGTCGCTCCGCTTCTGGGCGTCGACGACGTCCGGGTCCTGCTTGCCGGGGTTCGCCGTCAGCGGGCCGGCGCTGATGTCGCGCTCGGTCTCCAGGGCGTCGGCCAGCGCGGTCGCCTTCTGGGCGAGGTCCGCGAGGTCGGTCATCTGGGCCAGCTGGCTGGAGTTCTGCATCGAGGTCTGCACGCGCAGACCACCGAGCACGAGCGACACCATCACGGGGAGCAGCAGCAGCGCGATCAGGCGCGTACGGATGCGCCAGTTCCGCAGCGAGAGCCGGTTGAGGCCCTTCGCTCTGCGGTAGGTCAGTGAGCCGCGCAGGCGCGAGCGACCGCGTCCCTCGTCGGCGTTGTCGGTGCCGTCGGCAACCGTGTCGCTGTTCTGGTCGGCGGAACCGGTGGCCGCCCGGTCGCCCGGGCCCGTCATCGGCGATGCCTGGTGGGGGCCTGCCACGGGCTCGCGCGACTCCGGGTCACCCGCGGCGCCGCTGCCCCTCTTGAAACGTCCCTGCACTGGCGTCGCAACCTCTGGACCGGGCGCCCCTCCCCGCTGGCGCGGAGGGGGACGGTGTCGAGTTTTTCCGTGGCATTCCAGCACAGCCGGGGAAGTCCAACAAGGGGCGTTATGACACGGTGTCCTGGGCTACCGAACGCGCGCACCGGCTCACGGACTGTGTGGTAACCGGCCGGAATACGTCCCTTTTCGGACACTTGCCGAATACATGCCAAGTCGTGGACGGTTCGGTATGCATGCCGGATGCCCGATATGGCTGGAATGTCCCTTATTCCTCTTCGCGTGCGAGGTGCGGAATGCCGGAAACAATCGCAAAATTGTGAGCAAAATCACATCGCGATGTATAGCTTTGGTCACGGCAGGTGTGAAAGGAGATCCTTAGCCTTGGTGGGGCCGCGAGGAGCCTGCCCAGGCACCCGCCGTCCCCAAACTCCTCCCCCGAAACCAAGGTGTGACGCGATGTCCCAGCCGACGGCACTGTCGACGAAGAAGGCCCCGAACTCCACGCTCACGGCCCGGCCCACGGCCAACCCGCGTCGGACGACCCTGGCCTCCGTCGAGGACTTCGGCCAGCTCCCGGGCGCGGTCGCCTCGCAGCAGCCGGTCGAGTACTCCGCCGCGCTGCCGGAGGTCACCGCCAACCCGCGCCGCACCCAGCTGATGGTCGCCCCGGCCCCGCGCCTGCCGCTGGACTGACCTCCCGCACCCCGAGGGGCGCCCGCCGCACGCCGGCCGGCGCCCTTCGTCGTCCGGGCCCCGGGACGGCGCCCTGGGCCGGAACGGCCGGGCACCGGGCGCCCCACGCGATAGCCTGGGGAAGATCGAGCAGGTCGACGAACCGAGAGGTTGCAGGGTGCGTATCGCCAGGTTTTCCGTCCGGGAGGGGAGTCCTGCCGCGGGCAGCGTCTCCTTCGGCATCGTCGAGGGCGACACCGCGCAACCCGAGTCGATGGTGGTGCACGCCCTGACGGGCCACCCCTTCGGCCAGCCGCAGCCGTCGGGGGAGGTCTACCGGCTGCAGGACGTCCGGCTGCTCTCCCCGATGCTCCCCAACAAGATCGTCGCGGTCGGCCGGAACTACGCGGCGCACGCCGCCGAGCTGGGCCACGAGGTCCCGGACGTCCCGCTGACCTTCTTCAAGCCGTCCACCGCGGTGATCGGCCCCACCGAGGCGATCGCCTACCCGCCGTTCTCCTCGGACGTCCAGCACGAGGCCGAACTCGCCGTGGTGATCGGCCGGATGTGCCGGGAGGTGCCGCTGGAGCGGGTCCCCGAGGTGATCCTCGGCTACACCTGCGCCAACGACGTGACCGCCCGCGACGTGCAGCAGCGCGAGGGCCAGTGGGCCCGGGCCAAGGGCTTCGACACCTCCTGCCCGCTCGGCCCCTGGATCGAGACCGAGCTCGACCCGTCGGACCTGGCCATCACCTGCACCGTCAACGGCGAGCTGCGGCAGACCGGCCGCACCTCCCTGATGGTCCGCTCCGTCGCGGAACTGATCGTGCACATCTCCGAGGCGATGACGCTGCTCCCCGGCGACGTCGTCCTCACCGGCACCCCCGCGGGTGTCGGCCCCCTCCATGTCGGCGACGAGGTCGCCGTCTCCGTCGAAGGCATCGGCACTCTCGCCAACAAGGTGATCAAGCGTGGCTAACTCCACCGCGGGCTCGGACGTCCGGGTCCGCTTCTGCCCGTCCCCGACCGGCAACCCGCACGTCGGTCTCGTCCGCACCGCCCTGTTCAACTGGGCCTTCGCCCGCCACCACGGCGGCACGCTGGTCTTCCGGATCGAGGACACCGATGCGGCCCGCGACTCCGAGGACTCCTACAACCAGCTGCTGGACGCGATGCGCTGGCTCGGCTTCGACTGGGACGAGGGCCCGGAGGTCGGCGGCCCGCACGCGCCGTACCGGCAGTCGCAGCGGATGGACATCTACGCCGACGTCGCCCGCAGGCTGCACGAGGCCGGCCACGCCTACCGCTGCTACTGCACCACCGAGGAGCTCGACAGCCGCCGCGAGGCCGCCCGCGCGGCCGGCCGGCCGTCCGGCTACGACGGCCACTGCCGCGACCTGACGGCGGACCAGGTCGCCGTGTACGAGCAGGAGGGCCGCACCTCCATCCTGCGCTTCAGGATGCCCGACACCGCACTGGTCTTCGACGACCTGGTGCGCGGCCCGGTCAGCTTCGACCCGAAGGACGTGCCGGACTACGGCATCGTCCGGGCCAACGGCGCCCCGCTCTACACCCTGGTCAACCCGGTCGACGACGCGCTGATGGGCATCACCCACGTGCTGCGCGGCGAGGACCTGCTCTCCTCCACGCCGCGTCAGATCGCCCTGTACGCCGCGCTCGCCGAGATCGGTGTCGGCGCCGGCGCCACCCCGCGCTTCGGCCACCTGCCGTACGTGATGGGCGAGGGCAACAAGAAGCTCTCCAAGCGCGACCCGCAGGCCTCGCTCAACCTGTACCGCGAGCGCGGCTTCCTCCCCGAGGGCCTGCTCAACTACCTGGCGCTGCTGGGCTGGTCGCTCGCCGAGGACCGCGACATCTTCGACCTCGACGAGATGGTCGCGGCCTTCGACGTCGCCGATGTGAACGCCAACCCGGCCCGCTTCGACCTGAAGAAGTGCGAGCACATCAACGCCGAGCACCTGCGCCGGCTGGCGCCCGAGGAGTTCGTCGAGCGGCTGGTGCCGTACCTCCAGGCCCCCGGCCTGCTGCCGGCCGAGCCCACCGCGGCCCAGCGCGAGCTGCTGGCGAAGGCGGCCCCGCTCACCCAGGAGCGGATGGTCGTGCTGAGCGAGATCGTCACGATGGCCGGATTCCTCTTCGTCGACCCGGCCGAGTTCGCCGTCGACCCCGAGGACGCCGCGAAGGTGCTGACCGCCGACGCCCGCCCGGTGCTGGAGGCCTCCGTCAAGGCGCTGGAGGCGCTGGAGGACTTCACCCCGGAGCCGATCCAGGCGGCGCTGCGCGCGGCGCTGGTGGACGGCCTGGGTATCAAGCCGAAGTTCGCCTTCACCCCGCTGCGGGTGGCGGTCACCGGCCGCCGGGTCTCGCCGCCGCTCTTCGAGTCGATGGAGCTGCTGGGCCGCGCCGAGACGCTGCGCCGGCTGAACGCCGCCCTGGAGCTCGCGCCGGCCTCCTGAGACCGGCCCCGGTGCCTGCGGGCCTGGTGCGCTGACCAGGCCTGCAGGCGCCCCGCGCGCTGCCTGCGGTTATCGATTTTGGAGCGGGGCCCGGCGTCGGGTAATGTTCTTTCTGCGCCGCCCGGTCCGGGGGCGCGGGACACCGAGCGAAGACCCCGCAGGGGTTGAACTCTGGTGGGGTATGGTGTAATTGGCAGCACGACTGATTCTGGTTCAGTTAGTCTAGGTTCGAGTCCTGGTACCCCAGCGCAGTACAGCAGAACAAGCCCCCGTTGTGTAGTGGCCTAGCACGCCGCCCTCTCAAGGCGGTAGCGCCGGTTCGAATCCGGTCGGGGGTACGCAATTCCACAATTGCAGAGTGAATGAGTATGCCCCCGTTGTGTAGTGGCCTAGCACGCCGCCCTCTCAAGGCGGTAGCGCCGGTTCGAATCCGGTCGGGGGTACTCAGCACCAGTGATGGTGCGGGCCCCCGTTGTGTAGTGGCCTAGCACGCCGCCCTCTCAAGGCGGTAGCGCCGGTTCGAATCCGGTCGGGGGTACTTTTGGGGTATGGTGTAATTGGCAGCACGAGTGATTCTGGTTCATTTAGTCTAGGTTCGAGTCCTGGTACCCCAGCCAATAAGAAGCTCCGGGTGACCGGGGCTTTTTGTTTTTCCGGCCGGAATTCCCCGGCCGACGGCCGTGTGCGCACGAAGGCCCGCCCCGAATTCCTCGGGGCGGGCCTTCGTCGTCGTGCGGCGGGCGGCTCAACCGCGGCGCAGCGCCTCGGTGAGGCGGTTCGCGGCCTCGATGATGGCCTGGGCGTGCATGCGGCCCGGGTGGCGGGTCAGGCGCTCGATCGGGCCGGAGACCGAGACGGCGGCCACCACGCGGTTGGAGGGGCCGCGGACGGGTGCGGAGACGGACGCCACGCCCGGTTCCCGCTCGCCGATGGACTGGGCCCAGCCGCGCCGCCGGACGCCGCTGAGCGCGGTGGCGGTGAAGCGGGCGCCCTGCAGGCCGCGGTGGAGGCGCTCGGGCTCCTCCCAGGCGAGCAGGACCTGCGCGGCGGAGCCGGCCTTCATCGGCAGCGTGGAGCCGACCGGGACGGTGTCCCGCAGGCCCGAGAGCCGCTCGGCGGCCGCGACGCAGATCCGCATCTCGCCCTGGCGGCGGTAGAGCTGCGCGCTCTCGCCGGTGACGTCGCGCAGGTGCGTGAGCACCGGGCCTGCGGTGGCGAGCAGGCGGTCCTCGCCCGCGGCAGCCGAGAGCTCGGCAAGTCGGGGGCCGAGGATGAACCGGCCCTGCATGTCCCTGGTGACCAGGCGGTGGTGTTCGAGTGCGACGGCGAGCCGGTGGGCCGTGGGCCGCGCCAGACCGGTGGCGGCGACCAGCCCCGCCAACGTGGCGGGGCCCGACTCCAGTGCGCTGAGCACCAGAGCGGCCTTGTCGAGAACGCCGACGCCGCTAGTGTTGTCCATGTCTCGATACTGCAGTCTCAGTGGGCGAGACGCAAGTTCAATCTCGCGGGAAAAGCGCCACTCTTGATGCAGCAGCCCGGGAGACACCCAGGATGGACCCTCACCAAAGCGTCCACATCCTGGACAAGACGATCCGGTGTGCAGGTCGCGACTCGCAGCGAGCCTCACCAGGGCGGCATGGGACACGACCTCGACGACACGAGAAGGCCGGCAGAGCGGCCGGCTGGAGGGAACCCGATGGGACGGACACTCGCAGAGAAGGTCTGGGACGACCACGTCGTCAGGCGCGCCGAGGGCGAGCCCGACCTGCTCTTCATCGACCTGCACCTGCTGCACGAGGTCACCAGCCCGCAGGCCTTCGACGGCCTCCGGCTGGCCGGCCGGCCGGTCCGCCGCACCGATCTGACGATCGCCACCGAGGACCACAACACCCCGACCCTCGACATCGACAAGCCGATCGCCGACCCGGTCTCGCGCGTCCAGCTGGAGACGCTGCGCAAGAACGCCGCCGAGTTCGGCGTGCGCATCCACTCGCTGGGCGACGTCGAGCAGGGCGTCGTGCACGTGGTCGGCCCGCAGCTCGGCCTGACCCAGCCCGGCACCACCGTGGTCTGCGGCGACTCCCACACCTCCACCCACGGCGCGTTCGGCGCCCTGGCGTTCGGCATCGGCACCAGCCAGGTCGAGCACGTGCTGGCGACCCAGACGCTGCCGCTGGCCCCGTTCAAGACCATGGCGATCACCGTCGAGGGCGAGCTGCCCGAGGGCGTCACCGCCAAGGACCTGATCCTGGCCATCATCACCAGGATCGGCACCGGCGGCGGCCAGGGCTACGTCCTGGAGTACCGCGGCTCGGCGATCCGCAGCCTCTCCATGGAGGCCCGGATGACGATCTGCAACATGTCCATCGAGGCGGGCGCCCGGGCCGGCATGATCGCCCCGGACCGGACCACCTTCGACTACCTCCAGGGCCGCCCGCACGCCCCGCAGGGCGAGGACTGGGACGCCGCGGTGGCGTACTGGGAGACCCTGACCACCGACGAGGACGCGGTCTTCGACGCCGAGGTCTTCATCGACGCGACCGCGCTGACCCCGTTCGTCACCTGGGGCACCAACCCGGGCCAGGGCGCCCCGCTGGGCGCCAGCGTCCCGGACCCGGCGTCCTTCGAGGACCCGCAGGAGCGCACCGCCGCCGAGAACGCCCTGAAGTACATGGGCCTGGAGGCCGGCACCCCACTGCGCGAGGTCGCCGTCGACGCCGTGTTCGTCGGCTCCTGCACCAACGGCCGGATCGAGGACCTCCGGGCCGCCGCCGCGATCCTGGACGGCCGCCAGGTCGCCGAGGGCGTGCGGATGCTGGTCGTCCCGGGCTCCGTCCGGGTCGCCCTGCAGGCCGTGGAGGAGGGCCTGGACAAGGTGTTCACCGCCGCCGGCGCCGAGTGGCGCCACGCGGGCTGCTCCATGTGCCTGGGCATGAACCCGGACCAGCTGGCCCCGGGCGAGCGCTGCGCCTCCACCTCGAACCGCAACTTCGAGGGCCGCCAGGGCAAGGGCGGCCGCACCCACCTGGTCTCGCCGCAGGTCGCCGCCGCGACCGCCGTGCTGGGCCGGCTGGCCGCGCCCGCCGACCTGTCGTCCAACGTCGCCGTGGAGGTCTGAGCACCCATGGAGAAGTTCACCACCCACACCGGCCGCGCCGTTCCGCTGCGCCGCTCCAACGTGGACACCGACCAGATCATCCCGGCGCACTGGCTGAAGAAGGTCACCCGCTCCGGCTTCGAGGACGGCCTGTTCGAGGCCTGGCGCAAGGACGAGGACTTCGTCCTCAACCGCCCCGAGCGGCAGGGCGCCAGCGTGCTGGTGGCCGGCCCGGAGTTCGGCACCGGCTCCTCCCGCGAGCACGCCGTCTGGGCGCTGCAGAACTTCGGCTTCCAGGCCGTCGTCTCCTCGCGCTTCGCCGACATCTTCCGCGGCAACTCGCTGAAGAACGGCCTGCTGACGGTCGTCCTCCCGCAGGAGACCGTCGAGCGGCTGTGGGCGCTGACCGAGGCCGACCCGACCGCCGAGATCACCGTCGACCTGGAGGCCCGCGAGGTCCGCGCCGAGGGCATCACGGCCTCCTTCGAGCTGGACGACAACGTCCGCTGGCGGCTGCTGAACGGCCTGGACGACATCAGCATCACGCTGCAGAACGAGGCCGACATCGCCGCCTTCGAGGCGACCCGGCCCTCGTTCAAGCCGCGGACCCTGCCGGTGGCCTGAGCCCCCGCAGCGCACGCGTACACCGGATGGCCCGCCTCCCCTCGGGGGGCGGGCCATCCGCCGTTCGGGGCAGCCGGGGGGCGGGAGTTCGAGTCGGAGTTCGGGCCTGACAGGCACTTGGAACAGGCCGGGGCATTTGGCCAAGAGCCCCCTTGCACAGGGCAACTCGCAACAGATGGCACAATCGTTGCATGCACCGGCACGACGAACCTCCGTACCCGGGTGGCGAACCCGCGTCCTCGGAGGGGAGCAACGGTGCGGCCGGCGGCCGAATTGGCGGCCGGACGGACGACCAGTCCTCAGCTCCTGAGGAACCGGACGACCAGGAAGTCGCGGCGCTCTACGCGCTTGTGGCCGAGCGGTTGAAGCAAGCCCACGCTCGCGTATCTGCGCTGAACGTGTCAACGGATGCAAAGACCGCTCTCACCCGTCAACTGCTGATCGTCACGGAGACCGCCAAGCGCGATCTGCCCGGGGCGGCCCGGCGGTTGAGTCGCTTTGTGCAGGACCTCGACGCGGGGCGCCCGCCGCTGCGCTGAGGTCGCGAACGCGCAAATCCATTGCGACACTAGGGTGATTCACGCGTTTGGTAATTGAAAGTCCGCAGATACATACCTAACGTGCGAAATGAACGGATGGATTCATCCGGCGCCCGTTTCCGAAGGGGAAGACGTGAACAAGGCTCAGCTTGTCGAAGCGGTGGCCGAGCAGCTGGGTGGTCGCAAGGCTGCCGCAGAGGCCGTCGACGCAGTGCTCGACACCATGGTGCGTGCCGTCGTGGCGGGAGACCGGGTCTCGGTCACCGGCTTCGGCACCTTCGAGAAGGTGGAGCGCTCCGCGCGCTTCGCCCGCAACCCGCAGACCGGTGAGCGCGTGAAGGTCAAGAAGACCTCGGTGCCGCGCTTCCGTCCCGGCCAGGGCTTCAAGGACCTCGTCTCCGGCGCCAAGAAGCTGCCGAAGGAAGGCCCCTCGGTCAAGAAGGCCCCCAAGGGCTCGCTGACCCCGGGCAAGAGCGGCGGCACCACCGCCGCGGTCAAGCGCGCCGCCGGCAAGCGCGTCGCCGCCGCGGCCGGCACCGCTGCCGCCGCCACCAAGAAGACCGCCGCCAAGAAGACGACGACGGCCACCCGCACCACCGCCGCGGCGGCCAAGAAGACCACCGCGACGGCCAAGAAGGCGGCTCCCGCCAAGACGGCCGCGGCGGCCAAGAAGACCACCGCGACGGCCAAGAAGGCGGCTCCCGCCAAGACGGCCGCGGCGGCCAAGAAGACCACCGCGACGGCCAAGAAGGCCACCGCGACGGCCAAGAAGACCGCTCCGGCGAAGAAGACCGCCACCCGCAAGACCACCGCGCGCAAGACCGCCGCCAAGTAGGACTGTCGGCCCTTCGGGCGACGGCCGGTCAGACCGAGGCGAGAGCCGCGGCGGCCGGCGCACCCGGGTTTCCCGGGTGCGCCGGCCGCCGCGGCTCTGTTGCGTCCGGGGCCGGGCCGGGGCCGGGGCAGGCGGCGCAGGCGGGGCCGGCCCCGGGGTGGTCAGCGGCCGTCCACCGGCAGCTCGTAGACGATGTCCCAGCCGGCGTCCGGGACGACCAGGTCGGCGGTCTCCACCGCGCGCCCCTCGGTGTCGAAGTAGGTGCGCTCGATCAGGGTGACGAGGTCGCCCGCGGACAGCCCGAGCAGGTGGGCCTGTTCCTGGCCGGCCCGGGCGGGCCGCGGCCGCTCGACGGCGAAGTCCACGGTGACGCCGATGGAGGCCATCCGGGCGACCACGCCGGCGCCGGCCAGCGGGCCGAGTTCGGGCAGCAGGACGGGTGTGCCGTCGGTGACGGCCATCGGCTCCCAGCTCTCCGCGAGCTGTACCGGCCGTCCGTCGAGCAGGAATTCGTAGCAGGTGCGGACGGTCCATTCGCCCGGCTCGATGGCCAGGCGTTCCGCGATGCGGGCCGGTGCCGGGGTCCGGGCGTAGCTGGTGGCGTCCCAGGTGCCGGCCGGGTCGGCCGCGCCGGGCCGGGCGGCGAACGGCGCGGAGCCGTGCAGGGAGCGGTGCCGCGAGCGGACCATCGGGCGCCGCTCGGCCGGGGTGCGGACATAGGTGCCGGAGCCGGCCCGGCCCTCCAGCAGGCCTTCGGAGATGAGCAGTTCCTGCGCGCGCTGCAGCACGTTGGCGCCCACGCCGTACGCGGCCGCGAGCTGGGCGCGGGAGGGCAGCCGCTCGCCGATCCGCCACTCGCCCTCGGTGATGCGGCGGCGCAGGTCGTCCGAGATCCGCAGGTACGGGGGCTCCTGTGAGGGCATCCGACTCTCCCGGTGGCAGGCACGTACCCTGCCGGGTCGGCAGGACGGGTGATCCAGCGTTGACAATCTAATGCATCAGGTGGAATCTAATGCCTTAGATTTACTATGCGTGATCACGTGCTCGCGGGGAGAGTCGTTGCGTGCGAACCACCAGGGTCTTTGAGCTCGCGAACCGGCTCGCCGCGGCCACCGGGGGACGCGCGCGGATCCGCCAACGCCCCGGTGGGGGCTACCTGGTGGAGGCCGAACTGCCCGCCGGTCTGACCGGCGAGGCGCAACGCGCCGTGCTGGCGGTCCTGGCCGCCGCGGACCGCTACGGGCACCGCTTCAGCACCACCACCCAGCGGGTCTGGGCCGAGATCGACGAGGAGTCGGCGCCGTGAGCAGCAACCGGGGATTCACCGTCTCCATCGAGGACGTCACCGGGCCCGCCACCTTCACCCGGCTCCCGGACGCCCTGGCGGCGCTCTGGGACAGCCTGCGCGTCCTGCCGCTGGGCTGGAGCCAGTACGAGGCCTACCGGTACTTCTTCGGGCCCGGGGTGGTCGAACGCGTCGAGGCCTTCCTCGCCCGCGACGGCGAGTTCGGCCTCACCTTCGCGATGGCCGGCCGCACCCACGCCGTCCGGCTCGTCCCCGTCCGGGCGCAGGGCTGACGCCGCGCCTCAGGCCGCGGAGCCCGCCGGGTCGGGGAAGGTCGCCAGCGTCACGAAGACCACCCGCCGCGCACCGCCGTCGCCCTCGGTGCGGATCCGCACCCGCTGGCCCGGCCGCAGCAGCCGCAGGCCGCCGGCGTCGAAGGCCGCCGCGTCGAAGGGGACCGGCGTGCCGTCGTCGAGCAGGACGGAGCCCGCCCGGGTCGCGGCATCGAAGGTGAACGCGGTGGCCTGCATGGCCGCAAGCATAGCGAGCGGCCCCGCCCCGGCGACGGTGCCGGCGGGGGCCGCCGCCGCAGGGCGCGCACCGCCCACCGCACGCCGGGCCGCCGGCGGCGCCCGCGCCCCGCCCGGGCGTACCGTGTCCTCGACCGCCCGCGCCGCCGCCGCACCGGCCGACCGGCCCTGACCTGGCGGCCTCCACGACCGCGTGCGATTGGTCACTCGCCGCGGGCCACCGGGCAGCGCTGCTCGACAGCCGGTCCGCCCGCGGGTGAGACTGGTCCGCGCCCTTCGCACCCCCGCCGGCCGCCGAGCCGGGGGAGCGCCGTGGGGCGGACCTCCCGCCCGCGGCAGCCGGCGGCGCCCAGCCGCGCCCCGTCTGCGCCCGGACCGGGAGGCGACCGAGGACCGCGGCACCCCACGTGCCGCACCGGATGAACAGGAGCTGGGGTGGCCCGCCGCTCGTACGCCAAGTTCGGCAACGCCGACTACGGGATCTGGTACCGCTTCGCGGCTGTCCTGGTGAAGCCGGTGACCAACGCACTGGCGAAGACGGACTGGCGCGGCTGGGAGCACCTTCCCGAGAAGGGGGCTTCCTCGCGGTGGTGAACCACAACTCGGTGGTCGACCCGGTGTTCTACGCGCACTGGCAGTACAACAGCGGCCGCCCGCCGCGGATACTCGGCAAGTCCCAGCTGTTCTCGGTGCCGTTCATCGGCTTCATGCTGCGCAAGACCGGCCAGATCCCGGTGTTCCGCGAGTCCACCGACGCCGCGGGGGCGTTCCGCGCCGCCATCGATGCGGTCAACGGCGGCCAGTGCGTGCAGTTCTACCCGGAGGGCACGCTCACCCGCGATCCTGAGCTCTGGCCGATGACCGGCAAGAGCGGCGCGGCCCGGGTCGCCCTGATGACCGGCGCGCCCGTCATCCCGGTCGCCCACTGGGGCGCCCACGAGATCATCCCGCCCTACGGCAAGGGCAAGAACAAGTACAACCTCTTCCCGCGGCACACGGTGACCGTCGCCGCCGGACCGCCGGTCGACCTGAGCAAGTACCAGGGCCAGGAGCTCACCGCCCAGGTGCTCCGGGACGCCACCGAGGACATCATGGCCGCCATCACCGCCGTGCTGGAGGGGATCCGCGGCGAGGAGGCCCCCGCCGAGCGCTACGACATGCGCCGCGCCGCCCGTGAGCGGGCCGCCGCCGCGGCCGCCAAGGGCGACCGGGCCAAGCGCAAGGACACCCCCGAGGAGACCGCCGAATGACCCGCTGCGCCGTCTTCGGGACCGGGTCCTGGGGGACCGCCTTCGCGATGATCCTCGCCGACGCCGGCTGCGAGGTCGTCCTCTGGGGCCGCCGGCCGGAGCTCGCCGAGGCGATCGACCGGACCAAGACCAACCCCGACTACCTGCCGGACCTCAGGCTGCCGGACTCCGTCCGGGCCACCTCCGACCCCGCCGAGGCGCTGGCCGGCGCGGACTTCGCGGTGCTCGTCGTGCCCTCGCAGACGCTGCGCGCCAACCTCGCCGCCTGGGCGCCGCTGATCGAGCCGCAGACCGTCCTGGTCAGCCTGATGAAGGGCATCGAGCTCGGCACGGTCAAGCGGATGAGCGAGGTGATCCAGGAGGTCGCCGGGGTCGGCCCGGAGCGCGTCGCGGTGGTCAGCGGGCCCAACCTGGCGCCCGAGATCGCCAACCGGCAGCCCGCCGCCAGCGTGGTCGCCTGCGTCGACGAGTCCGTCGCCCAGCGCTTCCAGAAGGCCTGCCACACCCCGTACTTCCGCCCCTACACCAACACCGACGTGGTGGGCTGCGAGCTCGGCGGCGCGGTCAAGAACGTGATCGGCCTGGCCGTCGGCATGGCGGACGGCATGGGCCTCGGCGACAACACCAAGGCCACCCTGATCACCCGCGGCCTCGCCGAGACCACCCGGCTCGGCCTGGCGCTCGGCGCCGACCCGCACACCTTCGCCGGGCTCGCCGGCATGGGCGACCTGGTGGCCACCTGCTCCTCGCCGCTGTCGCGGAACCACACCTTCGGCACCAACCTCGGCCGCGGCATGACCCTGGACCAGACGATCGCGGCGACCAAGCAGACCGCGGAGGGCGTCAAGTCCTGCGAGTCCGTGCTCGACCTCGCCCGGCGCACCGGCGTGGAGATGCCGATCGTCCAGGCCGTGGTCGACGTGGTGCACGGCGGCCGCCCCACCCAGGAGGTGCTGGCCGGCCTGATGGCGCGTTCGGCGAAGGCGGAGCGACGGTGAGCGGAACCTCAGGGGTCGCAAGGTAGTCTCGGGCCGATATGAGCATCGAACAGACCTCCCAGAACCAGCCCGGCAAGCCCCGGGTCGCGATCGTCTTCGGTGGCCGCAGCTCCGAGCACGGCGTCTCGGTCGTCACCGCCGCGAGCGTGCTCCGCGCCATCGACCGGACGAAGTACGAGGTGCTGCCGATCGGCATCACCCACGAGGGCCGCTGGGCCCTGGTCGCCGACGAGCCCGCCCGGATGGCCATCAGCGACGGCCGGATGCCCGACGTCGCGCAGGTCGCCGAGTCCGTCGAGGGCCAGGTCGCGCTGCCGCTCGCCCCGGGCAGCCGCGACGTGGTCTGGAGCGAGCCCGGCGCCGCGCCCAAGGTGCTCGGCGAGGTCGACGTGGTGCTGCCGCTGCTGCACGGCCCCTGGGGCGAGGACGGCACCCTGCAGGGCCTGCTGGAGCTCTCCGGGGTGCCCTACGTGGGCTCCGGCGTGCTGGCCAGCGCGGCCGGCATGGACAAGGAGTTCACCAAGCGGGTCCTGGCCTCGCACGGCATCGGCGTCGGCGACTGGACGGTCGTCCGCCCCCGCGAGTGGGAGAGCGAGCAGGGCCGCACCGCCGCCCGCGCGCGGATCGCCGAACTGGGCCTGCCGCTGTTCGTGAAGCCCTGCCGGGCCGGCTCGTCGATGGGCATCACCAAGGTCAAGGACCTCGCCGACCTCGACGCCGCGATCGAGGAGGCCCGCCGGCACGACCCCAAGATCATCGTCGAACGGGGCGTCGAGGGCCGCGAGATCGAGTGCGCCGTCCTGGAGTTCGAGGACGGCCCGCGCGCCAGCGTGCCGGCCGAGATCCTGGTCGGCGGCGACTTCGAGTTCTACGACTTCGAGGCCAAGTACATCGACTCCTCCGAGGTCGAGATCCCGGCCCGGCTCTCCGCCGAGCAGACCGCCGAGATCCGCCGCCAGGCGATCGTCGCCTTCGAGGCGCTCGGCTGCGAGGGCCTGGCCCGGGTCGACTTCTTCCTGCTGGAGGACGGCAGCTGGATGGTCAACGAGATCAACACCATGCCGGGCTTCACGCCGATCTCCGCCTACCCGAAGATGTGGGAGGCCAGCGGTGTGCCCTACCCGGAGCTGATCGACCGCCTGCTCCGGGCAGCGCTGCGCCGCTCGACCGGCCTGCGGTAGCGGTCCCCGCGCGCGGTGCGGTGCCCGGCGGCCGTCACAGGCCGGCGGGCACCGTCGCGCGGATCACGTCGGACAGCGTGGGCAGCGGGTCCGCGTAGTTCGGGTAGGCGCCCTTGGGGACGCTCACCTCGACGTACGCCTTGCGGAGCGTGGTGACGAACCGGTAGCCGCCCGCGCCGTCCTGGGACATGCCCCACTGCACCCCGTTCACCTCGGGCGCGCTGGCCAGCGGGTCGGCGTCCAGGTAGTCGGGGCGGGCGATGCCGCAGCGCAGTACCGTGCGCGCCGAACCGCCCCAGGCCGCGGTGTACGGGGACGCGGGGGAGGGGTCGTGCCGGGCCCGGCCGAGCACCGAAGCGGGCAGCGCCCTGTCCAGCGCCGCGCAGTACCCGGCGGCGGCGCCCTGCGGGACGGGCGGTGCGATCTCGCCGGACCCGAGGTTGCCCACCAGCAGCATGCCGACGCCCAGCAGCGCGGCCGGCGGCGCGAGCCAGCGGACCGGGGCGGGAAGAGCGCGCAGACGGGGGAGAGAGCCACCCGCCGATGGTAACCGGCGCCCGGGTCGCGCCTTCGGGGCCCGCCTCCCCGACGGGACCGCCCCCGGGCGGACGGCGCCGCCCCGAGGACACCCCGCGGGCGGACCGCCTACAGGCGGACCACCGGACAGGTCAGGGTGCGGGTGATTCCCTCGATCTGCTGGACCTGGGCGACGACCAGCCGCCCGAGATCGTCGATCGACTCGGCCTCGGCGCGGACGATCACGTCGTACGGCCCGGTGACGTCCTCCGCCTGGACGACGCCGGCGATCTTCGCGATGGACTCGGCCACTGCGGTGGCCTTGCCCACTTCGGTCTGGATCAGGATGTACGCCTGTACCACGGGGGACCTCCGGGCGGCCGGGGAGTGGACCAGCAGTCTGATCACCACGCTACCGCGCCCCGCACCGGGGAGGGGAGACTTCCGACAGGTCCGAGGGCGTACGCTGCGCGCGGGGGCGCGCCGACGACCGGCAGGACAGCGCCCGTGGACCCGAGAGGACGGCAGATGCAGGGGACCGTGGGCGAGCTCGGCGAGTTCGGACTCATCAGGGAGCTCACCGCCCGGCTGGCACCCACTCCGGCCGTCGACCTCGGGCCCGGCGACGACGCCGCGGTGGTCAAGGCCCCCGACGGCCGGGTGGTCGCCACCACCGACGTGCTGATCGAGGGCCGGCACTTCCGCCGGGACTGGTCCACCGCGTACGACGTCGGCCGTAAGTCCGCCGCGCAGAACCTCGCCGACGTGGCCGCGATGGGCGCCGTGCCCACCGCCATCCTGCTCGGCTTCGTCGCCCCCGCCGACCTGCCCGCGACCTGGGCCACCGAGCTGATGGACGGCCTGCGCGACGAGTGCCAGGTCGCCGGCGCCGCCGTGGTCGGCGGCGACGTCGTCCGCGGCGACGCGGTCACCCTCGCCATCACAGCCCTCGGCGACCTCCAGGGCCGCCGGCCGGTGCTGCGCTCCGGCGCCCAGGTCGGCGACGTCGTCGCCGTCACCGGCTGGCTCGGCTGGTCGGCCGCCGGACTGACCGTCCTGCAGCGCGGCTTCCGCTCCCCGCGCGCCTTCGTCGAGGCGCACCGCCGGCCCGAACCGCCGTACCACGCCGGGCCCGCCGCGGCGGACCTGGGCGCCACCGCGATGGTCGACGTCAGCGACGGCATGGTCGCCGACCTCGGACACGTCGCCGCGGCCAGCGGCGTCGACATCGACCTGCGCGCCGCGGACTTCGACGTCCCGGCCCAGATGGCCGACATCGGGCAGGCGGTCGGCGTCGACCCGCTGGTCTGGGTGCTCTCCGGCGGCGAGGACCACGCCATCGTGGCGACCTTCCCGAAGTCCGTCCAGCTGCCCGCCCGCTGGCGGGTGGTCGGCGAGGTGGTGCGCACCGCGCTCCCCGGCCGCGGCGGCCGGGTCACCGTCGACGGGGCACCCTGGGACCGGGCCGGCGGCTGGGACCACTTCGCGGGCGAGTGACCCGGGGCCGGTGCCCCGCGGCCTGCGCCGCCGGGGTGGTCGCAGCGCGTAGTCTTGCGCTGGTGCCGCGTCCGGAACCTCCGGTGCGCCCGGCCGCCCGGAGCCGTCCGGCCCGGACCGACCACTCGGGGCCACCGCCCCAGGGAGACGAGCCATCATGCGAATCGGCGTCCTCACCAGCGGCGGCGACTGCCCCGGCCTGAACGCGGTGATCCGGTCGGTGGTGCACCGCGGCACCGACGTCCACGGCGACGAGATCATCGGCATCGAGGACGGCTTCCTCGGCCTGATCGAGGGCCGCACCCGGCCCATCTCGCACGACGACGTGACCGGCCTGCTCACCCTCGGCGGCACCATCCTCGGCTCGGCCCGCGTCCAGCGCGAGCGGATCCGCTGGGCCGTCGAGAACTGCCGCGAACTGGCCCGCGAGATCGGCATCGACGCGCTGATCGCGATCGGCGGCGAGGGCACCCTGACCGCGGCCAAGCTGTTCAGCGACGGCGGCCTGCCGGTGGTCGGCGTCCCCAAGACCATCGACAACGACATCGACGCCACCGACGTCACCTTCGGCTTCGACACCGCCGTGCACGTCGCCACCGAGGCGATCGACCGGCTGAAGACCACCGCCGAGTCGCACCAGCGGGTGATGGTCGTCGAGCTGATGGGCCGCCACACCGGCTGGATCACCCTCACCGCGGGCGTGGCTGCCGGCGCGCACGGCATCCTGATCCCCGAGAAGCCGTTCGACATCGAGGCCGTGGCGCGGATGGTCGAGGAGCGCTTCCGGCGCGGCAAGACCTTCGCCATCATCGCGGTGGCCGAGGGCGCCGCGCCGATGCCCGGCACCCTGCGCTTCGACCACGGCACCGTCGACCAGTACGGCCACCAGACCTTCGGCGGCATCGGCAACCGGCTCGCCCACGAGCTGGAGGACCTGCTCGGCAAGGAGGCCCGGCCGGTCATCCTCGGCCACACCCAGCGCGGCGGCACCCCGACCGCCCGCGACCGGGTGCTCGCCACCCGCTTCGGCTGGCACGCCGTGGAGGCCGTCCACAAGGGCGCCTTCGGGCACTTCACGGCGCTGCGCGGCACCGACGTCGAGCTCGTCCCGATCGCCGACGCGGTGGCCGAGCTGAAGACCGTCCCGGAGGAGCGCTGGCTGGAGTCGGAGGCCGTGCTCTGACCGGCCTTGGATAGGTTGGGGCCATGGACTCGACAGCCCCACCCCGCGTGCTCACCGTGGCCGGCTCGGACAGCGGCGGCGGCGCCGGCATCCAGGCCGACCTGAAGACGATGCTCGCCCTCGGCGTGCACGGCATGAGCGTGATCACCGCGGTGACCGCGCAGAACTCGCTCGGCGTCCAGGGGTACTGGGAGCTTCCCGCGGCGGCCGTGCGGGCCCAGTACCGCAGCGTGGTCGACGACATCGGCGTCCAGGCCGTGAAGACCGGCATGCTCGCCTCGGCCGAACTGGTCGAGACCGTCTCCGAGCTGCTCACCGGCGTCGGCGTCCCGGTGGTGGTCGACCCGGTCGGCGTCTCCAAGCACGGTGACGCGCTGCTCGCCGCCGAGGCGGTGGCCACCGTCCGGGAGCGCCTGCTGCCGGTCGCCACCCTCGCCACGCCCAACCTGCACGAGGTGGCGCAGCTCACCGGGATCACCGTCGAGAACGAGGCCGGGATGCGGGAGGCCGCCGAGGCGGTGCTCGCGCTCGGCCCGCGCTGGGCACTGATCAAGGGCGGCCACCTGGAGGGCGAAGCCGCCGACCTGCTGCTCGGCGCCGACGGCCGCGAGCACTGGTACCGCGCCCCGCGCCACGACAACCGGCACACCCACGGCACCGGCTGCACCCTGGCCAGCGCGATCGCCGCCGGCCTCGCCAAGGGCGCCGCCGTGCCGGACGCGGTCGCCGAGGCCAAGGAGTACATCACCGGGGCGATCGCGGCCGGCTTCGCCCTGGGCGCCGGGATCGGCCCGGTCGACCACGCCTGGCGCTGGCGGTAGGGCTTCTCCGCGCCCTCCCCGGCCGCTCCCGGGCATGCCGACGAGCGGGTGGTGCACCCCGAGGGGTCCACTGCCCGCTCAGGGGCGCCGGCACAAAACAGAGAGCCGACCCACCCGGGGGTGGATCGGCTTTCCGGAGGACCGGCTTACCGGTCTGCGCGTCAGCGCGAGACCTTACCGGCCTTGATGCACGAGGTGCAGACATTGAGCCGCTTCGGCGTCCGCCCAACCACAGCGCGCACCGTCTGGATGTTGGGGTTCCAACGACGGGGGTACGGCGGTGCGAGTGGGAGATGCTGTTGCCGAAGCCCGGCCCCTTGCCGCAGACGTCGCAGTTGGCAGCCACAGGAGTCACTCCAAGACTTCAGATCAGTTACGTTCGAAAACCCCGGCTGAGCCCACCGACACCACTCACGTGGGGCGAATCGGATCAAGGGGTGAGCCCGGGTAGTTCCAGGCAACCGGAAGAGCATACAACGGCTGTTCCCGCTGAACGAAACTACCACGACCGGGGCGGTGATCGTCGCCGCCCGCCCCCGCCCCGACCGCCGTGCCGCCGACCGCCGTGACCGGCGCGGCCCCGGCGGCGCCGTCCGCGGCGCCCGGCCGCGACGGGCCCCGTCCGCCCCGATAACCTGCCAGCATCGCCCTACCGCCCACCGCGTCCCCGCGCCGCCGCGTCGGTCCGCGTTCCCGTGGCGTTCACCCGGAGGAGACCTGGTGCTGGACACGCTCGACGCCACGGCCGTCCGCACCTGGTGCCGCCTCGCGCTCACCGCCCTCGGGCAGGCCCGCGAGGAGATCGACGCGCTCAACGTCTACCCCGTTCCGGACGGCGACACCGGCACCAACCTGTACCTCACCGTCGAGGCCGCCACCGAGGCCGTGGAGAGCGCCGTGGCGGCCGGCCCCGGCGCCCCCGACGGCCTCGGCGCCGTCACCGCCGCGATGGCGCGCGGCGCCCTGGTCGGCGCCCGCGGCAACTCCGGCGTGATCCTCGCCCAGTGGCTGCGCGGCCTCGCCGAGGGGCTCGCCGCGGGCGGCGACGCCGCCACCCTGCGCAAGGCCCTGCCGCGCGCCGCCGACGCCGCCTACCAGGCCGTCGCCGACCCGGTCGAGGGCACCCTGCTCACCGTCGCCGCCGCCGCCGCCCGGGCCGCCGCCGACGAGGACGGGACCCTTGCCGACACCGCCCGCACCGCCTGCCTGGCCGCCCGTTCCGCGCTGCGCCACACCCCCGAACAGCTCGCCGTGCTCGCCGAGGCCGGCGTCGTGGACGCCGGCGGACGCGGCCTGGTCGCCGTCCTCGGCGCCCTCGCCGACACCGTCCTCGGCCACACCCCGATGGGCCCCGTCGCGCTCCGCCAGGAGTTCACCCTTCCGGCCCCCGACCCGCACGACGCCTGCGAGGGCCACGCCCGGCAGCCCGGCCACCCCGCCTTCGAGGTGATCTACCTGCTGGAGGCCGACGACGCCGCGCTGCCCGCCCTGCGCAGCCGGCTCTCCGCCCTCGGCGACTCCCTCGTCGTCGGCGGCGGCGACGGCCTCTGGAACGTCCACGTGCACGTCGACGACGCCGGTGCCGCCGTCGAGGCCGGCGTCGAGGCCGGCCGCCCCTACCGGATCGGGATCACCCACTTCGCCGAGGCCGCCGCCCGGGCCGGCCGCGGGGCCGACCGGCCCGAGACCGCGGCCGCCGGCCGCGCCGTGCTCAGCGTCGTCAGCGGCGAGGGCCTCGCCGAACTCTGCGCCCAGGCCGGCTCCGCCGTCCTGCCGGCCGACCCGGACCGCCCGCCGGTCAGCGCCGAACTCGCCGACGCGGTACGCCGCTGCGGCGCCCGCGAGGTCGTCCTGCTGCTCAACGACCCCGAACTGCGGGCCGCCGCCGGAGCCGCCGCCGACCAGCTGCGCGAGGAGGGCCTGCGGATCGCCGTACTGCCCACCCGCTCCCCGGTGCAGGGCCTGGCCGCGCTCGCCGTCCACGACTCCTCCCGCCGCTTCGACGAGGACGTGGTCGCCATGACCTCCGCCGCCGGCGCCACCCGGCACGCCGAACTCGCCGTCGCCGAGGGCGAGTCCTGGACGATGGCCGGGGTCTGCCAGGCCGGCGACGTGCTCGGCCTGATCGACGGCGACGTCGCCGTCATCGGCACCGACCCGCTCGGCACCGCCGGCACCGTGCTCTCCCGGATGCTCGCCGCCGGCGGCGAACTCGTCACCCTCGTGCTCGGCGCCGACGCCCCCGACGCCCTCGCCGACGAACTCGTCGCCCTCGCCCGCCGGCAGCGGCCCGAGGTCGACACGGTCGTCTACCGCGGCGGCCAGGAAGAGGCACTGCTGCTCATCGGCGTCGAGTGAACCGCACAGTCGCACGCGCCCATCGGCGTCGAGTGGGCCGCACTGTCGCACGCGTGGTGTCCAATAGGGCGTGATGGGCGCTCTCGACGAACCACTGACCAAGCTCGTCGGCGACCGCACCGCCAAGGTGCTCGCCGACTCCCTCAAGCTGCGCACGGTCGGCGACCTGCTGCACCACTACCCGCGCCGGTACGTCGAGCGCGGCCAGCTCACCAGCCTGGACGAGCTGGAGGTGGACGAGCACGTCACCGTCCTGGCCCGGATCGAGAAGGTCACCCTGATCCCGTTCCGCGGCCGCAAGGGCGACCGGCTGGAGGTGATCGTCACCGACGGCCGCTCCCGGCTGACCCTGGTCTTCTTCAACCAGGGCTGGCGGCAGAAGGAGCTGCGTCCCGGCGCGCAGGGCCTGTTCGCCGGCAAGGTCGGGCTGTTCAACCGCACCCGCCAGCTCGCCTCGCCCGACTACCAGCTGCTCGACGAGGACGCCGACTCCGGCACCGCCGAGGCCTTCGCCGGCCGGCTCATCCCGGTCTACCCGGCCAGCGCCCAGCTGCCCAGCTGGCGCCTGGAGAAGGCCGTCGCTGTCGCCCTGGACAAGCACCTGGCGGACGTCGGCGAGCCGCTGCCCGCCGAGCTCCGCGCCGCGCACGACCTGATCCCGCTCGCCGAGGCGCTCGAACTCGTCCACCGCCCGCGCACCCAGGCCGACCGGGAGCGCGCCCAGAGCCGGCTGCGCTGGGACGAGGCGTTCGTCCTCCAGGTCGCCCTCGCCCAGCGCCGCGCCGCCGACTCCGCGCTGCCGGCCACCGCCCGCCACCGGCGTCCCGGCGGCCTCCTGGACGCCTTCGACGCCCGGCTGCCGTTCACCCTGACCGAGGGTCAGCAGAGCGTCTGCGCCGAGATCTTCGCCGACCTCGCGAGCGAACACCCGATGCACCGGCTGCTCCAGGGCGAGGTCGGCTCCGGCAAGACCCTCGTCGCGCTGCGCGCGATGCTCGCCGTCGTCGACGCCGGCGGCCAGGCCGTCCTGCTGGCCCCCACCGAGGTGCTCGCCCAGCAGCACCACCGCTCGATCGTCGAGATGATGGGCGACCTCGCCGAAGGCGGCATGCTCGGCGGCTCCGACCTCGGCACCCGGGTGGCCCTGCTCACCGGGTCGATGGGCGTGCCCGCCCGCCGGCAGGCGATGCTCGACATGGCCTGCGGCGATGCCGGCATCACCATCGGCACCCATGCCCTGATCGAGGACAAGGTGCAGTTCCAGGACCTCGGCCTGGTCGTCGTCGACGAGCAGCACCGCTTCGGCGTCGAACAGCGCGACGCGCTGCGCGCCAAGGGCGACACGCCGCCGCACCTGCTGGTCATGACGGCCACCCCGATCCCGCGCACGGTGGCGATGACGGTCTTCGGCGACCTGGAGACCTCCGTCCTCGACCAGCTGCCGGCCGGCCGCTCGCCGATCGCCACCCACGTCGTCCCGTCCCTGGAGAAGCCCGCCTTCCTCGCCCGCACCTGGGAGCGGCTGCGCGAGGAGGTCGGCAAGGGCCACCAGGCGTACGTGGTCTGCCCGCGGATCGGCGACGAGCCCGAGCAGCCGCCGAAGAAGCGCCGCCGCGCGGCCGAGGAGGACCTGGAGGACGTCGGCGAGGACGCCGGCGCGGGCAGTGACGAGCGCCGGCCGCCGCTGTCGGTGGTGGACACCGCCGGCATGCTCGCCAAGGGGCCGCTGGCCGGGCTGCGGCTGGAGATCCTGCACGGCCGGCTCGCACCGGAGGCCAAGGACGACGTGATGACGCGCTTCGCCGCCGGCGCGGTGGACATCCTGGTCGCCACCACGGTGATCGAGGTCGGCGTGAACGTCCCCAACTCCACGGTGATGGTCATCATGGACGCCGACCGCTTCGGCGTGTCCCAGCTTCACCAGCTGCGCGGCCGGGTCGGCCGCGGCAGTGCGGCCGGCCTGTGCCTGCTGGTCAGCGAGATGCCGGGGGCAGTGCCGCCCGCGGCCGGCTGGACGCGGTGGCCGGCACGCTGGACGGCTTCGAGCTCTCCCGGATCGACCTGGAGCAGCGCCGCGAGGGCGACGTCCTCGGCCAGGCCCAGTCCGGGGTGAAGTCCTCGCTCAAGGTGCTGTCCGTGCTGGACGACGAGGAGGTCATCGCGACCGCCCGCGAGGAGGCGGCCCGGCTGGTCGCCGCCGACCCGGCGCTGGCGGCCCATCCCGAGCTGCGCACCGCACTGGAGAGCCTGCTGGACGAGGACCGCGCGGACTACCTGGAGAAGGGCTGACACCGGCCCCGCCCGCTGTCAGTGCCCGGCGGCAGAATGCCGGGTGTTCACGACGCACCGTCACGGACTTTGTCCCGCCGCGCACTTGGGGTTTCTGTCATGGCATTCGGTCGGCACGACGAGCTCCCGCTGGGCGATCGCGTCCTGGGGATCGAGCTCGCCGCCCGGGGCGGCGAGGTCACCCTGACACTCACCCGCCGGGCGGCCGGCGGAGCCGGGCCGCGGGAGCGCGACCGGCTGCGGCTGCGGTTGGAGGACGTCCCGTCGCTGCGGATCGCGCTCGACCGGGCGGTGGCGCTGGCCGGCGCGGCCGCCGGGGCGGCGGTGGCGCCGGGCGGGGAGGGGCTGGTCCGCCGCTTCCACGGCGGCGAGAGCATCGCCCGGATAGCCGCCCGCTACGGCTGCACTCCGGACGCCGTCCGGGCGCGGCTGCGCGAGCTCGGCCACGACCCGCGCCGGCCCGAGCACTGCCCGTCGCCCGGCTGCGCGGCGGGCCGCGCCGCGGGCCTGCCGGCCCCGCCGCCGGCCGCCGCGCCCACCGGATGACGCACCGCCGCCCGCGGCGCGCTTGAATGGGGGAGCCCCGCCGGCCCACCGGCGGGTCCTCACGCAGGGCACGAAAGGACCGCTCACCCCATGACCCGCGTCATCGCCGGCACCGCCGGCGGCCGCCGGCTGGCCGTACCGCCCGGCCGCGCCACCCGTCCGACCTCCGACAAGGCGCGGGAGGCGATGTTCTCCACCCTGGCGGCGCTGCGCGGCACCGTGCACGGCGCCAGGATGCTGGACCTGTTCGGCGGTTCGGGCGCCGTCGGCCTGGAGGCCCTCTCCCGGGGCGCCGAGCACGTGCTGCTGGTGGAGTCGGACGCGAGCGCCGCCCGGATCATCCGGGAGAACGTCCGCACCCTCGGCCTTCCGGGCGCCGAGGTCCGCGCGGACCGGGCCGAGCGGGTGATCGCCGGGCCCGCCCCGGCCGTCCCCTACGACCTGGTGTTCCTCGACCCGCCCTACGCGGTGACGGACGACGAGGTGCGCGAGATGCTGATCACACTCCGTGCCGGGGGCTGGATCGCGGCCGATGTTCTCGTCACCGTGGAACGCAGCACCCGCGGCGGTGAGTTCGGCTGGCCGGAGGGCTTCGAGGCGCTGCGCTCGCGCAGGTACGGCGAGGGCACCCTCTGGTACGGTCGCGCCGCCGACGAGGCCGATCGACACTCGTAGCACCGGTCACCCCACAAGGGAGCACACGCCATGCGCCGCGCCGTCTGTCCTGGGTCCTTCGACCCCATCACCAACGGACACCTCGACATCATCGAGCGGGCCTCCAGGCTCTACGACGTCGTCCATGTCGCCGTGCTGATCAACAAGAACAAGAAGGGCATGTTCAGCATCGACGAGCGCATCGAGCTCATCGAGCAGACCACCGCCCAGCTCGGCAACATCAAGGTGGAGTCGCACACCGGCCTGCTGGTCGACTTCTGCCGCGACCGGGACATCCCGGCGATCATCAAGGGCCTGCGGGCGGTCAGCGACTTCGACTACGAGCTCCAGATGGCCCAGATGAACCACGGCCTGACCGGCGTGGAGACCCTCTTCGTGCCGACCTCGCCGACCTACAGCTTCCTCTCCTCCACCCTGGTGAAGGAGGTCGCCTCACTGGGCGGCGACGTCTCCCACCTGCTGCCCGAGACGGTGCACGGCCGCCTGGTGGCCCGGATCGCCGAGCTGCAGGGCTGACGCCGGCCCGACCGGACAGAACCGGACACTCCTGGCGAATCGTCACTCCCCGTCGGGGCGCGGCCCGCCCGGGGTCCCGGGACGTTGTGAGCCGCGGCCCCGGTGGCCGTACAGTCTGTAGTCCTGCCCCGCGGCGCTGCCGAGCCACCGGGGCCTGCCTCCGCCAGGACTGGGCGGCACACGGAAAGACTGAGGCGCCCGTGGACGTGCAGCAGAAACTCGACCAGATCACCGCGTCGGTGGAAGGCGCCCGCGCGATGCCGATGTCGGCCTCCTGCGTGGTCAACCGGGCCGAGCTGGTCGGCATGCTCCGCGAGCTCCGCGAAGCCCTGCCCGCCGAGCTGGCCCACGCCCAGTCGGTGGTCGCCGACCACCAGCAGGTGGTCGCCGACGCGCAGGCCCAGGCCGACCAGATCATCCGCGGCGCGCACGACGAGCGCGGCTCGCTGATCTCCGACACCGAGGTCGTGCGGCGCGCCCAGAACGAGGCCGACCGGATCCTGGCCGAGGCCCGCACCGAGGTGGAGACCAAGCGCGCCGAGGCCGACGACTACGTCGACTCCAAGCTCGCCAACTTCGAGGTCGTGCTCACCAAGACGCTCGGCGCGGTCGGCCGCGGCCGGCAGAAGCTGCGCGGCGCGGGCGTGTACGAGCCGGAGCTGGAGGGCGAGGGCGACGGCGAGGAGTTCCGGCCGCAGATCAGCCCCAGCCCCGAGGCCGACGAGTACGTCGACGCGAAGCTGGAGACGCTGGAGATGGTGCTCAGCGCCACCCTGGAGGCGGTCGGCAAGGGCCGCGACAAGCTGCTCGGCAAGGCCCCGATCGACGAGCTCGGCGCCTACCTCGCCGCCGCCGACGAGGCCCAGCAGCTGAAGGACCGCGCCGAGGCGGTCGCGGCCGGCTTCTCCGAGGGCGAGGAGCAGCCCTGGTACCGCGAGGACGTCCCGCAGCAGCAGAGCTGGCCCGAGCAGACCCCGGCGGCGGCCGGCTGGCAGGATCCGGCCGCCGACCCGTACGGCGGCCAGGGCGCCCCGCAGTACGCCGAGGTCTACGGCGGCGGCTACGACCCGAACACGGGCCAGGCCGACCCGTACGGCGGCCAGTACGGCTACCAGCAGCCGGCCGCTGCCTACCAGGGCGAGCAGCAGCAGGGCATGGTCGACGCCTGGGGCAACCCGGTGCAGCCGGACGCCTACCAGCAGCAGGGGTACCAGCAGCAGGGCTACGACCCGTACGGCTACCAGCAGCAGGGGCAGCAGCAGGGGCAGGTGCAGCTGCCGCACCAGCAGCAGGCCGGGCTGGACGAGACCAGCTTCTTCGACACCAGCATGATCGACATGAGCAGGCTGCGGGAGCTCGGCGGCCGCTGACCGCCCCGCACCGGCGGCCCCCGTGCGGGGCCGCCCGTGCCGGTGCGGCCCGTCGAGGGCCCGTTTGGGCGTGGGCGGACTCTCCGGTAGTCTGACCACTCCGGCCTGTTCACACCGGCCTCGTTGCGTGCCCGCGAACGGGCCCCGCACACACCGATCGAAGAATTCGCGCCACGCAGGCATGCGTGCCGCCTCAGGAAGTCAGGACACCTTGAACCGCCTCGACCACCGCGACCCCCTCGTGTTCGACACGCACGAGCTCGGCCGTCGTCCCGGCTCGATGCGCAAGGCCTCCCGCACCCTGCAGGCGCCCGAGGGCCTCGGGATCGCGGACGTCATCGGTGTCCCGGTGAAGAGCGAGATCACGCTGGAGCTCCGCCTGGAGTCGGTGGTCGAGGGCGTGCTGGTGACCGGCACCGCCGAGGCCCACGTCGAGGGCGAGTGCTCGCGCTGCCTGGAGCCGGTGGAGGACGACCTGGAGGTCGACTTCCAGGAGCTGTACTACTACCCGGAGTCCGACGAGCGCCACCGCGCCCGGACGACCGGCGCCGACGACCTCGACGAGGAGTCGGACGAGGAGATCTACCGTCTGGAGGGCGATTTCTTCGACCTCCAGCCGGTGCTGCGTGACGCGGTGGTGCTCGCACTGCCGCTGCAGCCGGTGTGCCAGGACGACTGCCTGGGCCTCTGCTCCGAATGCGGCGCACGCCTGAGCGACGACCCGGCCCACCACCACGACGCCGCCGACCCCCGGTGGGCGGCTCTGCAGGGACTCTCCGCCGCCCCTGGCGACGAGGGTGACGGAATCAAGAACAGCGGTACCCGTGAGGGTCTCGCCGAGAACCAGGAGAAGTAGCCGTGGCTGTTCCGAAGCGGAAGATGTCGCGCAGCAACACGCGCCACCGTCGGTCCAACTGGAAGGCCGTCGTTCCGGCCCTCGTGGCGTGCGACCGCTGCCACGAGCCGAAGCTGGGCCACATCGCGTGCCCGAGCTGCGGCACGTACAACCGTCGCCAGGTCCTCTCGGTCTGATCGGCGGGGTGCACGGATCGATGTCGGACGGTAACTCCTCCCGTAAGCCCGTCCCCGTGAACGGGGGCAAGGGCGGCGGACCGGCTTCGACCGAATACGACGTCCTGGAAGGGCGCCTCGGGTACGTACTCGAGCGCGCCCTTCTGGTGCGTGCCCTGACCCACCGCTCGTACGCGTACGAGAACGGCGGGCTGCCCACCAACGAGCGCCTGGAGTTCCTCGGCGACTCGGTGCTGGGCCTCGTGGTGACCGACACCCTCTACCGCCTCCACCCGGAGGTCGCCGAGGGCACGCTCGCCAAACTGCGGGCCGCGGTGGTCAACTCCCGCGCGCTCGCCGACGTCGGCCGGGGCCTCGAACTCGGCACGTTCATCCGCCTCGGCAAGGGCGAGGAGGGCACCGGCGGCCGCGACAAGTCGTCGATCCTCGCCGACACCGTCGAGGCCGTGATCGGCGCCGTCTACCTCGACCAGGGCCTCGACGCGGCCACCGAGTTCGTCCACCGGCTCTTCGACCCGCTCATCGCGGAGTCGTCCCAGCTCGGCGCGGGCCTGGACTGGAAGACCAGCCTCCAGGAGCTCACCGCCGCCGCCGGCATCGGTGTCCCCGAGTACGTCGTCGCCGAGTCCGGACCGGACCACGAGAAGACCTTCGACGCCGCGGCCCGGGTGGCCGGCCAGGACTTCGGGCACGGCAGCGGCCGCTCGAAGAAGGAGGCCGAGCAGAAGGCCGCCGAGAGCGCCTGGCGGGCGATCAAGGCCAAGTACGCCGACAGCCTGCCCGCCGGTACCGCCGGCAAGGACTGAGGCGGCCGCCGTGCCCGAGCTGCCCGAGGTCGAGGTCGTCCGGCGCGGACTGGCCCGCTGGGTGTCCGGCCGCACAGTGGCGGACGTCCAGGTGCTCCACCCGCGCTCCGTCCGCCGGCACCTGGCCGGCGGCGACGACTTCGCCGCCCGGCTCGCCGGGGTCGTCCTCGGCGAGGCCCATCGGCGCGGCAAGTACCTGTGGGTACCGCTCGGCGACGGCGCGCACTCCATGGTCGGCCACCTCGGGATGAGCGGGCAGCTGCTCGTCCAGGACCCGGCCACCCCCGACGAGACCCATCTGCGGGTCCGGTTCCGGTTCGCCGACGGCGGCCGCGAACTGCGCTTCGTCGACCAGCGGACGTTCGGCGGCCTGGCCGTCGAGCCGGCCGAGCCTGGTGACCCGGAGGCCACCCCCGGCTCGCTCGCCCACATCGCCCGCGACCCGCTCGACGCCCGCTTCGACGACGACGCGTTCGTCACCGCCCTGCGGGCCAAGCGCACCACCGTCAAGCGCGCCCTGCTCGACCAGACGCTGATCAGCGGCGTCGGCAACATCTACGCCGACGAGTCGCTGTGGCGGGCCCGGCTGCACTACGACCGGCCGACGGCCACCCTGACCCGGCCGCTCGCCACCGAGCTGCTCCGGCACGCCCGCGAGGTGATGAGCGCGGCGCTCGCCGTCGGCGGCACCACCTTCGACAGCCTCTACGTCAACGTGAACGGCGAGAGCGGCTACTTCTCCCGGGACCTCGACGCCTACGGCCGCGAGGGCGAGCCGTGCCACCGGTGCGGCACGCCCATCCGGCGCGCGGCCTGGATGAACCGCTCCAGCTACTTCTGCCCGCGCTGCCAGCGGCCCCCGCGCCCGCAGTAGGACGACCTGCGGCCCCGGGGCACCGGGCGCGCGCGCCCGCCGCTCAGCGATCGGCGCCGGCCGGCTGGGGTTCGACCGCGTCCAGCGCGCCCCCTCGCCCTCGCCGAACCACGCCACGCCCACCGCGCTCACCACGGCCAGGACGAAGCCGAACACCGCCAGCGGGGCGAAGCCCGGCCGGGACGAGTCGCCCAGCCAGATCACGCCGACCGCGCCCGGCACCACCGTCTCGCCGACCACCAGCGCCGCCGTCGCCGCGTTCACCGACCCCAGCTGCAGCGCCACCGTGTGCAGGTACATCCCGCCCAGGCCGCCCACCAGGATCGCGTACAGCGCGGGGTCGGTGACCAGCTGCCCGAGGTCGAAGGGCTCCAGGCCGTCCAGGATCCGCACGCCGATGCCGAGCGCGCCGAACCCCAGGCCGGAGAGCAGGCCCGCCACGATCGCGCCGCTCCGCCCCAGCCGCCGCACCAGCAGCGAGCCGCCGGCGATCAGCACCACCGAGCCGATCAGCAGCCACCAGTGCACCGGCCATGCCGCGTGGTGCGGCCCCTCCGGGCCGGCCGCCACCGCGAGCAGCACCAGCGCGCCGCAGAGCACCCCGATCGACGTCCACTCCAGCCGCTTCAGCCGCAGCCCCAGCATCCGGACGCTGAGCAGCGCGGTGATCACCAGATTGGCACTGATGATCGTCTGCGACAGGAACAGCGGCAGCAGCCGGGCCGCCAGCGCACCCAGCAGGAAGCCCACGAAGTCGAGCACCGTGCCGAGGATGAACTCCCAGGTCACCACGGCCTTGGCGGTCGAGGCCAGGCTCGGGCCGCCGTGCTCCGTCGTCGTCGCGTCCGGGCCTGCGCCGCCCGCCGGGGCGGCTCCGGCCCGGGCCGCCTCCTCACGGGCCGACCGGCGGGCGCCGAGGGCCTGGAGGACGGAACCGGTGCCGTAGCAGACCGAGGCCGCGGTGGCGGTGACGAGACCGATGAGCACGGGGTCTCCGATCGGAGCGGGAGGGAGCGGGCGGGGCTGATCGTCGAGCAGGCACCACTATGCCCGGTGTCCGGACGCCGTCCGGCCCGGCGGTGGAGGTTCCGGCCGGTCGGCGGGGGTGCGGCTCCGACCCGGGGATGGGATCGGGGCGGCCCGGCCCGGTAGCGTCGGGGCCATGAGAACTGTGTTCCGCCGGGCGGCCGCCGTGCTGTCGGCGCTGATGATCGGGCTGCTGCTGATCGCCCCGGCCGCCTCCGCGGCCGGCGGCGTGGGCGACGCCGCCGCCGCGCTGAAGAAGGGCCAGGTGTACGTCGACCCGTCGATGACCGGCCGCTTCTCGGCCGCCCAGGCGGCCGAGCTGGGCCGGCGGATCGCCGACGCCGACAAGCCGATCTTCGTCGCGGTCGTCCCGGCCACCGATGCCTACCCCGCCCGCACGGTGGCCCAGGACCTCCGGACGGAGGTCGGCATCGTCGGGGTGTACGCGATCTGGCGCGGCGACCAGTTCAAGGCCTTCGCCGACCGCAAGGCGCTGCCCGCCGGTGTCCCGGACCGGATCGCCGGCGCCGCGTTCCGCTCCCACCCGGGCGACATCGGCGCCACCCTGACCGACTTCGTCGGCCAGGCGGCCGGTCAGACCAAGGGCCACGGCATCGGCGACGGCTCCGGCTCGGGTGGCCTGGGCGCCGCCGCGATCGTCGTCCCGATCGCCCTGCTGGCCCTCGCCGGCGGCGGCGTGTTCCTGCTCTTCCGGCGGGCGAAGAAGCGCAAGGAGCAGGAGCGGCAGGCCCAGCTCGCCCAGCTGCGCACGGTCGTCGACGAGGACATCACCGCCTTCGGCGAGGAGCTCGACCGGCTCGACTTCAGCCCGGGCGCCCCGGACGCCGACGACGCCCAGCGGGCCGACTACACGCACGCCCTGGACGCCTACGAGCACGCCAAGGCGACGATGGAGGCGGCCACCGGACCGGACGACGTCCGGCCGGTGACCGAGGCGCTGGCCGACGGCCGGTTCGCGCTGGCGACGCTGGCCGCGCGCCGCGAGAAGCGGCCGCTGCCCGAGCGGCGGCCGCCGTGCTTCTTCGACCCGCGGCACGGGCCGTCGGTGGCCGACGGGCAGTGGGCCCCGGTGGGCGGGGCGCCGCGCGCGGTGCCGGTGTGCGCCGCCGACGCGGCCCGGCTGGCGGACGGCGCCGAGCCGGACATCCGGACGGTCGAGACGTCCTACGGCCGTCAGCCGTACTGGGACGCGGGACCGGCGTACAGCCCGTGGGCGGGCGGCTACTACGGCTCCGGGATGCTGCCCGGTCTGGTGGCCGGCACCGTTCTCGGGTCGGTGCTGGCCACGCCCGGTGACGCCTGGGCCGCGGGCGGCGGCTTCGACGGCGGCGGCGGGCCGGACGGCGGCGACTACTCGGGCGCGGACTTCGATCAGAGCGACTTCGGCGGGTTCGACGGGGGCGGTGGCTTCGACGGCGGTGGCGGCGGCGACTTCGGCGGCTTCTGAGCCCGCCGGGCCGGGGCGGCAGGGCCGACCGGGTGACACCGGGCGGCCCTGCCGCCCGTGCGGGCCGGTGTCCGCGTCGGCGTCCGGGCTGCCGGCGGCGCGGGCCGGGGCGCCGGGCGCGGCGGGCGTCCGGCATCCGATCGGGTGATTCCGGGGTCGGGGTCGCGCGCACCGCGGGGCGCCGCCGCGGCCGGGTGCGGCCGGCGGATCGCCGCCGCCGACCCCGGCGCGTGCAGCCGCCGCGCACGCCCCGCACGATCGCCGGGCACCTCGGGGAGGTGCCGTGGAAGTGCCGTGAAACCCCTCGGATCCCGGCGATCGGTGTCCGACTATGGTCGGGACATGCACGATCACGACAGCAGCCGGCCCGTCCGGGTCACCGCCTGGGTGCGGGGACGGGTCCAGCAGGTCGGCTTCCGGTGGTGGACCAGAGCCCGCGCCCTGGAGATCGGCGGGCTCACCGGCTACACCAGCAACCTCGGCGACGGCCGGGTGCAGGTGGTCGCCGAAGGGCTCCGCGCGGAGTGCGAGCAACTGCTCGTCGCACTCCGCGGCCCGGACACTCCGGGCCAGGTCAGCGGGGTGACCGAGATCTGGAGCGCGACCGGCGAGGGCTACCCGGACTTCGTGATCCGCTAGGCGCCCGCAGGGGTGCCCGCCGAGCACACCGCAGTTGCCGGGGGAGTGGAGAGACCCCCGGCAACTGCCGGTGTCATCCGGTTGCCATCCGGACGGACTCGTGGTTGACTCCGCACCAGCAGTGATCCACCTGACCCGGTGGCCCGCCCCACCCCTGGTGTGACCGTCCCGCCATGCAGGTGAGAGGCGCGCGGTAGCGTGCGGTGATCGTGTTGACCCGTTCCGTCTTTGGTGAGACGCTGGAAGCCCGCGCACAAGCCCGCGTTTCCCCGGCAGGGTCGAGTCGCCGTGTGCCCAGCTCACTGCGGCCCTCCCCGAGTGCACAACCTGCACGTCCGGTGGCACGGAGGAGTGCGTTCCCTTCCCCCTAGACCAGTACCGCGACACGGTTCGGTCACTCAGCGTGGAGGACCATACATCATGGCAAAGGCGCTTCTCGGGTACGTCGGCGGCCCCGACCCGCGAATGCTCTCCGAGATGCGACGGCTGCAGCAGCGCGTCCAGGACCTGGAGGCCGAGCTCAACCGGCTCCAGACGGAGAACGACGCACTCACCGCTGTCGCTGACGAGCACTCGCTGCTCCACAGCATCGAACTGGATCAGCGGGAGCCCGCTCTCACCTGATCCCGATCCGCACGATCGACGCTGTAGTGCACCGAGGCTTCCCGACAGGGATCGCAGCCTGCAAGGGACGTCCTATGTGACGTCCCTTCGTCGTCCACGAAACCCCCGCGCCCCCTTCCGAGCTGAGGCTGCCCTGGCCGCCGCGCGGTCAAACCGCCTCCTGCCCTCCCGTCCGCCACCTGGCCGGATACAGTCGCCAGCACAGCGCAGCACGCTGGCGAGGAGGTCGGACGGGTGCATCTGAAGAGCCTGACGCTGCGCGGATTCAAGTCGTTCGCGTCGGCCACCACACTCCGGTTCGAGCCGGGCATCACCTGCGTCGTCGGCCCGAACGGCTCCGGCAAGTCGAACGTCGTCGACGCGCTGTCCTGGGTGATGGGAGAGCAGGGCGCCAAGTCGCTGCGCGGCGGCAAGATGGAGGACGTCATCTTCGCCGGCGCGGGCGGCCGCGCCGCGCTCGGCCGCGCCGAGGTCAGCCTCACCATCGACAACACCGACGGTGCACTGCCCATCGACTACGCCGAGGTCACCATCACGCGGACGATGTTCCGCAACGGCGGCAGCGAGTACGCGCTCAACGGCACCACCTGCCGCCTGCTCGACATCCAGGAACTGCTCTCCGACTCCGGCATCGGCCGCGAGATGCACGTCATCGTCGGCCAGGGCCGGCTCGACTCCGTCCTGCAGGCCGACCCGATGGGCCGGCGCGCCTTCATCGAGGAGGCCGCCGGCGTCCTCAAGCACCGCAAGCGCAAGGAGAAGGCGCTGCGGAAACTCGACGCCATGCAGGGCAACCTCAACCGCGTCCAGGACCTCGTCGCGGAACTGCGCCGCCAGTTGGGGCCGCTCGGCAGGCAGGCCAGGATCGCCCGTCGCGCTGCCGGCATCCAGGCCGAACTCCGCGACGCCCGCCTGCGGTTGCTCGCCGACGACCTCCTCGTGCTGCGCCGCGCCGTCGAGGCCGAGGTCGCCGACGAGCTGGCCCTGCGCCTGCGCCGCACCACCGTCGAGCAGGAACTCGCCCGCGCCGTGCAGCGCGAGGCCGTCCTGGAGGCCCAGGTCGAGCAGCTCGGACCGCGGCTGGAGGCCGCCCGGCAGACCTGGTACCGGCTCTCCTCACTCGCCGAGCGCACCCGGGGCACCATCGGCCTCGCCGAGGCAAAGGTCCGGCACGCCGCTGCCGGCGCCCAGGGGGAGGAGCGGCGCGGCCGCGACCCCGAGGAGCTCGCCCGCGAGGCGGCCCGGGTCCGCGCGGAGGAGGCCGCACTCACCGAGGCCCTCGAAGAGGCCCGGTACGCCCTCGCCGAGAGCGTCGAGGAACGCACCGCCCTCGAACGCGCCCTCACCGCCGAGGAGGCCGCGCTGCGGACGGCGGCCCGGGCGATCGCGGACCGGCGCGAGGGCCTCGCCCGGCTCCAGGGCCAGGCCGCCGCCGCACGCTCCCGGGCCGCCGGGGCCCGCGCCGAGACCGGCCGGCTCGCCGAGGCCCGGGACGAGGCCCTGCTGCGCGCCGAGGCCGCCCAGCAGGAGTACCGGCTCCTCCAGGACGACGCCGACGGCCGCGAGGCCGCCGGCACCGAGCAGGACGCCGCGTACGAGAGCGCCCGCGCCGACCTCGCCGCCGCCGAACGCGACGTCGTCGCCGCCCGGGACGCCGCCGGCGCCGCCGAACGCGAACGCGCCGCCCTCACCGCCCGCCACGAGGCCCTCTCGCTGGGCCTGCGCCGCAAGGACGGCAGCAGTGCCCTGCTCGGCGCCGACGGCCCGGCCGGCGTCCTCGGCTCCGCCGCCGGACTCCTCACCGTCCGGGCCGGGTACGAGACCGCGGTGGCCGCCGCCCTCGGCGCTGCCGCCGAGGCCGTCGCCGTGGACGGCGCGGACACCGCCGCCGAGGCGTTGCGACTGCTGCGCAAGCAGGACGCCGGCCGGGCGGCGCTCCTGCTCGCCGGCACCGCCGTTGCAGCCCCCGTCGACCGCCCCGAGCTGCCGGACGGCGCCCGGTGGGCCGCCGACCTGGTCACCGCCCCGGACGCGCTGCGCGGCGCCGTCGACCAGCTGCTGGCCGGGACGGTGGTCGTCGACGACCTCGCCGCGGCCCGGCAACTCATCGCCATCCGAACGGGGTTGACCGCCGTCACCGCCGACGGCGACCTGCTGTCGGCCGGCTTCGCGCAGGGCGGCGCGGCCGGCGCCCCCAGCCTGCTGGAGACCCAGGCCCAGGTGGCCGACGCCGCCCGCCGCATCGACGAACTCGACGCCCACTGCACCGAATCGGCCGACCGGCTCGCCACCGCCGCCGAACGCCGTGCCGAACTCGCCGCCGCCGTCGAGCAGTCGGCCGCCGACCGGCGCCGCGCCGAGCAGGAGAGCGCCCGGCTCGCCGGCGCGCTCGGCCGCTCCGCCGGCCAGGCCCGGGCCGCCGCCGCCGAGGCCGAGCGGCTCGCCACCGCGGCCGAACGCGCCGAGGAGGCCCTCGCCGCGAGCACCGCCGCCGCCGAGGAGCTCACCGCCCGGCTGGAAGCCGCCGAGGAACTCGCCGCCGACGGCGACGACGAACCCGACACCGCCGAACGCGACCGGCTGGCCGCCGCCGGCACCGCCGCCCGCCAGCACGAGATGGAGGCCCGGCTCGCCGTCCGCACCCACGAGGAGCGGGTCCGCTCGCTGGCCGGCCGCGCCGACCAGCTCGACCGTGCCGCCGCCGCCGAGCGGGAGGCCCGCGCCCGCGCCGCCGCCCGCCGCGAGCGCGCCCGCCACGAGGCCGCCGTCGCCACCGCCGTCGCCGACGGGGCACGCCAACTGCTCGCCGCCGTCGAGGACTCGCTCGCCCGCGCCGACACCGAGCGCACCGGGGCGGAGCAGGCCCGCGCCGCCCGCGAGGGCGAGTTGCGCACCGCCCGCGAGCACGGCCGCGAACTCAAGGCCGAACTCGACAGACTGGTCGACGCCGGCCACCGCGACGAGGTCCTCCGCGCCGAGAAGCGGCTGCGCATCGAACAGTTGGAGGCCCGCGCGCTGGAGGAGTTCGGCATCGAGGGCCAGGAGCTCCTCGACGGCTACGGCCCCGACCGGCCCGTCCCCCGCCCACCCCCGAGGAGGGCCAGGAACCCGGCGAGCCCCGCCCGTACGACCGGGCCGAGCAGGAGAAGCGGCTCAAGGCCGCCGAGCGCGCCTACCAGCAGCTCGGCAAGGTCAACCCGCTGGCGCTGGAGGAGTTCTCCGCGCTGGAGGAGCGGCACCGCTTCCTCGGCGAGCAGCTGGACGACCTCAAGAAGAGCCGCCGCGACCTCATGGAGATCGTCCGGGACGTCGACACCCGGGTGGAGCAGCTGTTCACCGCGGCCTTCCACGACACCGCGGCCCAGTTCGAGGGGGTGTTCGCCCGGCTCTTCCCCGGCGGCGAGGGACGCCTGGTGCTCACCGACCCGGAGTCGATGCTGACCACCGGTGTCGAGGTCGAGGCCCGCCCGCCCGGCAAGAAGGTGAAGCGGCTGTCGCTGCTCTCCGGCGGCGAGCGCTCGCTGACCGCCGTCGCCCTGCTGGTCTCCATCTTCAAGGCGCGACCCAGCCCGTTCTACGTGATGGACGAGGTCGAGGCCGCCCTCGACGAGACCAACCTGCGCCGGCTGATCGCCATCATGGAAGAGCTGCGGGAGAGCTCCCAGCTGATCGTCATCACCCACCAGAAACTCACCATGGAGTCCGCCGACGCCCTCTACGGCGTCACCATGAAGGGCGACGGCATCTCCCAGGTGATCAGCCAGCGGCTCCGCGAGGAGCACCGCGAGCGGCGCGGCCCGGCCCGGACGCCGACCGCCGCCGCGATCTGACGGCGCTCCGCCACGAGCCACGCCGTCCGGCTACTCCCGGCGGCGCCGGGGCGTCGCGGATACTGGGGGTTATGGAATACGTGATCCTTGCCGTAGTCATCGCCGTGGTCGCCGTCGGCGCGATCGCGGGACTCGTCGTCACCGGCAGACGACGCAAGCCGCTGCCTCCCAAGCCCGAGGCACCCGTCATCACGCCGCCGCGCGAGCCGCAGGTCGGCGAGGAGTCCGCCCCGCCCGTCGAGGCGCCCGACCAGACGATCGAGGAGGTGCAGCTCCCGACCGCCGAGGAGGCGGGCCCGGCCCCGGCCGAGGCCGAGGCCCCGCCGGCGGTCGAGGTCCCCGAACCGACCGCGGGCCGGCTCGTCCGGCTGCGCTCCCGGCTCTCCCGGTCGCAGAACACCCTGGGCAAGGGCCTGCTCACGCTGCTCTCCCGGGACCGTCTCGACGAGGACACCTGGGAGGAGGTCGAGGACACCCTGCTCACCGCCGACGTCGGCGTGGCACCCACCCAGGAGCTGGTCGAGCGGCTGCGCACCCGGGTCAAGGTGCTCGGGACCCGCACCCCGGCGGAGCTCCGCACGCTGCTCCACGAGGAGCTCGTGGCGCTGATCGGCCCGGAGAGCGACCGCACCGTGCGCTCCACCCGGGACGGCGACGGCCCGGCCGTGGTGCTGGTGGTCGGCGTGAACGGCGTCGGCAAGACCACCACCACCGGCAAGCTGGCCCGGGTGCTGGTCGCCGACGGCCGCCGGGTGGTGCTCGGCGCCGCCGACACCTTCCGTGCCGCCGCCGCCGACCAGCTGCAGACCTGGGGCGAGCGGGTCGGCGCGCACACCGTGCGCGGCCCCGAGGGCGGCGACCCGGCCTCGGTGGCGTTCGACGCGGTCAAGGAGGGCATCGCGGAGGGCGTCGACACCGTGCTGGTCGACACCGCCGGCCGGCTGCACACCAAGACCGGTCTGATGGACGAGCTGGGCAAGGTCAAGCGGGTCGTGGAGAAGCACGGCCCGGTCGACGAGGTGCTGCTGGTGCTGGACGCCACCACCGGTCAGAACGGCCTCGTCCAGGCCCGGGTGTTCGCCGAGGTCGTGGACATCACCGGGATCGTGCTGACCAAGCTGGACGGCACCGCCAAGGGCGGCATCGTCATCGCCGTCCAGCGCGAACTGGGCGTGCCGGTCAAGCTGGTGGGTCTCGGCGAGGGTGCCGACGATCTGGCGCCCTTCGAGCCGGCCGCCTTCGTGGACGCGCTGATCGGCGACTGACCGGCGACCGGCCGTCCCCGACCTCGACAACGGGTCGTCTCCCCTGCGGGAGGCGGCCCGTCCTGCTGTCTCAGCTGGCCAGCCAGGCCGGCTCGGTGCTGCGGGCACGGCCGCGGTGGCAGGCGTACGCGAGGGTGCCGAGCAGCAGTCGTGCCTCCGGCGGGCAGGCCGCGCTCTCCCGGGTCGGGCGGCGCAGCCAGCGCATCGGGCCGAGCCCGCCGAGCACGGTGGGCGGCGCCGCGACGTACGCCCCGGTGCCGTGGCAGACCAGGTCGAGCGAGGCGTCGTCCCAACCCGTCCGGTACAGCAGGTCGGGCAGCCGGCGGGCGGTGCCGGGGGCGACGAAGAACAGCAGCCGGCCCGTCGGTGCGGCCAGCACCGGCCCGACCTGGGTGCCCATCCGCTCCAGCCGGACGAGGGCCTGCAGGCCGGGTTGGGCGGGCACGTCGAGGACGTCGAAGTGCAGCCCGGCGGGCAGCAGGACGGGGGCGTCGTCGGCCCACATCCGGCGCAGCTCGGGGCCGGCGAGGCCGGCCGAGGACCGCGGCCCGGCCCCGCCGTGCAGGCCGGGCGCGGCGCAGTGCGCGGCGGCGCAGTCGCACCTGCCGGGGACACCGGCCCCGGGCGCGGTGCCGGCGGCGACCGTCCAGCCCAGCCGGGTGGTGTACTCGGCGGCCGCCTGCAGGGCGGTGGCGCGGTGGTGCCGGATGCCGCGCGGCGCCAGACGCAGGTGCCGGAGCCGGAGTTCGCCGAACAGATTGTCCATGCTTCCCCCAACACTCTCCGGTGCCCGATGGTTACGGGACTGTGACAGTGCGTCCGCGGCCGGGCGCGGTGCAGGTGGCGCACCGGCGGCGCGCGCCGGGCGGCGCGCACCGATTCGCGCGGCCCGCGCCAGGAGTTTCCTTGCGCCGGAGGGCCGATTGCCGGATCGTCGTTCCCGCACCGCTGCCTCCGTCATCTGTCGAGCCGTCAATGCCGGTAGCATCGGCGGCAGTTGATCCGCCCGAGGGCCGGCGGCCGAACTGTCCCGGCATGTGCCCGGGTCAACTCGGCCTGATGACCAGTGAAGCGCGCCCGGACCGCCCTTTGTTCACTCGCAGGGGTGGCGAAAGGTGGCGTTTCCCCGGCGATGCTCCCCCGGATGGCGGAAATGACGTTACGTTCGGCACACGGAACGCAGCGGACCGATCACAGTACGAGGGGTCCGTGCGGGTCGAGCAGGCACGGCACGTCGAGCAAGCGCCCGAAGACCCTCGGGCACCACGAGCGGGGCCCCGCGGCGGGGCCGGGCGGGATGGGACGTTCCCATGGGAGACAAGCAACCGAACGAGAAGCTGACGTCGTGGTTCACCCGCAGCGGCTGGTCCAAGGGCGAACTCGCCCGGCAGGTCAACCGCCGGGCACGGCAGATCGGCGCGCACCACGTCAGCACCGACACCTCCCGGGTGCGCCGCTGGCTCGACGGTGAACAACCCCGCGAGCCCATCCCGAAGATCATGTCCGAGCTGTTCTCGGAGCGGTTCGGCTCCGTGGTCTCCATCGAGGACCTCGGCCTGCGCACCGCCGTCCCGGTCTCCACCGTCGGCGGCGGGGTCGACCTGCCGTGGAGCGGCGACCAGACCGTCCAGCTGATCAGCGAGTACTCGCGCAGCGACCTGATGCTCAACCGCCGCGGCTTCCTCGGCACCTCGCTCGCGCTGACCGCCGGCGCCGCGCTCATCGAGCCCATGCAGCGCTGGCTCACCCCGGGGCCCTCCGGCGCCCCCACGCCGATCCTGACCGCCGCCAACGGCGGCGAGGCCTTCACCGGCCGGCTCTCCGAGCCGGAGCTCCAACTCCTGGAGCAGACCACGGTGATGTTCCGCCAGTGGGACGCCCAGAACGGCGGCGGCCTGCGCCGCAAGGCCGTGGTCGGCCAGCTCCACGAGGTCACCGACCTGCTCCAGGAGTCGTATCCGGAGCCCACCACCAGACGGCTCTTCCGGCTCACCTCCGAGCTCGCCCACCTCGCGGGCTGGATGTCCTACGACGTCGGCATGCACCCCAGCGCGCAGAAGTACTACGTGCTGGCCCTGCACGCCGCCAAGGAGGCGGGCGACCGGCCGTTCGGCGCCCTGATCCTCACCGACATGAGCCGCCAGATGATCCACCTCAACCGCGGCGAGGACGCCCTGGAGCTGATCCACCTCGCCCAGTACGGCAGCCGCGACACCGCCACCCCGCGCCAGCAGGCCCTGCTGTACGCGATGGAGGCCCGCGCCTACGCCACCATCGGCGAGGTCAACCGCTGCGCCCGCGCCGCACGGCTCGCCGAGGACACCTTCAGCGACTGCCGGGCCGGCGACGGCGACCAGGACTGGCTCAAGTTCTTCTCCGAGGCCGAACTCAACGCCGAGAACGCCCACTCCTACCGCGACCTCGCCTACCACTCCAGCCGCAGCCAGCTGTACGCCTCGATGTCCGCCCCGGTCATGGAGCGCGCCGTCGACCTGTTCCGGCAGGACGGCGACCACGTGCGCAGCTACGCCTTCAACCTGATCGGCATGGCCAGCGTCCACCTCCTGCAGAACGAGCCCGAGCAGGCCGCCGTGATGGCCGGGCAGGCCGTCGACATCGCCACCAAGGTCCGCTCGGAGCGCCTCAACACCCGCGTCCGCAAGACGTCGGAGGCCGCCAACCGGCAGTTCAAGGGAGTCCCCGAGGTCTCCCGGCTGGCCGAGCGCGTCGTGCAGGACATCCCGGAGTTCGCCTCCGCGGTCTGACGACCGCTTCCGGCCACTCCGGCCCAGACCCCGACCGTGGGGGCAGTCGCGGCACCGCGTCCAACGGGCTCCCCGGCCCCGCAACCGCGGCGCCCCCACGGTCGGTGATCCACCCCCTACCGCCTGTGCTGTGCGGCGGTACGGTATCGCAAGATCTGTCATGGCACGGCCGCGGTTCACGCATCCGTAACGTCCCCGTCAGCGGCGTCACGGCAGCGAAACACCGAGCCGCATCGGCCGAAATCAGCCTTCGGCACTCTCCTCTCATCGCCGACACCCCGGGTGGCACGGGACAGGTATCCCGGGTGTGGAGCGGCTTCCATTCACGAGGAGACGCCGATGCCGGACGGCTTCAGCGCGGGCGATACCGCCTTTGTGTTCATCTGTGCGGCCCTGGTCATGTTGATGACCCCGGGCCTGGCCTTCTTCTACGGAGGCATGGTCAGGGTCAAGAGCACGCTCAACATGCTGGTGATGAGCTTCATCACGCTCGGCATCGTCAGCGTCCTGTGGGTGCTCTACGGCTACAGCCTCGCCTTCGGCCCGGACGCCGGCGCCGGCCTCATCGGGAACCTGGACTACCTGGGCTTCCGCGGCATCGGCCTCAACGACCTCAGCGGCACGATCCCGGTCACCGGGTTCGCCGCCTTCCAGCTGATGTTCGCCGTCATCACCCCGGCCCTGATCAGCGGTGCCATCGCGGACCGCGCCAAGTTCGCCGCCTGGTCGCTCTTCGTGGCGCTCTGGGTGACCGTCGTCTACTTCCCGGTCGCGCACTGGGTGTTCTTCTTCGACAAGGGCAACGGCGGCTGGCTCGGCGACCGCCAGGGCGTCATCGACTTCGCCGGCGGCACCGCCGTCCACATCAACGCCGGCTGCGCGGGCCTCGCCCTCGCCCTGGTGCTCGGCAAGCGCATCGGCTTCAAGAAGGACCCGATGCGCCCGCACAACCTCCCCTGGTGATGCTCGGCTCCGGTCTGCTCTGGTTCGGCTGGTTCGGCTTCAACGCCGGCTCCGCGCTCGCCGCCAACGGCGTGGCCGGCATGGCCTTCATGAACACCCAGGTCGCCACCGCCGCCGCCTGCCTCGGCTGGCTCGCCTACGAGCGGATCAAGCACGGCGCGTTCACCACCCTGGGCGCCGCCTCGGGTGCCGTCGCCGGCCTGGTCGCCATCACCCCGGCCTGCGGCTCGGTCTCCCCGCTCGGCGCCATCGCCATCGGCATCATCGCCGGTGTCGGCTGCGCCGCGGCGATCAGCCTCAAGTACAAGCTCGGCTTCGACGACTCGCTCGACGTGGTCGGCGTCCACCTCGTCGGCGGCGTCATTGGCTCCCTGCTGATCGGCTTCTTCGCCACCGGCCACGTCGGCCAGACCGCGTCCGGTCTCTTCTACGGCGGCGGCTTCGCCCAGCTCGGCAAGCAGGCGCTCGGCGTCGCCGCGGTCGCGGTGTACTCCTTCGTCGTCACCTACCTGCTCGGCCTCGCCATCCACAAGACCATGGGCTTCCGGGTCTCCGAGGACGTCGAGGTCGCCGGCATCGACCAGGCCGAGCACGCCGAGTCCGCCTACGACTTCACCGCGGTCGGCGCCAGCCTCGCCCGGGCCGTCTCCGCCACCCCCGCCACCGCCGCCACGAAGGCCGAGGTCGACGCCTGATGAAGCTCATCACCGCAGTCATCAAGCCGCACCGGCTGGACGACGTGAAGGACGCCCTGCAGGCCTTCGGCGTCCACGGTCTCACCGTCACCGAGGCCAGTGGCTACGGCCGGCAGCGCGGCCACACCGAGGTCTACCGGGGCGCGGAGTACACCGTCGACCTGGTGCCGAAGGTCCGCATCGAGATCCTGGTCGAGGACGACGACGCCGAGCAGTTGATCGACGTCGTGGTCAAGGCCGCCCGCACCGGCAAGATCGGTGACGGCAAGGTCTGGTCCGTCCCGGTCGACACGGCGGTGCGGGTCCGCACCGGCGAGCGCGGCCCCGACGCGCTCTAGCATCGGCAGCACGCGCAGCACGCAGCACCTGTTCCGCACGCTCTTGGCGGACCTGCCCACCGGCAGGTCCGCCGGACGCGTATCCGGCACCGACCGCTCCACGGATGGGGATCCGACGTGACCACGACCGAAGCCCACCCCTCCGGCCCGGCCCGCCCGGACGACCACGGCGCCGCCCGGGCCCGGCTGCTCGCCGAACCCGGCCTCGGTGGTGCGGCCAGACGCGCCGCCCTCGCCCGGCTCACCGACGGCTGGCTCACCGGGCTGTACCGGGAGGCCGGGGCACCCGCGGGCACCGCCCTGGTGGCCGTCGGCGGATACGGCAGGGGCGAGCTCTCCCCGCGCAGCGACCTCGACGTGCTGCTGCTGCACGAGGGCCCTGTCGACCCCGCCCTGGCGGAGCGGATCTGGTACCCGGTCTGGGACTCCGGCGCCGCCCTCGACCACTCCGTCCGCACCCTCGGCGAGGCCCGCCAGGTCGCCGCCGACGACCTCAAGGCCCAGCTCGGCCTGCTCGACGCCCGGCACATCGCCGGGGACCCGGCCCTCACCGCCACCCTGCGCTCCACCCTGCTCGCCGACTGGCGGGCCGGCGCCGCCGGCCGGCTGCCCGAGCTGCAGGACCTCGGCACCGAGCGGGCCGAACGCCACGGAGAGCTCTCCTTCCTGCTGGAGCCCGACCTCAAGGAGGCCCGCGGCGGCCTGCGCGACGTGGTCGCCCTCAACGCGATCGCCGCGACCTGGCTCGCGGACGCCCCCGCGACGGCCTGGATGCCGCCGCCGCCCGCCTCGCCGACGTCCGCGACGCCCTCCACCTGACCACCGGCCGCGCCACCGAGCGGCTCAGCCTCCAGGACCAGGACCAGGTCGCCGCCCGCCTCGGCGTCCTCGACGCCGACACCCTGCTGCGCCAGGTCTACGAGGCCGCCCGCACCATCACCTACGCCTCGGACGTCACCTGGCGCGCGGTCGACCGGGTGCTCGCCGCCCGCAGCGGCCGCGGCCGGCGGATCTCCCGGATCGCGTTCCCGTTCAGCGGGGTCGGCCGCGGCGCCGGCGCGGTCGCCAAGGGGGCCGTCGACCGCCGCCCGCTCGCCGAGGGAGTCGTCGAACAGGACGGCGAGGCCGTCCTCGCCCAGGGCGCCCGTCCCGCCCAGGACCCGGTTCTGCCGCTGCGGGCCGCCGCCGCGGCCGCACAGGCCGGCCTCACCGTCTCCTACGCCACCGTCCGCCGGCTCGCCGCCGAGTCCAAGCCGCTGCCGGTGCCCTGGCCGGACGAGGCCCGCGAGCAGCTGATCACCCTGCTCGGCGCCGGCGAGGCCTGCCTGCCCGTGTGGGAGGCGCTGGAGGCCGAGGGACTGATCACCCGGCTGCTGCCGGACTGGGAGCGGGTGCGCTGCCGCCCGCAGCGCAACGCGGTGCACCGCTGGACGGTCGACCGGCACCTGATCGAGACGGCGGTGCGGGCCGCCGCGATGACCCGCCGGGTGGCCCGACCCGACCTGCTGCTGGTCGCGGCCCTGCTGCACGACATCGGCAAGGGCTGGCCCGGCGACCACTCCGAGGCCGGCGAGGTGATCGTCCGCGACGTCGCCGTCCGGATGGGCTTCGACAAGACCGACACCGACACCCTCGCGCTGTTGGTCCGCCACCACCTGACCCTGGTGGACACCGCCACCCGGCGCGACCCGGACGACCCGGCCACCGTCGAGGCGATCACCGGGACGGTCGGCACGCTGGCCCACCTGGAGCTGCTGCACGCCCTCACCGAGGCCGACGCCACCGCCACCGGACCGGCGGCCTGGAGCAGCTGGCGGGCCTCGCTGGTCGCCGGGCTGGCGGCCCGCGCGGCGGCCCGGCTGGCGGGTGCGGTCAGCTACCCGGTGGCGGGCGACCCGACCGCCGAGGAGGAGCGGCTCGCCGTCGAGGCGGCCCGGACGGGCGCGCCCGCGCTCTCCCTGCTCGCCCACGCCGAACAGGGCGACGGCGGCACCGAGCCGATGGGGGTCGAGCTGACCCTCGCCATCCCGGACCGGCCCGGCCTGCTGGGCACGGTGGCCGGCGTGCTCGCGCTGCACCGGCTCACCGTCCGGTCGGCCGGGCTGCGCGAACTCGACCCGGTCGGCGCGGGGCCCGTCCTGCTGCTCTCCTGGACGGTCGCCGCCGAGTACGGCGAGCTGCCGGAGGCGGCCAGGCTCCGTGCGGACCTGCGGCGGGCCCTGGACGGCTCGTTGGACGTCGCCCGCAAGCTCGCCGAGCGGGACGCCGCCGCGCCCCGGCGGCGCGGCATCGCCACCCCGCCGCCGGTGGTGTCGGTCGCCCCTGGTGCCTCGTCCAGCGCCACCATCCTGGAGGTCCGCGCGCACGACGCGCCGGGGCTGCTGCACCGCATCGGCCGGGCCCTGGACGCGGCCGGCGTCCGGGTGCGCACCGCCCATGTCTCCACCCTGGGCGCGGACGCCGTGGACGCCTTCTACGTGACGGATTCGGAGGGCCGGCCGCTGACCGCGCAGCGGGCGTCCGAGGTGGCCAGAGCGGTGCAGGGCGCCCTCGGCTGAGGGCGCCGGCCCGCCCGGGGAGCCCTGCGCGGGCCGGATCCGGGCGGGTGGAGACCGTTCCCCGGGCGGCCGGATACCCTGGGGGACGACGACAGTACCCGTACCGATGCCGCAAGGGACCCGCGACCGACGTGTTCGACACTCTCTCCGACCGCCTCGCAGCGACGTTCAAGAACCTCCGGGGCAAGGGCCGCCTCAGCGAGGCGGACATCGACGCCACCGCCCGGGACATCCGCATCGCGCTGCTGGAGGCGGACGTCGCCCTCCCGGTGGTGCGGGCCTTCATCAAGCAGGTCAAGGAGCGCGCCCTCGGCTCCGAGGTGTCCGGTGCGCTGAACCCCGCGCAGCAGATCATCAAGATCGTCAACGAGGAGCTCATCAGCATCCTCGGCGGCGAGACGCGCCGGCTGCGGTACGCCAAGACCGGCCCGACCGTGATCATGCTGGCCGGTCTCCAGGGTGCCGGTAAGACCACCCTCGCGGGCAAGCTCGGCCACTGGCTCAAGAGCCAGAAGCACACCCCCTGCTGGTCGCCTGCGACCTCCAGCGCCCCAACGCGGTCAACCAGCTCGGCGTCGTCGCCGAGCGCGCGGGCGTCGCCTTCTACGGCCCCGAGCCGGGCAACGGCGTCGGCGACCCGGTCAAGGTCGCCCGCGACTCGATCGAGTACGCCAAGCAGAAGCAGTACGACGTCGTCATCGTCGACACCGCCGGCCGCCTCGGCATCGACGCCGAGATGATGCAGCAGGCCGCCGACATCCGGGCCGCCGTCCAGCCCGACGAGGTCCTGTTCGTCGTCGACGCCATGGTCGGCCAGGACGCGGTCACCACCGCGCAGGCCTTCCTGGAGGGCGTCGACTTCACCGGCGTCGTGCTCTCCAAGCTCGACGGCGACGCCCGCGGCGGCGCCGCCCTCTCGGTCGCCCACGTGACCGGCCGCCAGATCATGTTCGCCTCCAACGGCGAGAAGGTCGACGAGTTCGACGCCTTCCACCCGGACCGGATGGCCTCCCGGATCCTCGGCATGGGCGACATGCTGTCGCTCATCGAGAAGGCCGAGCAGACCTTCTCCCAGGCCGAGGCCGAGAAGATGGCCTCCAAGCTGCAGGGCGGCGGCAAGGACTTCACGCTCGACGACTTCCTCGGGCAGCTGGAGCAGGTCCAGAAGATGGGCTCGATCTCCAAGCTGCTGGGCATGCTCCCGGGCATGGGCCAGATCCGGGACCAGATCAACAACATCGACGACAAGGACGTCAACCGCGTCGGCGCCATCATCAAGTCGATGACCCCGGCCGAGCGCACCGACCCGAAGATCATCAACGGCTCCCGCCGGCTGCGCATCGCCAAGGGCTCCGGCGTCCAGGTCGGCGAGGTCAACAGCCTGGTCGAGCGGTTCTTCGAGGCCCGCAAGATGATGTCTGCGATGGCCTCCGGCAAGGGATCCCGGGCATGCCCGGCATTCCCGGGATGGGCGGCGGCGGCAAGAAGTCCGCGAAGAAGGCCCCGGCCGCCAAGGGCCGCAAGAAGTCCGGCAACCCGCTGAAGCGGGCCCAGGAGGAGGCGGCCGCCGCCGAGCGCAGGGCCCTGGGCCCCGCCGGCGGCCAGGAGGCGGCGCCCGGTGGCGCGTTCGGCCTCGGGGCGGGCAAGGGCCCGGCCGACTTCGAGCTCCCCAAGGAGTTCAAGGACCTGCTCTGACCGCGCCCGCGCGATCACGACGGCCCGCCGCCCCTGGAGGGGCGGCGGGCCGTTGCCCGTTCCGGGCGGGGTGGCGACGCGTCGAAGTGGCGCGCGGCGTGGAGGTGCGGGGGCGTGGTTGCGGGCCGTCGCGCCGTCGTGAGTGCCGGGGCGCGAGCGTCAGGGGCCCCGGTGCGGCGCGGGACCGTACGGATGAACGATGATGGTGGTGTGCGAGTTGCGATCCGGGCCCCCGAGCCGCCGATGCGGCGCCCTACGCCGAGGCGGTGCGGCGGTCCGCCGACCACATCGGCCGCTGGAACCCGGTCGAGCCGGACGGCCTGACCGAACTCCTGGAGCGTCAGGGGCAGGGCCTGCGCACCTTCCTGATCGAGGACACCGCCAGCGGCGGGCTGGTCGGCAAGTGCAACGTCGCCAACATCGTGATGGGGCGCTTCTGCAACGCCGCGCTCGGCTACGACTCCTATCTCCCGTTCGCCGGCACCGGCCGGATGACCGAGGGGATGCAGCTGGTCGTCGACCGCTGCTTCGCGCCGGTCGAACGCGGCGGCCTCGGCCTGCACCGGCTGGAGATCAACGTCCAGCCGGACAACGTCCGCTCGATCGCGCTCGCCCGGCGGCTCGGCTTCCGCCACGAGGGCTTCACCCCGCGGATGCTCTTCCTGTCCGGGGCCTGGCGGGACCACGAGCGGTTCGCGCTGACCGCCGAGGAGTGGGCCCCGCCGGGGCCCTGACCGGATCCGTTTCCGACCAGATCCGTTCCTGACCGGATCCGTTGCTCAGCGCGGCTGGTCCGCCACCACGTAGCGGAACACGTTGGCCATCCGGACCGAGGCGTCCGGCTGCACGTACGGGTGGAGCGCCTCCTCCAGCTCCTTGGCGACCAGCGCAGGCCCCCACTCCTCGATCGCGGCTTCGTACAGGCCCGTCGCGAGCATCCCGCGCACCGCGCTGTCGAGCTCCGGATAGGCGAACGGGCAGCTGACCCGGCCGCTGCCGGCCGGCCGCAGGCCCGCACCGGCGCACAGCAGCTCCAGGACGCCCGGCGCACTCAGCGCGAACGGGTCCGGGGTCTGCGCGCGGCCGCTACGGCGCCGAGCCACCTCCAGGACGGATGCGCTCTCGCAGCGCTCCGGAGGGCCCCAGGACGCCAGCACCACCTGTCCGCCCTGCAGGGTCCGCCCCGCGGCCTCGACCACGAGCCGGGCCGGATCGCGGACGTACGTCAGCTGCTCGAAAACGGTGACCAGCGAATACGCCGAGCGGGGGACGCCCTGCTCCGACCGGTCGATCCCGCCGGCGGCCGCCACCCGCAGGTGCCGCCCCTCGGCGAGCTCGCGCAACTCCTCCTCGGGTTCCAGGCCGGCCACCTGGGCGCCGCGCTCCGCGGCCAGCAGCAGGGCCAGCCCCGAACGGCAGCCGAGACCCAGCAGACTGGTCGCCGGGCCCACCTCCAGCCGCCGGTAGACGGCCTGGTAGAGCGGTACCAGCATCCGTTCCTGGATCTCCGCCCAGTCGCGCGCCCGACCGCGCGACCCCGCCCCGCCGTCCGTGTGCGGGCGCTGCGCGGTCGTACCGGTCACCTGCGCTGAAGCCATCGCGGCCTCCCATTCCGGTTGATGCGTCTCTGCTCCGGCTCCCCCGGTCGTCCCGCCCCGCCTTCCAGCGAACAGCGCCGCGGGCCCGCCGTCCAGAGGTGTGCAGGGAGTGTCCGTGCGCCGAGGCGTGCGCCCCCGCAGTGCGCCGGTGCACCGGATTCACAGTCCGTGGCCCGATCCCCGTACCATCTGCCCCATGGCTAAGGCACCCGTACTCACCCCCAGGCGGAGGACTTCCCGCGCTGGTACCAGGACCTCATCAACAAGGCCGAGCTGGCCGACAACGGTCCGGTGCGCGGCACCATGGTGATCCGACCGTACGGGTACAGCCTGTGGGAGCGGATGCAGCAGGAGATGGACGCCCGGATCAAGAAGGCGGGTGCCCAGAACGCCTACTTCCCGATGTTCATCCCGCAGTCGTACCTCACCAAGGAAGCCGAGCACGTCGAGGGCTTCGCCCCCGAACTCGCCGTGGTCACCCACGGCGGCGGCAAGGAGCTCGACGAGCCCGTCGTCGTGCGCCCCACCTCCGAGACGATCATCAACGAGTACTTCTCCAAGTGGGTGCAGAGCCACCGCGACCTGCCTCTGCTGATCAACCAGTGGGCCAACGTCGTCCGCTGGGAGCTGCGCCCCCGCGTCTTCCTGCGCACCACCGAGTTCCTCTGGCAGGAGGGCCACACCGCCCACGCCACCTACGAGGACGCGCGCGCCTACGCCTCGCGCATCCACACCGACGTCTACGGCGACTTCATGACCAACGTGCTGGGCATCGACGTGGTGCTCGGCCGCAAGACCGCCCGCGAGCGTTTCGCCGGCGCCATCAACACCCTCACCCTCGAAGGCATGATGGGTGACGGCAAGGCGCTGCAGATGGGCACCAGCCACGAGCTCGGCCAGAACTTCGCCAAGGCGTTCAACACCACCTACCAGCTCCAGGGTGCCGAGCGCGAGTACGTCTGGCAGACCTCCTGGGGCGTCTCCACCCGCATGGTCGGCGGCCTGATCATGTCGCACGGCGACGACAGCGGTCTGCGGGTGCCCCCGCGGCTGGCCGCCGTCCAGGTCGTCGTGCTCGCGATCAAGGGCGACGACGCGGTGCTGGCCAAGGTCCGCGAGATCGGCGCCCAGCTGGAGGCCGCCGGCGTCCGGGTCGTGGTCGACGACCGCACCGACACCCCCTTCGGCCGCCGCGCCGTCGACTGGGAGCTCAAGGGCGTCCCGCTGCGGATCGAGGTCGGCCCGCGCGACCTGGAGAACGGCACCGCGATGCTGGTCCGCCGGATCGCCGGCGGCAAGGAGCCGGTCGCGACCGACTCGCTGGCCACCCTGGTGCCCGGCATCCTGGAGGAGGACCAGGCGCTGCTGCTCCGCCAGTCGCGCGAGCGCCGCGAGGCCCGCACGGTCGATGTCGCCTCCATCGAGGAGGCCGTCGAGGCCGCGGCCACCGGCTGGGGCCGGATCTCCTGGGCCGACCTGGGCCCGGAGGGCGAGGCCAAGCTCGCCGAGCAGGGCGTCTCGGTGCGCTGCATCGTCGCCGCCGACGGCTCGGTGCCGGCCACCGACGACCAGGACGGCAACATCGCCATCGTCGCCCGCGCGTACTGATCCCGGGCAGGATCCGGACCGGGATCAGGATCGGGGTTTTCGGAGTCTGATCCGGAGCCTTGATCCCTGTCCCGGTCCGGCCTGATCCGGTTCCTGCGCCGGGGCCGAATCGCGGTCGGGGCTGTGGCGGCGGGATCGGTTCTGCGGGGGTTGCGTGGGGGAGTGGGCGTGCCCGTTGCTGAAGACTTCCTGAAGAGCGAACGGGCACTGCGAACGAATTCCGGCGTGAATCGGCGGAATGTTAACCCTGGTTTGCGTACTCCTTGTTGAAGCTACTCGCCGGTCAACTCCCGGCGGGCCGGAACTAGCGGTACGGTATACGGCCCGTGGCCCTGTCAATTTCGACACAGCCACGGGCCGTCCGCCATGGCGGCGGCACTTGCACGTCCCGGGACGGCAGCCGAGAGCCCGTCGAGATTCGACGGGTCCACAGATGCAGGGGGTTGGTCTTGCGTCAGGTCAGAACAACGCAATTCAGGTACAGGTCGGCATTCCTGAGAGATCGCTGGGAATTCCCCGAGAACGGGAACTCTCGGAACATCGGCCCGCTCTCCCTCGTTGGTCCAGCGTGAGCACGACACAGCCCCTCGTCCTGGCGGCCGAACTGGCCGCCGCCTGGAGCGACATCCAGGCCCATCACCAGGACCTCCCCGACCTCGCCTCCCCGGAGGCCCTGATCGGCGAGTCCTCCTCGGCCTGCGGCACCCGGCTCGGTTTCGAGCGGCTGCTGCACGAGGCCGCCCACGGTCTGGCCGCAGCCCGGGAGATCCGCGACACCTCCCGCGCCGGCCGGTACCACAACCGACGCTTCCTGATGCTCGCCTCCGAGCTCGGGCTGGCCCACCCGGTCGAGCCGCACGCCAGCAGCGGCTTCTCCCAGGTGACCATGCTCCAGGAGACGCAGGAACGGTACGTCGACACCATCGAGCGGCTGGAGCGCGCACTCGGGGCGCACCAGTTGGCCGTTGCGGGCGAGGGCGGCCAGCGCGCCTTCCGCGGCCCGGCGGCCCGCCACGGATCCTCCGGCGGCGGCGTACGGGTCAAGGCCGTCTGCGGTTGTGGCCGCAACGTCCGCGTGGTGCCGTCGGTGCTCGCCCAGGCCTCCATCGTCTGCGGCGCGTGCCAGCAGCCCTTCAAGATCGGCTGATCGATCCGCCGTCGGATCGCCGCACCCAGCGCGGCAGTCCACTGCGTGACCGTTCGCTCTTCTCGGCTCTACCGGGGGCGGGGGCCCTCGGTCGAGCCGATCTGCTTGTCGTCCGCTTGTCCATCTGCCTGTCCGTCTGTGCGTCCCGCCCCCGATGTCCGCACGTGCCGGGGTGTTCCGGGGCGCGTGTGTTGGCCATGCCCGGATGCCGCGTGCGTCCGGGTGGTGAGTGCGGTTGCCCGTCCGGGGGCACGCGCGCAGGTGCGGCTGTGTGTGACGCCAGTGCCCTGACGCTGTCGGGGTGGAGTGGGCTTCCGGCCGCCTTCCTGTGGTCGTTCCGCGCGGTCGTTCCATGTGGCGGTCCCGCGCGGGCGTCCGGACCGAGTGTTCGGATCGAGTGTCCGGACCGGGTCGGGGCAGTGGCACGGTGGCCGTTTTATGGTGAACAGCCGAGCTGTGGCAGAATGGACAGCTGAGTACTCGGCAGCCGGGCAGGACCCCTCTCTCCTACGGCTGGCGTGTCCCCTGAACGGCCGGTCGCCGCAACCCCACGCGGTGGCAGCGGCCGCTCACCCACGTCAACACCAGGAGAATCCACTCCCGTGGCAGTCAAGATCAAGCTGAAGCGACTCGGCAAGATTCGCTCCCCGCACTACCGCATCGTCGTCGCGGACTCCCGCACCAAGCGTGACGGCCGTGCGATCGAGGAGATCGGCGTCTACCAGCCGACCTACAACCCCTCGAAGATCGAGGTCGACACCGACCGCGCGCAGTACTGGCTGTCCGTCGGCGCCCAGCCGACCGAGCCGGTCCTCGCCATCCTCAAGCTGACCGGCGACTGGCAGAAGTTCAAGGGCCTGCCGGCTCCGGAGCCGCTGAAGGTCGCCGAGCCCAAGGTCGAGGACTTCTCGCACCTCTTCGCGAAGGCCGTCGCGGGCTTCGAGGACAGCACCACCGGTGTTGCCATCACCCCGAAGGCCAAGAAGGCGGACAAGGCCGAGGCTGACGCCGAGGCCACCTCCACCGAGGCCTGAGCATGATCGAGGAAGCCCTCGACCACCTGGTGAAGGGCATCGTCGAGCACCCCGACGAGGTGCAGGTGCGCTCGCGCAACCTGCGCCGGGGCAACACCATCGAGGTCCGGGTCCACCCCGACGACCTCGGCAAGGTGATCGGCCGCGGCGGCCGTACGGCGCGCGCTCTGCGCACCGTGGTCGGCGCACTCGGCGGCCGCAACGTCCGGGTCGACCTGGTCGACGTGGACAGCATCCGCTGACACCGAGCCGCCAGGCACTCGTCAGGTACGCGGGGCCGGCCGGGACGTTCGTCGTCCCGGCCGGCCCTTCCTGCTTCCTTCCTGCCTTTTCGGCCATGCCCCGACGGGTGCATGGCTGCGGGCTGCTCGGCCGCACAAGCAGCGGTCCCGACGGCGCCCCTACAGACTTCCTTGCATCGGTACAGCGCCGCCCGGCGCGGGAACACAGGAGAACGATCACCGTGCAGCTCGTCGTCGGCAAGATCGGCCGCGCCCACGGCATCCGGGGCGATGTCAGCGTCGAGGTCCGCACCGACGAGCCGGAACTCCGGCTCGGCCCAGGTGCCGTCCTGCTCACCGACCCGGCGGCTGTCGGGCCGCTGACCGTCGAATCCGGTCGCGTGCACAGCGGTCGGCTGCTGCTCCGCTTCGCCGGGGTGAAGGACCGCACCGACGCCGAGGCGCTGCGCGGCACCATGCTGATCGCCGAGATCGACCCGGAGGAGACCCCGGACGACCCGGAGGAGTACTACGACCACCAGCTCATCGGGCTCGACGTCGTCCTCACGGACGGCACGCTGGTCGGCGAGCTCAGCGAGATCGTCCACCTCCCGTACCAGGACCTCCTCACGGTGACCCGCCCCGACGGCACCGAGGTGCTCGTGCCGTTCGTGGAGCAGATCGTGCCGACCATCGATCTGGAGAACCAGCGCGCGGTCATCACGCCCCCGCCCGGCCTCATCGAGCCTCTCGCGGAGGCGGCCGGCTCTGAGGCCGCTGAATCGGAGGTCGCTGACCCCCAGGCCGCTGGTTCCGAAGTCAGCCCCGAGGTCGGCGCCGAGTCTGCCGGCTCCGAGGACGGCGACGGTCGGGGAACGGGCCAGGAGAACGGCGCGTGAGCGAGATGCGGATCGACGTCGTCACGATCTTCCCCGAGTACCTCGACCCCCTGAACGTCTCCCTGGTCGGCAAGGCCCGCGCCCGCGGCCAGCTCGATGTCCACCTGCACGATCTGCGCGGCTGGACGACCGACATCCACCGGACGGTCGACGACACCCCGTACGGTGGCGGACCGGGCATGGTGATGAAGCCCGAGCCCTGGGGTGCCGCGCTCGACGCCGTGCTCGCCCAAGGCCCGGAAGGGGAGGTCCCGACCCTGGTTGTGCCGACCCCCAGCGGCCGTCCGTTCACCCAGGAGCTCGCGCAGGAGCTCGCCGGCCGCTCGTGGCTGGCGTTTGCGCCGGCGCGTTACGAGGGCATCGACCGGCGCGTCATCGACGAGGCGGCCACTCGCATGCCGGTCGTGGAGGCCTCGATCGGCGACTACGTCCTGGCCGGCGGTGAGGTCGCCGTCCTGGTGATGGTCGAAGCCATCGCCAGGCTCCTCCCGGGCGTCCTCGGCAATGCCGAGTCGCACCGCGACGACTCCTTCGCCCCCGGTGCCATGGCCGACCTGCTGGAAGGCCCGGTCTACACCAAGCCCGCCGAATGGCGCGGCCGCGAGGTACCCGAGGTGCTGCTCAGCGGCCACCACGGCAAGATCGCACGCTGGCGCAGGGAACAGGCCTTCGCCCGCACCCTCGCCAACCGGCCGGACCTCGTCTCCCGCTGGCAGCTCGGTGCCTTCGACAAGAAGGAACGGGAGGCGCTCAGCATCCTCGGCCTGGCCTGGGACGAGAGCCTCGGCCGATTTCGGCCGGCAGTGGATGATGTGGAACAATAGGCGACTGCTGTCTGTCGCTGGACGTCCTTCCGAGGTCGTCACGTGGACCGGCCGGCCCGCCACAGGGGGTTCGCCGTCAGCCGATGCGGCCCGCAGCAACCATCATTCTCACGAACTTCCGTAGGCGGCCTGTGGCGTCTGCGATGGAGAGCACCATGAGCAACAAGCTCGCTGCTGTCGACGCGGCCTCGCTGCGCACCGACGTCCCGTCCTTCCGCCCGGGTGACACCCTCAAGGTGCACGTCCGCGTCATCGAAGGCAACCGCTCCCGCGTCCAGGTCTTCCAGGGCGTCGTCATCCGTCGCCACGGCGCCGGCATCGGTGAGACCTTCACCGTCCGCAAGGTCAGCTTCAACGTCGGCGTGGAGCGCACCTTCCCGGTGCACACCCCGATCGTCGAGAAGATCGAGGTCGTGACCCGCGGTGCCGTCCGCCGCGCCAAGCTGTACTACCTCCGTGAGCTCCGCGGCAAGGCCGCGAAGATCAAGGAGAAGCGCGACAAGTAAGCATCGGCCCCGGCCTTGGCCGGGGTGCGACTGCTTACGGTCGATGGGACTTGAGCCCTTGGACACCTTGAGGCCTGGACCTCAGGGGCTTGGGGATAAGCTCTGCCCGATGACCACGCACGAACCTGCCGCGGACCGCGTCGGAAGAACCGCCCCCAAGGGTGCGGACTCGCCGGCGCGGTCCGTCGTCGTTCCTGTCGGTGCTGCGGGCGGGGCGGGCGCGGCGTTGACGGACCCTGCTGCTGCTCAGACGGCTGAGGGTGTCGACGGTGCGGGGGCTGCTGAGGGCCCCGGGCTGGTTGAGGGTGCCGACGGCGTCGGGACGGTTGCAGTCCCGCCCGGTGACGGCGCCCAAGGCGGCTCTCGTGGGGGATGGGGACGCGACCTCCTGTTGGTGGGGGCTGTCTGCCTGCTCGTGCTGCTCATCGCGAATGCCTTCGTGGCGCGACCTTTCGCTGTTCCGTCGGGCTCCATGGAGAACACCCTTCGCCCTGGGGACAGGCTGGTGGTCAATGAGCTCGCCTACGCCTTCGGTGGGCACGTTCGACGCGGCGACGTCGTGGTGTTCGACGGGACCGGTTCGTTTCTTCCCTACGCTGCTGACCCCTCCGCCGCTCGAAAGCTGTTGAACCGAGTCGGGCTCTCCTCGGCCGGTGATTCGGTCTTCGTGAAGCGGGTTGTCGGGATCGCGGGTGACAGGGTGACCTGCTGCGGTACGGACGGCAGGATCCGCGTCAATGGCGAGCCTCTCGACGAAGCCGGCTATCTGGCTCCTGGCGACTCGCCGTCCGAGGTGCCGTTCGACGTCCTGGTGCCGGCTGGCCGGCTCTGGCTCATGGGGGATCACCGGAGCGATTCCAGTGACTCGCGCGACCACCTGGGGCAGCCGGGTGGCGGTTTCGTGCCCGAGTCGCGGGTGATCGGCCGGGCCGAGTGGGTGGTGTTCCCGTTCGGTCGGTGGACCTCCCTGACCCGGCCGGGAGCCTTTGCCGCGATTGGGGGGACTGGTAGCCATGGGGACCAGGGGTAAGGGACGGCCGGTGACGGCTGCACCCTCGTCGGGAACGGGCGCTCCGGACTTCTCGGAGGCCGGGGAAGGCGCAGGGGCCGAGCGAGCGGGCCGCCGGCTCTCGGGTGTTACCCGCGGTCGTGCCGAGCGCCGTAGGACAGCCCAGCGTGCGGCTCGCCGCCGCCGCCGGTCGCTCTTCCGCGAGCTGCCGTTGGTCGTGATCGTGGCACTGGTGATCGCGCTGGTGCTCAAGACGTTCTTCGTCCAGGTCTTCGTCATCCCTTCGGGCTCGATGGAGCAGACGATTCAGATCGGCGACCGCGTGCTGGTCGACAAGCTGACCCCGTGGTTCGGCAATCAGCCGAGCCGCGGAGAGGTCGTGGTCTTCCGGGATCCAGGTGGCTGGCTGGAGAACGACCGCACGGTGTCGAACGACGGGCCGGTTCTCCACCGGGTGAAGCAGGTCTTCTCCTCCGTGGGGCTGTTGCCCTCCGACAATGAGCACGACCTGATCAAGCGGGTCATCGGGGTTGGCGGGGACACCGTCGAATGCTGTGACGCGAAGGGTCGGCTGAGTGTCAACGGCGCCCCCGTCGACGAGGCCTACCTGGCGCCCGGCAACGTCCCGTCGCGGCAGGCGTTCAAGATCACTGTGCCTGCGGGGCGCCTCTGGGTCATGGGCGATCACCGCGATCTTTCGGCTGACTCCCGGTCGCACATGGCGAATCCCGGGGGAGGCACCATTCCTGTGGGGAACGTCGTCGGCCGCGCCGTCGTTATCGCATGGCCGCTCCCGAGACTCGGTCGGCTCGATGTGCCGGGTTCGCTCTCCTCTCTTCCGACCCGTACGCCGGCTGCTTCGGCCGCAGGCACTGCCGGTCCGATTGAGTCGTCCGGTGGATTTGGGACCGCCGGGCCGGATCCTGCGGAACCTTCGCTCGTTATGGGTGTGTTGGGCGCACTTCCGTTCGTTGTTCGGAGGGGACAGGCCGGCCGTCGGCAGAGCCGTCGGTCCGGTTGATGCCCGGATCTGCCGTGTGGGAGCACGGGCAGGTCGAATGGGAGTGATAGAGAGGTGCTGGACTACTCGGTGCACGGTTCGGTGACCTTCCCGGGTTTCCGGGTCGTTGCTTCTGGTGTCAGACCGGCCCCTGGCGGGCAGGTCTGAGGCGGGTTGACGGTCGGTTACGGAGCGTGGTGTCGACTGTGCGGCACTGGCGAGCGTGGGCGCATGGGCGTCTGCAGAGCAGGGAGGAGATGTCGTGGGGGATCTGGTGATCGGTGCCCGCTCGGGTGCCCCGGAGCCCGAGGGCACGGGCGGTCGCGCGGTCCGGTCGGCCCAGGCCGCGCAGGCCGCCGATTCCGGTGCGGCGGGAGCGGCTGCCGCTTCGGACGGTAGTCCTGCCGGTACCCCGGACGACTCGGAGGGCACAGTGAGTGAAGTCCCCGAGCGGGACACGGTGGCTGGTGACGGATCTGGAGACGACAGACCCCGTCCCCAGAAGCAGCGTTCCTTCTGGAAGGAACTCCCGATCCTGGTCGGCATCGCGCTGATTCTGGCGCTGGTGATCAAGACGTTCTTCGTCCAGGCCTTCTCGATCCCGTCGGGCTCGATGGAGAACACCCTGAAGATCGGGGACCGCGTCCTGGTCGACAAGCTCACTCCCTGGTTCGGCGCCGAGCCCCAGCGGGGCGAGGTCGTGGTCTTCCACGACCCGGGTGGCTGGCTGAACGACGAGCCGACCCAGCAGAGCAACAGCGCTTTCGTCCGAGGCATTCAGAACGTCTTCAGCTTCATCGGCCTGATGCCCTCCTCCAACGAGAAGGACCTGATCAAGCGGGTCATCGCGGTGGGTGGAGACACCGTCGAGTGTCAGGGCAGCGGTCCGGTCAAGGTGAACGGGATCGCCCTCAACGAGCCGTACATCTTCCCGGGTAACACCCCGTGCGGGGAGAAGCCCTTTGGTCCGGTCAAGGTGCCCAACGGTCGGATCTGGGTGATGGGCGACCACCGTGGTGACTCCCTCGACTCGCGCTACCACCAGGACCAGCCCGGCGGTGGAACGGTGCCGGTCGGCAACGTGGTCGGTCGGGCCTTCGTGGTCGCGTGGCCGATCGGGGACTGGGCGACGCTTCCGGTGCCGGACACCTTCGACCAGAAGGGCCTCTCGGCGGCGGCTCCGATGACGCTGCCGGCGGCGGGCGCGGCTGTTGCCCTGCCGGCTGTGTGGTGGATCCGCAGGCGTCGAGACTGACCGGCCCGGCCGTGCCGAGCGGACCGACCGGATCGACTTGACTGAGTGCGCCGGCCCCCTCGGCCGTCGTGAGGGGCAGGGCGATCGACTGAGGATCTGTGGCCGACTCTTGCGCAGGCCGTGGTACCGGCGAGTAATGTGCTCGCAGGTACCGCGGCCTGTCGGCATTGGGGCCGCCGGTACCGCGCGTGGGTACCAGGTGTGCGCGGACCGGCCTAGTGCCGATGAGGAAGGTACGAGGGCCATGAGCAGTGTCACGGAGCGTCCGGCAGCGAAGCCGGCGCCGGCCCGCCGGCGACGTAGCGCAGCCTCGCTGCTGCAGGGCGTGGCCATCGCCGTCGGGTTCGCGCTGCTCGTCGGTGGCTTCGGGTTGATCGCGATGGACTACCGTCCCTACCGCGTGCCGACGACGTCCATGTCTCCCACCATCCAGCCGGACGACACCGTGCTGGCCCGGAAGATCGGCGGAGGATCGGTCGGCCGTGGCGACATCGTCGTCTTTACCGAGCAGAGCTGGGGCGGTGCGACGATGGTGAAGCGTGTCGTCGCAGTCGGCGGCGACACAGTGGCCTGCTGCGACTCGGCAGGGCACCTGACCGTGAACGGCGTCGGTGTGACCGAACCCTACGCAGATGTCCGAGGCGGCACTGGTGCCGCCTTCAGCATCACCGTGCCCGAGGGGCGCCTCTTCCTGCTCGGAGACTCGCGCTTCAATTCCCTGGACTCCCGCAGCCACCTGGATGTCGCCAGCGGGACAGTGGCTGCCTCGGACGTGGTCGCCAAGGTGGAGGCACGTGTCTGGCCGTCGTCCCGGGCCACGTTCCTCGGCCGCACTGCCGCCTTTGACGCCCTCAAGGGGCCGATTGCAACCCGACCGGGGCTGCTCGCACCCGCGGCGTACGGCGCCGTCGGTGGAGCTGCGCTGGTCCTGTTGGCGGGCGCGATGGGATCGGTTGCCTCGCTGGTGCGCCGCGTGAGCCGTCGACGGAGCTGAACCGGCGGGCCCGCTCGGCCCGGCCGTTCGCGAGGGGACAGTGGAGGTGACCGCCGTGGAGGTCCGGCGTCGGCGAGCCGTCCGCGTCCTCCTGCTCGACCGGGACGACCGCCTCCTACTGCTGCACGGTCTGGACCCGGCGGCCCCCGGTGTGTCCTGGTGGATCACGCCGGGCGGTGGCCTGGAGCCGGGCGAGAGCGAGCGCGAGGCGGCGCTGCGCGAACTCGCCGAGGAGGTCGGACTCGTCGGTGTGGACCTCGGACCATTGGTGGCGTACGACACTGTGTCGTTCTCCTTTCAGGGGCAGCTCTACCAGCAGGAACAGCACTTCCTGCTGGCAAGGACCGATCGGGTGGAGGCCGGATTGGAGACCAGAGCGGCCGCGGAGGAGCACGCCTCTCTGATCGAGGCACGCTGGTGGACTGCGGCCGAGCTGAGAGAGACCGGGGAGACCGTTTATCCGGCCCGGTTGCCGGAGCTTCTCGACCGCCTGGTCATGGATGGCCCGCCGGTCGTGCCGGTAGGGCTCTGATGGTGGTTGCAGTGGTCCACAATGGGGTGGACGTGACGAGTGAGGGGACGCCTGGATGAGTGCCGAAGACCTCGAGAAGTACGAGACCGAGATGGAGCTCAAGCTCTACCGGGAGTACCGGGACGTCGTCGGTCTCTTCAAGTACGTCATCGAGACCGAGCGACGCTTTTATCTCACGAACGACTACGACCTTCAGGTGCACTCCGTTCAGGGGGAAGTGTTCTTCGAGGTGTCGATGGCGGACGCTTGGGTGTGGGACATGTACCGGCCGGCGCGGTTCGTCCGGAAGGTCCGGGTCCTGACCTTCAAGGACGTCAATATCGAGGAGCTGGCCAAGAGCGACCTGGAGCTCCCCTCCGACGACAGTTCCTTCGGCAACTGATGCGATAGCCGACGGTTCAGGGCTCGGGACAACCCTCGGCATCGTGCCCGGAGCTGCCGAGCCGCTCCTTGCGCAGGGTTCGCCCTCCGCGTCGGTGCTCTGTCCGGATTCCGAGCATGGAATTTCCGAGCAGCCGTGTCCAGCATCGAGGGGCTTCACCACTCCTGCGAGGGACTCTGGTTATCCACAGGCCCGAGTTATCCACAGGTTCGTAAGGTCCCCTGGTCGGGATGCACGTCTCCTCGGCAACCTCCACATGACGGAGGTGAAGCCGTGCAGAATCCCAATGACGTCCGTGGCGCGAGCAGCGGCGACCGGAATACCAGTGGCAGGAACGGGCCGGACAAGTCGAACGGGTCGGAGAAGAACGCAGCCCCAACGGCGCTCTCACGGGCAGGAGCCCAGACCGGACCTCGACGGCGGAAGCCGTCGACTCCTGCCAACACGCGAAGCCCGAACACGACCGAGATGCCGCTGCCGCTGCCGCTGCCGCTGGCACTGCTGCCGTCGACCCAGATTGCCAGAGTCGGCCGGCTCGCCGAGGAACGGAGCCCGGCGAGGGTGGCCAGGCCGATCAGGTTGACCAGGCCGACAAGGTCTGCGAGGACAGTCGGGCCGACGAGGCTCGCCGAGGCGTTCGGGTTGGCACACATCAGCGGGCCGAATCGGCCGATGCGGCAGGTGCCAGTGATCCGGCCGGCCCGAACGGGCTCCTCTCTTCGGCGGCCTGCGCCGGAGGATCCGGCACGGCCGAGAGTGTGGCACCGCCTCGTGCGACCCGGTCCACTAGGGGAGGCGCGAGAGGCACCGCAGGAAGTGGCCGATCCCGCGCCAAACCGGCGACGCGCCAGGCGGTCGGTCCGACGGCTGCCGCGGGTGGTTCTGCGGCCGCCGGTCAGCGTTCGTCCGGTGCCGGCCAGAGGCCGGCGACCACCGGGCGCAGCCCCAACCTGGGGCTGGGACGGTACGGCGAGGAGGTGGCTGCCCGGCGCCTCGTCCACGACGGCCTGCGCATCCTGGAACGGAACTGGCGGTGCTCCGAGGGCGAGCTCGACATCGTTGCTCTCGACGGCGAGACACTCGCCGTCTGCGAGGTCAAGACCCGCTCGGAGCGTGCCTTCCAGCAACCCGCGGAGGGCATCGACAGGCCCAAGGCCGAGCGCCTCCGTCGGCTGGCCGAGCGCTGGCTCAACGAGCGCTGGCCGGTCCACTTCGAGCAGCTCGCCCAGAAGGTCGTCGGCGCGGTCCAGGCCACCGGGACGTCGGACGGGCCCGCGCCGCCGCCCCCGGAGGCGTTCGCATCGACCTCATCGCGGTGGTCAACCGTTTCCGTGGTGCGGCGCTGATCGAGCACGTGAGAGGGGCGGTGTGACATGCCGTTCGCTCGCACCTGCTCCGTTGCCCTCATCGGCGTTGACGGCGTGGTGGTCGAGGTCCAGGCGGACCTCGAACCCGGCGTCGCAGCTTTCGCCCTGGTGGGGCTCCCCGACAAAGCGCTGACCGAAGCCCGCGACCGGGTCCGGGCTGCGGTGGTCAACAGCGGGGAAAGCTGGCCGCAACGCAAGCTGACCGTTGGTCTGAGCCCCGCTTCCGTACCCAAGAGCGGCAGCGGGTTCGACCTCGCCGTCGCATGCGCCGTCCTGGCCGCAGCCGAGCGTCTGGACCCGGCGGTGATCGCCGGCCTGCTGATCATCGGAGAGCTCGGCCTCGACGGCACCGTCAGGCCCGTCCGCGGAGTGCTCCCGTCCGTCCTTGCCGCTGCCGATGCGGGCTACCGCCAGGTAGTGGTCGCAGAACAGACCGCCGCAGAGGCAGCCCTCGTACCCGGAGTCTCGGTGATGGGAGTGCGAAGCCTTCGACAGCTCATCGCTCGGCTCACGGACGCACCCGAGCCGGAGGAGGAGCCCGGGCCGGTGGCCGGGCACCCGGACCCTCTCCTGGCTGGGCTGCTCCTTCCCGGAGCCGGAGTCCGGACCTGCGCGCAGGGCTCGGCGGTCAGGCCCGATCTGGCCGATGTCGCCGGCCAGTACGAGGCCCGCCGCGCGCTGGAGATCGCGGCTGCAGGAGGGCACCACCTCTACCTCAAGGGGCCGCCCGGTGGTGGGACATACTGTCCGAGACACAGGAGGACAAGTGCCCAAACCCATACGTGCCGCTCTCTACCTGCGACTTTCGCGAGACGCTGAGGACAGCACGTCGATCGCGTCCCAGGAACAAGACTGCCGGGACTTCTGCCGCCTTCGAGGCTGGGAGGTGGTGCAGGTGGTCAGCGACGTTGACGTGTCCGGAGCCATCCGGCCGGAAGACCGGTCCGGTTTCCGAGAGATCCTCGACAACCTGTCTGAGGTGGATGTGGTCGTTGCTCGGTCGGTTGACCGCTTCTCTCGGGTTACCGCGCACTTTGCTGCGCTGGTCGAGATGCTGACCGGCAGAGGAGCCACCCTGGCGGATGTTCAGGGGCAGGTGGACTTGACCAGCCCTTACGGGAAGTTCGTGACCACGATCATGGTTGCCTTCGCTGAGATGGAACGGGAGACGATCAAGGCTCGAATCCTTCGGTCGCGCGGTGAGCTTCGTCGCCAGGGGCGCTGGCTTGGTGGTGCTGCGCCGTATGGCTTCCGGCTGGTCGAGAAAGACGGCGGCAAGGCCCTTGACCTCGACGGGTATGCGCAGGGCGTCCTGACCAGGGTCGTTCGCCGTGTAGTCGAGGGTGTCACGCTCTCGCAGGAGGTTGACCGGCTGAACAGCAGTGGAGAGCGTTCGCCGGGCACATACCGGAAGTTGGCCAGAGGGGAGTGGCACCCACCGATGGTCTGGGAAGAGTGGACGTACTCAGCGCTGTATCAACTTCTCCGCTCGGAGGTACTCCGGGGCTATCGCGTTGTCGGGAAGCGATCGGATCGGCGTGCTGTGCGTGATGAGTTCGGGGCACCCGTCCGGGTTGGGCCGGCTCTGCTGGACGATGAGACGTGGTACGAGCTGCAAGACGCACTAGATCGTGCCGGGCAGACCAACCGTCGCCCACGGCGGAAGGCGACGCTCCTGCTCCACGTCGCATGGTGCCCGAATTGCGATGAGACGCTGTACTACAACTCTCGCGAGTACAGGGGGAAGCGTCTCGACCTGTACACCTGCGAGGCTGCACGCTACAAGCGGGTGCGCGATAAGGGACTCTGCCCTGGCATCTCGGTCAATGCTGCTCGGCTGGAGGAGCAGGTAGAGGATTGGCTCCTGACCCGCTTCGGGCCCATTGAGTTTCAAGTTCAGCGCCGCGTGGGCGGGGAAGCGACCGCCGAGTCAAGCTGGACGGACTCACGGCTGACATTGATGCCCTGGCTGCCGACTTGGCGGTGCTCCGGGGCGCCGCTCGGGATGCTGTCCTCCGGCAACTTGAGGCCCGCCAGGAGGCCCTTGAAGAGATTGAGGCTGAGCCGGACACCCCAGAGCGTTGGGAGTGGGTCCCTACCGGCCGTACCGTTGCCGACGAGTGGAAGGCGCGCGATACGGCGGAACGGCGCCTCTTGCTGCTGGACTTCAACATCAGGGCGACGGTAACTCCGGCGAACGGGCGAAGGGCGTGGGACCCGGAGCGTATACACGTGGGCCGACACGTTGAGGACCCGGAAGCTGAAGCCCTTGAGGCCATACGCCGAGAACTCGAAGAGCTCTAGCCGCCTCGTAGCGGCCCTCTCGGCCCCTGTCAGGTGAAACCCGCCCGGCGGGGGCTTTCTCGCGCCCCTAGGTGGCCATGCAGGGGCTTCCTGCGCCCCAGGGCCTTGCCGCTGTGCCTGGGCGCATGCTCTGAAGCGCTCCCCTGACGAATGACGGTGGTGGGGAACGTTCCGGGTTCTCAGCAGGGAGATAGTTTTATTGGTTCTCTCTAGTCACCTATAGTGGCTTTGAGCTGGTAGTTTTCACCCTCTGTGAGTCACCTATAGGGAGCTGTAAAGCCTCTGTGAATCACTTACTACCCACCTTCGGTGGGACAGCGGGGGTGAAATGACGTGAACATTTTCAAGGAGTCCAGTTGGGAAAGTACATAGATGACACGCTCGCCCGCCAGGCCTGGGAGGTAGCCGCCGCCATGGCCGCGCGCCCTGGGGTGCCAGCAGTGCCGTTCGTGTGGGATGGGGGTCAGTGGGTGACCTTGGGCGGCCAATGGCGTGACGTTCCTATGATCCGCCGGGGTCTGGGGGAATGGCTGCTCGCCGCTGCGAAGTCGGTGGACGCAGGACTGTCAGAGGAGAGCCGCCGGCGTGGACTACGGGCCCACCTGCTGGAGGCCCAGATCTCTGCGAGAGAGGCGACTGACCCCGACGAGCAAGCATATTTTCGTGCGGCTGCCGAGGGGCTTTCCGCTGAGTTGGAACTCATATCTGAGCCGCTGGGGATTCCCGACAATCCGGCCCTCGTGAAGAGGATGAGTGAGGTGGCCTCAGAGCTACTGTCCGCTTCGACTGGCCGGGCCAATCAACTCCTCGCCATCGCTTCGCAGTTCGACGCTTTCCGTGCTGCAATGAAGGACCCTGCCGATTGGGTGGCCGGCCTGTCCGCTGTGCCCCGCAGTGAGCATGTGCGCACGTCTGCTGTTTGGGACGCGTTCAGCCTGGCTGAGCCCGTCTTGGCCCGGTCGCTCGGTGTCCGGACGGGGAAGAGCCTGTTGTTTGCTGCGATGGACAAGCGGTTCGGCGCTCGCCGGAAGCTGTCTGGCTACGAGGGGTGGCGCGGAGTTACCCTTGCGCTCTAGTAGGTGTCGAGCGCGCGCAAGCGGGCTAGCAGCGCGTAAATTTACGGATTGCTAGCCCGCTTGCTGTTCGGCCACGTGCGTTGTGTGACCTGCTGTGACTCAGCTGGCTGGACCCAAGACGCGGATCTCCGGCTTCATGTAGTGGGCGTTTTGTCCGTTCTTTGTGACCACGTCCACTCGGACAAGTGACAGCTCACAGAGCGCCGGGCCGTCGACCGCAGCGAGATCGTTCTCTACACCTTCGAGGGCCCCAAGTAGAGTCCAAGTGCCCGTCTTGAACTGGAACTCACCAAGGTCGGGGCGATCCGCGAGACGGAACGTGACCTCGATGCTGGGGCTCGGACCCATGAAATCCCTGGCCGAATTCTTGCGTTCTGACAGGGTGGCCGGACAGCCGCACGGAGTTCCGCGCTTCTTAGCAGGTGATAGGAATTCGACTCCATCGCAGTGGTGGACAAGTTCACCCCGATTCCAAAGCTTCATGTCGACGCAAAGGTCGTTTAGTCCTGCCATCAGGATGGGAACGGTGTTGGCGCGGGTGTCCACGGCGAGGTGAAGCTCTCTGCTGCTCCCGATGTACTGGGGGGTGCCGCCGAACAGTTCAGCAACCGCATCTGCGATGATCGGAGACCCGGTTTTAATTCGCCACTCAGAGAGCCCCACTGGGACTCTGTTCTCATCCGTCTTGCCAGCGGCGAAGACCCCGGCGATGATCCTGGAATCTTGGCCTGTTTCGCCACTGTTGAAGGTCTTTGTTCCCATGCCACCCTCCGCGCTTAGGGATATTGACGGGATCGTAGCATTGGAAACTCCCCGCGCGGCCTAGTGTCCGCAATTGGGTAACTTTTCGTGCTCATGTCTAATATTGACTATGGCTGCCCGCCCTAGGTGAGCGGGTGTTGCTGTGGGGCGAAACGAAGGGACCACATACTGAATTCAGTACGTGGTCCGTCCGGCGTTCCTAGTCGTCGCCCAGGTGTCGGTACAGCGTTGCGCGGCTGATGCTGAGCGCCTTGGCGATGCTGCTCACGCTCTCGCCCTTGGCCCGGCGGGCGCGGGCGATCGTCAGCTTGTCCTCGCTGATTACCGTAGGTCGCCCGCCGGTGCGCCCCTGAGCCTTAGCCGCTTCCAAGCCTGCGCGGGTTCTGTCCTTGATCAGGCTGCGCTCGAACTCCGCCATGGCGCCTACAACCTGAAGCATGAGCCGGCCGTCCGGTGTGTTCGGGTCGATGCTGGCCAGCGCCCCGGTGAGGACCTTGAATCCGATCCCGCGCGCTGCCAGGGCGTCCACCATGCCCACAAGGTCGATCAGGGAGCGGGCGAAGCGATCAAGCTTCCAGACACACAGGGTGTCGCCGGGGCGAAGGTAGTCCAGCACTGCGGCAAGTTCTGGACGGTCCGTGTTCTTTCCGCTGGCCTTGTCGGTGAAGATTCGAGTGCAGCCAGCTTCGGACAGGGCGTCGTGCTGGAGCTGCGCCTCCTGGTCGTCGGTGGAGACTCGGGCGTAGCCGATCCGGTGGCCGCTGACTGCGTGCGTCGTCATGCCTCAACAGTCTCATAACTCGTCTCAAAAGATCAAGGCTTTGAAGTGGCTTCTGAGACGGGTTTTGGACACCAGAACGGCCCCGCTGTACCCCATCGACCGAGCGTCGCAATAACCATCGTTTATGCGACGGTCGGCCCAGCTTGAGGCCATCACACTCCGTAGTGATGCCTCCTGCTGTCCTGTCTCACGCACCGTTGTCGGTGTCGCACCTGACCTTGTTGGATTCTCAGCTGGTCTCAGGTGCCGCTGGCGCTGGTTCTTTCGGGGATGGCACAACTACAACGAAGGCCACGTCTGGGCTGATCTGTAAGTGCCATGGCACGCCCTAACGGCCACGCGACGGGAAGCAGGCTGACCGCACCAGGAACGACACGGCCTTCGGCCGGCAGGCTTGGCGCGCCAATGGTGCTGGCACGGAGAGAAACCTTGAGAGAGTAATAAACTGCCTGAAAGGATGAAAAGATTAGGCCGATCACCCCTCACTAGGAGTCATCTGCCGTGGAGTCAGTATATTAGTCAAGGTATGCGTCTCTCTGGAGGTACTCGATGGCGGCTGGCGCAGCGGGGGCTGGGGGAAGTCAGGACCGATCAGCTCGCAGTGAGAAGTTTGCCAGAGGAGCCGTAGTCGGCGTATATGTTTTTAGTGCCCTAGTCGCATTGGTTGCAGCGCTGGTGATGCTCGCCAATGATGTACCAGGGACGTTGATCGTGGCAACTTTCGCCCTGTTCGCAATCATTGTTCTGTATCTTGCCAGCGCGCTGCTATGGGAAGTGTTGTCTGGCGTCGGAAAAGTAGATCTAGTGCCGGCAGTCCAAGTGGGAACTCCAGGAAATCCGTCGGGACTGTCCCCGGCGATGGCCCAAGCAACACAGCTTGCAGTAACTGTTCAGGGCGTTGTATTGGGTCTGGTCTTTGCTTTCCTGGGAGGCAGGGTCGCAACAGTCACGATTCAGGTCGGAGCAGTATCCCTGGCTGCTGGAGTCGTTTTCGGCCTTTTGCTTTATGCTCTCGTTGTTATCGAAGTTCCAGGCGCCAGCTGTGCCGCCATGGCCGGAGTTCTGTTCAACTGGTCACTCTGGGCCGCTAGTTACGGTTTGGCATGCATTGTTTGCTCGCTATTCGGTCCAGTATCGGCGAAATGATCAAAATCATGAGTGAGGGAGGATGCAGGTGGGTGGTCTAGGTGGCCGGGCAGTGGTCGTCGAAGAGCTGGAGCGAGCCGAGCTGTTCACCTTCTCGGGCGACGCTATTGACTCTGCTAATCGCTTCTGCGCGGCATGGCTGGCTGAAAATTTCGAGTCAGATCTGAAGCTGCAAGGGATCCGGGAGTTAGCGCTAATCTCGGCGGCCGAATTCTCCCTAATTCCAGAATTCCTTGACCCGCTGGCGTCGAGGGCTCCATATCAAGTGCGTGATCGCGATGCGGAATTGGCGCTACTGAAAACCGACACCAGCACGCTTATCCCGATTCACCTTCGTGCGGAGCCGAGTGCCTACCTGGAGCCACTAGTCTCTCGGTATGATCTGTCAATTTTCAGTGCGGATATCGCAAAGCTGCAACTCCTTGATGAGGAGTGGTGGGAAAAAGTCGACCGCGATCACGGGGCGATCTGGAGACAGGTCGAGGATCTGAGGCATTCTCATTTGGTCTGTCCCTGGATGCCTGCCCGCATGGTAGCCAATTCTCCACTCCTGCAAATCCAAGGACTTCTATGGATGCTCCGGATGGCAATTTCTAGAAATGAAGATTATCGCGACGAGGTTCCCAAGGCTATCGCTTCATTCGTCAGTCGCTACGGGGTTGGTGGAGGAGGTGAAAACCTGACTTAATAGCAGATGGCTCCATGGTTCCGAGATTAACCGGCCTGAAGTCGCTTATCGCAGCTTGGGCCGCTGCACCTCTTCCCTGCGCCTATCGTCGCTCGCACTGATTGCATTCGCTTGGATCTCTTGCCAGAGCGAACCCGCAGGGTTGGCCAGCCTCCAGTGGCTCTGTTGGCACTGGTAGTGACCGGTTGGGCCCGGCCGCTGAATTGACACGTGCGTCCTGAGCTGGGCACCGGGGGTGGCTCGATCTCTGGGCGGTTCGGTGCTGGGGACCCTGGCCCCCTGGAGACGTGCATCGCCGCGAATTAGGGACCCGGGGGTTTCGCTCCCGGCTACTACGGTGTCGCCTCTCGTTGGGCACCTTCAGGCGCGTCGTTCGGTGGTAGGAGGTAGCGGCGCTTCGTGATGCTCTCCCGTCCACCCTTGAGGGGCCGGACGAACACACCGAAGCTGTGCACCGCCATGACTCGTACTGTCTGGCCCGACTGCTGGTCGTATGCCGCCTGCCCGACGCTCGGCTGCCAGTTCTGCGTCATGAGGGCAACTCCCGAGAAACAAGGGTGTAGCCGTCGCCTGGAAGCGCCGGCTCGGCGCCTGCCTCAGCGAGGATGGTTGCGAGTAGGCCGCGAGACTCGCCATCGATCAGCCTGCCAGTCAGGCGGGCGTACTCGGTAAGCACGTCGGCCAGCGCGCGGGCCGTAGCAGCGTGGCAGCCCCCAAGCGAGACGTGCGGTCCAGCGCGAAGGCCGCGCCCGCTGACTACTGGCATCACCCCGGGGCTGGCTGGCAGACCCGCCAGTTTCCAAGCTGTCTCCACGGCGTCCGCCGCCTGCTCGGCTTCCACGCGAGTAGTGCGCAGCCGCGCTGTCTCACTCTCCACTTCGCTCAACGTTCGGCTCCATCTCGCTGGTCAAGCTTGGCTATGACGCATGTGTACCGCTCCATTCAGGCGAGATCAGGGGGCAAATCCGGGACGCTGATACCTGCTGGGCGGTAGCGTCGAAGAACGCCCAAATGTCCCGGGGGACCCCTTGAACACTGCCCTGCGCCGAGCTATGGGGGACGCGCGGTTGAGTGCCCGTCAGCTGGCTACCCGCGTGGGGGTGGCACCGAAGACGGTGGAACGATGGCTGACAGATGCGGCTCTGGTCCCTCACCCACGGAACCGGGCGGACGTGAGCGAAGCGCTAGGGGTGAATGAAGCAATGCTGTGGCCGAACGTCGTTCGGTCGGCGATCAAGACCGGCCCAGATCGAGAGATCGTCTCCGTCTACCCCTACCGCTCGGCCTGCCCGTCCTCTGCGTGGGGCCAGCTGATCAGCGAAGCCAAGGCTGACCTGCTGTTCGCCGGATATACGAACTATTTCTTGTGGTTGGAGCAGCCCAACTTCCTCGGAACTCTGCGCGCCAAGGCTCAGGCCGGCTGCCGCGTGCGGTTCCTGCTGGGCGACCCCAGTAGCGAGACCACGGCGCAGCGCGAGCGGATCGAAGACGTTGCCCTCACCGTCTCTACCCGCATCCGGATCACCCTGGAGAACCTGGCCAAGCTGCGCGATGTTGAAGGCGTGGAAGCGCGCCTCAGCGCATCGGACGACGCCACGAACCACGTCAGCCTCTCCGTGTTCCGCTTTGACGCTCAGGCGCTGGTAACTCCTCACCTGGCCCGGTTCGTAGGCCATGACTCCCCGATGATGCACCTGCGTCGGCAGCAGGACGGGGGCATGTTCGACAGGTTCGCTGAGCACGCCGAGGAGCTGTGGGAGCGCGGACAGCCCTGCTGAGACAGGTGTAGGAACGTTGCACTGACCTCTCTATATAGGCATGCCTGGACTCGTATATCGTTCACTGCGTCCCGCCGGGTGCGGGCAAGACCATGCTGGCGGAACGACTGCCGTCGCTGTTGCCCCCGTTGACCCAGACGGAGGCCTTGGAGGTCACTGCCGTGCACTCGGTCGCCGGCCTGTTGCCGCCCGGCCGTCCACTGGTCGACAGCCCGCCCTACTGCGCACCCCACCACTCCACCACGATGCCCGCCATCGTCGGCGGAGGCACCGGGTTCCCCCGTCCGGGCGCCGTATCCCTCGCGCACCGCGGGGTCCTCTTCCTCGACGAGGCGCCCGAGTTCCCGGTTCGGGTGCTTGACGCGCTGCGCCAGCCGCTGGAATCGGGTGAGGTCATGATTGCCCGCTCGGCCGGCTCGATGCGTCTGCCGGCGCGGTTCCTGCTCTGCTTGGCGGCGAATCCCTGTCCGTGCGGCCGGCACTCGATGAGGGGTCAGGGCTGCGAGTGCACGCCGACGATGGTCAATCGCTACCAGGCTCGCCTGTCCGGCCCGCTGCTGGACCGCGTTGACCTTCAGGTCCAGGTGTCGTCCGTGACCAAGGCCGAGCTGATGGCTCGCGATCGCACCGCCGAGTCCACCGCGACGGTTGCCGCCCGGGTGCGCGCGGCTCGCGAGCGTGCCGCCGCGCGACTGGTCGACACGCCTTGGCGGACCAACGCAGAGGTCCCTGGACATGAGCTCCGCACGCGATGGCAACTGTCGCCGGGGGCTCTGGTGGATGCCGAGCGTGATCTGGAACGAGGTTTGCTGACCGCCCGCGGTCTCGACCGGGTGCTCAGAGTGTCGTGGACGATCGCCGATCTCGCCGGACGGGACAGGCCAGGGCGGGCTGACGTTCTCACCGGACTTGCCCTGCGCACCGGTGTTCAGCGCGGCCACTCCCTGATGGACCGGCCGGCCGCCCACCCCGCGGACTCGGACCTCGACCTGGGTGGTGAGCCCTGACCTGCCCTCCCCTTCCCCGTAGCCGCTGTACCGGTCCCGACTGCCGCTGTTCGTCCGCTGAGGAGACGCCAATGAAGCACGCGATCACCACATCCAGTCACCCCGAGCAGCAGGCCGAGATGCCCGAGACGTTCGCCTCGACGCCCGCGCCGCCGACGGAGTCACGGACGTCACCGTCGTTGAGTCCACCGTGGACCCCTCCGCCGCAGACCCCACTGCCCCCGCAGACCTCACCGCCCCCGATGCTGCTGCCTCCGCCCACTCCACCGGAGCCCCTGATGTCCCCGCCAGCCCAGCTCCGGCCGCCGGCTCGCTCGTCCTTCGGTGCCGGATCGCCACCTGCGCCGACGCAGGCGGGGGCGGCACCCACACCGGAGCCGGAGCGCATCGCGCGAGCTGCCCTGACTCGGCTGATCGAGCCCGGCGACGCGGTGATGGGGCGCTGGCTCGTCCATCACGGGGCGACCAACGTCATCGACGCCATCCGGGGCCGGCTCGCGCTCGGCCCGTTGGGCCTCGATCCGGACCGGCTGGCCGACTACCGGAACCGCCTCCCAGGGGTCGACCCGATCGCTGACCTCAACCGCATCCGAGGCGGCGGTGGGAGGTTCCTGATCCCGGGAGACCCCGAATGGCCCAGTCAGTTGGACGACCTCGGTGATGGCAGGCCGGTGGGGCTGTGGGTACGGGGCACGGGATCGCTGCGCCTGCTCGCGCTTCGCTCCGTGGCCGTGGTCGGTGCCCGCGCCTGCTCGGTGTACGGCGCGCACGTGGCAGGGGAGATCTCTGCACAACTCGCCGAACGGGGGTGGGTGGTGGTGTCCGGGGCGGCGTACGGCATCGACGCGGCCGCACACCGGGGCACGCTCGCCGTAGGGGGAGCCACCATCGGTGTGCTGGCCTGCGGGGTCGACACGGCCTACCCGCCCGGCAACTCGGAGCTCATCCGTCGGATCTCCGAGCAGGGCCTGCTCATCAGTGAGTTCCCACCCGGCACTCACCCCAACCGATTTCGCTTCGTGCTGCGCAATCGAGTGATCGCAGCTCTGACCCGCGGGACGGTCGTCATCGAGGCAGCGCTTCGCAGCGGCGCGCTGAGCACCGCCCGACGGGCCCGGGACCTCAACCGTCACACGATGGGAGTAGCGGGGCCGGTGACTTCCGAGCTCTCCGCCGGCGTGCACGCCCTCATCCGCAGCGGCGCGGCGAGTCTGGTCACCGATGCGGCTGAGATCGTGGAGCTGATCGGTGCGATCGGAGAGGACCTTGCGCCGGTCAGAACGGGGCCGGTCGTCCCGCGCGATCTGCTGGAACCGGCCGTTGCGCGTGTTCTGGAAGCCGTGCCCGCCAGTGCCGACGGCGCGCCGGTGGAACGGCTGTCTCAGCAGTCCGGCGTGGCGCCGGACACAGTGCTCCAGCGGCTCTACGAACTGGCATCGCTCGGCTATGTCGAACGATGCGGCGCTCACTGGCGGTTGGTGCGCCGCCGCGGCCCGGTCAGTCGTGATCCGTGAGCGCGTCGGACCGCCGGAGGTGAAGCCGTGCCCGGCGCGTATCGCGACGACGCGCCGGGCACGCCACCGGATCGGGGGACGACCGAGTGGCGGTAGCACACTGCAGCGGTATGGTCACGCTACGCTCCTTTGTGGCTTCCCTATCAGCACATGACTCGGCAGAACGGCGCAGACCAACGCATGCCCACAAACATTCCGGGACACAGGGTGACCGGTGACGCCCGGTCTGCGGGCCGGGCGGGGGCCGAGGCCCGTCCCGCAGCGGATGCTGCACCGCTGACGCCGACGATGCTGGAGCCCACGGGGTCGGCGGGACAGTCGCGACCGCGCAGTCGACCAGAAATCGACGAGGTGTCGATGGAGGGGCCATCGGGCGCGCGCCCTCGACTCTCCGCGTCGGGAATTCCATCAGCGGACGCGGTGCCCCCGCCGGCGCCCGGGCAACGAGCCGCAGCAGCGAGAACCCGGCGGGATCCAGCACTGGTACCGGGGCCGGCGGTGCTCCTGGCGACGGGCGGGGGCGTGAGGTCGAGCCGACGCACAGTCATGCGCCCCGTCCCCCTGAGGCTCGCCGCGGCGCCCGCGAAGCGGATGCCGGGGTGTCCGGGTGGCACCCGCAAGGGCGGCCCGGACAAGCGTTGTCGGCCGCTTCAGCCTCGGCTGCGGCTGCCGACCCGACCAGGGCGACAGATTCGGCCCGTACAGGCAGCATCGGCCGCGCCGACTCGGGCAGCGCGGGCAGCCCGGCCGATTCAGAGATGGGGTCGGTCCCGGCTCCGGCACCTGGTCGTGGGTCGAGTCCGGGGCGTCCCGGCGTTGGCCGAGTGCGGCCTTCGGGATCTGGGGATCGAGGACATGCGCGCGTTCCCGACATCATCCAACCTGATGAGCACCCCGCTGCTTGCCACGACCAAGCCGACCGGCACCCGGGACACGACACCGACCTGAACCGGTCGGGAGCCAGTACCACGGCGCGCGTGGCATCAACCCGCTTGCCCAACCCCAGCCCCAGTACAGGTGCCAGCACCGGCCCTGGCACAGGCCCGAACCCGAGCTCCAGCCCGAGCCCGGGAAGTGGGTCCCGAGGGCCACATCGCCAGGGGTCCCGCCCGGACTCGCCCGAGCGAAGTGCACTGGAAACGCTCTGGCGCTCCTACAAGGAGAGTGGAGACGCCCGGCTGCGGGAGCAATTGATCCTGCACTACTCGCCGTTGGTGAAGTACGTGGCCGGCCGGGTGGGCGTCGGGCTTCCGGCCAATGTCGAGCAGGCGGATTTCGTCTCCTCAGGGGTCTTCGGGCTGATCGACGCGATCGAAAAGTTCGACATCGACCGCGCGATCAAGTTCGAGACGTATGCCATCAGCCGGATCCGTGGCGCGATCATCGATGAACTGCGCGCGTTGGACTGGATCCCGAGGTCGGTGCGACAGAAGGCGAAGGCCGTCGAGAGGACGTACGCCACCCTGGAGGCGAAGCTGCGGCGTACGCCGCACGAGCCAGAGGTGGCGGCGGAGATGGGCATCACGCTCGACGACCTCCACACCATTTTCTCCCAACTGTCGCTCGCCAATGTCGTGGCCCTGGATGAGTTGATCCACTCCGTGGGGGACAGCGGCGACTCGCTGACCCTCATGGACACGTTGGAGGACATCGGTGCCGACAACCCGGTGGAGATTGCCGAGGACCGGGAGCTTCGCCGGCTGCTCGCCACTGCCATCAACACCCTGCCGGAGCGGGAGAAGACCGTGGTGACCCTCTACTACTACGAGGGGCTCACCCTGGCGGAGATCGGACAGGTCCTGGGGGTGACGGAGAGCCGGGTGAGTCAGATCCACACCAAATCGGTGCTGCAGTTGCGCGCCAAGCTGTCGGACGTGCGCTGACACGCCTGCTGAGGGAGAGGTTCAGCCGGCAAGCGATCGAGAACTGCGCCTTCTGGAACACAGCTGGGTTCGCTGAGCGACGCATCCTGCCGGCCTGTCATACCGGCCTGTCCTGTCGGGCCGTCCTGTCAGCCCGATTGCGTGGTGAGGGTCGGTGCCGGTGTGAGGCTCCGTACAGTAGAGGCGTGCCGAAGATCCGGGCGGCCACCGTGGCCGAGCATCGCCAATTGCAGCGGGCAGCACTGCTCGACGCTGCCCGCGCTCTCCTGGTCGAGGGTGGTCGGGATGCTCTGACCTTCGCCGCTCTCGCTGTGCGGACGGGGCTGGCCCGCTCGTCGGTCTACGAGTATTTCCGCTCCCGTGCTGCGGTGGTGGAGGAACTCTGCGCGACCGATCTCCCGCTCTGGGCGGCCGAGATCGAAGCCGGCATGGCAGCCTGTGACAGTGCCGGTGAGCGGATCGAAGCGTACGTCCGGGGGCAGCTCCAACTGGCTTCCGACCCGAGGCACAGGGCGGTGGTGGCGATCTCGGAACTGGAGTTGGACGATGCCGCCCGTGAGCGCATTCGGTCGGCCCACAGCAGTCTGGTGACATTGGTGGTGAAGTCCCTGGCGGATCTTGGTCACGAGCATCCCCGGCTTGCCGCGGTTGTGTTGCAGGGCGCGGTCGAGGCAGCAGTTCGGCAAGCCGAGCGGGTCGGTGCCGAGGAGGCAGGCGTGATCGCAGAGGTGACCGTCGCGTTGGCGCTGCACGGACTCGGCACGGCTGAGTCGACTCGCGCTCCTACCTCCCGGCGGCTCTGAACCGGCGCTGGGTCCGACCACCGGCGGGGCAGCCGGGCCGACCGGACCCGTGTCCGAGCCAACCGGGCTTGCGGCAGCGCCGACCCGTTCCGGGGCCGAGCTGGCCGCCCCGACGGAGTCGGCTGAGGACGACGTCCTGCCCGTGACTCCGTCGAGCGGGAGCAGCCGGGCCCGGCCGGAGCCCAGAAGGGCGAGCGGGTCGAGGTATCGCGTGCCCCGGAGGAGCCCCCAGTGAAGGCAGCTCACCGGGCAGTGGCTCGATGCGGCACCCATCGTCCCGATGATCTCGCCTGCGTCCACAGCGGTGCCCACGGGCAGTGTTCCCTCGACCGGGAGGTAGGTCGTCCGCAGGGCAGGACTGCCCGAGCCGGGGTGCGTGACCGTCACCACGGAAGTGCCGGCGACCGTCCCCGCGAACGACACCACACCAGGGGCCGCTGCTCGTACCGGGGCGCCCGGGGCGGTCGAGAGGTCGACCCCGCGGTGGCCCGCTCCCCAGCGCACGGCAGGGGCCTCGAACCGGCGCAGTAGGCCTTCCGGCCCACCTACCGGCCATGTCCGGACCCCAGCCACGCCGCCGGCCCCGGACACCCGCGGCACCCGGAACGCCCCGGGCATCCCGCGGTCGCCGAGGACACCGTAAGTCCTGACCATCCTCACAGACCGGACCGTGCTGGCGGAGCTGACCGCTCTCGGTTCACCTCCGCCCCCCGTCCGGGGGAGGGCGACGCCCCTGCGCCGGCTCCCGAGGGAATCTGCGAACGAATCTGCGAAGGCAACTTCGACGGTAGGCGCAGCTCGGCTGTGCCCGCTCCGTGGGGGTGGACGGCCACGGTCAGCAGGCTGGTGGCAAGCAGGGTGAGCAGCATCAGCAACTGCCACAGGTCCGGCCGCGGCGGCTCGGGCGGCCGGGGTGCTGCGGACATGGACAACGGCGCGACCGGCGGGAACACCAGCGGCGCGGCAACACGGCAAGCACTCATGCGCAGCAGGCTGGCTGCGCGGCCGACCTTCCGCCACGGCCTCCCGGATCCCTGTGGACAAACCCGCCCTGTGGAGAACGTGAGTCACTCGCACGGGCGAACATCGGGCCTGCGGCGTGATGGTCGGCTCGCCGTGGGCACAAGCCCGGAGGGCCCCTCCACCCGCGCCTTTCCTTTCTTTCCTTCCTCCCCCTTCCGTCGGCGCCTCCTGCCCCGCCACACCCCCTGCCCCGCCACACCTCCTGCCCCTCCGCTGCCACCGGCGCACCCCCGCCACCGGCTCCCCGGCTCCCCGTCCGCAGAAACCCCTGACCTCTTCCGGCGGGCCCGCGCGCCCGACCGACCGTTTCCGGCATTTCTGCCGGAGTCGCCCGCTGCTCGGCCCTTCCCGTACACTTCACACGCGACCCGGTCCACCGGGTCGACTTCGCACGCCCCGCCACCGGTGGAGCGACCGTCCCCGTGAGGGGGCAGGTCGGGCCTCACCGGTGCGAGTGCCGCTCGGTCCACCGAGCCTGTCACGGCCCCGTGCCGCCAGGTATCGGCGGCTTGGCACGTACGGGGCGTCAGGCGCGGCAGTCACCCGACAGCCGCGAACACAACCGAGAGTCCCGGTACCCCGTTCCTGCGGAGCGGCGTGTCGGGCGAAGAACTGAGGAGCACGGCTATGGCCGTCGTCACGATGCGGGAGCTGCTGGAGAGCGGCGTCCACTTCGGTCACCAGACCCGTCGTTGGAACCCGAAGATGAAGCGCTTCATCTTCACGGAGCGCAACGGCATCTACATCATCGACCTCCTGCAGTCGCTGAACTACATCGACCGCGCCTTCGAGTTCGTCAAGGAGACCGTTGCCCACGGCGGCAGCATCCTCTTCGTCGGCACCAAGAAGCAGGCCCAGGAGGCCATCGCCGAGCAGGCCGCGCGCGTGGGCATGCCCTACGTCAACCAGCGCTGGCTCGGCGGCATGCTGACCAACTTCTCGACCGTCTACAAGCGTCTGCAGCGCCTCAAGGAGCTCGGCGAGATCGACTTCACGGATGTGGCCGGCTCCGGCCTCACCAAGAAGGAGCTCCTGGTCCTCCAGCGCGAGTACGACAAGCTGGAGAAGACCCTCGGCGGTATCCGCGACATGCAGCGCGTTCCCAGCGCTGTCTGGATCGTGGACACCAAGAAGGAGCACATCGCGGTCGGCGAGGCCCGGAAGCTCAACATCCCGGTCGTCGCCATCCTCGACACCAACTGTGACCCCGACGAGGTCGACTACAAGATCCCGGGCAACGACGACGCGATCCGCTCCGTCACCCTGCTGACCCGCGTGATCGCCGACGCCGTCGCCGAGGGCCTGAAGTCCCGCGCCGGTGTCGCCAAGGGCGACACCAAGGCCGAGCCGGGCGCCGACCAGCCGCTCGCCGACTGGGAGAAGGACATCATCGAGGGCCAGAAGGCCGCCGAGGTTGCCGAGGCCCCCGCCGCTGACGCCGCCGCCGAGGCCCCCGCCGCTGTCGAGGCTCCGGCCGCCGACGCTGCCGAGGCCCCCGCCGAGGCTCCGGCCGAGGCTCCGGCCGAGGCTCCGGCTGCCGAGGCCGAGCAGGCCTGACGTACCACAGGGTGAGGGGCACCGCGCCGGGTACGACACCGGTAGGTGCCCCTCTCTCCCGTGCCGGGACCGAACCAGCGGTCCCGGCACCACCCCACGCAGACACGCGAGACGCGAGAAGAGATCACTACCATGGCGAACTTCACCGCCGCGGACGTCAAGAAGCTCCGTGAGCTCACCGGCGCCGGCATGATGGACTGCAAGAAGGCCCTGGACGAGGCCGAGGGCGACGTTCAGAAGGCCGTCGAGCTCCTCCGCATCAAGGGCCAGAAGGGCGTTGCCAAGCGCGAGGGCCGTGACGCCTCCAACGGCGCCGTCGCCTCGCTGATCGCCGAGGGCAACAAGGCCGGCGTCCTGGTCGAGCTCAACTGCGAGACCGACTTCGTCGCCAAGGGTGGCAAGTTCGTCGAGGTCGCGAACGCGATCGCCGCGCACGTCGCCGCCACCTCCCCGGCCGACCTGGAGACCGCGCTGGCCTCCGAGATCGCCGCCGGCCAGACCGTCCAGCAGTTCGTGGACGAGGCCAACGCGACCCTGGGCGAGAAGATCGTCTTCCGTCGCTTCGCGCAGTTCGACGGCGAGGGCTTCGTCGGCGTCTACATGCACAAGTCCGACCCGGACCTGCCGCCCACCATCGGTGTCCTGGTCGAGCTCGACAAGGAGAACGCCGAGGTCGCGAAGGACGTCGCGCAGCACATCGCCGCGTTCGCCCCGAAGTACCTCTCCCGCGAGGAGATCCCGGCCGAGGACCTCGAGAACGAGCGTCGCGTCGCCGAGGCCACCGCGCGTGAGGAGGGCAAGCCCGAGGCTGCCCTGCCGAAGATCGTCGAAGGCCGCGTGACCGGCTTCGTCAAGGAGAACGCCGTCCTCGAGCAGGCGTTCGCCAAGGACAACAAGAAGTCCGTCGCCAAGGTCCTCGACGAGGCGGGCGTCACCCTCAAGCGCTTCGTCCGCTTCCGCGTCGGCGCCTGAGTACCTGTTCCGTAGCGCTTCCGGCCTAAGGTAGGAAGGGCCCGGACCGCCCCGCGCGGTCAGGAACGCGCCGATCGGCTCTCCAGCACCCCGTGGGGGCGCGTCGGCACCATGAACGACGAGGAGGCCATTGCCGTGCAGGAGACCGTACCGGTTCCCGCGGCAGTGGCCTCCTCGCGTGTACGCGGTGAGTGTGCACGCACCCAGCACGAGTGCACAGGGCCGGGCACCGCACTCCCGGCGTTCTGAGCGGCACATGCAGCCCTGCGAGCCCGCAGGTGAAGAAGGAGAAGGCCATGCAGGAGACGCAGGAGACCGGTCCGGACACGCAGGACAGCTCCGGTCGGCGGGTGCTGCTGAAGCTGTCGGGCGAGGCGTTCGCCGGTGGCGGCGGGCTCGGCGTGGACCCGGACGTGGTGCACGCGATCGCCCGTGAGATCGCCACGGTCGTCCGCGCCGGCACCGAGGTCGCCGTCGTGATCGGCGGCGGCAACTTCTTCCGCGGCGCGGAGCTGCAGGTCCGCGGCATGGACCGGGCCCGTTCCGACTACATGGGCATGCTCGGCACGGTGATGAACTGCCTGGCGCTCCAGGACTTCCTGATCAAGGAAGGCATCGAGACCCGGGTCCAGACCGCCATCACCATGGGTCAGGTCGCCGAGCCGTACCTCCCGCTGCGCGCCGTGCGCCACCTGGAGAAGGGCCGCGTGGTGATCTTCGGCGCGGGGATGGGCATGCCCTACTTCTCCACCGACACCACGGCCGTCCAGCGCGCCCTGGAGGTCCACGCCGAGGTCCTGCTGATGGGCAAGAACGGCGTCGACGGCGTCTACGACTCCGACCCGCGCACCAACCACGCCGCCGTGAAGTTCGACGCGCTGGACTACAGCGAGGTGATCTCGCGGGACCTCAAGGTGGCGGACCTGACCGCGATCACCCTGTGCAAGGACAACGACCTGCCGATCCTGGTCTTCGAGCTCCTCGCCGAGGGCAATATCGCCAGGGCGGTGCGGGGTGAGAAGATCGGCACACTCATCAGCCAGGACTCCGCCCGGCCCTGAGCAGCAATCAGCCGTCCGGGGCACCGGTACGGGACTACAGCAGATGAACCGGACAGGGAGCAGACAGTGATCGAAGAGACCCTCCTCGAGGCCGAGGAGAAGATGGAGAAGGCCGTCGCGGTCGCCAAGGACGACTTCGCCGCCATCCGCACCGGGCGGGCGCACCCGGCCATGTTCAACAAGATCGTCGCGGACTACTACGGTGCGCTGACCCCCATCAACCAGCTCGCCTCCTTCTCCGTCCCGGAGCCCCGGATGGCGGTCATCACGCCGTTCGACAAGAGCGCCCTGCGCAACATCGAGCAGGCGATCCGCGACTCCGACCTGGGCGTCAACCCGTCCAACGACGGCTCGATCATCCGCGTGACCTTCCCGCAGCTGACCGAGGAGCGCCGCAAGGAGTACATCAAGGTCGCCCGCGGCAAGGGCGAGGACGCCCGGGTCTCGATCCGCTCCGTCCGCCGCAAGGCCAAGGACGCCATCGACAAGTTCGTCAAGGACGGCGAGATCGGCGAGGACGAGGGCCGCCGCGGCGAGAAGGAGCTCGACGACGTCACGGCCCGCTACGTGGCCCAGATCGACGAGCTGCTGAAGCACAAGGAAGCCGAGCTTCTCGAAGTCTGACCGACGACGCCCCCGCCGCCGACGGCTCCGGGGGCCTCAGCACGACGCTCGCCGCCGAGTTCTCTGCTGCGGGTGACCCCCGCGACGCGTCGCGCCGGTTCCGAACGGGTCACTCGCAGCAGCCAGTGGTGTACCGAAGGGGCACTGCGGCACAGACTCAGACCATGCCCCCCGCGCAGGAGAAACCCGTGGCCCAACCCGACCAGCAGCCCCGCAAGCAGCGCGGTGGTCGCAACCTTCCGGCCGCGATAGGCGTGGGGGTCGGCCTGGGTGCGGTGATCGTCGCCTCGCTCTTCGTGGTGAAGGCCCTCTTCCTGGTCGTGGTGATCGCGGCCGTCGCGGTGGGTGTCCAGGAGCTGAACAGCCGACTGGCGGAGACCAAGGGCGTGCACGTCCCGCTGGTGCCGCTGGTGGCCGGGGCGGTCGCGATGCCGCTGCTCGGCTACCTGGTCGGCGGCCAGTGGTCCGCGGCGGCGCTCGCGCTGACCGGCCTTGCGGTGCTCGTCTGGCGGATGAGCCGGCCGCCGGAGAACTACCTGCGCGACATAACGGCGGGCATCTTCACCGCGTTCTACGTGCCGTTCCTGGCCAGTTTCGTGGCTCTGATGCTGGCCGCGGACGACGGTTCGTGGCGGATCCTGCTCTTCCTCGTCGTCACCATCTGCAGTGACACCGGCGCGTACGCCGTGGGCTACAAGTTCGGGCGGAACAAGCTCGCGCCGACCATCAGCCCCGGCAAGACCCGGGAGGGCCTGGCCGGCGGCATCGGCCTCTCGATGATCGCGGGCGCGCTGCTGATGCAGTACGTGATCGACGACGGCCGCTGGTGGCAGGGCCTGATCCTGGGCGGCTGCGCGGCGGTCACCGCGACGCTCGGCGACCTCGCCGAGTCGATGATCAAGCGGGACATGGGCATCAAGGACATGGGCGCCCTGCTGCCCGGCCACGGCGGCATCATGGACCGGCTGGACTCGCTGCTGCCGACCGCCCCGGTGGTCTGGCTGCTGCTGACCGCGTTCGTCGGCGGCTGACCCCGTCGGTCGGCGGCCGTGACCGCCGCAGCGCCCCGCCGAGGGCCCCGGACGCGACGCGGCCGGGGCCTTCGGCCGTTCGCGAGCACGGCGGACCGCGCCGACGACGACGGACGTCGGCCGGTGCCGGCCCCTCCGCGCCAAGCGGGACACGGGCCATCCCTCCGGATCTGCGACACTGGTTGGACCATGCCTAAGCCCGGAGAACAAGCTCCGGAGAGATGACGAAAAGCCCCCTACCTGCGGTTTCTCCGCTGGAAGGGGGCTTCCGTGTTGGCGCTGGGCCGTCTCTGGGCCGTCAGCTGGTCTCTTCGCCAGGGGAGAAGAGCCGGTCGACGGCCTTCCGCGTACGGTCCTGGCTGTTCGGCATGAGGTGGGCGTACACCCGGAGGGTCAGGGCTGGGTCGGCATGGCCGAGGTAGTCGCTGACTGCCCTGATGCTCTCCCCGGCGTCCAGCAACACCGATGCGTAGAAGTGCCGCAGGGCATGCATGCCGTGCTCGCGGGCGGAGGCGTAGGACTCGCCCGGACGGGGCGTCGGGATGAGCCCTCCGGCAGCGATGGCAGGCTTCCAGTCCTGGAGGTTGAAGTTGCTCTTCCAGACCAGGCCGCCGGCTGTGTTGCTGAAGAGCAGGCGGAAGGTCACTTTCGGACCGTCCGGAATCCTCCACGGAAGCGTGATCGGCACCGGCCTGAAGCCGTCCATGTGGCCACGCAGGGAGGCGGCCACCGACCGGGGAGCGGCACGTCCCGCTCCTTGTTGCACTTCGGCGGCGCGAACACCGCCTTCCCCCGGATGAGCTTCACCTGCCGAAGCACGCGGACGGTCCCCGTCTCGAAGTCGATGGCGTCATCCTCTGCGAGACCGATGATCTCGCCCTGACGGAGACCGCACCCGGCACCCAGGTCTGCCATGGCCCGGTACCGCTCCGGGAGCGCGGCACGGACCGCGAGTACCTGCTCCGGGAGCCAAGGGACGACACGCCGGGAGTCGGCAGCCGGCGGGCGTACCGACTGCGCCCCGCACGGGTTCCGGCTTAGGAGCCCGTCATCCACGGCCGCCGACAGCACCGACCGTACGTCGGAGTAGATGTTCCGGGCGTAAGACCCTGACAGCGAGCTGTCCTCCAGGTCCCTGACCAACTCCTGAACGTGCGAGGGCCGGAACGAGTCGAGCGGTCGTCGCCCGATCCGCGGGAAGGCGTGCAGCCGTAGCCGGGTCTCCACAAGCACCTGTGTTGCGGGGTCGGTGGTCTGCACACTGAGCCATCGCTCCGCGAACTGCTGGAAGGTCGTGCGCGCCGCCTTGGGATCGATGTACTGGCCGCGTGACATGTCGGCGCGGACCTGGGCGAGCCAAAGCTCGGCAAGGCGACGTTCCTTGTCGGCGAACGACTTGCTCTTCTCGCTGCCGTCCGGTCCGACGTAGCGGGCCCGGTAGCGCTTGCCGGTGCCGTAGCGGTCGCTGCGGACGCGGCGGGGCTTGCCGTCGGGGCCGGTCTCGGTTTTGTACCAGCGGTCTTGGATGTGTCCGGCCATGGGTCAGGCTCCTTGGGGGCGGGTCGGGTGGTAGCGGTGCTGGGCGGGGTCACGCGGGGTCCTTCTGGGCTGTTTTTGGGCGTGCCGGGGGAGGGCCGCTAGCTGCTAGCGGCCTGATCAGGGCGTGTGTGGGTCGGTAGTGGTGGTGCTACCGGTAGCGGGGTGGCCCGCTACCGGTAGCGGGTCTCAGGCGGCGGTGCGGCTCTGGTCGGCGACCCACCGGGCGACTGCGTCGGGGTGGTAGCGCACGTGACGGCCGGCGCGGAATCCGGGCGGGCCGGTGCGCTTGCGGCGCCACTGGTAGACGGTCTCCAGCGGCACGCCGAACAGCGCGGCGACGTCTTCGGGGGTGAGGAAGCGGACGGGCAGGGCGAGGGGCTCGGCCGAGGGTGCGGCGGCGGGCAGTGCGGTGACGCTGGCGGTGCGGCGGGGCATGCTGCGCTCTCCTCGCGGGTCTGTTGGGTGGTGTGGGCCGGGTTCCGGTGTCCGCCGACAAGCAAGAGGAGCACCGAGCCCCCGGCGGGGTGCTCCTCTTGCTTGTCAGCGGAGCCGCCGCCCGAGGTGCTTGCTGCTTTCCTGCTGGTCGTGGCGGTTTGGGGCCGCTATCGGTGGTGCTTGCGCAAGCACGGTGGGCCGCTTGCGCAAGCGGCCGGGCGCCGGCCGGACGGCCTGTCACGCTCCGTGGCCCTACTGGGTAGTGGGTACTGGGGAATCCTCAGTGGGAGGGCCGATTCGGGCCCCGGGGTGCCCTCGGGGCGCCTACTGGGGCGCCCCACTACCCACTACCCGGTAGCTGTGCGTGATCGGTCCGGCGGGGTGGAGTGCATCAAGGGGCGGGAGGCTGGGGCGGGTCAGGGTGGGTCGGCGCGGCTGGGGCGGGGGCCGGGGAAGGCTGCTTTCCCCGGCCTCCCCCTGATGGCGGGGGCTGGGGCCGTTTCGGCGGTTCGGCCGGCGGGCCTGCTATCTGCTAGGTGCCTGGTCAGGGCCCGGATGGGCCGCTATCGGGCCTGCTATCGATAGCGGGCGGGCGTGCTATCGATAGCAGGCCCGGCGGGGCCCTAGGGGGCGGGGAGGGAGGCGCCCGGGGTGGCCAGGAGATGCGGATTCCTGGGGGTCTGGCGGCCTGTGGTGGGGTGCCTCCCTGCCTCCCTGGGAGGCGGTTTGTGCTGGCCGGAGCGGGTGCGGTGGGTCAGGGAGGCGGTCAGGGAGAACTCCCTGCCTCCCTGGCGTCCTCCCTGACGCGAATCCCCGCTCAGGGCGGGATTCCGGGCTGCCGGCCGCTGGTGCCGCTAACCGCTAACCGCCTGCTCGGGGACGGTCCGGGCCGCTATCGGGGCCGCTAACGCTAGCGGGGTGCCCCGCTAGCGTTAGCGGGCTCCAGGCGGCTCGGCCGCGGGGTCTGCCCCGGCTCTTAAGAGCCGGATGGGGTGGTGGGGAGCGGGCCCGGGGGCAGGGCGTGCCTGGGGCGGTGGCGTCCAGCTTTCTGGACGGCCGGGGGCTGCTGGTGGTGGTGATCATGGGGTTCTCCGTTCTCAGGGGTGGTCCGGAAAGGTCGGAAAGGTCGTAAAGCCCTGTGACCTGGGGTTTTGGCTGGCGGAAAGTGTTCCGGGAAGGTCCGGAAAGGGGTCCGCGAAGGGTGCGGGCCGGATGAGGCGGGGGCTTTCCGGACCATTCCGGACCACTTTCCGCCGCGCGTTTTCGCAGGTCAGGTGGCTTTCCGACCTTTCCGACCTTTCCGGACCGGGGGTCAGTCGGCCGGTGGCGCGTAGATGTAGACGGTCTGCGGGCGGCCCTCGCCGGGCAGCTGTGCGGCGGCGTACCCGTCCATCCGGCACAGGCGGGCGGTCAGTTCGCCGCGCTGGGTGGCGTTCTGGCGCTTGAACATGACCTGCACCTCGGACTGGGTCAGGCCACCACCCCCGGCCGCTCTGACGGCAGCTGCGAGCTTGTCGAGGTTCGGGTCACCGGTGCCGCTGGCGGCCGGGCCCAGGATGTGCGCGGCACTCGCCCGGGCGTACCGGATGAGGGCCCACGCAGCGCGGAGGTGCTCCTCTTCGATGTGCTGCTTGTGGTCGAGCAGTGCGTAGACCATGGCGGTGCGCTTGGCGTAGGGGGCGGCGCGGGCGGTGAACTCCGCGAGGGGCCCGTCGTCGTCCTCGCCGCCGGACAGCGCCGGATACACCTCCTCCCGCCAGAGCTGCGCGGCCTGCTCGGTGAGCTGCACTTCGCCGACGCGGCGGGCATCGGAGAGGACGGTGCGCCAGGCGGAGGCGAGGTTGGTGACCAGGTTCTCCGGCGCCCCGGCCGCATCGGGCAGCAGCGAGTTGCGGTGCACGAAGACCGGCAGGAACCGGTTGTAGGTGCCTCCGGCGAGCTCGCTGTCCTGCATCTTGGCGCGCAGTTCGCGCGGGGAGATGTGGCCGATCAGGGCGATGTGCGGGGCGGTGGCGTGCATGGCCTGGCGGTTCATCACGCCCAGGTCCTCGCCGTTCCATGCCTGCCGCAGCACGCCCCCGAGGCTGGAGCCTTCGCGGCGGGCGCGGGCCATGGTGATGCCGTACTCGGACTCCACCACCCACAGGCGCTTGTCCAGCACGCCCTCGCTCTCCTTGCCGGTCTTGGGGTCGGTGTCGCCGTCGCGGACGGCTTCGATCAGGCCCTCGCCGGAGGAGAGCCCGGAGGGGGTGTTGGTGGCGATGAACTCCGGGACGGCGGCCTTGAGCAGGCGGCGCACGGTGTTGGAGGCGGCGCCCTTGCGGCCGGCAGCGGTCGCGCCGACGGTCAGGGCCCAGATGAGTGCGGGGTGGCGGTCGTTGCCGATCCACAGGAACGGGCCCGGTCCGATGACCGCGCCTCCGGCGGAGAGCAGGTTCACCAGGACAGCGACGGGGTCGGCCTCGGTGGTGGGGTCGAGTTCGCGGACGGTCTCCCCGACCCAGCCGCAGAACACGGCGGGATCCGGGACGGGACCGGGGCGGCTGGGCCGTTCGAGGCCGGGTGCGGGGTCGTAGAGCGGGTTCCCCGCCCGGGTTGGTCGGGCGGTTTCGGTCGGGTCGACCAGGTGCAGTTCGGGGCTCATCAACTGCTCTCCAGACGGGACAGTCGGACGTGCGGGACGGGGTGTGCTCGCGGGCGCTCACCGGTGCTCACGCCTGCCGTGAGCGCGCTCACCGGTGCTCACCGGGCGCTCACGATCGGGTGCGGCGGTCGGGCGGCTGCTCAAGGAGGAAGCTGCTTCTCCGGCCCCCGGGCGGGGCGGCGGTGGTCGGGTGCGGCGGTCGGCCGATCGGTGCAGGTCAGAGGGCGACCGATGCGCGTGAGCGCGGGGCCGGAGAAGCGCTTTCTCCTTGAGGGGAGTCGGGCGGCCGGTCGGGTGCCTGCCGTGCCCGCCGATCGGGTCGGCGGCGGGCACCCGACCGGGGTGCCTGGGAGTTCAGCGGGCCTGGGAGATCAGGCCGATCGGGATGCCGTGCTCGCGGAGGTAGGCGCGGAAGCCCTCGCGGGGGATCCGGATCGTGCCGGACCCGACACCCACCCGGTAGGACGGGATCCGTCCGGCCCGCACCACGCGGTAGGCCGTCTCCGGAGAGATCCCGAGCGCGGCGGCGACCTGCTTCACCCTCAGCGGTTCGTCCGAGCCGTACCCGGCCAGCTCTGCCAGAAGCTGGGAAGGTGACAGAGGTGCGGTGCTCATGCGCGCATCCCTCCCTGCCCGACCATCGCCTCCGAGCAGGCCACGCCACGCGGTGCCGGGACGACCGCCGGGGCCTCCGGTGCGGTCACGCCGAACAGCTGCGTGATGACCTGCCCGAGACGGACCGCGAAGTCCTGCAGCGGCGACGACCGGCGGCCGGTGTAGATGTCCATCGCCATCACGGCGAAGTCCTCCGCCGCACCGAGGTCGGTCTGCGAGACGGCGAACCACAGGCAGCACATGAGCTGCTCCTCGTCCGGGGTGTCCAGGTCGTCCTGCATGAGCACGGCGCTCGGCGTGAAGAGCATCCGGCCCAGGATCTCCGCGAACGTCAGGTGGATCGTGAGCTGGACCGCCACGCGCGGGGTGGTCTCCGCGTCGTCGGCCTCCCCGAACACCGTCACCAGCGGACGGATCGGACCGACGGACAGTGGCTGGTCGGCAACAGAGACGTGCATGATGGAACTCCCTTCATGGGCGTGGGGCGGCGTGCTGACTTGGCGGAAAGGCGCCGCTCCACGAATTGAGTGGGGCTTCCTGATACACCTATGCTGACCTAGGTGTATCAACCTGTCAAGCAGATCGGGCTAGGTGTGCTAGCCCGTGTCAGTGGATACGCTGGCCTCATGACTGTCTCTGCCGACGACCACCGCGCCCCGTATGTCCAAGTGGCTGACGCCCTTCGCGAAGAGATCCACGCCGGGACGCTGCAACCCGGCCAGAAGCTCCCGTCCGCGCGACAGTTGGCCGATCGCTTCGGTGTCGCGGTGATGACCGCGTCCAATGGAGTTCGGCTGCTTCGAGAGGAAGGGCTTGTGTCCTCCACGCAGGGCCGTGGGACCTTCGTTCGCCGGCCGGGCGATGACTCCGACGAAGCCGTCCCCGGTGCTGCACCCGTGAGCCTGGTTGATCGCGTTAGCGATCTCGAATCGCAGGTCAAGTACCTGGCTGGGCGACTTGCTGCTGTCGAGTCCCTGCTCGAAGATCGGCCCTCGTAGTTCGAGTGGCTGACGTAGTGTCATGCGTGGCTTGATGTCCACGGCCGTCGACCGCCTTTCAGACCGGTGGATTCCTCCCTGGCTCAACCAGCAAATCGCAGTTCGGGGGAGTGATTGAAGGCTGAGAGCCGATCACTCACAGATCACTCATAGGCACAGCCAGGGGGCGCCAGATGCCGACCGATTCACAACCAACCGAGCCGTTCATCGCTGAGTTGAAGCGCTGGCGGGACGTGCGGGGCCTGTCCCAGTCCGCGCTGGCCAAGGGAGTGGGTTACACGCCCTCATATGTCTCGAAGGTCGAGAGTGGCCAGCAGCGCCCGTCGAGGCCGTTCGCTGAGCAGGCCGACCGGCTGCTGCATGCCGGCGGGGCGCTCCGGCGGGTGTTCGTCGAGCTTGGGGCCCAGGTGCGGGCGGAAGCTGCCGTCCCTCCCCAGGCGGCAACGGACCACATCGCCGGAGAGGCGCAGGGGGCCAGCGTGATCGTTCAGCACGATGATGCTGAGCTGGTCTACGACGGACGGTTTTACCGGGCGACACAGCGCCGACAGCTGTACAACGCCAGTCCGGACCCGATCACCCGGTACCTGATCCGCATCTCGGTGGATCGCTACCCCGGTAACCCCGAGCGCTCCAACCGCTTGTACCGGGAGAACCCGCTGACGTGGGAAGAGATCAGCCTGAGCGCCAAGGTCGGCAGTGAACCCGTCGGCTGGCGCGTGCAACATGACCGCGACGCCTTCAAGGAGCTGTGGCTGCTCTTCGAGAACGAGGACGGGCGGTACCCGCTCTACCCGGGCGAGACGACCTGGATTGAGTACTCGTACACGGTCAGCGACGACAAGTGGGGGACTTGGTTTCAGCGCGCCGTGCGGCTACCCACGGAGCGCCTGAGTGTCCGGCTCAACTTCCCCTCCGACCTGGACCCCGCAGTCTGGGGCACCGAGACCACGATGACCGCCGCAGCCTTCCCGTTCCGCACCGCGATCCACCAGGATGCGACGGGCGGCCGGCGGATCTACTCGTGGACCACCGACGACCCGCCGCTTCACGCCCGGTACCGGCTGGAGTGGAAGTTCCGCGCAAGCCCTGACCTTGAGGAGACCAGGCCGCCCATGCCCGCGACTAGCGCCAGCGAGAAGATGCGATCAATCGGTGTTGTCCAGGCCGGGGATCCGATCCTGACCAACCGGGCCCGCCCCTTCGAGTTGCCAGCAGAGGCGGAGGACGCCCGGCGCGTGGTGGCAGAGCTCAACTCCGGTGCCGAGCGAGCCGCGGGCATCCACGTCTTTAGCAAGGGCATGGGGGTTGCCGCCCCACAGCTTGGGATCGACCGGGCGGCGGCCATCGTTCGGACCGCCGACGCGGAGACCATCACGCTGCTGAACCCCCACGTGATCGAGGAGTCCGCCGAGAGTGACGAGCAGTACGAGGGCTGCTGGAGCTTCTTCGATGTGCGTGGCATGGTGCCCAGGCCGCGCAGCATCACCGTGGAGCACCAGACCATTAGCGGTGAGCGGCGGATCACGATTTTTGAGGACGCGGTGGCCCGCCTAGTAGCCCACGAGATTGATCACTTGGAAGGCATCCTCTACACGGCCCGGATGCGTAAAGGACTGAACCCGATCCCCGTGTCTGAATATCGTGGGACCGGAAAATCCTGGACTTATGGGTCTGAGGATTCCATCAGGCAGTGATGTGCTGCGGCTGAAGAACTGATGTCGGATGGCGTGTCGAATTTGGGTGGCAGATGTCGATCATTTCTGGGTTGAGGCGCGGTGGATCTCCCGGGAGGCTTCGCCGTGATGCGCGACGCGACTGCGAAGAGGTGTGCCGGACTTACTCAAAAATGCTCAAAGATATTGAGAGTAAGTTTTCCCCTGGGGAATTTCGAGAGGTCAGATCTGCTGTTCGGGCTGCCGCGTCTCGACGGTTTCGCCATCGTGTATGGGTGCGCCGGACAAGCGAAAGCATTCCTGGAATGGTTGCGGAAATTGCCGTGTTTGTTGCCCTGATTATGACCTCCTTTTGGGCCTACGGTCACGCCGTCCCTAATGACTCCACCATGCCGGGTCTCGATGTTTTGGTGACAGCCATATGGGCTCTCGGAGTCTATGGCGCCATAATTGTTTTCAGGCTTAGCTTTCATCCGATCGCTTCGAGGGACGGGCTAGGCGTCGCTGACCGGTCGGTGCGGTATCAGCTCCTGTTTACCCTCGCCTGGATCCTGGCTGTTCCTATTGCAATATGGGGATTCATATCCTTCGCAATCCAGTGGTCTGGTGGTCGACTCCCGTCCCTTCTTGCCGTGGACTTCAGGGCATCGGTATTCTTGCTAGGCTTGACAATGTTTGCCAGGCCAGTGGTGCGGACCCTGATTGGAAGGTGGATCGTAAGGGGCGAGATGTTCCCGCGCCCGTTTGATGGGATGGTGTTGTCGTTCCTCCAGTGCGCTTACAGCATAGAAGCATCAAAGCAGGAGTGGCACGTCGGATCTCGGTCGAGATACATAATTTCCTGGATTGAAGTCGCTGCTAGGGAGTGTGAGAGGTTTCCGTCGGTGAGTCGCCGGGTAGCACTTATTGACCGTTCTGCGCGGCGTGCATTTACGGATATCGGGTATCAAATATCTGCGGTTGTTCGCTCGCACAAGATTGCAATCGCTCAAGCGGGCGGTGAGGGCGACTTCTCCGCGGCCTCTTCTTCGTTTTGTCGTGCGCTGGTCGACTTGAGTCGAGGCGACGTAAGGCAGCTTTGTGTGAATGCTGGCGAAGTTTCAGGTGTCTCGCGCCTGCGTGCGGCCGTGCGTCGAGTCGGCCCGTCCGCTGCATTGTTTGTGGCGGCGTTCGCTATCCCCTGATTCCGCAGATTTCGACATCTGCTGAATTGGTTGGTAGTGTTAGGCTGACGCTCATAATGGCTGGCGTATTGGCCTTGATCCTCCCTCTTGATTCTCCGGCGGGGGCCAGGATCATGGATTCAGTGACAAGATCTATGACGTGGAGGAAGTGAGTATCCCCGCCTGCCGGCCGGTGCTGTGGGGCCCGCCAGGCCGACGAGGTCTGACCAGACTTGATCTAGGACGATGAGGTCGGCTGGCAAGTCGGATCCCGAAAATTCCCACGCAATGTCGGAGCGCGATGGACACGTAGGGTAGAGGGCGGTACAAAGTGGATCTTCGCATATCTAAGAGGGGGCGTACGTGCTCGGCAGTGGAAGGACCCTGAGCAGTTTCAAGGTCGGAGACAAAGTCACGGTCAGAGGTCCAAGCGACCGGCCCTATTACCATGATGGGTCGCACGGGACTGTCGTTTCCGTAGGCACTAAGCGCGTTCACGTGAGAATGGACAAGGCTGCCTTCGAGGGCCACGACGGAGAGGTTGCAAACTTCCTCCCCGGTGACCTGGAACCTGGGCATGCTGGAACGCCGCGCAGTTTCGATCGTATGAACGACGCCTTCACCGCCCTAAAGCTGGCGGCTGGTACAGATCTCGTGGCTGTGGCACTGGAAGCTGGCCTTATCACTGCCGAGCAAGGGGAACAGATTAAGGCTGCGTGGGCCAGCCACTTGCAGGCCTGACGAGCCGCGGCCCTGCAGCAGTCGATGGGGTCCGGGCCAGGCTGACTGGACCTTGGCTCGGGCCGTCCGTGGGCCGTGCGAGGGCGGCCAACGATGACAGGCAACGGCCGGTGCTGAACCCTCCGCCCCTTGTGGGGCGGGGGTCGGCTATGTGGATCTGCGACACTGGACGGACCATGCCTAAGCCCGGAGAACTGACCTTCGTCGCGCCGCGCGGCGCCAAGCCCCCGCGACACCTTGCCGACCTCAGCCCCGCCGAGCGCAAGGAGGCCGTCGCCGAGCTGGGCGAGCAGCCGTTCCGCGCCAAGCAGCTGTCCAACCACTACTTCGGTCGGATGTCGAACGACCCGGAGACCTGGACGGACATTCCCGCAGCCAGCCGCGGCAAGCTGACCGAGAGCCTCCTGCCCGACCTGATGTCCGTCGTCCGGCACGTGTCCTGCGACGACGACGCCACCCGCAAGACGCTCTGGAAGCTCTTCGACGGCACCCTCGTGGAGTCGGTGCTGATGCGCTACCCGGACCGGGTCACCATGTGCATCAGCTCGCAGGCCGGCTGCGGCATGAACTGCCCGTTCTGCGCGACCGGCCAGGCGGGTCTGACCCGCAACCTCTCGACGGCCGAGATCGTCGAGCAGATCGCGGCCGGCATGCGCGACCTGAAGACCGGCGCGGTCGCCGGCGGCGAGGCCCGGCTGTCCAACGTCGTCTTCATGGGCATGGGCGAGCCGCTCGCCAACTACAACCGGGTGCTGGCGTCGATCCGTCGCCTCACCGACCCGGCGCCGGACGGCTTCGGGCTCTCCCAGCGCGGCATCACGGTCTCCACGGTGGGCCTCGTCCCGGCGATGCACCGGTTCGCCGACGAGGGCCTCAGCTGCCGCCTCGCCCTCTCGCTGCACGCCCCGGACGACGAGCTGCGCGACGAGCTCGTCCCGGTGAACACCCGCTGGAAGGTCGACGAGGTGCTGGACGCCGCGTGGAACTACGCGGAAAAGTCCGGCCGCCGGATCTCCATCGAGTACGCGCTGATCAAGGACATCAACGACCAGGCGTGGCGGGCGGACCTGCTCGGCCGGCTGATCAAGAACCACCGGGTGCACGTCAACCTGATCCCGCTCAACCCGACGCCGGGTTCCAAGTGGACGGCCTCCCGTCCGGAGGACGAGCGAGAGTTCGTCCGCCGGCTGCAGGCGCACGGTGTGCCGACCACGGTGCGCGACACCCGCGGCCAGGAGATCGACGGCGCCTGCGGCCAGCTCGCCGCCGCCGGCTGACCGGGCCCGGAACGAACCGGGACCGGCACCGGAACGGACGAGGCGCGCGGGGCGCCGACGGACGGACAGGACACGCCTGTCGTCCGCCGGCGCCCCGCGCCTCGTCGTCTGCAGGGCCCGCGGTGGGCCTTGCGGTAGGTCGTGCGGTGGCAGCTCGGTCGTCAGACCAGCGCGGCGGCGGCGAGCAGGGCCGTCAGGCCACCGGTGAGCAGCAGGACACCGGCCGCGGTGACGGCCTGCACCGCCACGGCCGAGGTGAGCAGCCCCTGCGGTGCGCCCAGCCGGACGAGGGTGTCGGTCACCTCGCCCCGGGTGGCCCTGATCTCCAGCACCCGAGCCACGACCGCTCCGATCGCGCAGCCCACCACCAGGAGGGCCGCGACCCGCACGGGCGTCGAGCTGCGCTCCCCACTGCCGAGGGCGACCGCCGGCACGGCGAGGACGAGGGCGAGGACGGCGAGCGGGCCGCCGAGCCGGCGGGCCTGGGCTGTCAGCGCCCGCCCGGCGAGCAGCCGCAGCGGTTCGGGGCGGCGGGCGGCGAGCAGCCGTCCGGCCAGGGCGAGCAGCGGTGCGGTGAGCAGGGCCAGCCCGAGGGCGGTGAGGGCCCAGCCGGCCAGGGCGGCGACGCCGACGGTGCCCGCGTGGGCGGGCAGCACCACGGGTCGGCCGTCCTGTTCGGCTCCGGGGCGCAGCCCGTACAGCTCAAGGGCGAAACCGACCAGGGCGAGGCCGGTGGGCACGGCGATCCGGACGGGGTGGAAGGCGGCGGGGGCGGGCGCCGGGACGGTGCTGCCGGGCAGCGACTCGACCGTGGGGACGGCTGCGGCGGCCGCGCACCCGGCGGTCAGCGGGACGAGGGCGAGCAGGACGACCGGGGCCGCGGCGGGCAGCGCGATCCCGGTGCCGAGGTCGGCGGCCAGACCTGGTCCGGCGACGTCGTTGCGCAGGATCAGGAAGACCAGCAGGGTGAGTCCGCTGCCGAGGGCCGCGGACAGCGCGGCCTCGCCCGCGATCAGGGCCCGGATCCGTCCGGGGCCGGCGCCGGCCGCGGTGAGGCCGGCGATCCGTTCGGGCTGCTCTGCGGGGACCGCGCGGGCGGCCGCGGCGGCGAACCAGGCGACGGCGGCGAGGACGGGCAGGCACCAGAGCAGTCGGGGCAGCGACGCCGCGGCTGGCTCACCGAGGGCGTGGCCGAGCGCGCGGAGCAGGAAGGCGGCTGCGGTGGCGCCGGTCAGGACGGTGAGCAGGCGCCGGCCGAGGTCGGCGGCCCGGGTGGTGCGGGCGAGTCCGAGGGGAACACCGAGTACACCGACGTCCTTTCAGCGTCCGGCCGCGACGGCCGGGGAGGCTGCTGCGGCCGGGGCGGCGGCGGTCGGGTCGAGGCGGCCGTCGACCAGGACGACGGTGCGGTCCGCGTGGCGGGCCTGCTCGGGGTCGTGGGTGGCGAGCACCAGGGTGATCCGGTGCGAGCGGGCGGCGCTGGCGAGTATCCGCAGCACCTGCTCCCGTTCGTCGCTGTGCAGCGCGGCGGTGGGGTCGTCGGCGAACAGCACGGTCGGCATCGGGGCGAGCGCCCGGGCGACGGCGACCCGCTGGCGCAGGCTCTGGACCAGGGCGGCGGGCCGGTGGCCCGCGTAGTCGGCGATGTCGAGCCGCTCCAGCCACTCGGTGGCGGCGGCGTGGGCGGCCCGGTGGCCGGCACCGGCGAACAGCAGCGGCAGCGCGACGTTCTCGCGGGCCGTCAGCTCCGGGACGAGGTGGGGTTCGGGGCCGACGTAGCCGAAGCGCTCGCGGCGGAGCTTCTCGCGCCGGGCGCGGCTGAGGGTGTGCACGGGCGCGCTGTTGAACCAGATCTCGCCGTCGTCGACCGGGAGCTGGGCGGACAGGCAGCCGAGCAGGGTGCTCTTGCCGCAGCCGCGGGCTCCGGTGACCGCGAGGATCTCGCCCTCCTGCACGGCGAGCGTGACTCCGCGCAGGGCGGGTGTGCCGTGGTGGGACTTGACGATCCCTCGGGCCCGGAGCACGTCGTTGTCGGGCGGGGCCGCTGACATGGAGATCCATCCTGGTGCCGACGGGGATATGACAGTCGTCAGATTAGAACGAACCGGGCGCGGCGCGGGTGCGGCGCACTGCACCATCCAGGGCAAACACCCGCGATTCAGGCGTGTTGATCGCAAGGAATCGCCCAGGACCGGCCTCGTCCCGTCGCCGGACCGGCTTCGTCCCGTCCCTGGATGCGCCGAAGGGCGGTCCCGGGTGAGGTTCGGGACCGCCCTTCGGCGGAGGGTGGGGCAGGAGGTCAGATCTTGGCCCACGCGTCGGTGAGGCTGGTCCGCAGGATCTGCTCGATCTCGTCGAAGGTCGACTGGTCGGAGATCAGCGGCGGAGCCAGCTGCACGACCGGGTCGCCACGGTCGTCGGCGCGGCAGTACAGGCCGTTGTCGAACAGGGCCTTCGACAGGAAGCCGTAGAGGACGCGCTCCACCTCGTCGTCGTTGAACGACTCCTTGGTGGCCTTGTCCTTCACGAGCTCGATGCCGTAGAAGAACCCGTTGCCGCGGACGTCGCCGACGATCGGCAGGTCGCGCAGCTTGTTCAGGGTGCCGAGGAAGTTCGCCTCGTTGTCCAGCACGTGCTGGTTGAGGCCCTCGCGCTCGAAGATGTCGAGGTTGGCCAGCGCGACCGCGGAGGACACCGGGTGGCCGCCGAAGGTGTAGCCGTGCAGGAAGGTGTTGTCGCCCTTGTAGAACGGCTCGGCGATGCGGTCCGAGATGATCGTCGCGCCGATCGGCGAGTAGCCGGAGGTCATGCCCTTGGCGCAGGTGATCATGTCCGGCACGTAGCCGAACTTGTCGGCGCCGAACATGGTGCCCAGGCGGCCGAAGGCGCAGATGACCTCGTCCGACACGAGCAGCACGTCGTGGCGGTCGCAGATCTCGCGCAGGCGCTGGAAGTACCCGGGCGGCGGCGGGAAGCAGCCACCGGCGTTCTGCACCGGCTCGACGAAGACGGCGGCGACGGTCTCGGGGCCCTCGAAGAGGATGGCCTGCTCGATCTCGTCGGCGCACCAGCGGCCGTAGGCCTCGGGGTCGACGGTGCCGTCCGGGCCCGCCAGGTACGCCGGGGCGCGGTAGATGTTGGTGTTCGGCGCCTTGTGGGTGCCCGGCACCAGCGGCTCGAACGGGGCCTTCAGGCCCGGCAGGCCGGTGATGGACAGCGCGCCCTGCGGGGTGCCGTGGTAGGCGACGGCACGCGAGATGACCTTGTACTTGGTCGGCTTGCCGGTCAGCTTGAAGTACTGCTTGGCGAGCTTCCAGGCGGTCTCGACGGCCTCGCCGCCACCGGTGGAGAAGAAGACCTTGTTGAGGTCGCCCGGGGCGTAGTTGGCGAGGCGCTCGGCCAGCTCGACGGCCTTCGGGTGGGCGTAGCTCCACACCGGGAAGAAGGCGAGCTCCTTGGCCTGCTTGGCGGCGGCCTCGGCCAGCTCCTCGCGGCCGTGGCCGGCCTGTACCACGAACAGGCCGGCGAGGCCGTCCAGGTACTTCCTGCCCTTGTCGTCCCAGACGTAGGTGCCCTGGCCCCGCACGATGGTGGGGACGGGGGAGTGCTCGTACGACGACATGCGGGTGAAGTGCATCCACAGGTGGTCGTATGCGGTCTTGGAAAGGTCCTTCGGCGCCGGCTCGGCTGTCATCGGGTGCCCCAGGTGTAGGTCTGTTTCCGGAGCTTCAGATAAACGAAGCTCTCGGTGCTCCGCACGCCGGGAAGCGCGCGGATGCGCTTGTTGATCAGTTCGAGCAGGTGCTCGTCGTCCTCGCACACCAGCTCGGCGAGGAGGTCGAACGAGCCTGCGGTGCAGACGACGTAGTCGACCTCGTCGAAGGCGGCCAGTGCGTCCGCCACGGGCTCGATGTCGCCCTCGACCCGGATCCCCACCATCGCCTGGCGGGTGAACCCGACGGTGAGGGGATCGGTGACGGCGACGATCTGCATCACGCCTTGGTCGAGCAGCTTCTGGACGCGTTGCCGCACGGCTGCCTCCGACAGGCCCACGGCCTTGCCGATGGCGGCGTACGGACGCCGTCCGTCCTCCTGGAGCTGCTCGATGATCGCCTTGGAGGCGGCGTCGAGGGGAACGCTGGCGTTCCGGTCGCGGTTGGCCACGCCGCCACTGTGCCCGATCGGCACCCGGTACGCAAGCTGCAAGCCTTCTGATTTCGTCGTAGTTTCCAAATTTGCATGCGGATTGCGTCGTGTTGTGAGCGAACGCCTGTCGATAACGCCAGTCGTCGCGGTAGCCTGGTGAGGTACACGCGCAGGGGTGCCAGACCCCGGCCCTCCCACCAGTTGACCGCGGCCAGGACGCCCCGGCCAATCGGCTGCCGGAGGTACCCTGGCGCCGGATTCTGCAACGCCGCAGGCCCAGACCGTAGGAGAGACCGTGAGCGAGCTTCGTACGCTGCGCAACTACATCAACGGCGAGTTCGTCGATGCGGCTGACGGCCGCACGCTGGACGTGATCGACCCGACCACCGGCGAGGTCTACGCGACGTCCCCGCTGTCGGGCGCCGCAGACGTCGACGCCGCCATGGCCGCCGCCGCGGAGGCCTTCCCGGTCTGGCGCGACGCCACCCCGTCCACCCGGCAGAAGCTGCTGCTGAAGATCGCCGACGCGGTCGAGGACCGTGCCGACGAGATCGTGGACGCCGAGTGTCGCAACACCGGCAAGCCGCGCGGGCTCACCCGCTCGGAGGAGATCGGCCCGATGGTCGACCAGATCCGGTTCTTCGCCGGTGCCGCCCGCCTGCTGGAGGGCAAGGCCGCGGGCGAGTACATGGACGGCATGACCTCGATCGTCCGCCGTGAGCCGGTCGGCGTCTGCGCCCAGGTCGCGCCGTGGAACTACCCGATGATGATGGCGGTCTGGAAGTTCGCCCCGGCGATCGCCGCGGGCAACACCGTCGTCCTCAAGCCCTCCGACACCACCCCGGCCTCCACCGTGCTGCTCGCCGAGATCATCGGCGGCATCCTCAAGGACCTGGAGCTGCCGGCCGGCGTCTTCAACGTGATCTGCGGTGACCGGGAGACGGGTCGGCTGATGGTCGAGCACCGGACGCCGGCGATGGCGTCGATCACCGGTTCGGTGCGGGCGGGTATCCAGGTCGCCGAGTCGGCGGCGAAGGATGTCAAGCGGGTGCACCTGGAGCTGGGTGGCAAGGCGCCGGTGGTGGTGTTCGAGGACGCCGACATCGACGAGGCGGTCGAGGGGATCTCGGTGGCCGGTTTCTTCAACGCGGGTCAGGACTGCACGGCCGCGACCCGGGTGCTGGTGCACGAGTCGGTGCACGACGCGTTCGTGGCGGCGCTGGCCAAGGCGGCGGCGGACACCAGGACGGGTGGCGTCGACGACGAGGACGTGCTGTACGGGCCGCTGAACAACGCGAACCAGCTGAAGCAGGTGGCCGGTTTCATCGAGCGGCTGCCCGCGCACGCCAAGGTCGAGGCGGGTGGCCACCGGGTCGGCGAGGTGGGCTACTTCTACGCCCCGACCGTGGTGTCCGGGCTGAACCAGGACGACGAGATCGTCCAGAACGAGGTCTTCGGGCCGGTGATCACGGTGCAGAGGTTCACCGACGAGGACCAGGCGGTGTCGTACGCCAACGGGGTGGAGTACGCGCTGGCGTCCTCGGTCTGGACGAAGGACCACGCCCGGGCGATGCGGATGTCCCGCCGGCTGGACTTCGGCTGCGTGTGGATCAACACCCACATCCCGCTGGTCGCCGAGATGCCGCACGGCGGTTTCAAGAAGTCCGGGTACGGCAAGGACCTGTCCTCGTACGGCTTCGAGGACTACACCCGGGTCAAGCACGTGATGACCGCGATCTGACCCTGTATCGATCCTGATCCGACCCGGGACCGGCCGCACCGCGGCTGCACACCGGTCGTGAAGCGGCAGGACTGACGCGCCGAGGGGCGCGGGGCCGAGGCCCCGCGCCCCTCGTGTTTTCCACCCTGTCACGCCGACGCGCGACCCCCGTGACAGGATGCAACTCCATCCGGGCGCGGGTTCTCCCTAGGCTTTCTCCATGAGCATCCCCACCGCTGACTCAGCCGCCGGGCAGGCCGTCAAGGCCGCCGACCGCGCGCACGTCTTCCACTCGTGGTCCGCCCAGGCACTGATCGACCCCCTCGCGGTGGCCGGTGCCGAGGGCTCCTACTTCTGGGACTACGACGGCAACCGCTACCTCGACTTCTCCTCGCAGCTGGTCAACACCAACATCGGCCACCAGCACCCCAAGGTGGTCGCCGCGATCCAGGAGCAGGCCGGCAAGCTCTGCACCATCGCCCCCGGCTTCGCCGTCGAGTCCCGCAGCGAGGCGGCCCGGCTGATCGCCGAGCGCACCCCCGGCGACCTCGACAAGATCTTCTTCACCAACGGCGGCGCCGAGGCCAACGAGAACGCCATCCGGCTGGCCCGGCTGCACACCGGCCGGCAGAAGGTGCTCTCCACGTACCGCTCGTACCACGGTGCGACCGCCAACGCGATCGCGCTCACCGGCGACCCCCGGCGCTGGGCCAACGAGACCGGCGTCTCCGGCATCGTGCACTTCTGGGGCCCGTACCCCTACCGCTCGAACTTCCACGCCGAGAACGAGGCGCAGGAGTGCGAGCGCTCCCTCGCCCACCTGGAGCAGACCCTCGCCTTCGAGGGGCCGGGCACGGTCGCCGCGATCATCCTGGAGACGGTGGTCGGCACCGCCGGCATCCTCGTCCCGCCGGCCGGCTACCTGGCCGGCGTCCGGGAGATCTGCGACCGGTACGGCATCGTCTTCATCCTGGACGAGGTCATGGCCGGCTTCGGCCGCACCGGCGCCTGGTTCGCCGCCGACCACTGGGGGATCACCCCGGACCTGCTGACCTTCGCCAAGGGTGTCAACTCCGGGTACGTGCCGCTGGGCGGTGTGGCGATCTCCGCGGAGATCGCCGCGACCTTCGCCGAGCGGCCCTTCCCCGGCGGCCTCACCTACTCCGGCCACCCGCTGGCCTGCGCCTCCGCGGTCGCCACCCTCACCACCATGGCCGAGGAGGGCATCGTCGAGAACGCCGCGCACATCGGCGAGACGGTGCTCGGCCCGGGCCTGCGCGAGCTGGCGGAGCGGCACCCGTCCATCGGCGAGGTCCGCGGCATGGGCGTGTTCTGGGCGCTGGACCTGGTGAAGGACCGCGCCACCCGCGAGCCGCTGGTGCCGTACAACGCGGCCGGTGCGGCCAACGCGCCGATGGCCGAGCTGGCCGCGGCGTGCAAGCAGCGCGGTCTGTGGCCGTTCGTCAACATGAACCGCTTCCATGTCGTCCCGCCGTGCACCGTCACGGAGGAGGAGGCGAAGGCCGGCCTCGCCGTCCTGGACGAGGCACTCACCGTCGCGGACGCGCACACCGTCTGACCGGCCGTCGCACGAGGGCCCCGGACCACCGCGGTGGTCCGGGGCCCTCGGTGCGCGTGCGGTTCAGCCCACGTCCCAGAGGAAGCGGTGGGTGTGGATCCCGAAGTACGGGAAGGACTGAACCTGCCGGACGCCCTCGATGGGCCGCACCACGTCGTTGACGAAGTCCAGCAGTTCGCGCGGCCCGGGGCAGACCACCTCGGCGAACAGGTCGTAGCCCCCGAGGTGAGCACCGAGTACACGACCTCGCCGTGCCGGGCCAGCTCGTCGGCGACCGTGCGCGGGTCGCCGTCCACCCCGAGGCCGAGCAGGGCCATCGCCTGACCGCCCATGCCCATCGGGTCGGTCACCCCGACCACCTGCACGGCGCGGGAGTCCAGCAGGCGCTGGAGGCGCTGGCGGGCGGCCGAGGCGGACAGCCCCACCTTCGGGCCGAGGTCGGCGTACGCGATCCGGCCGTCGGTCTGCAGCTCCCGCAGGATCGCCCGGTCGATGTCGTCCACGTGCCTGCTCCTCCCTCGGCCCGGTCGCCCGAAGACTACCGGGCCGGCCCCGTAGGCCGGCCGGGCCTCAGCCCGCCAGGTGGGCGAGGGCGGCGGCGAACACGTCGGTGTGCGCGTCCACGTCCTCGACGGTGGTGGCCGGGCACATCAGCGCCATGTTGTGGAACGGCGTCAGCAGGATGCCGCGGTTGGCCAGGTAGAGGTGCAGGTAGTCCTCCAGCTCCGGGTCGGCCGCCTCGGCGGACTCCGAACCGGTGCGCGGCGCCGGGTCGGCGAACCGGTACTCGGTGCGCGCACCCAGCCGGCTCACCGACCACGGCAGCGCGTGTGCCTCGATGCCCGACCGCACGCCGGCCTCGAACCGCTCGGAGAGCTTGTCCATGTGCGCGAACGCCCCGTCGGTGAGGACGTGCTCCAGGGTGGCGCGCATCGCCGCGACCGACAGCGCGTTGCCCGCCAGGGTGCCGCCGACGCCGCCCATGTCGACCAGGTCGAGGTCGTCGCGCCCCAGCAGCCGGTCGGCGAGCTCGGCGGAGAGCCCGTAGGCGCCGGCCGGGATGCCGCCGCCGATGGCCTTGCCGATGGTCAGCATGTCCGGCTGGAGGTCCCAGGCGGCGGTGCAGCCGCCGGGGCCGGCCGAGAAGGTGTGCGTCTCGTCGTTGATCAGCAGCACCCCGTGGCGGCGGGTGAGTTCGCGCACGCCCGCCAGGTAGCCGGGCTCCGGCAGCACGATCCCGATGTTGGTGAGCGCGGGCTCCATCAGCACCGCGGCGACGTCGCCGTGCGCCAGTTCGCGCTCCAGCTGCGCCAGGTCGTTGAACTCGGCGACGCGGCTGGTGAGGGTGACGTCGCAGGGGGCGCCGACGTTGCCGGGCCGGGCGGTGCCGCGGCCGTCGGGGCCGACCACGATCAGCGACTCGTCGACGCTGCCGTGGTAGCTGTAGCTGTTGACCAGGATCTTCGGCCGGCCGGTGATCGCCCGGGCGAGCCGGATCGCCCAGCGGTTGGCGTCGGTGGCGGTCAGCGAGAAGCTCCAGCGGGCCAGGCCGAAGCGCCGGGTCAGCTCGGCGCCGACCCACTCGGCGTCCTCGGTGGGCAGCATCGCGGTGGCGCCGCCCAGCTCGGCGAAGCGGTGCTGGACGGCCCGGGCCACCACGTCGGGGGAGTGGCCGGCCATCGCACCGGTGTCACCGAGGCAGAAGTCGATGTACTCGTGCCCGTCGACGTCGGTGATCCGGGCGCCCCGGGCGGAACCGAGGTAGCGGGGGAAGGCACCGGCCGTCTTGTTCATCCAGGTCATCGGGACCCGGCCGAAGAGGTGGTCGGCCCGCTCGTAGGCGGCCTTCGAGCGCGGGTTGCGGCGCTCGGCCTCGGCGCTCTCACGGGCCAGGAGGTGCTGCAGTCGGGCGCGGTCCATGGGGGTGCCTCACTTCGGCGGGGGCGGGGATGTCTCGACGGTACGTCCCCTGACGCGACGCTCACAAGGCCGAACGCTCGATTCAATTGTTGAAGCAATCGATTCGAGCGTCATGCCCGGGCGATCACCGCCGAACCGCGTCCAGCGCCAGCAGCGCCACGTGCAGCGAGAGACAGGACTCCACCTGGTCCAGATCCACCCCGAGCACCCGCTCCACCTTGTGCAGCCGGTCGTAGAACGACGGCCGCGACAGGTGCGCCGCATCCGCCGCCGCCGACTTGTTCCGCCCCTGCTCCAGGTAGATCCGCAGCATCTGCACCAACTGCCCGCCGTGCTCCGCGTCGTACGCCAGCAGCGGCCCGAGCTCCCGCTCCACGTACGTCTGCAGCCGCTCGTCGTCCCGGAGCAGGTGCAGCAGACCGCGCAGCCGCACGTCCGGCAGCCGGTAGTACGCCGCGGCCCGCGCACCCGGCGCGTCGTGCAGCGCGGCGTCCGCGACCTGCGTCGCCTCCAGCAGCGTCCGCCGGGCGTCGCGGACGGAACCCACCGAGGAGCCGACCGCGATCACCGGCTCCGGCGCGGGCGCCGCCGCGTCCCGCGCGCCGTCCGCGACCAGCCGGCGCAGCGCCGCGGCGAAGGCGTCCAGCGCGGTGTGCTCGTCCTGCTGCGAGCCGAGCGCGATCAGCACCCCGACGCCCTCGTCGTCCAGCGCACCGACCAGCGCGGACAGCCGGCAGGTCCGCACCGCGGTCGCGGCCAGCTCGGTGAAGTCCCGCAGCCTCGCCTGCGCCTCCAGCGCCGCCGGCAGCGGCCCGCGGCGCTGGCGCAGCACCACCCCGACCAGCCGGCGGCTCTCCAGCGGGACGCCCAGCGCCTGTGCCCGCAGCGCCACCTCACTGACCGTCAGCGCGTGCGTCAGGATCCCGGACAGCAGCGTGCGGTGGGTCTGCCGCTCCAGGCTCTCGCGGTCCCGGACGACCAGCCGGTTGAGCGCCAGCGTGGCCGCACCCCGCTCCATCATCATCGCGTGCGGGTGGGCCACGCCCTCGGGCAGCGGACCGGGCTCGCCCACCAGGACGAGCCGTCCCCAGTCCTGGCCGCGCGCGCCGACCGCCGTCACCAGCCAGCCCGTCCGCGGCTCGTACCCGGTGCGGCCCGCCGGCCGGACCCCGCGCGAGCGGGCCTCCCAGCCCTCCAGCAGCTCGGCCTCGGCCCGCCCGGCCGTCTCGTGCGCCAGCACCTGGTGCGACAGGTTCTCCAGCACCACCGGTGCGCCGGCCAGCTGCGCCACCTGCCGGACGACCTCGGCCGGCTCGGCGCCCTCCACCGCGAGCTCGTTGAAGACCTGGTGCACCGCCTCGGAGGTGCGCAGCTGCTCCAGCTGGGCGTTGACGACTAGGGCGTGCACCGCCTCCGTGACGGCGACGAAGCGCAGCTCGCGGCGGAGCGCGATGAGCGGCAGGCCGCGCTGCTCGGCGGCGTTCACCAGGGCGCGCGGCAGCGCGTCGAAGTAGCGCCGGCCGTACTCCACGACGAGGCCGGCCGCGCCGACCTCGGAGAGCTCGTGCACGTAGCGGGTCAGCGCCTCCCGCTGCTCGGGCAGGGCGATGCCGGTGGTCAGCACCAGTTCGCCGCCCTGGAGCATGCCGGCGACGTCCGGCAGCTCGCTGACGTGGACCCAGCGGACGGGCCGTTCCAGGTGGTCCGCGCCTGCCAGGACCTGGGGCAGGCCGCGCCGCATCACGTCGAGATCGAGTACCCGGGCGACGGTGGGGAGCACGGGGAGCCTCCAGCGGATCAGAGTGTCAGGGAGATCTTCCCCCGCCACGGCGTGCGGTCGCGTCCGGCCGGGCCTTCCACCCTGTAAGGCCCTTGCAGCGGGGCCTGTCGGACTGGGCCTTGTCACCCGTGCTGCCCAACCGGCATGGTCAGCGGGTCGGCAGTAGCGAAATCCGGACATCACCGTTGGAATCCGTGGCGTAACCAGAAGGCAACAGCGGAATCCCTTGTGGAAGCAAACTGGGCCTGTCAGGATCGCGCAATCCCGGTGATCCGCCGTCTCGGATCCCCCGTCTGCTATACGGCGACTCGACCAGTCGGCCGTCCGCGCGCACGGGAATCGCCGCCGCCCCGAGGCAGCATGACGCCGAAGGGCCCGCGCAGTCCGCGGCGCCGCACCACCGGGCACATGGAGGAACGTGATGGACCAGACCAGCTTCACCGCGGGCGCGCAGTACATCGACGGCCGAGCGGTCGCCGGCACCGGGGACGAGCCCTTCCAGGTCGTCAACCCCGCCGACGGCAGCACCGTCCAGGATGTCGTCCTGGCCTCCACCGGTGACGTCGACGCCGCGGTCGCGGCCGCCCGCGCCGCCCTGCCCGGCTGGTCCGGCGCCACCCCCGGCGCCCGCTCCGAGGCACTCAACCGGCTGGCCGGCATCCTCGCCGACCGCGCCGAGGAGTTCGCCCGCGTCGAGACCGCCCAGACCGGCAAGCCGATCAAGCTCTCCACCGAGTTCGACGTCCCCGGCACCATCGACAACACCGCGTTCTTCGCCGGCGCCGCCCGCAACCTGGAGGGCAAGGCCGCCGGCGAGTACTCCGGCGACCACACCTCCTACGTCCGCCGCGAGGCGATCGGCGTGGTCGGCTCGATCTCGCCGTGGAACTACCCGCTGCAGATGGCCGCCTGGAAGATCCTCCCGGCGATCGCGGCCGGCAACACCGTCGTCCTCAAGCCCGCCGAACTCACCCCGCTCACCTCGCTGATGTTCGCCGCCGCCTGCACCGAGGCCGGCATCCCCGACGGGGTCGTCAACGTGATCACCGGCGCCGGCCGCACCGCCGGCGAGCACCTGGTCTCCCACCCCGACGTCGCCATGGTCTCCTTCACCGGCTCCACCGCCGTCGGCAAGCGGGTCGCCGAACTCGCCACCGCCACCGTCAAGCGCACCCACCTGGAGCTCGGCGGCAAGGCCCCTTCGTGGTCTTCGACGACGCCGACCTGGAGGCCGCCGTGCACGGCGCGGTCGCCGGCTCCCTCATCAACAGCGGCCAGGACTGCACCGCGGCCACCCGCGCCTACGTCCAGCGCCCGCTGTACGACGCCTTCGTCGCCGGCGTCGCCGACCTGTTCGCGGCCGTCCGGCTCGGCGACCCCCGCAACCCGCAGACCGACCTCGGCCCGCTGGTCTCCTTCGCCCACCGCGACCGCGTCGCCGGCTTCGTCGAGCGCGCCCGCTCCTACGCCACCGTCGTCACCGGCGGCGGCACCGGCAAGACCGGCCACGACGGCACCGACCTCACCCTCGGCGCCTACCACCAGCCGACCCTGATCACCGGCGCCGCCCAGCAGAGCGAGGTCGTCCAGGGCGAGATCTTCGGCCCCGTCCTCGTCGTCCTGCCGTTCGACACCGACGAGGAGGGCCTGCGGCTCGCCAACGACACCCCCTACGGCCTCGCCGCCTCCGCCTGGACCCGCGACGTCCACCGCTCGCTGCGCGCCACCCGGGAGATCGCGGCCGGCTGCGTCTGGGTCAACGACCACATCCCGATCATCAGCGAGATGCCCCACGGCGGCTACAAGTCCTCCGGCTACGGCAAGGACATGTCGCAGTACTCGCTCGACGAGTACACCCAGGTCAAGCACGTCATGTACGACACCACCGCGGTCGCCCGCAAGGACTGGCACCGCACCATCTTCGGAGACCGATAACCCCGTCGCTCTCCCCAGCGCCTCTCTTCCCCCGGAGGGTGTCCCCGCATGGAGCTCCACGAGATCACCGACGGCATGCCGGAACCGGTCCGCAAGGCCTGGGAACGCAGCCTGACCAGCGGCCGGGCCGCACTCAGCCGCCGGACGCTGCTGCGCGCCGGTGCGCTCACCGCCGGTGCGTCCACCCTCGCCGCCTGCGGCATCCCCCGGCGAAGGGCAGCGCCGACGCGAACCCGTCCGCCGACGCGGCCAACGACAAGTCCGACACCGACAAGGTGGTCAACTTCTCCAACTGGCCGCTCTACATCGACGTCGACGACAAGGACCCGCAGAAGCACGCCTCGCTCGACGAGTTCACCGCGGCCACCGGCATCAAGGTCAAGTACATCGAGGACATCAACGACAACGTCGAGTTCTTCGGCAAGGTCAAGCCGCAGCTCGCCGCCGGCCAGGACACCGGCCGCGACCTGATGGTCCTCACCGACTGGATGGTCGCCCGGCTCATCCGCCTCGGCTGGATCCAGAAGCTCGACCAGTCGAACATCATCGACGCGATCACCAACCTGGAAGCCCGCTTCCGCGCCCCCGACTGGGACCCGGGCCGGCTCTACTCCTACCCGTGGGCGGGCATCCAGGTCGTCGTCGCCTACAACAAGAAGGCCACCAAGGGGAAGGCCGTCACCAGCGTCTCCCAGCTGCTCGACGACCCCGACCTCAAGGGCCGGGTGACCTTCCTGTCGGAGATGCGCGACACCATCGGCATGACCCTGCTCGACATGGGCAAGGACCCGGCGAAATTCACCGCGGACGACTACAGCGCGGCGATCGCCCGGCTCCAGAAGGGCGTCGACTCGCAGCAGATCCGCAAGTTCACCGGCAACGACTACGGCCAGGAGCTCTCCTCCGGCGACATCGCGGCCTGCCTCGCCTGGGGCGGGGACCTCATCCAGCTCAAGGCCGACAACCCCGACATCGAGTTCGTCATCCCCGAGGCGGGCTACGTCGCGTCGACCGACAACATGCTGATCCCGGCCAAGGCGCAGCACAAGAAGAACGCCGAACGGCTGATCAACTTCTACTACCAGCCGAAGGTCGCCGCCGAGCTGACCGCCGGCATCAGCTACGTCTCCCCGGTCACCGGAGCCCAGCAGGAGCTCGCCAAGCTCGACCCCGAGGCCGCCGCGAACCCCCTCGTCATACCGACCCCGGAGATGGCGGCCAAGGTGCACACCTTCCGCTCCCTCACCGAGGCCGAGGAGAGCGACTTCGAGGAGAAGTTCTCCAAGCTGATCGGCGCCTGAGCGCACCCCGACCTGACGGCCCCCGGACCGAGAGACCCCACGCCATGACTGACCAGGCGCCCGACACCGCGTCCACCGGCGGCGATGTCCGCCTCACCGGCATCAGCAAGACCTACGGCACCTCCACCGCCGTCCACCCCCTCGACCTGACCGTCCCGCAGGGCTCGTTCTTCGCCCTGCTCGGCGCCTCCGGCTGCGGCAAGACCACCACTCTGCGCATGATCGCCGGCCTGGAGGAGCCCACCTCCGGCACCGTGCTCATCGGCGGCCAGGACGTCACCGCCCTGCCCCCTACAAGCGGCCGGTCAACACCGTCTTCCAGAGCTACGCCCTCTTCCCGCACCTCGACATCTACGAGAACGTCGCCTTCGGCCTGCGCCGCCGCGGCAAGAAGGACGTCAAGAAGCAGGTCGAGTCGATGCTGGAGCTCGTCGAGCTCGGCCCGCTCGCCCGCCGCAAGCCCCACCAGCTCTCCGGCGGCCAGCAGCAGCGCGTCGCCGTCGCCCGCGCCCTCATCAACACCCCGCAGGTCCTGCTCCTCGACGAGCCCCTCGGCGCCCTCGACCTCAAGCTGCGCCGCCAGATGCAGCTGGAGCTCAAGCGCATCCAGACCGAGGTCGGCATCACGTTCGTCCACGTCACCCACGACCAGGAGGAGGCCATGACCATGGCCGACACCATCGCGGTGATGAACGCCGGACGCATCGAACAGCTCGGCGCCCCCGCCGACCTGTACGAGAACCCCGCCTCCACCTTCGTCGCGAACTTCCTCGGCCAGTCCAACCTCATCCCCGCCGAGGTCACCGGCCGCTCCGGCGACGACCTGCTGCTCGACGCCGGCGGCACCCGCCTCGCCGTCCCGCGCGCCCGCTGCGCCACCGACGCCACCAAGGTCTACCTCGGCGTCCGCCCGGAGAAGATCACCATCGCGCACGCCTCCGCCGCCGCCCCCGAGGGCCGCAACCGGATCGACGGCACCGTGGTCGACTCCAGCTTCATCGGCGTCTCCACCCAGTACGTCGTGCGCACCTCGACCGGCCAGGACCTCGCCGTGTTCGAGCAGAACATGGAGCGCGACGGCCGGATCACCGCCGGCGCCCCCGTCATGCTGCACTGGAACCCCGCCCACTCCTTCGGCATGGACGCCGCCCAGGCGATCGACGCCGGCACCGCGGAGGAGGACGCGTGACCGTCACCACCGAGGCCGGGCCGGCCGCCGAGGCTGCCGCCGCCGCACCGGCCGCCCGGCCCACCCGACGCCGGTTCACCCCGTACTGGCTGCTGCTGCCCGGCATCGCCTGGCTGGTGGTCTTCTTCGCGGTGCCGATGATCTACCAGGCCTCCACCTCGCTGCAGACCGGCTCCCTCGAACAGGGCTTCCGCGTCACCTGGCACTTCGCCACCTACTGGGACGCCTTCACCGAGTACAAGTGGCACTTCGTCCGCTCCTTCGCGTACGCGGCCATCGCCACCGTGCTCTGCCTGACCGTCGGCTACCCGCTCGCGTACACGATCGCCTTCAAGGCGAGCAAGCGCTGGCGCAACGTCATCCTGATCCTGGTGATCGCCCCGTTCTTCACCAGCTTCCTGATCCGCACCCTCGCCTGGAAGACGATCCTGTCGGACGGCGGCCCGGTGGTCGGCGCGCTCAACACCCTGCACGTCCTCACCCTCACCGACGCCCTCGGCCTCACCAGCGGCCAACGCGTGCTCGCCACCCCGCTGGCGGTGGTCTGCGGCCTCACCTACAACTTCCTGCCGTTCATGATCCTTCCGCTCTACACCTCGCTGGAGCGGATCGACCCCGGCTGCACGAGGCCGCCGGCGACCTCTACGCCCGCCCCTTCACCACCTTCCGCAAGGTGACCTTCCCGATCTCCCTGCCCGGCGTCGTCGCCGGCACGCTGCTCACCTTCATCCCGGCGTCCGGCGACTACATCAACGCCCAGCTGCTGGGCTCGCCCAACGAGCAGATGGTCGGCAACGGCATCCAGAAGCAGTTCCTCAACGTGCTGGCCTACCCGACGGCCGCCGCGTTGAGCTTCATCCTGATGGCCCTGATCCTGGGCATGGTGACGGTCTACATGCGCAAGGCCGGAACGGAGGAGCTGGTCTGATGAGCACCGTGTCCCACTGGTTCCGCCGCAACCTGGTCACCCTCGCGGGTGTCCTCGCCCTCGGCTACCTGATCCTGCCCAACCTGGTCGTCCTCGCCTTCTCGTTCAACAAGCCCGAGGGCAAGTTCAACTACGAGTGGTCGAAGTTCTCCACCGACGCCTGGACGGATCCCTGCGGCGTCGCCGACATGTGCGGCTCGCTCGGCCTCAGCCTGCAGATCGCCCTGCTGGCCACGCTCGGCGCCACCGTCCTCGGCACCATGGTCGCCTTCGCGCTCGCCCGGCACCGCTTCCGCGGCCGGTCCGCGACCACCGCGCTGATCTTCCTGCCGATGGCCATGCCCGAGGTCGTCATGGCCGCCTCGCTCGGCACGCTCTTCCTCAACATGCGGATCCCGTTCGGCTTCGTCACCATCCTGATCGCGCACATCATGTTCTGCCTCAGCTTCGTGGTGACCGCCGTCAAGGCCCGCGTGATGAGCATGGACCCCCGGCTGGAGCAGGCCGCCCAGGACCTCTACGCCACCCCCGTCCAGACCTTCCTGAAGATCACCCTGCCGCTCGCCGCCCCCGGCATCGCCGCCGGCGCGCTGCTGTCGTTCGCGCTCTCCTTCGACGACTTCATCATCACCCAGTTCAACTCGGGCCCGACCACCGTCACCTTCCCGATGTTCGTCTGGGGCGCCTCCCAGCGCGGCATCCCCGTCCAGGTCAACGTCATCGGCACCACCATGTTCGCCGCCGCCGTCGTCCTCACGGTCGCCGGCCAGTGGATAGGCAACCGCCGGAAGGCCCGCGCCTGATGACCCTCTACGCCACCTCCCCGTTCTACTGACACCGTTCCACGAACCAGAAAGCGGCTGATACGGCATGGACTCCGCCCGTGCGCTCAGTGACGTCCGACCCACCCCGTTCTGGCTGGAGGACCCGGGCAGGCCCGAAGCCCTGCCCGCCCTCGTCGGCGACACCACCTGCGACCTGCTGGTGGTCGGCGGCGGCTACTCCGGCCTGTGGACCGCGCTCATCGCCAAGGAGCGCGACCCCTCCTCGACGTCGTCCTCGTCGAGGGGGCCGAGGTGGGCTGGGCGGCCTCCGGGCGCAACGGCGGATTCTGTGCCGCCAGCCTCACCCACGGCTTCGGCAACGGACTCCAGCGCTGGCCCGGCGAACTCACCCGCCTGGAGCAGCTCGGCCAGGAAAACCTCACCGCCATGGAGAGCGCCCTCCAGCGCCACGGCATCGACTGCGAGTGGGAGCGCACCGGCGAGATCGACGTCGCCACCGAGCCCCACCAGCTCGACGAACTCCACGAGATCGCCGAGGCCATCACCCGGCACGGATTCGACATCACCGTCCTCGACGCCGACGAACTGCGCCGCGAGGTCGACTCGCCCACCTTCCTCGGCGGGATCTGGGACCGCGACGGCGTCGCCATGCTCCACCCGGCCAAGCTCGCCTGGGGCCTCAAGGCCGCATGCCTCGCCCAGGGCGTCCGGATCTTCGAACGCACCAAGGCCCTCGACCTCGCCGAATCCGGCACCGGCATGGCAGTCCGCACCCCCTACGGCCGCGTCCAGGCCCGCAAGGTCGCCCTCGGCACCAACGTCTTCCCCTCCCTGGTCAAGCGCGTCCGCCCGTACATCGTCCCGGTGTACGACTACGCCCTGATGACCGAACCCCTCAACGCCGAGCAGCTCGCCGCCATCGGCTGGAAGGGCCGCCAGGGGCTCGGCGACAGCGCCAACCAGTTCCACTACTTCCGGCTCTCCGCCGACAACCGCATCCTCTGGGGCGGCTACGACGCCGTCTACCACTACGGCGGCAAGGTCCGGACCGAGCACGACCAGCGCCACCAGACCTTCCACACCCTCGCCCGCCAGTTCTTCGAGACCTTCCCGCAGCTGGAAGGCCTCCGCTTCACCCACGCCTGGGGCGGCGCCATCGACACCTGCACCCGCTTCTCCGCCTTCTTCGACACCGCCCACCGCGGCCGGGTCGCCTACGCCGCCGGCTACACCGGCCTCGGCGTCGGCGCCACCCGCTTCGGCGCCGAGGTGATGCTCGACCTGCTCGCCGGCGAGCGCACCGAGCGCACCGAACTGGAGATAGTCCGCAAGAAGCCGCTGCCGTTCCCGCCCGAGCCCGTCCGCTGGGCCGGCATCGAACTCACCCGCTGGTCCCTCGACCGCGCCGACCACAACGGCGGGCGCCGCAACCTCTGGCTGCGCACCCTCGACCGCCTCGGCCTCGGCTTCGACAGCTGACCCCGCCGCCCGCACCGCCGCGGGGCGCACCGGCCACCGGCCCGGCGCGCCCCACGGCGCACCGCCGCCGCCCGCCCGGCATTGGTGACCCGGACGCGTGTAAGAACCGGCCCGCTCCGGCGTCTCCCCGTGGGAAGGACCCACACCGGAGAGGACTGCATGCGCACCGCCCTCGACTGGCTCACCGCCGCCGCACCCGACCCGCAGGCCTGCCGGGACGCCTGGGACGACACCCAGGCCGCGCTGCTCCCCGCCGGCCGCCTCTGGGACGTCCTGCTCGTCCCCGGCCCGCTCGCCCGACCCGCCCTCGCCGTCCTTGCCCGGATGGCCGACCACGGCCCCGTCCTCGCCGACCGCGCCGCCGACCGCCTCGGCTTCCTCGTCCCGCCCGGCACCGCCGACCACTGGACGGCCACCGGCGTCCGTGGGGCCGGCACCGGCACCTCGATCGCCCTGCCGCACCCGGACGGCCGAAGCGGCACCCTGTGCTGGCTGGTGCCCCCCGACGGTTCCGGCCGCCTCGTCGACCCCGTCCGGCTGGAACTCGCCCTCCACGCCGCCGCCGCGTCCGGCGCCCACCCCGGCTGAGCGGCACCCGCCGGCGCCCCGCGCGCGCAAGACTGGACGCATGAACGCCAGCGCGCTCACCGACGACCGCACCCGGCTGCTGGAGACCGCCCAGCCGCTCTGCCTCCGGTACGGCCTGGCCCTCGCCGGACCGGACGCGCTGGCCGCCCACGGCCTCGCCGTCACCCCCGGCCGCACCCCCGGCCTGCTGCTCGTCGCCGCCGAGGGCCCACCGCTCGACGCCATCGCCGCCGGCCTGGTCGAGCTGTTCCGCACGGCCGGACACCCCGCCCGGATCGAGCCCGGCACCGCCCGCCGACTCCGGCTCACCGGACCGCCCCACCCGATCGAGCTGCACAAGGAACCCCTGCGCCACCCCGTCGTCCTGCTCCCGGGCACCGCCGTCCCGGTGGTCGCGCTGCCGGACGCGGCGGCCCTCGCCGTGCTGAGGCTCTGCGACCGGGCGCTGCCCGCGGACCTCTCCGCCGTCCACGCGCTGACCGCCCGCTTCACCGAGGGCGAGCTGACCGCCCTCGCCGCCGCCCTCGACGAGGACTTCCAGACGACCGTGCTGGCCGAGCGCCTGGAGGCCGCCGCCGGGCTGCTCCATCCGAAGGCCGAACACGTCTCCGGCTGGGCCCAGGCGTGGGCCCAGGACCTCCGGCTGGACCTCATGGAGACCCTGGAACTCGCCGACGGACTCCACGACCCGTACCTGGAGGCGGTCGAAGCGGAGCAGCCCGACGACCTGTAAGGGTGAATCTCGGTTCCCCGTCATGCTGCTCGTTGAGGTGGGGCCCCCGGCTGCGCAGACTGGAGAGCGAGAGCGGGAGTCCCGCGACCCCGCCGCCCGGTCGGACCCGGGCGGCGCCGTACAAGGTACCGACGGCCGAGACGCCGTAGGGCACTTCGGAGGCAGACGACCTTGACCAAGCCCAGCCCGTACAAGCACGTCACCCACTGGATCGGCGGCGCCCCCGTCGCGACCGCCGGCGCCGCGCCCCGCCGTGGCGACATCTACGACCCGGCCACCGGACAGGTCGCGGGTCAGGTCGACTTCGCCGAGATCACCGAGGTCGACCAGGCCGTCGCGGCCGCTGCGGCGGCGTTCACCGACTGGCGCCGCGCCTCGGTGGCCAAGCGCACCCAGGTGCTGTTCCGCTTCCGCGAGCTGTTCAACGCCCGCAAGGACGAGCTGGCCTCGATCATCGTCGCCGAGCACGGCAAGGTGCACTCGGACGCGCTGGGCGAGCTGGCCCGCGGCCTGGAGGTCGTGGAGTACGCCTGCGGCATCCCGCAGCTCGCCAAGGGCGGCTTCACCGAGCAGGCCTCGACCGGCATCGACGTCTACTCGATCCGCCAGGCGCTGGGCCCGGTCGCCATCATCTCGCCGTTCAACTTCCCGGCCATGGTGCCGCTGTGGTTCTTCCCGATCGCCATCGCGACCGGCAACACCGTGGTGCTCAAGCCCTCGGAGAAGGACCCGTCCGCCGCCAACTTCCTCGCGGAGCTGTGGAAGGAGGCCGGCCTCCCGGACGGCGTCTTCAACGTCGTGCACGGCGACAAGGTCGCGGTCGACCGCCTGCTGGAGCACCCGGACATCAAGTCGGTCAGCTTCGTCGGCTCCACCCCGATCGCCCGCTACGTCTACGAGACCGGCACCCGGTACGGCAAGCGCGTCCAGGCCCTCGGCGGTGCCAAGAACCACATGCTGGTGCTGCCCGACGCCGACCTCGAGCTCAGCGCCGACGCGGCGATCAACGCCGGCTTCGGCGCGGCCGGCGAGCGCTGCATGGCGATCTCCGTCGTCGTCGCGGTCGACCCGGTCGGCGACGAGCTGGTCGAGAAGATCAAGTCCCGGATCGCCACCCTCAAGGTCGGCCCGGGCTGCAACGGCGATTCCGAGATGGGCCCGCTGGTCACCGGCCAGCACCGCGACAAGGTGACGTCCTACGTCGAGTCCGGCGTGGCCGACGGCGCCGAGCTCGTGGTGGACGGCCGCAAGCACCCGGTCTCCGCCGAGGACGTCAACGGCGCCCCGACCGCGGACGGCTTCTGGCTCGGCCCCACGCTGTTCGACCGCGTGCAGCCCGGCATGTCCGTCTACAGCGACGAGATCTTCGGCCCGGTCCTCTCGGTCGTCCGTGTCGCCACGTACGAGGAGGGCCTTGAGCTGATCAACGGCAACCCGTACGGCAACGGCACGGCGATCTTCACCAACGACGGCGGTGCCGCCCGGCGCTTCCAGAACGAGGTCGAGGTCGGCATGGTCGGCATCAACGTGCCGATCCCCGTCCCGGTCGCTTACTACTCCTTCGGTGGCTGGAAGGCCTCGCTGTTCGGCGACGCCCATGCCTACGGCCCCGACGGCGTCCAGTTCTTCACCCGCGGCAAGGTCGTGACCCAGCGCTGGCTCGACCCCTCGCACGGCGGCATCAACCTGGGCTTCCCCACCAACAGCTGACCCGCGACAGCTGATCCGCCCAGCCCCGACACCCGGCCGGCCCCTTCCCCCGAGGGGCCGGCCGGGTCGTTTGCATCCGCCCGGCGTTGGGCGTAGTGTTCACTGGTCGCTCGGCTGGGAGCACCGGACACGCATCTGCGCGGACGGTCCCGGAGCGGCCAATCCCTTGAAACACCACTTCCCGGTTCCGTGGCTGGGTCGCGTTTTGTCGCGTCCCTGTGCGAATTCGGCGTGGGCGTTTATATGGATTGCGGTCGGATTCGCCTTTCGGGGCGGGGATCGGCTAAGGTTTGAAACGTCGGAAGGGGCCGCGAGGCGCCGGAAGGCAAGTGGTTCGAAAGCAAGTCGGGAAAGAGCACGAGCTCGGATCTGATAAGCTGGGAACACGAAAGAGCGAAACGCCCGGAGGGTCCGCTGAAAGGCGGTCCGAAGGAAGTGTCCGTTCCTTGAGAACTCAACAGCGTGCCAAAAGTCAACGCCAGATATGTTGACATCCCCGGCCCCGGATTTTCTGGGGTTGGAGATTCCTTTTGAAGTAACAAACACAGCGAGGACGCAGTGCGCGGGGTTCACCTCATTCCGGTGACCGCCGTGCCGCTCAACGCGGGTGTGAACCCGATTACGGGTAATCATTCACGGAGAGTTTGATCCTGGCTCAGGACGAACGCTGGCGGCGTGCTTAACACATGCAAGTCGAACGGTGAAGCCCTTCGGGGTGGATCAGTGGCGAACGGGTGAGTAACACGTGGGAAATCTGCCCTGCACTCTGGGACAAGCCTTGGAAACGAGGTCTAATACCGGATATGACCTGCTCCTGCATGGGGGTGGGTGGAAAGCTCCGGCGGTGCAGGATGATCCCGCGGCCTATCAGCTTGTTGGTGGGGTAATGGCCTACCAAGGCGACGACGGGTAGCCGGCCTGAGAGGGCGACCGGCCACACTGGGACTGAGACACGGCCCAGACTCCTACGGGAGGCAGCAGTGGGGAATATTGCACAATGGGCGAAAGCCTGATGCAGCGACGCCGCGTGAGGGATGACGGCCTTCGGGTTGTAAACCTCTTTCAGCAGGGAAGAAGCGCAAGTGACGGTACCTGCAGAAGAAGCACCGGCTAACTACGTGCCAGCAGCCGCGGTAATACGTAGGGTGCGAGCGTTGTCCGGAATTATTGGGCGTAAAGAGCTCGTAGGCGGCCTGTCGCGTCGGATGTGAAAGCCCGGGGCTTAACCCCGGGTCTGCATTCGATACGGGCAGGCTAGAGTGTGGTAGGGGAGATCGGAATTCCTGGTGTAGCGGTGAAATGCGCAGATATCAGGAGGAACACCGGTGGCGAAGGCGGATCTCTGGGCCATTACTGACGCTGAGGAGCGAAAGCGTGGGGAGCGAACAGGATTAGATACCCTGGTAGTCCACGCCGTAAACGTTGGGAACTAGGTGTTGGCGACATTCCACGTCGTCGGTGCCGCAGCTAACGCATTAAGTTCCCCGCCTGGGGAGTACGGCCGCAAGGCTAAAACTCAAAGGAATTGACGGGGGCCCGCACAAGCAGCGGAGCATGTGGCTTAATTCGACGCAACGCGAAGAACCTTACCAAGGCTTGACATACACCGGAAACGGCCAGAGATGGTCGCCCCCTTGTGGTCGGTGTACAGGTGGTGCATGGTTGTCGTCAGCTCGTGTCGTGAGATGTTGGGTTAAGTCCCGCAACGAGCGCAACCCTTGTTCTGTGTTGCCAGCATGCCTTTCGGGGTGATGGGGACTCACAGGAGACTGCCGGGGTCAACTCGGAGGAAGGTGGGGACGACGTCAAATCATCATGCCCCTTATGTCTTGGGCTGCACACGTGCTACAATGGCCGGTACAAAGGGCTGCGATGCCGCGAGGCGGAGCGAATCCCAAAAAGCCGGTCTCAGTTCGGATTGGGGTCTGCAACTCGACCCCATGAAGTTGGAGTTGCTAGTAATCGCAGATCAGCATGCTGCGGTGAATACGTTCCCGGGCCTTGTACACACCGCCCGTCACGTCACGAAAGTCGGTAACACCCGAAGCCGGTGGCCTAACCCTTGGGAGGGAGCCGTCGAAGGTGGGACCAGCGATTGGGACGAAGTCGTAACAAGGTAGCCGTACCGGAAGGTGCGGCTGGATCACCTCCTTTCTAAGGAGCACATGGCCGGTTGCGAGCGAATGTCTCGCACGGTTGCTCATGGGTGGAACGTTGACTATTCGGCACAGGGTGTGAGCTCTCACTAGTACTGCTTCGGCGTGGAACGTGGGTGGTGATGATCCTGGGTCGGGCACGCTGTTGGGTCCTGAGGGAACGATTTTTTCGTTCGCCTCTGGGATGCCGGCCTCACTTGACGCACTTTTTCGGTGTGGAGGGTGGGTGTCTGGTCGTTGTTTGAGAACTGCACAGTGGACGCGAGCATCTGTGGCCAAGTTTTTAAGGGCGCACGGTGGATGCCTTGGCACCAGGAACCGATGAAGGACGTGGGAGGCCGCGATAGGCCCCGGGGAGCTGTCAACCGAGCTTTGATCCGGGGGTGTCCGAATGGGGAAACCCGGCAGTCGTCATGGGCTGTCACCCATACCTGAACACATAGGGTATGTGGAGGGAACGCGGGGAAGTGAAACATCTCAGTACCCGCAGGAAGAGAAAACAACCGTGATTCCGGGAGTAGTGGCGAGCGAAACCGGATGAGGCTAAACCTGATACGTGTGAGACCCGGCAGGGGTTGCGTATGAGGGGTCGTGGGAAAGTTCTTCAGTCGTCTGCCGGCGGCTGGGTGAGTCAGAAACCGTTGGTGTAGTCGAAGGACATGCGAAAGGTCCGGCGTAGAGGGTAAGACCCCCGTAGACGAAACATCAGCGGCTCACTTGAGCTTCTCCCAAGTAGCACGGAGCCCGAGAAATTCCGTGTGAATCTGGCGGGACCACCCGCTAAGCCTAAATATTCCCTGGTGACCGATAGCGGATAGTACCGTGAGGGAATGGTGAAAAGTACCGCGGGAGCGGAGTGAAATAGTACCTGAAACCGTGTGCCTACAAGCCGTGGGGGCAGTCTTCGGACTGTGACTGCGTGCCTTTTGAAGAATGAGCCTGCGAGTTTGCGGTGTGTAGCGAGGTTAACCCGTGTGGGGTAGCCGTAGCGAAAGCGAGTCCGAATAGGGCGTCTGAGTTGCATGCCCAAGACCCGAAGCGGAGTGATCTAGCCATGGGCAGGTTGAAGCGCGGGTAAGACCGTGTGGAGGACCGAACCCACCAGGGTTGAAAACCTGGGGGATGACCTGTGGTTAGGGGTGAAAGGCCAATCAAACTCCGTGATAGCTGGTTCTCCCCGAAATGCATTTAGGTGCAGCGTCGTGTGTTTCTTGCCGGAGGTAGAGCACTGGATAGGCGATGGGCCTCACCGGGTTACTGACCTTAGCCAAACTCCGAATGCCGGTAAGTGAGAGCACGGCAGTGAGACTGTGGGGGATAAGCTCCATGGTCGAGAGGGAAACAGCCCAGAACACCGACTAAGGTCCCTAAGCGTGTGCTAAGTGGAAAAGGATGTGGAGTCGCAGAGACAACCAGGAGGTTGGCTTAGAAGCAGCCACCCTTGAAAGAGTGCGTAATAGCTCACTGGTCAAGTGATTCCGCGCCGACAATGTAGCGGGGCTCAAGTACACCACCGAAGTCGTGTCATTCACAGAATACGCCCAACGGCGCTGTGGATGGGTAGGGGAGCGTCGTGTGCCGGGTGAAGCAGCGGAGGAATCCAGTTGTGGACGGTTCACGAGTGAGAATGCAGGCATGAGTAGCGATACAAGAGTGGGAAACTCTTGCGCCGATTGACCAAGGGTTCCTGGGTCAAGCTGATCTGCCCAGGGTAAGTCGGGACCTAAGGCGAGGCCGACAGGCGTAGTCGATGGACAACGGGTTGATATTCCCGTACCCGCTTTGAAGCGCCAACGTCGAACCTCTTGATGCTAAGCCCGTGAAGCCGGCCTGGAGTCTTCGGACGAAGGGACGTGGTGGAGCCGGTGACCCAACAGGGTAGTAGGTGAGCGATGGGGTGACGCAGGAAGGTAGTCCAGCCCGGGCGGTGGTAGTCCCGGGGTAAGGGTGTAGGACGAACGGTAGGCAAATCCGCCGTTCACATAGTCTGAGACCTGATGCCGAGCCGATTGTGGTGAAGTGGATGATCCTATGCTGTCGAGAAAAGCCTCTAGCGAGTTTCATGGCGGCCCGTACCCCAAACCGACTCAGGTGGTCAGGTAGAGAATACCGAGGCGTTCGGGTGAACTGTGGTTAAGGAACTCGGCAAAATGCCCCCGTAACTTCGGGAGAAGGGGGCCAGTCCTGGTGATGACATTTACTGTCTGAGCTGGGGTTGGCCGCAGAGACCAGCGAGAAGCGACTGTTTACTAAAAACACAGGTCCGTGCGAAGCCGTAAGGCGATGTATACGGACTGACGCCTGCCCGGTGCTGGAACGTTAAGGGGACCGGTTAGTCACGATTCGTCGTGGCGAAGCTGAGAACTTAAGCGCCAGTAAACGGCGGTGGTAACTATAACCATCCTAAGGTAGCGAAATTCCTTGTCGGGTAAGTTCCGACCTGCACGAATGGCGTAACGACTTCTCGACTGTCTCAACCACAGGCCCGGTGAAATTGCATTACGAGTAAAGATGCTCGTTTCGCGCAGCAGGACGGAAAGACCCCGGGACCTTTACTATAGCTTGATATTGGTGTTCGGTTCGGCTTGTGTAGGATAGGTGGGAGGCTTTGAAGCCGTGACGCCAGTCATGGTGGAGCCATCGTTGAAATACCACTCTGGTCGTGCTGGATGTCTAACCTGGGTCCGTGATCCGGATCAGGGACAGTGTCTGGTGGGTAGTTTAACTGGGGCGGTTGCCTCCTAAAGAGTAACGGAGGCGCCCAAAGGTTCCCTCAGCCTGGTTGGCAATCAGGTGTTGAGTGTAAGTGCACAAGGGAGCTTGACTGTGAGACTGACGGGTCGAGCAGGTACGAAAGTAGGGACTAGTGATCCGGCGGTGGCTTGTGGAAGCGCCGTCGCTCAACGGATAAAAGGTACCCCGGGGATAACAGGCTGATCTTCCCCAAGAGTCCATATCGACGGGATGGTTTGGCACCTCGATGTCGGCTCGTCGCATCCTGGGGCTGGAGTAGGTCCCAAGGGTTGGGCTGTTCGCCCATTAAAGCGGTACGCGAGCTGGGTTTAGAACGTCGTGAGACAGTTCGGTCCCTATCCGCTGTGCGCGTAGGAGTGTTGAGAAGGGCTGTCCCTAGTACGAGAGGACCGGGACGGACGAACCTCTGGTGTGCCAGTTGTCCTGCCAAGGGCATGGCTGGTTGGCTACGTTCGGGAGGGATAACCGCTGAAAGCATCTAAGCGGGAAGCCTGCTTCGAGATGAGCACTCCCACCTCCTTGAGAGGGTAAGGCTCCCAGTAGACGACTGGGTTGATAGGCCGGATATGGAAGCCCAGTAATGGGTGGAGTTGACCGGTACTAATAGGCCGAGGGCTTGTCCTCAGTTGCTCGCGTCCACTGTGTTGTTCTGAAACAACGACCCCGACCCCGATTCTTTTTCGGGTGTGTCGGCGGCGACAGTTTCATAGAGTTTCGGTGGTCATAGCACGAGGGAAACGCCCGGTCACATTCCGAACCCGGAAGCTAAGCCTCGTAGCGCCGATGGTACTGCAGGGGGACCCTGTGGGAGAGTAGGACGCCGCCGAACAATCATTCTGAAAGCCCCTCCAGGCCACGCCTGGAGGGGCTTTCTGCATTCCCGGGCCCGTTCACAGGGCGATCGGCAGAGGCGGACGGCCCGGTCAGGCGTTACTCTTCGCCAATGCAGAACCTGACCCTTACGTGGCAGACGGCCGGCACCGCCTCCGTGGTGCTGCTGGCGTCCGCGTACGCGGTCGGTCGCGGCGGCCGTCGGCCCGGTGTCTCGGCGGTGATGCGGGAGGCGGGTGCGCTGCTGGGGCTGTTCGCGCTCTGGCAGCTGGTGGGACACCTCTCCGTGATGAGCACGGACCACGCACTGGACCGCGCGACCTGGATCCATCGGACGGAGCGGACGCTCGGACTGCCGGACGAGGTCGCCTGGCAGCGCGCCGTGCTGCCGCACCACTGGCTGATGACGGCGAGCAACTACTACTACGCCACGATGCACTTCGGCGTGATGCTCGTGCTGCTGCTCTGGGTCTTCGTCCGGCACCGGCCCTACTACGCCTGGCTGCGGACCACCGTGGTGCTGACGACGGCGGCCTGCCTGGTCGTCCAGTTCCTGCCGGTGGCGCCGCCCCGGATGCTCCCCGAGGCCGGCTTCGTGGACGTGGCCGTGCAGTACGGCCAGTCGGTGTACGGCGGGGCGGTCGGCGGGGTGGTTCCGGACCAGCTCTCGGCGATGCCGTCCGTCCACGTGGCCTGGTGCGTCATCGTCGCGGTGGCGGTGATCCGGGTGTGGGACTCGCCGTGGCGGTGGCTGGTGCTGCTGCATCCGCTGGTCACGGTCTTCGTGGTGGTGGTCACCGCCAACCACTTCTGGGCGGACGGCGTGGTCGCGGTCGGGCTGCTGCTGGTCGCCTACCTGGTGCAGTACGCGTGGAACGGCTGGGCCCCCACCCCGCTGCCCGGACGGCGGAACGCCCCCGTGGCCGCCGCTGCGGCCGAACGGGAGCGTTCCTCCGCGAGGCGCTGACTGCTGCCGGTCGCGGCCCGGCGGAGAGGGGCTCGAAGCGGAACGTGGCGGGAACGGGTGTCCGGACAGGCCGATGGGCCGGGCCCCGTGGGGGAGAGGTCCGGCCCACCCGTTCTCGGAGGGTTACTTCAGCGGCAGCGAGAGCCGTCCGACGGTGCCGTTGGTGAGGGACAGGGTGGCCGCGTACCAGGCCGCCAGCCCGGCGACGGCGGCGACCCAGCCGGCGACCTTGGCGAGGCCGTCGCTGCTGCCGAAGGTGGCGATGGCGCTGAGCACCAGGGAGACCGTGAGCAGGCCGTAGACGGCCCGGCCCAGCAGGCCGCCGCCGCCCCAGCTCGCCGCGGTCAGGGTGAGCGCCAGCAGCGCCCACAGCAGCAGGAACAGGCCTGCGGCGTTCTTGCCCGCGCCGCCGGCAGCCGACCAGGTCGCCCAGAAGGCACCGAGGCTGGTGAAGGCGGTGCCGGCGAAGCGGTCGCCGCCGCGGAGCTGCCAGAGGCCGGCGATGAACAGGGCGAGCCCGCCGAGCAGGTGGGCGAGCGAGGCGGCGTCCTTGACGCCGGCACCGCTGAGGATGCCGGTGGAGAGCAGGCCGTACGCCAGAAGGGTCAGTCCGAGGGCCAGGTATCCGAGAGGACCCGCGTCGGCTCCTGCGGGTCGGGCGTTCGCCCCGGTAGCTTCGTTGCTCACCGGAGGCTCCTTTCACTGGGTGCCGGGATGACGGCGGTGAAGGTCCGTGGGGGCCGCTCCGGGCATGGTGGTGCCGCGGCGCGGTGAAGGTGCACACAGGTGCGGTGGAGTGGTTGCGCGAAGCCGGGCCGTGGGCGCACGGGCGGTGCGTGCGGGCGGCGTGCCGGCAGGTGAGGAACCAGCGGTGGGCCGCTGGTCGAGTGCCCCTCCGGGGGATCCCCGGTGAAGTCTGTGTACCCGGCCAGAACGCCTTGTACCCTTGTGAATCTCACAATTTGTACAGTCGTCAGCTGTCGGGTGGCGATGACTGACCACACGCTGAACGGGAGTGAACGTTCAGGGGTGCATTCCTGACGTGCGGTCAGAAGGTGCGGTCAGGAGGTGCGCTGCTGCGGCACCCTCAGGGTCAGGATCGCCATGTCGTCGGACGGCGGCTCGGGGGCGAACCGCTCGACGGCGCGCTGGACGCGGGCGGCGACCGCTCCGGCGGTCAGCCCGGTGCAGCCGGTGAGGACGTCGGCGAGTCCGTCGTCGCCCAGCATCCTGCTGCCCTCGCGCCGTTCGGTCACGCCGTCGGTGACACAGAGCAGTACCTCGCCGGGGGCGAGCACCAACTCCTCGGCGACCAGGTCCAGTTCGTCCATGACGCCGAGCAGCGGTTGTGGCGAAGCGGCCTGGTCGACCTGGCCGTCCGTCCGCAGCCGCAGCGGCAGCGGGTGGCCGGCGCAGACCATGGAGAGCACCGTGGAGCCGTCCGGCCTGGGCGTCAACTCGCCGTACAGCAGGGTGAGGAAGCGGCTGCGGGCGCCCTCGTCGAGGATGGCGGCGTTGAGCCGGGTCAGCACCTGCGGGGCGTCCAGGCCTTCGCGGGCGAGGAGCCGCAGGGAGTGGCGGGCCAGGCCGGTGACGGAGGCGGCCTCGGGGCCGGTGCCGCAGACGTCGCCGATGGCGAAGCCGTAGGTGCCCTCGCGGATCGGGAAGAGGTCGTAGAAGTCGCCGCCGACCTCGTTGCCCTCGCCCGCCGCCTGGTAGAAGACCTCCACCTCGACGCCCGGGATCTTGGGCAACTCGGGAGGCAGCAGGGCACGTTGGAAGGCCTGGCTGGTCGCGGTGCGCTCCGAGTAGAGCCGCGAGTTGTCGAGTGCGAGGGCGGCCCGGCGCGACAGGTCCTCGGCGAGTTCGAGGATCTCCTGGCGGAATCTGACCCCGGTGGCGACGCCGAGCACGAGCAGGCCGATCACCCGGTTGCGGGCGGCCAGCGGCAGCACCACGGTCTCGCCCAGCACCCCGTGGAGCGCGGGGCCGTCGGTGAGTCCCTGGGCGTGGGCGGTGTCGGTGGGGGCGCGCCAGAAGCGCACCCCCGGCGCGCGGGCGGCGTCCGGCGCCGGCAGCTTGTCGAGCAGGTCGCGCAGCGGGTCGATGCGGTCCTCGTCCTCGTGCAGGACGAAGGCGAGACCGGCGCCGCCGCCCTGTTCGCCGGTGGTGTAGACGGCACACCAGGAGGCCAGGGTGGGGACGGCCATCTGGGCCATCAGGGCGAGGGTCTGCTCGTGCTCCAGGGTGCCGGCCAGCAGGTCGGAGGCCTCGACGAGGAAGGAGAGCGAGCCGCGGCGCAGCTGCTCCAGCTCGGTGAGCCGGGCGCTCTCCAGGGCGAGGGCGATCCGGTCGGCGGCGAACTGGAGGCGCAGCGCGTCCTCGTTGTCGTAGCGGCCGGGGGCGGCCGCGGCCACCCCGAGGAGCCGGTCAGCCTGCCTTCGACCTTGAGCGGAACGGTGATCAGCGAGCGCAGCGAGCTGCCGTCCAGCAGGGGCACGGTGGCCGGGCGCAGGGCGAGGTCCTCGTGGACGGCGGGCAGCCGGGCGGAGTCGTAGCGGCCGGCGCCGGCGTCGATCGGCAGCCGGGCGTAGCGGCGGCCGGCGGCGCTCAGGCCGGTGGCGGCGCGGACTTCGAACTCGGTCTCGTCGTCGGTGGTGAGCAGCAGGTAGGCGGCGTCGGCGTCGAGCAGGTCGCGGGCCCGGTCGACGATCCGCTGGAGCAGCCCGTCGAGGTCGCCGACGTCGCCGTTGGTGACCGGGCCGATGAGCAGGTCGAGCGGTTCGGCGGTGGTCGGGGTCTCGCCGCCGGGGCCGGGGGTGCGCAGTACGGCGCGGTCGGCCTCGCGGACGAGCAGGCAGAGGGTGGACGGGGTGCCCTCGGCGTTGCGCAGCCGGACCTGGACGCCGTAGACCTCTGCGGTGGGGCCGTCCGCGGTGCGGATGCCGAAGCTGCCCTCCCAGCGGGCCAGCCGGAGCGTCTCGGCGAGGCCGAGGCCGATGCCGGCGGACTGCGGCCAGGCGGCGAGGTCGGCCCAGGGGCGGCCGAGCACCCGGTCGGCGGGGTGGCCGAGGAGGGCCTCGGCGTCGGTGTTCCAGCCCCGGACGAGGCCGTCGTCGTCGAGTTCGACGACGGCGACCCGTACCGGGCCGTCGGTGCCCGGGAGTTCGGTGCCGGGCAGGCTCGGGACGGCGTAGCGGGTGCCGAGGACGTGCTCGGGCAGGGCGAGGCGGAACCAGACGGTCTTGCGGCCGGCGGCGTACTCCACGCCCCAACAGGAGGACAGGGCGGAGCACATGAGCAGGCCGCGGCCGCCCTCGCCGTCCGGGTCGGCGTACCGGTCGGAGGCGGTGGGGACGTTGGCGAAGGCCGGCAGGCCGCGTTCGGGGTGGCGGTCGGTGACCTCGATCCGGACGGTCTCCTCCTCGCGGATGCAGCCGACCTCGGCGGCGGTCCCGGCGTGCACCACGGCGTTGGTGACGAGTTCGCTCACCAGGACGACGGCGTCGTCCACGACCTCGGGCAGCCCCCAGCCGAGCAGGGCGTCGCGGACGAAGGCGCGCGCTGAGGCGGCCGACCGGTCGACCGGTTCGAAGGTGGCGGCTGCGCGCGCGGTGACCACGTGCCACGTCTCCTCTGCGTTGGTCCGGCTCTCGGTGGGCCTTACCGGCTGTACCGGGCCCGGTGCAGCGTTCCACCCTACTTTCCACTGGGTACCCCGCGGGCCCGGGGAGTCCAAACAGATCCCAGGGGGTGATTCTGCCCACCGGATTCGGTGCGGGTGCCGTGAACCCTGCGCAAGCGGACGGACACCGGGCGGGTGTGCTGACAGACTGGGGGTCCGCAGCACCCGGCCGGCGCAGTACGGTCGAGGCGGCGCCGGTGGCCGACGCGGCCGCCGAGCCGCTCCCGAGCGGTACTGAACCGGTACCGGACAGCCACGATGTGGGAGGGTCCCGTTGAGTTCGGCCACCAAGGACGCCACCGGTACGACCGGGGACGCGACCCGCTCGGGCGGCCGGTCGGCCCCGCAGGCCCGCAACGCCCCCGGCGGGTGCAGCACCCCCGTGGGGCCGAGGCGGCCGACCTCCGCAAGCTGTTGGGTGCGCTGACCGCGATGCGCGACGGCAACTTCCGGCGCCGGCTGACGTTCCCCGGGGACGGGCCGCTGGCGGAGATCGCCGCGGTCTTCAACGAGGTCGCCGAGCGCAATCAGCACCTGACCGGTGAGCTGGCCAGGGTGCGGCGTGCGGTCGGCCGGGAGGGGCGGCTCTCCGAGCGGCTGGAGACGGCGGCCGGCGAGGGCGCCTGGATGGCGGCGGTCGACAACTGCAACGCGCTGATCGACGACCTGGCGCGGCCGATGGCCGAGGTGGGCCGGGTGCTCGGCTCGATCGCGGAGGGCGACCTCGACCAGCGGATGGAGCTGCGCTCGCTGCACACCAACGGGGCGAGCTACCCGTTGCGCGGCGAGTTCCTGAAGGTCGGCCGCACCGTCAACGGCCTGGTCGACCAGCTGTCGGAGTTCACCGACGAGGTGACCCGGGTGGCCATCGAGGTGGGCACCGACGGCAAGCTCGGCGGGCAGGCGCGGGTGCGCAGCGTCTCGGGCAGCTGGAAAGACCTCGCGGACTCGGTCAACACGATGGCCGGGCGGCTGACGGCGCAGGTGCGCAACATCGCGGAGGTGACCACGGCGGTCGCCAAGGGCGACCTGTCGCGCAAGGTCACGGTGGACGTGGCCGGCGAGATGCTGGAGCTGAAGAACACCGTCAACACGATGGTGGACCAGCTGAACTCGTTCGCGGCGCAGGTGACCACGGTCGCCCGTGACGTGGGCACCGAGGGCCGCCTCGGCGGTCAGGCGCAGGTGCCGGGCGTGGCCGGGGTGTGGCGCGACCTCACCGACTCGGTGAACTTCATGGCGAACAACCTGACGGCGCAGGTGCGGAACATCGCCGAGGTGACCACGGCGGTCGCCAAGGGCGACCTGTCGCGCAAGATCGAGGTCGACGCCCGGGGCGAGATCCTGGAGCTGAAGAACACCATCAACACGATGGTCGACCAGCTCTCCGGGTTCGCCGAGCAGGTGACCCGGGTGGCCCGCGCGGTGGGCACCGAGGGCATCCTGGGCGGTCAGGCGCAGGTGCCGGGGGTGGCCGGGGTCTGGAAGGACCTCACCGAGAACGTCAACTCGATGGCGAACAACCTGACCAGTCAGGTGCGGAACATCGCCCAGGTGACCACGGCGGTCGCCAAGGGCGACCTGTCGCAGAAGATCCAGGTCGACGCCCGGGGCGAGATCCTGGAGCTGAAGAACACCATCAACACGATGGTCGACCAGCTCGGCGCGTTCGCCGACGAGGTGACCCGGGTGGCGAGGGACGTCGGCACCGAGGGCATCCTCGGCGGCCAGGCGAGCGTCCCGGGCGTCTCGGGGACGTGGAAGGACCTCACCAACAGCGTCAACCTGATGGCGAACAACCTGACCAGCCAGGTGCGCAACATCGCCGAGGTGACCACCGCGGTGGCCCGCGGCGACGTCTCGAAGAAGATCACCGTCGACGCCAAGGGCGAGATCCGCGAGCTGGTCACCACCGTCAACACGATGGTCGACCAGCTGTCGGCGTTCGCGGACGAGGTGACCCGGGTGGCCCGCGAGGTCGGGACGGAGGGCATCCTGGGCGGCCAGGCCCGGGTGCGGGGCGTCTCCGGCATCTGGCGGGACCTGACCGACAACGTGAACTTCATGGCGTCCAACCTGACCAGCCAGGTCCGCAACATCGCCGAGGTCGCCTCGGCGGTGGCCCGCGGCGACCTCTCCAAGAAGATCACCATCGAGGCGCAGGGCGAGGTCAAGGCGCTCGCCAGCACCCTGAACACCATGGTCGACCAGCTGTCGGCGTTCGCCGTCGAGGTGACCCGGGTGGCCCGCGAGGTCGGCACCGACGGCACCCTGGGCGGCCAGGCCTCCGTCCCCGGCGTCGCCGGGATCTGGAAGGACCTGACCGACAACGTCAACCTGATGGCGAACAACCTGACCGGCCAGGTCCGCAACATCGCCCTGGTCATCACGGCGGTCGCCCGCGGTGACCTGTCGCAGAAGATCGACGTGGACGCGCGCGGCGAGATCCTGGAGCTCAAGACCAGCATCAACACCATGGTCGACCAGCTCGGCGCGTTCGCCGACGAGGTCACCCGCGTCGCCCGCGAGGTGGGCACCGACGGCCGGCTCGGCGGCCAGGCCCGGGTGGCCGGCGTGGCCGGCACCTGGCAGAACCTCACCGAGTCGGTGAACGAGCTGGCCAACAACCTGACCCGGCAGGTGCGCGCGATCGCTCAGGTCGCCACTGCGGTGACCCGCGGCGACCTCTCGCCGCGGATCGACGTGGACGCGTCCGGTGAGCTCGACGAGCTCAAGGACAACATCAACCAGATGATCGCGAACCTGCGCGAGACCACCCGCACCAACAAGGACCAGGACTGGCTGAAGACCAACCTGGCCCGGATGTCGGGTCTGCTGCAGGGCCGCCGCGACCTGGAGGCGGTCGCCGCGATGATCATGACGGAGCTCACCCCGGTGGTCTCCGCCCAGCACGGCGCCTTCTTCCTGGCCCAGCCGACCGGCCGCACGGCCGAGCTCGTCACCGAGGACGACGACGAGAACGACACCGTGCTGCGCCTGATCGGCAGCTACGGCTACCAGCGGCGCTCGATGCCCACCACCTTCCGGCCCGGCGAGGGCCTGGTCGGGCAGGCCGCGGTGGAGCGCCGCTCGATCGTGGTCAGCCAGACCCCGCCCGGCTACCTGAAGATCTCCTCCGGCCTCGGCGAGGCCTCGCCGGCCCACGTGGTGGTGCTCCCGGTGCTCTTCGAGGGCCGGCTGCTCGGCGTGATCGAGCTGGCCACCTTCAGCTCGTTCACGGCGGTCGCGCTGGACTTCCTCAACCAGATCGCCGACCTGATCGGTGTCACCGTCAACACCATCAGCGTCAACACCAAGACCGAGGGCCTGCTGCTGGAGTCGCAGCGCCTCACCGCCGAGCTCTCCATGCGGTCGGCCGAGCTGGAGGCGCGCCAGGAGGAGCTGGAGCGCACCAACGAGGAGCTCCAGGAGAAGGCCGAGCAGCTCGCCCAGCAGAACCGCGACATCGAGATCAAGAACAGCGAGATCGAGGAGGCCCGGCAGATCCTGGAGGAGCGCGCCGAACAGCTCGCCCTCGCCTCCCGCTACAAGAGCGAGTTCCTGGCCAACATGTCGCACGAGCTGCGCACCCCGCTCAACTCGCTGCTGATCCTGGCGAAGCTGCTCTCCGACAACAACGAGGGCAACCTCTCGCCCAAGCAGGTCGAGTTCGCCGAGACGATCCACGGCGCCGGCTCCGACCTGCTCCAGCTGATCAACGACATCCTCGACCTCTCGAAGGTCGAGGCGGGCAAGATGGACGTCCGCCCGGCGAAGATCGCCCTCGTCCAGCTGGTCGACTACGTCGAGGCCGCGTTCCGGCCGCTGGCCGCGGACAAGAGCCTGGACTTCGCCGTCCGGGTCTCGCCCGACCTGCCGGTCACCCTGCACACCGACGAGCAGCGGCTCCAGCAGGTGCTGCGCAACCTGCTGTCCAACGCGGTGAAGTTCACCGACGCCGGCGCGGTCGACCTGCTGATCCGGCCGGTCGCCAACGGGGAGGTCCCGCAGCACGTCCGCGAGCAGCTGCTGGAGGCCGACGCGATCGAGGACCCGGACGAGGAGCTGATCGCCTTCTCGGTCTCCGACACCGGCATCGGGATCCCGGGCAACAAGCTCCGGGAGATCTTCGAGCCGTTCCGGCAGGCCGACGGCGGCACCAGCCGCAAGTACGGCGGCACCGGTCTCGGCCTGTCCATCAGCCGGGAGATCGCCCGCCTGCTGGGCGGCGAGATCCACGCCGAGAGCGAGCTGGGCAGCGGTTCGGCCTTCACCCTGTACCTGCCGCTGCGCAGCGAGGCGCCGGACGCCGCCGACCGGTCGGCCGGGGCGTCCGTCCGCGCCGCCGTCGGCGTGACCCCGGCCGGCCTGCCGGTGCCGGTCGGCGAGAACCCGGCCGAGCACTGGGCCCAGGAGGTCCGCGAGCTGGCCGAGGAGCGCCGCCGCGGCGCCGCCGAGCGCCGCCGGGCCGCGGCCCAGGAGACGGCCCGCGTCCCGGCCGTGCACCCCGCGCCGGCCGGCCAGGAGCAGTTCCCGCGGCAGCCCGTCGAGCCGGCGGACCGGCCCGGCGCCCCCGCCCAGTTCCAGGGCCGCTTCGAGGGGCAGCGGGTGCTGATCGTGGACGACGACATCCGCAACGTCTTCGCGCTCACCAGTGTCCTGGAGCAGTACGGGCTGACGGTGCTGTACGCGGAGAACGGCCGCGAGGGCATCGAGGTGCTGGAACAGCACGAGGACGTCGCACTCGTCCTGATGGACATCATGATGCCGGAGATGGACGGCTACGCGACCACCGAGGCGATCCGGCGGATGCCGCAGTTCTCCGGTCTGCCGATCATCGCGCTGACCGCGAAGGCGATGAAGGGCGACAAGGAGAAGAGCCTGGAGGCCGGTGCGACCGATCACGTCACCAAGCCGGTCGAGGCCGACCATCTGCTGGCGGTGATGCGCCAGTGGCTGCCGGTCGGATAGCCGCCACGGTGCCTGCCGGCCCGCACTGGCGGCGCCGACCGGGAACCGGATAGGGTGCCGCAATCGTTGCGATCGGTGACCGGCCGGTGACACGGTGTCCGGCCTTCCCGGGCGGCCGCCCCCGCGCCGCGACGGCGACGGCGGGCCCGGTCGCCGGGATCGATGTGGCGGGCAAGGGGGTACGGCTAGCATGACCGGGGCAGTAGTGGGTGGCACGCGCGTGCCGACCCTTGGCAGGCAACCGGTAGGAGGGCGGGTCCTGGTGCAGAAGGCGAAGATCCTCCTGGTCGACGACCGGCCGGAGAACCTGCTCGCGCTGGAGGCGATCCTCTCCGCGCTCGACCAGACGCTGGTGCGCGCCTCCTCCGGCGAGGAGGCGCTCAAGGCGCTGCTCACCGACGACTTCGCGGTGATCCTGCTGGACGTCCAGATGCCCGGCATGGACGGCTTCGAGACGGCCGCCCACATCAAGCGCCGCGAGCGCACCCGGGACATCCCGATCATCTTCCTCACCGCGATCAACCACGGCCCGCACCACACCTTCCGCGGCTATGCGGCCGGCGCGGTGGACTACATCTCCAAGCCGTTCGACCCGTGGGTGCTGCGCGCCAAGGTGTCGGTCTTCGTCGACCTCTACATGAAGAACTGCCAGCTCAAGGAGCAGGCGGCGCTGCTGCGGCTGCAGCTGGAGGCCGACGGGCAGCCCGCCCTCGGCAGCGCGCTGATCGGCGAGCTGTCGGCCCGGCTGGCGGCGGTGGAGGAGCAGGCCGAGGCGCTGACCAAGCAGCTCGACGGCAGCCCGGAGGCGGCCGCCGCGGCCTCCGCGGCCCATCTGGAGCGCAAGCTCGCCGGCCTGCGCCGGGCCCTCGAAGCGCTGCGGCCCGGTTCCGGCTGACCACCGCGCTGAGCACGCGTCACCTGCACCCGGTCGGGTGACGCCGGGCCGGATGACAGCGTGTCGGCGACACGCCCCCGCCGCGCCGCTCGGTCACATGTGCAGCGGTGCCGGGCGCCGGTAGGCTGCTGAGCCATGGCCACACGTACGCCCGGCAGCGCGGCGCGCAACTCGAAGCCCGGGCCGGCCAAGAAGGCGCCGGCCAAGAAGGCCGCCGCGCCCGCCGCCCCGCGCAAGGTCACCGTGGCGAAGCGGGTCCCCGCCAGGAAGACCGCCGCCCCGCCGCCGCCCCCGCCACGGCCGATACTCTTCCGGGCCGTCAGGGCGGTCTGGCTCGGTGTCGCGCACTCCATCGGCGCGGTGTTCCGCGGCTTCGGCACCGGGGCGAAGAACCTCGACCCGGCGCACCGCAAGGACGGCGTCGGCCTGCTGCTGCTGGCACTGGCCCTGGTCACCGCGGCCGGCACCTGGTTCAGCCCGCAGGGCTGGCTGGGCGAGGTCGCGACCAACGTGGTGGCCGGACTGTTCGGCCGGCTCGACGTGCTCGTCCCGCTCCTCCTCGGCGCGGTGGCCTTCCGGCTGATGCGCCACCCCGAGCTGCCGGAGGCCAACGGCCGGATCGTGATCGGCCTCTCCGCGCTGGTGGTCGGTGTCCTCGGGCTGGTCCACATCGGCTGCGGAGCGCCCGTCATGTCCAGCGGGGCGAGCCGGATACGGGCGGCCGGCGGCATCGTCGGCTGGGCCGCCTCCACTCCGATGATGGCCGCCGCCGGGCCGCCGCTCGCGGTGCCGCTGCTGCTCCTGCTCGCCTTCTTCGGCCTGCTGGTGGTCACCGCCACCCCGGTCAACCGGATCCCCGAGCGGCTGCGCCAGGTGGGCGTGCGCCTCGGTGTGGTCGAACCGGCTCCGGCCGGCGCGGCCGGCGACCTGCCGCCCGGCGTGTCCCGGGAGCTGTCCACCGAGCCGCCGGAGGACGCCGACCCGGACGCCCTGCCGTTCACCATCGAGGGCGGCTCCGAGGAGGAGCCCGCCCAGGGCCGTCGGCGCCGCCGCCGGCCGAAGGCCGACGCGCCCGAGCCCGCCCAGGCCGGGCCCGACATGTTCGCCAAGGACCCGTACCAGACCCGGGACCTTGCCGCCGGGGTCGCCGCCGACCTGGACGGCGCGCTGCTGTACGGCGTTCCGGGCTCCCCCGCGGTCGCCAGCATGCTGCACCAGGTGCCGGACCACACGGCGCCGCCGGAGGACCACGCGGTGCCCGCGGCGCGCTCGAGGGCGCGCCGGAGGGCCACGGCCCGGCGCCGGTGCGGATGGAGCAGCTCCGGCTCGCCGGGGACGTCACCTACGCGCTGCCGCCGCTGGAGCTCCTGGAGCACGGCGCGCCCGCGAAGGCCCGCTCCAAGCTCAACGACGAGGTGGTCGCCCAGCTCACCGGCGTGTTCACCGAGTTCAAGGTGGACGCCCGGGTCACCGGTTTCACCCGGGGCCCGACGGTCACCCGGTACGAGGTCGAGCTCGGCCCCGCCGTGAAGGTCGAGCGGATCACCGCACTGGCCAAGAACATCGCGTACGCCGTGGCCAGCCCGGACGTGCGGATCATCTCGCCGATCCCGGGCAAGTCCGCGGTCGGCGTGGAGATCCCCAACCGGGACCGCGAGATGGTCACCCTCGGCGACCTGCTGCGGTCGCGCACCGCCGTCGAGGACGACCACCCGATGGTCGTCGGGATGGGCAAGGACGTCGAGGGCCACACCGTGATGGCCAACCTCGCGAAGATGCCGCACGTCCTGGTGGCCGGTGCGACCGGCGCGGGCAAGTCGTCGTGCATCAACTGCCTCATCACCTCCGTCCTCGTCCGGTCCACCCCGGACGAGGTGCGGATGGTGCTGGTGGACCCCAAGCGCGTCGAGCTGACCGCCTACGAGGGCATTCCGCACCTGATCACGCCGATCATCACCAACCCGAAGAAGGCCGCGGAGGCCCTCCAGTGGGTGGTGCGCGAGATGGACATGCGCTACGACGACCTGGCGGCGTTCGGCTTCCGGCACGTGGACGACTTCAACGCGGCGGTGCGGGCCGGGACGGCCAAGCCGCCGCTGGGCAGCGAGCGCGAGCTGACCCCTACCCGTACCTGCTGGTGATCGTCGACGAGCTCGCCGATCTGATGATGGTCGCGCCCCGGGACGTCGAGGACTCGGTCGTCCGGATCACCCAGTTGGCCCGCGCGGCCGGCATCCACCTGGTGCTGGCCACCCAGCGGCCCTCGGTGGACGTGGTGACCGGCCTGATCAAGGCGAACGTGCCGTCCCGGCTGGCGTTCGCCACCTCGGCGATGGCCGACTCCCGGGTCATCCTGGACCAGCCCGGCGCGGAGAAGCTGATCGGCAAGGGCGACGCGCTGTTCCTGCCGATGGGCGCCTCCAAGCCCGTCCGGATGCAGGGGGCGTTCGTCACCGAGGCGGAGATCGCCCGGGTCGTCCAGCACTGCAAGGACCAGATGTCCGCGGTATACCGGGACGACGTCACGGTCGGCGGCGGGCCGAAGAAGGAGATCGACGAGGAGATCGGCGACGACCTGGACCTGCTGATCCAGGCGGCCGAGCTGGTCGTCTCCACCCAGTTCGGCTCCACGTCGATGCTGCAGCGCAAGCTGCGGGTCGGCTTCGCCAAGGCGGGCCGCCTGATGGACCTGATGGAGTCGCGCGGCATCGTCGGCCCCAGCGAGGGGTCCAAGGCGCGGGACGTCCTGGTGAAGCCCGACGAACTGGACGGTGTGCTCCTGACACTCCGTGGGTAGCCGCCTCTCACCCGTTCGGTGGAATGTGATAGGTAAGGGAACCGCGTCGAGGACCCGACGCGTCCCCTTCGGAGCGGGGACGAACTGCGCCTCCGGCCTGCACTGACATGCCGTCAGTCGGGCTCGGGCGGCCGCCCACGTTCGGGCCTATTCCGCTTGAGAAACGTTCCGCCCCCGCCCCTAGACTGTTTTCTCAGCAGGTGGCCAACGCTCGAAAGGCGCGTCCAGTGACCATCGGCAAGTCCCCCGACCGTGGCAACCGCCGGCCCTCCGCCCGCACGTCCCGGAACGCCCCGGGGCAGCCCGAGCAGACGGCCGAGCCGTTGACCACCGACCTCCCCAGCATCGGTCGTATCCTCACCGTCGCCCGGATCGACGCCGGGTTGACCGTCGATCAGGTCAGCTCGTCCACCCGTGTCCGGGTGCCGATCGTGCACGACATCGAGCAGGACGACTTCTCCCGCTGCGGGGGCGACTTCTACGCCCGCGGCCACATCCGGGCGCTGGCCCGCGCCGTCGGCGTGGACGGCGACGAGCTGGTCGCCCGGTACGACGCCGCGCACGGCGGCGCCCCGGCCGGCCGCCGCCCCGCCCAGCTGCTCGACACCGCACCGATCAAGGTCAAGGACCACCGCCGGCCGAACTGGACGACGCCCATGGTCGTCGCCATCGTCGCCGTGGTGGCCCTGATCGGCTTCAACCTGGTCAGCGGCAACTCCGCGGCCCCGGCCCCCGGCACCGCCGGCGAGCCGCTCGCCTCCGCCCGCCCGTCCGGCGCGAGCCCGTCCGCCCAGCTGCCGGCCCCCACCCAGAGCCTGGCGCCGATCGCCGCGGCCCCCGCGGACAAGGTCACCGTCAAGCTGGTCGCGGAGAAGGCCGCCAGCTGGGTCTCCGCCAAGGACGGCAAGGGCAAGACGATCTTCGCCAACAACCTCGAGAACGGCCAGGACCAGACCTTCACCGACGCCAAGCAGATCACTCTGGTGCTCGGCAACGCCGGCGCCGTGCACGTGTACGTCAACGGGAAGGACCTCGGTCCGGCGGGTGCGGACGGCCAGGTGGTGCACGTCACGTACACCCCGGGAGACCCGCAGGCAGGCTGAGTCGGGGCCTTCGATCGGCACACACGGCCTCCGGGGCGAACGGCACCGGGGGCCGCGCGTTAATCTTGGCGTCATGCCTGAACGCCGTACTGTCGCCCTTGTCACGCTCGGATGCGCCCGCAACGAGGTGGACTCCGAGGAACTCGCCGGGCGACTGGAGGCCGACGGCTGGCAGCTCGTCGACGATGCCGCCGACGCCGACGTCGCCGTGGTCAACACCTGCGGGTTCGTCGAGGCCGCCAAGAAGGACTCCGTCGACGCCCTGCTGGAGGCCAACGACCTCAAGGGTCACGGCCGGACCCAGGCCGTCGTCGCGGTCGGCTGCATGGCCGAGCGCTACGGCAAGGAGCTCGCCGAGGCGCTGCCCGAGGCCGACGGCGTGCTCGGCTTCGACGACTACTCCGACATCTCCTCCCGCCTGCAGACCATCCTGTCCGGCGGCCACGTCGAGGCGCACACCCCCGCGACCGCCGCAAGCTGCTCCCGCTCACCCCGGTCGAGCGGCAGGCCGCCGCCGCCGAGGTGGCCCTGCCCGGCCACGGCGCCCCCGAGGACCTGCCCGAGGGCCTGGCCCCCGCCTCCGGTCCCCGGACGCTGCGCAAGCGGCTCGACGACAACCCGGTCGCCTCGATCAAGCTCGCCTCCGGCTGCGACCGCCGCTGCTCGTTCTGCGCCATCCCGGCCTTCCGCGGCTCGTTCATCTCCCGGCGCCCCTCCGACGTGCTGAACGAGGCCCGCTGGCTGGCCGGGCAGGGCGTCAGCGAGGTGGTGCTGGTCAGCGAGAACAACACCTCGTACGGCAAGGACCTCGGCGACATCCGGCTGCTGGAGACCCTGCTCGCCGAGATCGCCGGCATCGACGGCATCGAGCGCATCCGGGTCAGCTACCTCCAGCCGGCCGAGATGCGGCCCGGCCTGATCGACGCGATGACCGGCACCGACAAGGTCGTCCCGTACTTCGACCTGTCGTTCCAGCACTCCGCGCCCGCGGTGCTGCGCCGGATGCGCCGGTTCGGGAACACCGACCAGTTCCTGGAGCTGCTCGCCGGGATCCGCGCCAAGGCCCCGCAGGCCGGCGCCCGGTCCAACTTCATCGTCGGCTTCCCCGGCGAGACCGAGGCCGACTTCGCGGAGCTGGAACGGTTCATCGGCAGCGCCCGGCTCGACGCCATCGGCGTGTTCGGCTACTCGGACGAGGACGGCACCGAGGCCGCCACCCTGGACGGCAAGCTGCCCGAGGACGTCGTCGCCGACCGCCTGGCCCGGCTCTCCCGGCTCGCCGAGGAACTCACCGCGCAGCGCGCGGAGGAGCGGATCGGCAGCGAGGTGCTGGTGCTGGTGGAGTCCGTCGAGGACGGCGTGGTCGAGGGCCGGGCCGCCCACCAGGCACCCGAGACGGACGGCCTCACCACCCTGCTCGGCGCCGACGACGCCGAGGTCGGCCGCTACTACCGGGCCACCGTGGTCGGCACCGAGGGCGTCGACCTGGTGGCCGAGGCCACCGAGCGCTTCGTGCCAGGAGCGGACGCGTGACCAAGGGGCCCGGCGCCCCGACCGCGGCCCGCCCCGGCCGCCCCGGGGCCGCGCCGTCCCCCGAGCCGGGCCTCTGGAACATCGCCAACGTCCTGACGATGGCCCGGCTGCTGCTGGTGCCGGTGTTCGTGGCGCTGCTCTTCGCCGACGGCGGCCACGACCCGAAGTGGCGCGCGGTGGCGTGGGCCTCCTTCGCCGTCGCCATGATCACCGACGTCTTCGACGGCGAGCTGGCCCGCCGCAAGGGCCTGATCACCGACTTCGGCAAGATCGCCGACCCGATCGCGGACAAGGCGATCATGGGCGCGGCGCTGGTCGGCCTGTCCGTCCTGGGCGACCTGCCCTGGTGGATCACCGCGGTGATCCTCGCCCGCGAGCTCGGCATCACCCTGATGCGGTTCTGGGTCATCCGGTACGCCGTCATCCCGGCCAGCCGCGGCGGCAAGCTGAAGACGCTCACCCAGGGCATCGCGGTCGGCATGTACGTCCTCGTGCTGACCGGCCCGCTGGCGACCGCCCGGGCCGTCGTGATGGCCGCCGCGGTGCTGCTGACCGTCGGCACCGGGCTGGACTACGTCGCCCAGGCCGTGCGGCTGCGCCGCGAGGGCCTGGCCCGCGAACGGGCCGGCGAACGGGCCGGCCGGTGACCGACCGGCCGCAGCCCGCCGGGCCCACCGGGCCTGCGGGGGCCGCGGGGGCCGGACTCGCCGACCGGGTGCATGCCGCGTTGCGCGCGCAGGGTGCCACCGTCGCCGTGGCGGAGTCGCTGACCGGCGGCCTGCTGGCGGCCGCCCTGGTGGACGTCCCCGGCGCGTCCGCGACCTTCCGCGGCTCGGTGACGGCCTACGCCACCGAGCTGAAGGCCTCGGTGCTGGGCGTGGACGAGGGGCTGCTCGCCGTGCACGGTCCCGTCCACCCGGTGGTGGCCCGGCAGATGGCCGACGGCGTGCGCAGGCTGCTCGGGGCGACGTACGGGCTCGCCACCACCGGCGTCGCCGGACCGGAGGCGCAGGACGGGCTGCCGGTCGGCACCGTGCACGTCGGCTTCGCGGGCCCCGGGGAACACAGGTGGTCTCCCCGGTGTTGTCGGGGCAACGTGCCAGAATCCGTGGCACGACGGTCACGGTGGCGCTGGAACTGCTGCTCGACCGCCTAGCGAGTCCGAGCCGGCCGCGCTGAGCTTTCCTGAAATCACTGAACCGGCCGCCCGAGCTGGAGGATCGTGTTAGTCGACAGGCCCCGGGCGGGCAGAACTCAATCAGCGGGCCGCTTCGCAGGACGCGGCAGCGCATCCGGATCGCAGGCACCGGGCCCCGGGCGGGGCACAGAACGGGAGGGGACAGCCTTGCAGCCCAGAGTGAACACGACCACGGTCCCCGCACGCGATGCGGACGAGGCGGTACGGTGGGGTCGTGACATCTCGATCCGCAGTCCGAGGAGGGAGGCACCGATGATCCTGCTCCGTCGCCTGCTGGGCGATGTGCTGCGTCGGCAGCGCCAGCGCCAGGGCCGCACACTCCGCGAGGTGTCGGCGGCCGCCAGGGTTTCGCTCGGGTACCTCTCCGAGGTGGAGCGCGGGCAGAAGGAGGCGTCCTCCGAGCTGCTCGCCGCCATCTGCGACGCCCTCGACGTCCGGATGTCCGAGGTCATGCGCGAGGTCAGCGACGAGCTGTCGCTCGCCGAACTTGCGGCGATGGCCACCCTCTCGGAGGGTGATCTGCTGAGGCCGGTTCTCGAACCGGTGCCGCTGCCGGCTCCCGGGGTCGACCGGGCCGGATCCGTGCCCAAGGCTTCCGCCATGGACGTGGTCGCGGCCTGACCGGACCTCGCCCTCCCCGCCGGGGAGACGGGAGAAGGAGGCCGCGGTGCGTGCAGGCGGAATCTCGCGAACGGCGATGCGCTTCCGTACGGCCGGGCGACGCCACCTCACCAGGTGGCTCGTGCCGGCCGTACTGGTGTCCGCGATCGGACTCCCGGTGCTCGCCGACTGGCTGATAGGCCCCGGCCCGGTCGGTGAGGGCGCGACCCTCGGCATGCTGGCGGCCGGCTGGTGGGGCCTGGGGCTCGTCCCCGTCCACAGCGACCGCGGCCGCACCGGCCCGGCCCGCCGCCCCCGTCCGGCCGAGCGCCCGGCCCGCGAGCCGGTACCGCAGGAGTAGACGTTCGCGGCCGGCCCCGACGCCCGCCTGTCCGTGCGGACGACCTCACACCTTCCAGCCCATCAGGGCCACGACCACGACCGGGATCCACAGGACGGACAGCACCATCCCGCTGACGGCGAGCCACGTGCCGCTCTGGCCGGTGTCCCGGATCTGGCTCAGCGCGATGCCCCCGAACACCAGCCCGCCCGGGATCGCACCGGCCAGTCCCAGAACGAACGACCAGACGGCGTTGCCGTTCGGTCCGGAGTGCCGGGGCCCGTAGTAGCCCGCTGCCGTCTGCCGCGGGTAGGCCGGCAGCCCACCGGCCCCGCGCGGGACGGTCTGCGGGGCCTGCTGCGAGGCGGTGGACCCGGGGCTGGGAGAGTCGGGCATGGTGCCTTCCGTTCGGATCGGGGCGTTCGTGATCATAGGTCGATCCGGCCCCGCCCGTAAGCCCCGGCGGACACTCACGAACTGGGGCCTCTCTTTCGGATGTTGTCGGATCAGCGCGCGGCTCCCCCAGCCTCCGGCCGGGAGGTACCCCCAATTCGCGCCCGGCTGGGCGTGCGCCCGGATCGTCCTCGTACTGGGCCGTACTTGGGCGATTCGGGCGCGCGTCCAGGTGGGGGTACCTCCCGGCCGAAGGCTGGGGGCGGATGCCCGGCGTCGTGCGCCCGACAAGATCCGGAAGAGAGGCCCTAGGACGCCCGCAGGCGGTAGCCGCGCGGGGTCGGGGTGAAGCCGACCGCCTCCAGGGCCTGGCCGAGCGGCGAGGTCAGGGCGGCCTCGCCGTTGGCCCGCTCCACCGTCACACTGCCCAGCGCCCCGGCCCGGACGGCCTGCGCCAGGGCCCGCACGGCCGGCTCCAGCACGGCCGCGTCCCCCGCCCAGGACAGCAGGGACTTGCCGCCGCGCTCCACGTACAGCACCAGTTCACCGTCGACCAGGACCACCAGCGCGCCGGCCTTGCGCCCGGGGCGGTGGGCGGTGCCCTTGGCGTCCTCGGCGGCGGGCGGCTCCGGCCAGGGCAGCGCCGCGCCGTACGCGTTGGCCGGGTCGGCCGCCGCCAGCACCAGCGCCTCCGGCTGCTCGGCGCCCCGGCCGTCGGGGGCGCCGGCTGCCCAGCCCTGGGCGCCCGCCCGCTCCAGCCGGCCGTTCACCGAGCGCAGCCGGTCGGCCGCGCCGTCCATCGCGAACTGTGCGCCGCCCAGGCCCTCCACGAAGTACCCGCGGCGGGCCCGGCCGCGCTCCTCGAAGGCGGACAGCACCCGGTACACCCCGGCGAAGCCGCCGGGGACGCGTTCGGCCGCGACTGTCCCCCTGGTCAGCAGGCCGTGCCGGTCCAGCAGGGTCTGCGCCTGGGCGGCCGCGCGGGCCGTCGGCTCTGCCGCGGGCTCCGGCAGCAGCGACCAGCGCCCGGCCACGGTCGGCGGTGCGGGCCGCCGGGCGCCGTAGGCCCGGCCGGCGCCGCCGATCCGGCCGCGCGGCGTCGCCCGGGGCGCCCGGTGGGCCGTCGCTCCGGCCGTCCGTCCGGAGCCCAGCAGGGCCCGCAGCGGGGCCAGCGAGTCGTTGGTGACGTACCCGGCCCAGACGAGGTCCCACAGGGCCTCGGTGAGCGCGCTGTCGGCGGTGTCCGGCAGCCGGTCGGCGAGCTGGCGGTAGAGCAGGCCGTAGCCGCCCGCGAGGGCCGCCAGCAGCTCGGTGTGGACGGGGGTGAGGGCCGGCGCGACGGGCTCGGGGCGCAGCAGGTGGGCGTTCTCCGCGAGGTGGAGGCTGATCCAGCCGTCCTTGCCGGGCAGGGCGCCGGCGCCCGCCCAGCCGATCTCGCCGGCCACCATCAGCTCGTTGAGGTGCTCGGGGGAGTAGTCGGAGAGCCGGGCCGGGAGGATCAGCTTCTCCAGGGCGGACGCGGGCAGGGCGGTGCCCTGGAGCTGCTCGACGACCCGGTACAGGCCGTCCACGCCGCGCAGCCGGTGCCCGGCCAGGTGCTGCCACTGCGGCAGGAAGGCCGCCAGGGTGCGCGGTGGGACGGGCTCGACCTCCTGGCGCAGTGCGGCCAGCGAGCGGCGGCGCAGCCGTCGCAGCACCTCGGCGTCGCACCATTCGACGGTGGCGGTGTGGCCCTCGACGGGCCGGAACTCGCCCTGGACCAGGCGCCCGCCCGCGGTCAGCCGGTGCAGGGTGCCGACGACGACGGCGGTGCCCAGGCCGAACCGGCCGGCGGCCTCGGCCGCGATGAACGGGCCGTGGGTGCGGGCGTAGCGGGCCAGCAGGTCGCCCAGCGGGTCCTTGACCGGCTCGGTGAAGGCCTCCGGGACGCCCACCGGCAGGGGGTGCCGAGGGCGTCCCGCAGCCGTCCGGCGTCCTCGATGGCGGCCCAGCGCTGCTCGCCGCCGATCCGGACCCGGATCGCCCGGCGGGCGGCCTCCAGCTCCAGGGCCCAGAGCGGCTCGGCGCCGCGGGCCGAGAGTTCGGCCTCGGTGAGCGGGCCGAGCAGGCGCAGGGCGTCGGCGACGCCCTCGGCGTCCTTGATCCTGCGCTCGGGGGTGAGCCGCTGGAGTTCGGCCTCCAGCTCGGCGAGGACCTGCGGGTCGAGCAGCTCGCGCAGCTCGGCCTGGCCGAGCAGCTCGGACAGCAGCCGGGAGTCCAGCGAGAGGGCGGCGGCGCGGCGCTCGGCGAGCGGGGAGTCGCCCTCGTAGAGGAACTGGGCGACGTACCCGAACAGCAGCGAGCGGGCGAACGGGGACGGCTCGGCGGTGGTGACCTCGACCAGCCGGACGGCGCGGGACTCCAGATCGCCCATCAGCTCGACCAGACCGGGCACGTCGAAGACGTCCTGGAGGCACTCGCGGACGGCCTCCAGGACGATCGGGAAGGAGCCGTACTCCGAGGCGACCTCCAGCAGCTGGGAGGCGCGCTGGCGCTGCTGCCAGAGCGGGGTGCGGCGGCCGGGGCTGCGCCGGGGCAGCAGCAGGGCGCGGCCGGCGCACTCGCGGAAGCGGGAGGCGAACAGCGCGGAGCCGCCGACCTGGTCGGTGACCAGCTGTTCGATCTCGCCGGAGTCGAAGAGCGCGGCGTCGGCGCCGACCGGGGCCTCGTCGGCGGGCGGCCGGTCGAGGAGGGGAAGTCGAGCAGGTCCGCGTCGGGCAGCCGGAGCACGATGCCGTCGTCGGCGTGCATGACCTGCGGGTCCAGGCCGTGCTTCTCGCGCAGCCGGGCGCCGATGGCGAGCGCCCAGGGGGCGTGCACCTGGGCGCCGAAGGGGAGTGCACGACGATCCGCCAGTCGCCGAGCTCGTCGCGGAAGCGCTCGACCACGATGGTGCGGTCGTCGGGCAGGTGGCCGCAGGCGGTGCGCTGCTCGGCGAGGTAGGCGAGCAGGTTGCCGGCGGCCCAGTCGTCGAGCCCGGCCGCCTTGAGCCGTTCGGTGGCCTGCTCCGGCTCCAGGGCGCCGAGTTCGCGGACGAAGGCGCCGAGGGCCCGGCCGAGCTCGATCGGGCGGCCGAGGGTGTCGCCCTTCCAGAACGGCAGCCGGCCGGGGACGCCCGGCGCCGGGGTGACCAGCACCTTGTCGTGGGTGATCTCCTCGATCCGCCAGGAGGTGGTGCCCAGGGTGAAGACGTCGCCGACCCGGGACTCGTAGACCATCTCCTCGTCCAGCTCTCCGACCCGGCCGCCGACCTTCTTCGGGTCGGTGCCGGCGATGAAGACGCCGAACAGGCCGCGGTCGGGGATGGTGCCGCCGGAGGTGACGGCGAGCCGCTGGGCGCCGGGCCTGCCGGTCACCGTCCCGGCGACGCGGTCCCAGACCAGGCGGGGGCGCAGCTCGGCGAAGGCGTCGGACGGGTACCGCCCGGCGAGCATGTCGAGGACGGCGTCGAACGCGGACTGCGGCAGGGTCGCGAACGGTGCGGCGCGGCGGACGACGGCGAGCAGGTCGTCGACCTGCCAGGTGTCGAGCGCGGTCATGGCGACCAGTTGCTGGGCGAGGACGTCCAGCGGGTTGCGGGGGATCCGCAGCGCCTCGATCCGGCCGGAGCGCATCCGCTCGGTGACCACGGCGGACTGCACCAGGTCGCCGCGGTACTTCGGGAAGAACACGCCGGTGGAGACCGCGCCGACCTGGTGGCCGGCCCGGCCGACGCGCTGCAGGCCGGAGGCGACCGACGGCGGTGACTCGACCTGGACGACCAGCTCGACGGCGCCCATGTCGATGCCCAGCTCCAGGCTGGAGGTGGCGACGACGGCGGGCAGCCGGCCGGCCTTGAGCTCCTCCTCGACCTGGGCGCGCTGCTCCTTGGAGACCGAGCCGTGGTGGGCCCGGGCGAGCAGCGGCGGGGCGCCGCGGGCGGCGCCGGACTCGGCCATCAGCTGCGCGGGGCTGTGCGCCTCGGGCAGCGGGGTGCCGGTGGCGCGCTCGTACGCGATCTCGTTGAGACGGTTGCAGAGGCGCTCGGCGAGCCGGCGGGAGTTGGCGAAGACGATGGTCGAGCGGTGGGCCTGGACGAGGTCGACGATCCGCTCCTCGACGTGCGGCCAGATGGAGGCTCCCCGGCCTGGCGGCCGGGAGGTGCCCCCAGCCGTTCGGGGTCGTCGTCGGTGCCGGCCGGGAGCTCGTCGAGGTCGGCGACCGGGACGACCACCGAGAGGTCGAACTCCTTGGCGGCGGGCGGCTGCACCACGACGGCGCCGCGGCCGGGGCTGAGGAAGCGGGCGACCTCCTCGACCGGGCGGACGGTCGCCGACAGGCCGATCCGCCGGGCCGGGGTGTCCAGCAGCTCGTCCAGGCGCTCCAGGCTGAGGGCGAGGTGGGCGCCGCGCTTGGTGCCGGCGACGGCGTGGACCTCGTCGAGGATCACCGTGTCGATGCCGCGCAGGGCGTCCCTGGCGGACGAGGTGAGCAGCAGGAAGAGCGACTCGGGGGTGGTGATCAGGATGTCCGGCGGGCGGGTGGCGAAGCGTCGGCGCTCGGCGGCGGGGGTGTCGCCGGAGCGGATGCCGACCTCGACCTCCGGTTCGGGCAGGCCGAGCCGGACGGCGGCCTGCCGCAGGCCGGTCAGCGGGGCCCGCAGGTTGCGCTCGACGTCGACCGCGAGGGCCTTGAGCGGCGAGATGTAGAGCACCCGGCAGCGGCGTTTGGCGTCGGCGGGCGGCGGTGCGGCGCTGAGCCGGTCGAGCGCGGAGAGGAACGCGGCCAGCGTCTTGCCGGAGCCGGTGGGTGCCACGACCAGGACGTCGGTCTGTCGCCGGATGGCCGCCCAGGCCTCGGACTGTGCGGCGGTGGGCGCGTCGAAGGCGCCGGTGAACCACGCCTTGGTCGCCGGCGCGAAGCCGTCGAGGGCGTCCGCGGTGCTGTGCTGCGCCATGCCCCCATGGTGCCCGCTGCCACTGACAGCCGGGCGGTGCGCGTGACCTGCGCGGGCCGTCCGTCTGCCGCAGCCCGGCGGGCAGATTCGGACTTAACGCTCATATGGTGATTATTCAGTCACATTCCACCCGGTCTCCGGGGCCGGGCGAGCGGAGGGCGTCATGCAGCGGACGGGCCCGGCCGTCGGCACCGCCCGGCAGCACCGCCGGTGGCTGCAGCTGCTGCTGGCGATGCTGCTGGTTGCCCTGGTGCTCGGCGGCGCCGTTCCGTTCGGCTCCGGCACCGGCCGCGTCTACCTCAGCTACCTCGTCCTCGCCCGCAGCCAGGACGCCCACGGCGCCACGCTCGCGGCCGACCAGGCCCGGGCGGCCGGCGGCCGGGTCGTCCAGGAGTACCCGCAGATCGGCGCCGTGCTCGCGTACGCCACCGGCGGCTTCGCCCAGCGGCTGCGCACCCGGCCCGGCATAGCGGCGGTGGGCGCCACCCGGACGGCCGCCGTGCCCAGCCCGCCCGGGCCACTGAACGGCGCCGACTTCCGCCCCGCCGCGGAGAGCGCGGACGGGCCCGACGACACCTCGCTCTCCGACCCCGCCGAGCAGGCCGACTGGAACCTCGCCATGATCGGCGCCGGCGAGCCGCCGGACCCCGCCGCGCTGGTGCGGACCGCCGCGGCGCCGGAACCCGCCCCCGAGACGGGCACGCCGGCCGTCGGCGACCTGCGCCGGGTCCTGGTCGCCGTACTGGACTCCGGGGTCGACGACACCCACCCCGACCTGCGCGCAGCCGTCGACCCGACCGCCTCGGCCTCCTGCGCGGACGGCCGCCCGGACGCCCGCTACGGCAGCTGGCGGCCCGACGAGGGGGTGACGGAGAGCGGCCACGGCACCCACGTGGCGGGCATCGTCGGCGCCGCCCGCGACGGCCACGGGGTCACCGGCGTCGCCCCCGGCGTACGGATCGCCGCCGTCCGGCTGCTCGGACCGCTCGGCCAGTACTACGCGGAGAACATCGTCTGCGGGATGCTCTGGGCCGCCGACCACGGCGCCAGGGCGATCAACGACAGCTACTTCGCCGATCCCTGGAAGTACAACTGCCCCGAGAACCAGGACCAGGCCGCCCTGGCCCAGGCGGTCGGCCGGGCGGTCGCCTACGCGCAGCGCCGCGGGGCGGTCGTCGTCGCCTCGGCCGGCAACGACAGCCAGGACCTCGACGCCCCCCGGGTCGACCAGCGCAGCCCCAACGACCGGACGTCCGGCCCGGCCCAGGACCGGGTCCTGGGCACCGAGTGCATCCGGCTGCCGGGCGAGCTGCCCGGGGTGGTCAGCGTCAGCGCGGTCGACCGCAGCGGCCTGCCGGCCGGGTACACCAACTACGGCGGCAACGTCACGCTCGCCGCGCCCGGCGGGGACCCGGACAGCGGGGTGGAGGGCGCCGTCGTCTCGGACTGGCCCGGCGGCCGCTACGCCGCGCTGGCCGGCACCTCGATGGCGGCCGCGCACGTCACCGGTGCGGTCGCGCTGGTCGCCGCCGAGCACCCCGACTGGGGGCCGGAGAGGATCACCGACCACCTCACCGAGGCGGCCGCCGCGAACTGCCCGCTCGGCCCGGACGGCTGCACCGACCGCCGGTACTACGGCGCCGGCGTGCTCTCCGTGCCGTGACCGCCCGCCCGCGGACACGGCCCGGCACGCCCTCGCGGGATACTGGTGCGCATGAGGCTGACCGAGTTCTGGCGACGGATGTACGAGCATTTCGGCGAGGCGTACGCGGAGTCCTTCGCGCAGGACCACGTGATGAGCGGGCTCGGCGGGCGCACGGTCCGTCAGGCGCTCGACGGCGGCTGGGAGGCGAAGGACGTCTGGCGGGTGGTCTGCCAGGACCAGGGTGTGGCCGCGCGGCTGCGCTGACCGGCTGACCGACCGGCGGGCGGGCGGCACCGGCGCGGGCCGGGCGGGTCCCGGTGTTCGATGGGTGAGACTGGGCGAGTGGACAGCTACCCGGACACCAGCACCGCAGGGCCGAGGACCGAGGGCCCGCCGACCGCCGACCCGACGCCCGCGGAGCCGCCCGCCGGCCCCGGCCGGCACCACCTCTGGGGTGAGCCGATGCCGCGCTGGGTGCCGCGCGCGATGCTGCTCGCCCTGCTGCTGGTGGGGCTGTTCCAGCTCGCCGACTGGGCCTTCCACCAGCTGATCGACCTGTTCGTGATGCTGCTGGTGGCGTTCTTCCTGTCGCTGGCGATGGAGCCGGCGGTGGACCGGATGGCGGCCCGCGGGGTGCGCCGCGGAGTCGGCACCTTCCTGGTCTTCATCGGCGTCGCGGTCGCCGTGGTCGGCTTCCTCGCGGCGCTCGGCACCCTGCTGGTCGACCAGGTCGGCCGGATCGCCGCCGAGCTCCCGCACCTGCTGGAGAACCTGATCAACTGGGTCAACCGCTCGTTCCACCAGGACCTCTCGCTCAACGAGCTCCAGCAGAAGGTGCTGAAGGACTCCGGCACCGTCGAGAAGTACGCCCAGCAGGCCGCCGGCAACGTCTGGGGCCTGTCCAGCACGGTGATCGGCGGTCTCTTCCAGGCCTTCACGGTCGGGCTCTTCACCTTCTACTTCACCGCCGACGGCCCCCGGGTGCGGCGGACGGTCTGCTCGCTGCTGCCGCCCGCCAAGCAGGCCGAGGTGCTGCGGGCCTGGGAGATCGCGCTGGCCAAGACCGGCGGCTACCTCTACTCGCGGGCGCTGCTGGCGCTCGCCTCGGCCCTCGCGCACTGGGTGATGTTCCAGGTCGTCGGGCTGCCGTACGCGGCAGCGCTGGCGGTCTGGGTCGGCGTGATGTCGCAGTTCGTCCCGACCATCGGCACCTACCTCGCGGGGGCGCTGCCGGTGCTGGTGGCGCTGACCGTGCGACCGGTGGACGGGGTCTGGGTGCTCGGCTTCGTGATCGTCTACCAGCAGATCGAGAACTACCTGCTGCACCCGAGGATCACCGCCCGCACGGTGGACGTGCACCCCGCGGTGGCGTTCGGATCGGTGATCGCCGGGGCGGCGCTGCTCGGCGCGGTGGGCGCGCTGATCGCCATCCCGGCGGCCGCGACCCTGCAGGGCTTCGTCGGGACGTACGTCCGCCGCTACGAGGTGGCCACCGATCCGCGGATCGACCGTGGCGAGGCGCGCAGGGGTCGCAGGGAGCGCAGAAGACAGGCCGCGCTCCGTCTCCGGCGCATGGTCGGTGGCGGATCTCCCGACGAACCCGCAGGTCAGGGCCGTGTGGACGAGCCGGCCTAGGGCTGTTCGGCCGACGCGTGCCAGAATCGAACGAATGTTCCTTATACTCGGCGGCGTCGAGTTTTCCACAGGCCGCGCCCGATCCGGGTCGATTGTCGGTGGGACGCGCTAGCGTCGAGAACGATGAAGCGCACAGCACAGAACCCGAGGGTGGAAGCCATGGCAGGTACGGACCGCGAGAAGGCCCTTGAGACCGCACTCGCCCAGATCGAGCGGCAGTTCGGCAAGGGCTCGGTGATGCGCCTCGGTGAGAAGGCCAACGAGCCGATCGACGTGATCCCCACCGGGTCCACCGCCCTCGACGTCGCCCTGGGCGTCGGCGGCATCCCGCGCGGCCGCGTCGTGGAGATCTACGGCCCGGAGTCCTCCGGCAAGACCACGCTGACCCTGCACCTGGCGGCCAACGCCCAGCGTCTCGGCGGCACCGTGGCCTTCGTCGACGCCGAGCACGCCCTCGACCCCGAGTACGCCAAGAAGCTCGGCGTGGACACCGACGCCCTGCTGGTCAGCCAGCCGGACACCGGTGAGCAGGCCCTGGAGATCACCGACATGCTGATCCGCTCCGGCGCGATCGACCTGGTGATCATCGACTCCGTCGCGGCGCTCGTCCCGCGCGCCGAGATCGAGGGCGAGATGGGCGACTCGCACGTCGGCCTCCAGGCCCGCCTGATGAGCCAGGCGCTGCGCAAGATCGCCGGTGCGCTCAACCAGTCCGGCACGACCGCGGTGTTCATCAACCAGCTCCGCGAGAAGATCGGCGTGATGTTCGGCTCCCCGGAGACCACCACCGGTGGCCGTGCGCTGAAGTTCTACGCCTCCGTCCGCCTGGACATCCGCCGGATCGAGACGCTGAAGGACGGCACCGAGGCGGTCGGTAACCGCACCCGCGTCAAGGTGGTCAAGAACAAGGTCGCCGCGCCGTTCAAGCAGGCCGAGTTCGACATCCTCTACGGCGTCGGCATCAGCCGCGAGGGCGGCCTGATCGACATGGGCGTCGAGCACGGCTTCATCCGCAAGTCCGGCGCCTGGTACACCTACGAGGGCGACCAGCTGGGCCAGGGCAAGGAGAACGCGCGGAACTTCCTGCGGGACAACCCCCAGCTCGCCGACGAGATCGAGAAGAAGATCAAGACCAAGCTCGGCATCGGCCCCAAGCAGGAGGGCGACGCCGCGGCTCCCGCGGCCCCCGCCGCCGAGGCCCCGGTGGCGCCCGCCAAGACGGCCGCCGCCAAGAAGACGGCAGCAGCCGCCAAGGCCTGAGTCCGCCATGCACGATCCCGCCCGCCCGTCGGGCCCGGCCGTCGCGGCAGCCGGGTCCGACGACAGCGGCCCTCCCGACTGGTTCGCCGCCGCCGCGCTGCCCGAGGACAGGCCACGCGACGACGCGTCGACCGAGGGCGCGGCCGGTGCCCCGGCGCTGACCGACGTCCCCGGGCTGCGCACCGCCGCCGAGCTCGCCGGTGGCCGGCGCCGCCGGCGCACGGCCCTCGCGCCCGAGGCCGACCCGCACACCGGGTCGGCCGCCGACCCGTCCGCCGGCCCGGCCGGTGACGGGCCGGCACCCGCCCGCCCGGCCGGGCGCCGCCGCGGCCGCCGCCCGGCCGACGGCGACGGGCCGCCCGAGGCGTCCACCGCGACGGCCCGTTCCGGCCGCGGCGCCCGGGCAGCCCAGGACACCGACCCGGAGAGCCGGGCCCGTGACATCTGCCTGCGCCTGCTCACCGGCACCCCGCGCACCCGGCGGCAGCTCGCCGACGCCCTGCGCAAACGGGAGATCCCCGACGACGTCGCCACCGGGGTGCTCGACCGCTTCGAAGAGGTCGGCCTGATCGACGACGGCGCCTTCGCCGAGGCCTGGGTCGACGCCCGGCACGCCCAGCGCGGCCTCGCCCGCCGCGCGCTCGGCCGCGAGCTGCGCAACCGCGGGGTCTCCGGCGAACTCGTCGAGGCCGCCCTCACCCGGGTCGACCCGGAGGACGAGGCCGCCTCCGCCCGCGTCCTGGTGGACCGGCGGCTGCCGGCCACCCGCGGGCTGGAGCCGCAGGTGCGGATCCGCCGCCTGGTCGCGATGCTCGCCCGGCGCGGCTACGCCGAGGGCCTGGCCTTCCGCGTCGTCCGCGAGGCAATGGGCGAGGAGGACACCCTGGGGGAGGAGGGTGAAGGCTTTGGCGAGGACTGGTGACAGATCATCAGTCATCGGCATCAACTCTCGATCGCATCTTGACCGTTTCGTAACCTGCGCCTAGCCTCACAAGAAGTGAGGGATCACTCCGATCGCGCCACGGGCAGTCGTGTGCATGATCGGTCGGAGTCGTTCCGTACGGCGTACCACCCTCGCCCCCGGCAGCTCCCTCACCGCCGCATCAGGACAGCGCGCAGGGACGGGGAGTGGGCCGATGAGGATCGCAATGGGCACCGGATCGGTGGCCTCCCTGATGCTCACGGGCGTGCTCGGCCTCGTCCTGGCACTCACCTGGCTGATGATCCGTCGGCTCCAGGCCGCCCAGCGGCGCGCCGTCGGCGAGGCCGAGCGGGCCCGCACCTGGGCCGAGACCCAGGCCGCCCGGCTGCGCACCGAACTCGACCGCCGCGAGGAGCGCCTCACCGAGGAGCTGCGCCGGCTGCGCGCCCAGGAGGACGAGCTCGACCGCCGCGCCGCCGAGCTCGAAGGGAGCCGGGCCGCCCTCGACGAGCTGGAGTCGGAGCGGCGACGGGCCCTGGAGCGGGCCGCCGGGCTGACCGAGGCCCGCGCCCGGGACGAGCTCACCCGTGCCGTCGAGGCGGAGGCGCGCCGCGAGGCCGCCGTCACCGTCCGGGAGATCGAGCGCAGGGCGAAGTCCGAGGGCGACCAGCGGGCCCGGGAGATCATCGCCGGTTCGATCCAGCGGATGGCCGCCGAGCACACCGCGGAGACCGTCGTGACGTCGTTCCGGCTGCCCAGCGAGGACATGAAGGGCCGGGTGATCGGCCGCGAGGGCCGCAACATCCGTGCCTTCGAGGCGGTCACCGGGGTGAACCTGATCGTCGACGACACCCCCGAGCTGGTGCAGCTGTCGTGCTTCGACCCGGTCCGCCGCGAGGCGGCCCGGCTCACCCTCGACGCCCTGACCGCCGACGGCCGGATCAACCCGCTGCGGATCGAGGAAGTCCACGAGCGGAGCCGGGCCGAGGTCGAGCGGCTCTGCGTCCGGGCCGGTGAGGACGCCCTGCTGGCCGTGCAGATCGACACCATGGAGCCGGAACTCCTGCGGACCCTCGGCACCCTGCGCTACCGCACCTCCTACGGGCAGAACGTGCTGGCGCACCTCGTCGAGTCGGCCCACATCGCCGGCATGATGGCCGCCGAGCTGGGGGTCGACCCCGAGCTCGTCCGGCGCTCGGCGCTGCTGCACGACATCGGCAAGGCGCTCAGCCACGACCTGCCGGGCAGTCACGCCGCGATCGGCGCCGAATTCGCGCGGCGGCACGGCGAGTCCTCCGAGGTGGTGCACGCCATCGAGGCGCACCACGGCGAGATCGAGCCGAAGACGGTGGAGGCCGTCCTCACCCAGGCCGCGGACGCCTGCTCCGGCGGCCGCCCCGGGGCGCGCCGGGAGTCGCTGGAGATGTACGTGCGGCGGCTGGAGCGGCTGGAGGAGATCGCCCGGGCGCACGACGGCGTCTCCAAGGTGTTCGCGATGCAGGCGGGCCGCGAGGTCCGGGTGATGGTCCAGCCCGAGCTGGTCGACGACCTGCGGGCGCAGACCATCGCCCGGGACGTCGCCCGCCAGGTCCGCGAGGAGCTCACCTACCCGGGGCAGATACGGATCACCGTCGTCCGGGAGAGCCGGGCCACCGAGTTCGCCCGCTGACGGCCGCCGCCGCCGACGACCGGCCGCCGACGACGACCGGCCGCCGTCGGTGTCCGGGAGCCCCGGCGCCCACCTCGGCGGCCGGGCCGCACTGCTACCGACGGGCCTCTACCGACGGGCCTCGTCGTGGCGCGGCCCCGCGCCCCGCTCTCCCACCGGTCCGTCCGCCGTCCCCGGTCCGTCCGCAGGCCCGGCCGCCGACCCGGCCGCCGGTCCGGCCCCCGACCCGGCCGCCGGTCCGGTCCGGTCCCCGGCGGCCGGGGTGAGCTCGGCCGGGCCGCCCCGGGCGCTGTCGGCGAGCGCCCGGAGGTCCTCGGCCGCGCAGCCCTGGGTGGCGCCGACCAGGTGGCCGTCGGGGCGGATCAGCAGCACGGTGTGCGGTTCCGCACCCGGGTAGTCCTCGGTGACCAGCACCTCGGCCGGCACCGGCAGTGCGGCGGCGACCTCGGTGAGCCGGGGCATCAGGCCGGCCCCGAGCCAGTGCCGGGAGGACCAGACGGCGGTGCCGGGGGCGACCAGGAGCAGCAGGAAGTCCTGCCCGAGCCGGGCCCGCAGACGGTCGGCGGAGCCGTCGGTGGTGACCACCGGCAGGTCGGGGACCTGGACGCCGGGAGCGGTCGCCGGCAGGTTCTCGGTGAGCGAGGTGCCGCGGCCGGGCGCGCGCTGCACGGGCACCCGGCCGGGCACGCCGGAGGGCGCCGCCGGGTAGGCGGGGGCGCCGCCGAAGCGGCCGGTGCCGAGCTGACCGTCGGCCAGCAGCGGCGCGTGCTTGCGGAACGAACCGGTGAGCAGTGAGCGACGGGTCTGCTGCCAGCCGCGCAGCGGGCGCAGCAGCGGCATCGCCTGGTCCACGGCGCGCAGCCGGGCGCCGACGGCGCCGCGCCGCTCGGCCTCGTAGCCGTCGAGCAGGGAGCCCCCGGGCGAAGCGGGACGGGCGCTCCCGGTCGGGGGAGGTGCCAGGCCAGGGCGAGCCGCCAGGAGAGGTTGTCGGCGTCGCGCAGGCCGTCGGCGAGGTTCTGCATGCCGAGGGCGCCGTGCAGGTGGGCGGCGTCTCCGGCGAGGAAGCACCGTCCGGAGCGGAAGCGGGCGGCGAGGCGCTGCTGGGCGGTGTGGTCGGCGGCGGCGAGCAGCTCGTACGCGGGGAGTTCGCCGCACCAGCCGGTGAGGGTGGCCTTGACCCGGGTGAGCAGGGTGTCGCCGGTGACGATGCCGGGCCAGGTGGCGTGCGGGTCCACCGGTTCGGTGGGGGCGGGCCGGCCGGGCGGCAGACGCCAGTCCAGGCGCCACAGGCCGTCCGGGAGCGGGCGGGCGCAGGCCTCGCGGTCGCCGCGCCACGGGGGTTCGCGGTGCAGCCGGGCCTCGCCCGCGAAGGGCAGGTCGACCCGGACGGTGGCGACCGCGTGCCGGTCCACGGCGGGCCGGCCGGGGAAGCGGATCTTGAGCAGCTTGCGGACGGTGGAGCGGGCGCCGTCGCAGCCGACCAGGTGGCTGCCGCGCCACCAGGTGCGGGCGCCGTCGCGGGAGCCGGTGGTGCGCACGCTCACCCCGTCGCGGTCCTGCTCCAGTTCGACGACCTTGGTGAGCGACACCAGCTGGATCAGCGGGGTGGCGGTGACGGCGTCCCGCAGGCCGCGCTGGAGGCGGTGCTGGGCGAGGTGCAGGACGGGTGCGCCGTCCAGCGGGATGCGCAGGACCTCGGCCCGGCGGCGCCAGACGGTGAAGGCGTCCCAGGTGGCGGCGTCGGAGACGGCCCGGTGGTAGCCGAGCCGGGCCAGCAGGGCGGCGGCGTCCTCGCCGAGCACCACGGTGCGCGGGCTCTCGGGGCAGACTCCCGCGCCCTCGTCGAGGACGATGCTGGGCACCTCGTGCCGGGCGAGGGCGAGGGCGAGGGCCAGGCCGACCGGCCCGGCCCCGACCACGATCACCGGGTCCACGCGGGGACCTCCGGGCGCGCAGGATCAGCATATGCCGCGTGGGTGGTCCCGGGTGGTGTCACGAACAGCAATGCAACAGATCACCCGGGGTGCCGTCAAGCAGCGACCGGTGTGCGCCGGTTCGCGCCGCGGCGGCTGCGCGCCTCCAGCCACTTCGCCAGCGCGGTGAGGGCCAGGCACAGCCCGATGTAGATCGGCCCGATCACCATGATCATCGGGATGTACGGGTAGCCGGGCGAATTGGAGGCGATGACCTTGCCCGCGTACAGCAGCTCCGGGTAGGTGATCACGAAGCCGAGCGAGGTGTCCTTCAGGGTGACCACGAGCTGGCCGATGATGGCCGGCAGCATCGAACGCACCGCCTGCGGGACGAGGATCAGGCCCATCACCTGGGTCTTGCGCAGACCGAGGGCGTAGGCGGCCTCGCCCTGCCCGCGCGGCACCGCAGCGATCCCGGCGCGGATCACCTCGGCCTGGACGGCCCCGTTGTACAGCGTGAGGCCGAGCACCAGGGCCCACATCGGCTGCGAGGCGAACGCCCCGCGGTAGAGCGCGAAGATCATGATCAGCAGGGGCATCGCCCGGAAGAACTCGATCACCGAGGTGCAGACCGCCCGGACGGGCCGGTGGTCGGAGAGCCGTCCGGTGGCCAGCAGCGTGCCGAGCACGATCGACAGCACGCCGGCCAGCGCGAAGGCCTTGAGGGTGGCCACCGCCCCGTCCAGGATCCGCTGCTGGACGGCCTTGTACTGGAAGGTGTCCCAGAGCTGCCCGTCGAACTGCCCCGCGTCGGCGAGGCTGGCGTACGCGTACCAGAGCAGCCCGGCGATCCCCAGCAGGGAGAGGACGCCGAACAGCCGGTAGCGCGCCCTGGCCCGCGGGCCGGGGGTGTCGAAGAGGACGGTCGCGGAGCGGGTGGCGGTGCTCATCGGACCACCGCCAGCTGGGACTCCAGGAGGCGGAACACGCCCCGGACGGCGAAGCTGAGCGCCAGGTACGCCACCGCCGCCCAGGCGAAGATCGGGAGGATGGCGTACCCCTTGTCGGTCAGGGTCTGCTGCGCGTTGTAGAGCTCGGAGACGCTGAACGCGCCGGCGATCGCCGAGTTCCTCGGCAGCGCGATGAAGATGCTGCTCATCGGGCCGAGCACGGTGCGCGCGGCCTGCGGCAGGATGATCTGCCCCAGCGTCTGACCGAAGGTCAGGCCGAGGCTGCGGGCCGCCTCCGCCTGGCCGAGCGGCACCGTGTTGATGCCGGAGCGCAGCACCTCGCAGACGAAGCTGCCGGTGTACGCGCTCAGCGCCATCGCCGCGAAGGTGAAGCTGTCGAAGTGCACGCCCAGCCGCGGCAGGGCGAACACCACGGCGATGAACAGCAGGGTCAGCGGGGTGTTGCGGAACACGTTCACCCACACCGCCCCGAACGCCCGCAGCGCCGGTACCGGGGAGACCCGGAAGGCCGCCAGCACCGTGCCGAGCAGCAGCGCGAAGAGCGCACTCACCGCGCTCAGCTCGACCGTGGTCAGGAACCCGTCGCGGAAGGTCGCGAAGTTGTCGTCCTCGAACATCATGCCCACGCCGGCGGCCCTCCTCTCTCGTCGTTCAGCTGGTCACGAGGACCGGTGTCAGTAGCGCTCGAGGGCCGGGACGGCCGGCGCCGGGGAGCCGGACAGGCCGAGGGTGGCGTCGTACGCCTTCTTCCAGTCCCCGTTGTCCTCGTGGGCCTTGAGCGCGTCGTCGATCGCCTTGCGCAGCACCGCGTCGTCCTTGGCGAGACCCACGCCGTACTGCTCGGTGGAGAACGGCTTGCCGATCACCTTGAGCTTGCCGGCGTTCTTCGCGGCGAATCCCTTGAGGATCGCGTCGTCGGTGGTCACCGCGTCGAGCTCGCCGGTGAGCAGCCGGTCCACGCACTGGGCGTAGTTGTCGTAGTGGATCGCCTTGCCCTTGCCGATGTACTTCTCGATCTGGTCGACCGAGGTGGAACCGGTGACGGTGCAGACGTTCTTGCCCACGGCGCTCTCGGGGCCGGTGATCGCCGTGTCGTCCTTGCGGACCAGCAGGTCCTGGCCGGCGATGTAGTACGGGCCGGCGAACGAGACGTCGTTCTTGCGCTTGGCGTTGATGCTGTAGGTGCCGACGTAGTAGTCGATGTTGTTGTGCCCGATCTCGGTCTCGCGGTTCGCCGAGACGATCGTCTTGAACTCGATCTGGTCGGGCGAGAATCCGAGGTCGGCGGCGACCATCTTGGCGATCTCGATGTCGAAGCCGTTGCGGGTGTTGGTGGAGACGTCCTCGAAGCCCAGGAACGGCTGGTCCGACTTGGCGCCGATGATCAGCTTGCCGCGCTTCTTGGCCGCCGTCCACGCCGGCGAACCGTCCAGCTTGGCCGCGGTGTTGACGCTGTACGTCGGCAGCTTCGGGGCGGCCGCGTCCGAGCCGGTCGACGGCGAGCCGTCCTTGCCGCAGGCGGCGACGGCGGTCAGCGCGAGCACCGACAGGGCGGCGGCGATGGTGCGACGGGTCCTCATGAAGTCGTGCTCCCCTGGGTTGTGTCCGCGATGCGGCCGGGCCGCGGGCGGGACGTTCCGTGACTGAGGCCGGGCACCCCCTCGGGCCCGGCCGTGAGCGATCGGCGCTGACGCTGCGTCAGGACGCTCAGTGGTGCAGGATCTTGGACAGGAAGTCCTTGGCGCGGTCCGAGCGCGGCGAGGTGAAGAAGGCGTCGGGCGTGTTCTCCTCGACGATCCGGCCGTCCGCCATGAACAGCACCCGGTTGGCGGCCGAGCGGGCGAAGCCCATCTCGTGCGTGACCACCACCATCGTCATGCCGTCGGCGGCGAGTCGGCGCATGACCTCCAGCACCTCGTTGACCATCTCGGGGTCGAGCGCCGAGGTCGGCTCGTCGAAGAGCATCACCTTCGGCTTCATCGCCAGCGCGCGGGCGATCGCCACCCGCTGCTGCTGGCCGCCGGAGAGCTGGGCCGGGAACTTGTCCGCCTGGGCGCCGACACCGACCTGCTCCAGCAGGTCGCGGGCCGTCCGCTCGGCCTCGGCGCGCGGCACCTTGCGCACCTTGACCTGCGCCAGCACGACGTTCTCCAGCACCGTCCGGTGCGCGAACAGGTTGAAGCTCTGGAACACCATGCCGACCTCGGCCCGCAGCCGCGCCAGCTCGCGCCCCTCGGCGGGCAGCGGCCGGCCGTCGATGGTGATCGTCCCCGAGTCGATCGTCTCCAGCCGGTTGATCGTCCGGCAGAGCGTCGACTTGCCCGAGCCGGACGGGCCGATCACGACCACGACCTCGCCCGCCGTGATGCTCAGATCGATGTCCTGCAGCACGTGGAGCGCGCCGAAGTGCTTGTTGACCCCGCTCAGGACGACCAGCGGAGCCTGCGCTGCCGCGGCCTCGGAGGCGGTGGTCTCGGTCATCGCGCGGTGCTCCCTCGTGTCGGATCCCAGGGCGAACTCCCTTGGGCGGCGCTGCTCGTGGTACCGGGGGCCGGAGCCGGCGGAGCCCGCAGCCCCCGGTGGGCCCGACCCTAGGAGTCCCGACGATGCCATGTCAGCCGATCTGAGCGGAACTTGAGGATCACGATCGGGCCACGCACCGCAGCCGCCCCGGCACCCTGTGTGCGGCACCGGGTGCGCGGTACCGGCTCGGTAACGGTCCGCCCGCCGGGTCGGCCCCGGGCGCATCCGGGTGGTCCGATGGATGGGGACGCCCCGCGGGGGCGGGGTTGCGCCCCGGCGCTGTCCAGGTCAGGCGGGTGGACGGCACAATACTCCGAACCGCATGGACGGGACCGGCCGGGGCCGGGACCGGCACGGGGGCGGGACGGACCTCCGGCTGCCACCGGAGGAGAGGAGGACACGGATGCGACTGCTGCTCGTCGAGGACGACGACCGCGTCGCCGCGGCGCTGACCGCCGTCCTGGGCCGACACGGCTTCCAGGTCAGGCACGCGCGCAGCGGGCACGAGGCACTGGACGCGCTCGTCCCGGACGGCAGCGAGCCCTTCCGGGTCGTGCTGCTCGACCTGGGACTGCCCGACCGTGACGGCTTCGAGGTGTGCAGCCGGATCCGGGCGGGCAGCGGGGTGCCGGTGATCATGGTCACCGCGCGGGCCGACATCCGCTCGCGCATCCACGGCCTCAACCTGGGCGCGGACGACTACATCACCAAGCCCTACGACATGGGCGAGCTGCTGGCCCGGATCCACGCGGTGGCCCGCCGCGGCCTCGCCGCCAGCCCGGCCGGCACCGCCGTCGAACCGGCCGGCGGCCCGCTGGAGTCCCGCGGCATCGTCATCGACCGCGAGCGCCGCCGGGTCACCGTGAACGGCCGGGACGTCCCGCTCACCCGCAAGGAGTTCGACCTGCTCGCGCTCCTCGCGCAGAGCCCCGGGGTGGTGTACCGGCGCGAGCAGATCTTCAGCGAGGTCTGGCGCAGCGGCTGGGAGGGCAACGGCCGCACCCTGGAGGTGCACATCGGGTCGCTGCGCACCAAGCTCGGCCTGCCCGGACTGGTCGAGGCGGTGCGCGGGGTCGGCTACCGGCTGATCCCGGAGCAGCCCGCCGACCCGGACGGAGCCGTCGCAGAAGCGCCCGCCGGAGCCGACACCGACGCCGATCCGACCGCCGCGGAGCGCTGACCGCCGTGCAGAACCGCCTGCTCGGCATCCTGCTCTCCCTGATGGCCTGCGTGCTGGCGGCCCTCGGGCTGCCGCTCGCCGCGGCCGTCGCCGCGGCCGAGCAGAGCCGGGTGGTCGTCGACCGGATCGACGACATCGCCCGCTTCGCCCAGGACCTGCCCACCCAGGGCCGTCCCGGCACCGACACCGCCGTCAAGGGGGACACCCAGCCGGTCGCCGGCGACACCACCCGGCTGCACGTGCTCGCCATCGAGGCCGCCCGCTACCACGACCTCTACGGGGTGCGGGTGGGCATCTTCCAGCGCGACGGCACCGCCGTCGCGGCCGCTCCGGAGGGCTGGACGGTGCCGCGCACCGGCGTGGGCGCGCAGGCCTTCCAGGAGGCGCTGGACGGCCGCCGCAGCCACAACCCGCCGCAGGTCTGGCCCTGGACGCCGGATCGCACCCTCACCGTCGCCCTGCCGGTCGTCCGCGACGGCGACGTGGTCGCGGTGGTGATCACCGAGTCGCCGACCGGGCCGATGCGCTCCCGGGTGCTGCACCGCTGGCTGTGGATCGGCGCCGGCGAGGTCCTCGCCATGATCGTCGCCGTGCTGCTGGCCCTGCGGCTGACCGGCTGGGTGCTCCGCCCCGTCCGCACCCTGGACCGGGCGACCCACGACATCGCCACCGGCCGGCTCAACGCCCGGGTGGCGGCCAGCGGCGGCCCGCCCGAGCTGCGGCGACTGGCCCACTCGTTCAACGACATGGCCGACAACGTGGTGCTCGCCATCGACCAGCAGCGGGCGTTCGTCGCGGACGCCTCGCACCAGCTGCGCAACCCGCTCGCCGCGCTGCTGCTGCGGGTCGAACTGCTCGGCCTCGAACTGCCCGACGGGCACCAGGACGAGATCGGCGCCGTCCGCGAGGAGGGCGCCCGGCTGGCCCGGGTGCTCGACGACCTGCTGGGCCTTGCCACCGCCGAGCACGCCCGCCCGGAGCCCGAGCCGGTCGACCTGACCGCACTGGTGCTGGCCCGCCTGGACGCCTGGCGCCCGGTCGCCAACCAGCGCGCCATCGAGCTCGCCTGGGACGGCCCCGCGCTGGCGCACTGCTGGGCCGACCCGATCGGCTTCGGCAGCGCCCTGGACGCCGTCCTCGACAACGCCCTGAAGTTCACGCCGTCCGGGTGCCGGGTCGCGGTCGCGGTCGTCCTCGGCCGCAAGGAGGTGACCGTCTCGGTGACCGACTCCGGGCCCGGCCTCACCGAGGACGAGCTGGCCAGGATCGGCGACCGGTTCTGGCGCAGCCCGCGGCACCAGAACGTGGACGGCTCCGGGCTCGGCCTGTCGATCGCCCGCACCCTGATGCTCGCCGGCGACGGCTCGCTGGACTTCGCCCCGGCGGAGCCGAACGGCCTCACCGTGGTGCTGACGGTGCCCCGCAACCGGAGCCGGGTGGGCGCCGCCGGGTGACCGCGGGCCCGGCCCGGCCGGGCCCCGGGCCCTACGGCTTGATCGAGGTGTAGAACCGCCGGGCGCCCTCGTGCAGCGGCAGCGGATCCGTGTAGACCGCCGTCCGCAGGTCCACCAGCTGCGCCGCGTGCACCACCGCGCCGATGGTGTCCCGGCTGTCGATGACGGTGCGGGTCATCGCCTCCACCAGCCCCGGGTCGACGTCGTCCCGGGTCACCAGCAGGTTCGGCACCGCGACCGTGGGTACCGCGACACCCGTGGGCTGGGCCTTCGGGTAGGCGTCCTTGGGGATGGTCGCGGCCCGGTAGGCGTCCGCCTCGCCGCCCTCCAGTTGGTGCAGCGACTCGGCCAGGTCGGCGAGCGGCACGATCCGGATCGGGAACCGCTCCGACAGGTCGGTCAGGGCCGCGGTCGGCAGGCCGCCCGACCAGAAGAACGCGTCCAGCTGCCCGCTGCGCAGCTGGTCGGCGGCGTCGCCCACGCCCAGCTGCGCGGGCCGGATGTCCTTGCCGAGGTCGAGTCCGGCCGCGGCGAGCAGCTTGCGGGTGACCAGGTTCACCCCGGACTTCTCCTGGCCCACGCCGACCCGCAGTCCGCGCAGGTCGGACGTCTTCTGCACCGGCGAGCCGGCCGGCACGACCAGCTGGAGGTAGTCGTCGTAGAGCCGGGCGATGGCCCGCAGCCGGCCCTTCTGCGGGCTGTCGAAGCCGGCCACCGAGTCGGCGGTGGCGATCGCGAAGTCGTCCTGGCCGGAGACGACCCGCTCCAGGTTCTCCACCGACCCCTGGGAGTTGTCCAGCCGCAGCCGCACCCCGGCATCGCGGTCGCCGCGTAGCCCTGCAGCAGCTGCCCGTAGCGGTCGTACACCCCGCGCTGGACGCCGGTGGCGAAGTTGACCTGGCCGCGGGGGTACCCCGGGCCCGAGCCGGAGGTCAGCCACCAGCCGCCGAGGCCGGCCGCGACCAGCAGGGCGAGCACGGCCGCCAGCGGGCGGCTGCGGGCCGCGCGGCGGACGGCCGCGCCGACGGCGGCGGGGATCGGGGTGAGGGCCATACGGGGGATACTGCCAGGCGCGACGGCCGGGCGGGAGGCCCCGCCCGGTGCCCGTACCCTTGCTGTCGTGGGTATGGAGGAGAGCTTGCGAACTTACAAGGTCGTCACGTACGGCTGCCAGATGAACGTCCACGACTCCGAGCGGCTGTCCGGGCTGCTGGAGGACGCCGGCTATGCCAAGGCCGGCCAGGACGCCGATCCCGACCTGGTGGTCTTCAACACCTGCGCGGTCCGTGAGAACGCCGACAACAAGCTGTACGGCAACCTCGGCCGGCTCGCGCCCGCGAAGCAGCAGCACGCGGGCATGCAGATCGCCGTCGGCGGCTGCCTCGCGCAGAAGGACCGCGACACCATCGTCCGCAAGGCGCCCTGGGTCGACGTGGTCTTCGGCACCCACAACATCGGCCACCTGCCCGCCCTGCTGGAGCGCGCCCGGGTCGAGCAGCAGGCCCAGGTGGAGATCCTGGAGTCGCTGGAGACCTTCCTCCACCCTGCCGACCCGGCGCGAGTCCGCCTATGCCGCCTGGGTCGCCATCTCGGTCGGCTGCAACAACACCTGCACCTTCTGCATCGTCCCGGCGCTGCGCGGCAAGGAGGAGGACCGCCGGCCCGGCGACGTCCTCGCCGAGGTCGAGGCGCTGGTCGCCGAGGGCGTCGTCGAGGTGACGCTGCTCGGCCAGAACGTCAACGCCTACGGCTCCGACCTGGGCGACCGCGAGGCGTTCTCCAAGCTGCTGCGCGCCTGCGGGCAGGTCGAGGGCCTGGAGCGGGTCCGCTTCACCTCGCCGCACCCGCGGGACTTCACCGACGACGTGATCGCCGCGATGGCCGAGACGCCGAACGTGATGCACCAGCTGCACATGCCGCTGCAGTCCGGCTCGGACACCGTGCTGAAGGCCATGCGCCGCTCGTACCGGCAGGACCGCTTCCTCGGCATCATCCGCAAGGTCCGCGAGGCCATGCCGGACGCCGCGATCTCCACCGACATCATCGTGGGCTTCCCGGGCGAGACCGACGAGGACTTCGAGCAGACCCTGCACGTCGTCCGCGAGGCCCGCTTCACCAACGCCTTCACCTTCCAGTACTCCAAGCGCCCGGGCACCCCGCCGCCGACATGGCGGACCAGGTGCCGAAGGCCGTCGTGCAGGCGCGCTACGAGCGGCTGGTCGCCCTCCAGGAGGAGATCTCCTGGGAGGAGAACAAGAAGCAGGTCGGCCGCACCCTGGAGATCCTGGTCGCCGAGGGCGAGGGCAAGAAGGACGACCGCACCGACCGGCTCTCCGGCCGCGCCCCCGACAACCGGCTGGTGCACTTCACCCGGCCCGCCGAGCCCGTCCGGCCCGGCGACATGGTCACCGTGGAGATCACCTACGCGGCGCCGCACCACCTGCTGGCCGAGGGCCCGACCGGCGCCGTCCGCCGCACCCCGGCCGGTGACGCCTGGGAGCGGCGCCAGGCCGCACCGGCCGCCAAGCCGGCCGGCGTGATGCTCGGCATCCCGACGATCGGCGCCCCGGCGCCGGCCCCGGCGGCCGCGCCCGGCTGCGGCTGCGACTGACCGACCGGCCCTCCCGCCCCTCGCCCCCGGCTGCCGTCCCGGCCGGGGGCCTCGGCTTTCCCGCGGACCGGTGACGCGGCACTAGAGTGATCGCCATGCTCGTTGCCGCCGCCGTCTGCCCCTGCCCGCCGCTGATCGTCCCCGAGGTCGCGGCCGGGGCCGCCGCCGAGCTCGACGCGCTGCGGGCCGCCTGCGGCGAGGCCGTCGGCGAGCTGCTGGGCTCGGGCGCCGAGCTGATCGTCGTGGTCGGCACCGGGCCGAAGGCCGAGGTCTGGACGGAGGGCGGCGCCGGGTCGTTCCGGCGCTACGGCGTGGACCTCGCCGTCCGGCTGCCCGCCGCCGGCGTCAACGGGCCCGAACTCGCCCCCTCGCTCACCGTCGGCGCCTGGCTGCTCGCCGAGGCCGGCGCGACCGTCCCGGCGCACGCCTGCGCCGTCCGGGCCGACACCGCGCCGCAGCGGCTGCACGGTCTGGGCCGGGGGCTGGCGGAGCTGGCCGACCGGGTCGGGCTGCTCGTCCTCGGCGGCGGCAGCGCCTGCCGCTCGGTGAAGGCCCCGGGCTACTGGGACGAGCGCTCCGAGGCGTACGACGCGGCGGCCGCCGCCGCGCTGGGCGCCGCCGACACCGCGGCGCTGGCCGCGCTCGACCCGCAGCTCTCGGCGGAGCTGCAGGCCGACGGGCGGGCGCCCTGGCAGGTGCTGGCCGGCGCGGCGGAGGGCGCCGGCCTGACCGGGCGGCTGCGCTACGACGACGCGCCGTACGGCGTCGGCTACCTGGTCGCATCCTGGCGCTGACGCCCCGGCCGCCGGGCAGGGCCTGACACGGCCGGGGCCCTCTAGTCGGCGGTGCCGTCCCCGGGCTTGGTGGCGAAGTCGTCGACCACGTGCTTGGCCTTCGCCGTGCCGTGCTCGATCTTCTCGCTGTACTTGTGCTTGGTGGCCTTGTCGACCGCGTGGCCGGCCTTGTCGACGACGTCGTCGATCTGCTCGTTGTGCCGGCCGGCGAGTTCGCTCGCCTTCTCCTTGAGCTCGTCGGCCTTGCCCTTGAGGTTGTCCATCAGACCCATCGTTCGTCTCCTCGTCCGGTGGGGCGCCCCCACTCGTCCAACGCTCGGATGTGCCCGGTTGTTCACCGGTGCAAACCGGTGCGAACCGGTCGGAACCCTCCCGAGCGGTTCCCACGCCGGGTTTGGGAGACTGGATGGGTGAGCAGCCCTGACCCCACCCCGCCCCGTGTCGTCTCGGTGGTCGGCGCGACCGCCGCCGGCAAGTCGGACCTCGCGGTCGCCCTGGCCCGCACCCTGGGCGGCGAGGTGATCAACACCGACTCCATGCAGCTCTACCGGGGCATGGACATCGGCACCGCCAAGCTCACCCTCGCCGAGCGCGAGGGCGTGCCGCACCACCTGCTCGACGTCTGGGACGTCACCGAGGCGGCCAGCGTCGCCGAGTACCAGCGCCTGGCCCGCGCCGAGATGGACCGGCTGCTGGCGGCCGGCCGCACCCCCGTGCTGGTCGGCGGCTCGGGCCTCTACGTCCGGGCGGCGATCGACGAGATGGAGTTCCCCGGCACCGACCCCGCGGTCCGCGCCCGGCTGGAGGCCGAGCTCGCCGAGCACGGCTCCGGCGCGCTGCACGTCCGGCTCGCCGTCCTCGACCCGGGGGCGGCCGAGGCGATCCTGCCGAGCAACGGCCGCCGAATCGTCCGGGCCCTGGAGGTCATCGAGATCACCGGGCAGCCGTTCACCGCCAACCTGCCGGGCCACACCGCCGTCTACGAGGCGGTGCAGATCGGCGTCCAGGTGCCGCGCCCCGAACTCGACCGCCGGATCGAGCTGCGGGTGGACCGCATGTGGCAGGCCGGACTCCTGGACGAGGTACGCGAGTTGGAGAAGGCCGGGCTGCGCGGGGGCGGACGGCGTCGCGCGCGCTCGGCTACCAGCAGGTGCTCGGGTACTTCGCCGGCGACTGCACCGAGGACGAGGCGCGGGCCGAGACCGTCCGGGCCACCCGCCGCTTCGCCCGCCGCCAGGAGTCGTGGTTCCGCCGCGACGACCGGATCCACTGGCTGGAACGGCCCGCGGGCGCCGACCCCCTCGTGCTGCTCGACCGCGCCCTGGAGCTCGTCCGCGGCTGAACCGACGCCGGGCGGCCGCCGCCCGGGGAAGGGATCGGGCCGCCCACCGAGCGGATCCGGCCACCCGGCCGGTGCACCTGCGCACGCAGCTGCAGGTGCACCGCGAACCGGCGGTTACAGGCGGATCACGTCATGGCCACGGATCACCCGAGGACCCTCGGGACACCCTGCGGGCGGCCCGGGACATGCCATCATCGGTACCACCAGGGGTCAGTCGCGCGGACCGGCCTCACCGTTCACGAGTCCGCTCGCTCGTGTCGATCCGTCAGGGGAGGCCGCGTGTCGACGGGTACCGGCCCCGAAACCGAGGAGCTGCCGGGCAGCGCGGCCGAACGTGCCGGACTGGAGCTGCCGGAACTCCTCGTGCCCACCTCGTACGCGATCGCCCTGCCCGCCATCGACGACCTCGCCGCGCCCGGCGTGGTGCACGAGCGCGAGATCCGTCCGCGCCGTCGGCTGCGCTGGTGGCAGCTGCTCCCCATCGTGCTGATGGGCACCCTCGGCTCGCTGATGTTCGCCTTCCCGCTGGCCTTCTCCGGCGACGCCGCCTCCTCGATGATCGGCATGCTCGGCCTGCTGCTCACCGCCGCCTCCGGCGGCTGGGGCGCGATGGCGGCCCGGCACGCCGGGTACAAGTGGCCGGGTCTGCCGCGTCGCGGCAGCGGCCGGCGGGCCGGCTGGCGAGCCATCGTGATCTACACGCTGATCGCCGCCGTCGCGGTCGCGCTCGCCCTCTGGCGGGTCGTCCACCTGCGCGGCTGATCGGTACCGGCCGAAGATCGGTACCATCGGCGGTGTGAGCGCACCCACCGCCCCCGGCCTGCCCTTCCTCAAGGGACACGGCACGCAGAACGACTTCGTGATCGTCCCCGACCCGGACGGCAGGCTCGACCTGGGCCCGGCCGCGGTCGCCCGGCTGTGCGACCGCCGGGCCGGCATCGGCGGCGACGGCATGCTGCGCGTGGTGCGCTCGGCCGCCGACCCCGCGGCGGCGCACCTGGCGGACCGCGCCGAGTGGTTCATGGACTACCGCAACTCCGACGGCTCGATCGCCGAGATGTGCGGCAACGGCGTCCGGGTCTTCGCCCGCTACCTGGTGCACGCCGGCCTGGTGAAGCCCGGCCCGCTGACGATCGCCACCCGGGCCGGCGTCCGCGCGGTGCGGATCGCCGAGGACGGCCCCGACGGCACCCCGGGCGAGGTCACCGTCGACATGGGCCGGGCCCTGCTGCCCGGGCCGGACGGCATCGAGGTCGCCGTGGGGGAGCGGATCTGGCCCGCCCGCAACGTCAACATGGGCAACCCGCACGCGGTGGCCTTCGTCGACGGTCTCGACGAGGCCGGCGACCTGTACACCGCCCCGCGCACCAGCCCCGAGGGCGTCTACCCCGAGGGCGTCAACGTCGAGTTCGTGGTGGACCGCGGCCCGCGGCACGTCGCCATGCGGGTCTTCGAGCGCGGCTCCGGGGAGACCCGCTCCTGCGGCACCGGCGCCTGCGCGGTGGCCGTCGCCGCCGCCCGCCGCGACGGGCTCGACCCGGCGTCGACCGGGCAGTCGGTCACGTACACGGTGGACCTGCCGGGCGGCCGGCTGGTCATCGAGGAGTTCCCGGACGGCCGGGTGGAGATGACCGGCCCGGCCGAGATCGTCGCGTCCGGCACGCTGGACCCGGACTTCACCGCCGCGCTGACCGCCTGAGCCGCGCGAACCCCGGCCGGCGTGGGCCGGTCGGGGGCCTTCCGCGGGCCGGCCGCCCGTTTTTCCCGTTTCCGCCGTGCACGAATCCCCCGATCGAGTGATCTGCATGACGGACCGGGAGCGGTGCGTCGCGGAACGTGCTGTCCTCGGTAGCATGGACCACCGGGTCGGGAGGCGCTCCGGTGATCGCTGCCGGAGGTGCGGATGGCCATCGAAGCAGGTCCGATCGACACGGGTCAGCACGGTGCCGCACGGCGCCCGCTCGGCCGGCTGAGTCGCAGCGCCCTGTCCCGGGCCGGGCGGGCCGCCCTGCTGGCCACCGACCGCGCCCCGGTGCCGGACGCCATCGAGCCCATCGTCCAGGCCCACCGCCGCCACCATCCCCAGGCCGACCTGGCGCTGCTCTCCCGCGCCTACCGCCTCGCCGAGGAGAGCCACCGCGGCCAGATGCGCAAGAGCGGCGAGCCGTTCATCACGCATCCGCTCGCCGTCACCATGATCCTCGCCCAACTCGGGGCCGGCACCACGACGCTGGTCGCCTCGCTGCTCCACGACACCGTCGAGGACACCGAGGTGACGCTCGATCAGGTCGCCGCGGACTTCGGGCCCGAGGTCTCCTATCTCGTCGACGGCGTCACCAAACTGGAGAAGGTCGACTTCGGTGCGGCGGCGGAGGCCGAGACGTTCCGCAAGATGCTGGTCGCCACCGGGGACGACGTCCGGGTGATGGTGATCAAGCTCGCCGACCGGCTGCACAACATGCGGACGATCCGCCACATGAAGCCCGCGAGCCGGATCAGGATCGCCAAGGTCACCCGCGACGTCCTCATCCCGATCGCCGAGCGGCTCGGGATCCAGGTCCTCAAGGCCGAGCTGGAGGACATCGTCTTCGCCACGCTCCACCCGGAGGAGTACGCCCGCGCCCGCGCCGTGCTCGCCGCCCACGAGGAGCGCCCGGACGAGCTGCTCGCGCCGTTCGCCGAGACGCTGCGCCGCCAGCTGGCCGAGGCCGGGGTGGGCGCGGAGGTCACCGTCAGACCCCGGCACTGCGTCTCGGTGCACCGGGTGCTGCTCAAGCGCGCCGCCGCGGCCGGGCCGGACGGCCTGCCGCAGGCCCTCCAGCCCGCCGACTTCGGCCGGGTGCTGGTGGTGGTCGAGGAGAACGCCGACTGCTACGCCGTCCTCGGCGAGCTGCACACCTGCTGGACACCGCTGCCGGGCGAGTTCAAGGACTTCGTCGCGGCGCCCAAGTTCAACCTGTACCAGTCGCTGCACACCGCCGTGCAGCTGCCCGGCGGCGAGGTGGCCGAGGTGCTGGTCCGCACCCGGCAGATGCACCTGGTCGCCGAGACCGGTGTGGTCGCGCTCGGCGACCCGCACCAGCCCGGCGCCGTGCAGGCCGCCTCCGGCGACGAACTCGACGGCACCGACCCGGCCCGGCCCGGCTGGCTCAGCCGGCTGCTCGCCTGGCAGCAGGAGACCCCGGACCCGGACGCCTTCTGGTCCACCCTGACCGACACCCTCTCCGACGACGGCGAGATCACCGCCGTCACCGAGAGCGGCGAGCGGCTGCACCTGCCGGTCGGCGCGAGCTGCGTGGACGCCGCCTACCTGCTCGGCGAGCAGACCGGGCATCGCTGCGTGGGCGTCCGGGTGAACGGCCGGCTGGCCGCGCTCTCCACCGCCCTGCGCGACGGCGACGTGGTGGCCGTGCTCACCGCCCCCGCCGGTGAGCCCTCCGGCCCGGCGGCGGAGTGGCTGGAGCACGCCCGCACCCCGGCCGCCCGGCTGGCGATCGAACGCTGGCTGGCCGGGCACCCGGCACCGGCACCGGTGGTGGAGACCGGCCCGTCCGACGACCGGCCGGCCCCGCAGGCCGCACCCGCCGTGGTGCGCGGCCGGGCACCGGTCGCCGTCCTGGGGCGGCCGGACACCCCCGTCCGGCTGGCCCGATGTTGCACCCCGGTGCCGCCGGACGCGCTCACCGGCTACCCGATCCGGGGCGGCGCCGTCGCGGTTCACCGCACCGGCTGCCCGGTCGGCGACCAGATGCGCGAGGACGGCCGCAGCCCGCTGTCGCTGGCCTGGATCCCGGGCGTCGAGCCGCCGAACGGCTACCGGGTCGCCCTGCACGCGGAGGCGCTGACCCGCCCCCGGCTGCTCGCCGACCTGACCGCGGCGATCTCCGCCGAGGGCGTCGGGATCTTCTCCGCCGACGTCGAGCCGCCGCGCGAGCTGCGGGTACGGCACAGCTACACCATCGAGCTCTCCGGCGCCGAGGTGCTGCCCGCGGTGATGCGGGCGATGCTCCGCGTCCCGGGGGTGTACGACGTCTACCGGCCCGGTGTCCCGGGCGAGGACCCGGCCGCCACGGCGGACCGGCCGCTCGACGGGCCGGGCGACCCGGCGGCCCGCGGGGGAAATGGGGATGACCCCGCGGACGCGGTCATGCGACCATCGTGGGGAATGCACGGCCGGTCCGCGGCGTTCTCCGGAGGCAGTAGCGCCGGTGGACCCGGTGGTCCGCAGGGGTAGCTCACCCCGCCCGACGGTAGGAGGGGCGGCAGCTGGGCAGACTCCTCGGTACACGCGTTGTACCCCGGCCTTCCCGACACCGCAAAGGATGAGATGACCTCCACGTTCGACAGCCGCACCAACCGCGAGTCCGCCCCGCGGCTCGCCGACCTCAGGGCCGAGGCCCTGATGGACGAGGACCTCGCGGCGATCGACGAGGACCTCGACCAGCTCGACGGAGAGCAGTACGACCGCTCCGAGCGCGCCGCACTGCGCCGAGTGGCCGGTCTGTCCACCGAACTCCAGGACGTCACCGAGGTCGAGTACCGCCAGCTCCGCCTGGAGCGCGTGGTGCTCGTCGGCGTCTGGACGGACGGCACCTCGGAGGAGGCGGAGAACTCGCTGGCCGAGCTCGCCGCCCTCGCCGAGACGGCCGGTTCCGAGGTGCTGGACGGTGTGATCCAGCGCCGCGACAAGCCCGACGCCGCCACGTACATCGGCTCCGGCAAGGCCAAGGAGCTGCGCGACATCGTCGCCTCCACCGGGGCCGACACCGTCGTCTGCGACGGAGAGCTCACCCCCGGCCAGCTGATCCACCTGGAGGACGTGGTCAAGGTCAAGGTCGTCGACCGGACGGCCCTGATTCTCGACATCTTCGCCCAGCACGCCAAGTCCCGTGAGGGCAAGGCCCAGGTCTCGCTCGCGCAGATGCAGTACATGCTCCCCCGCCTGCGCGGCTGGGGCCAGTCGCTGTCCCGGCAGATGGGTGGTGGCGGCTCCGGCTCGTCCGGCGGCGGCATGGCCACCCGTGGTCCGGGTGAGACGAAGATCGAGACCGACCGCCGGCGGATCCGCGAGAAGATGGCGCGCCTGCGCCGCGAGATCGCCGACATGAAGAAGGGCCGCGACACCAAGCGCCAGGAGCGCAAGCGCCACCAGGTGCCGTCGGTCGCCATCGCCGGGTACACCAACGCCGGCAAGTCCTCGCTGCTCAACCGGCTCACCGGAGCCGGTGTCCTGGTGGAGAACTCGCTGTTCGCCACCCTGGACCCGACCGTCCGCCGGGCGCAGACCCCGAGCGGCCGGATCTACACCCTGGCCGACACCGTCGGCTTCGTCCGGCACCTGCCGCACCACCTGGTCGAGGCGTTCCGCTCCACCATGGAGGAGGTCGCCGACGCCGACCTCATCCTGCACGTGGTGGACGGCTCGCACCCCGAGCCGGAGACCCAGCTGGCCGCCGTCCGCGAGGTCATCGTCTCGGTCGAGGCACAGAACGTGCCCGAGATCGTGGTGATCAACAAGGCCGACGCGGCCGACCCGGCCGTGCTGCAGCGACTGCTGCGCCGCGAGCCGCACGCCATCGTGGTCTCCGCCCGCAGCGGGCAGGGCATCGCCGAGCTGCTCCAGCTGATCGACGACGAGCTGCCCCGTCCGGCCATCGAGGTCCAGGCGCTGATCCCGTACACCCGGGGCGACCTGGTCTCCCGGGTGCACGCCGAGGGCGACCTGCTCTCCACCGAGCACACCGGTGACGGCACGCTGGTGCGGGCCAAGGTGGCCGCCGAGCTGGCTGCCGAACTGGAGCGCTACACCGTGGTCGCCCAGGCCTGACGGCGACGCCCCGGCAACGGCGCGGGCCCCCGATCCTGTCCGGATCGGGGGCCCGCGCCGTTGCTCAGTTCTTCAGATTGCCGACGTAGTCGAGCATCGCCTTCGCCTGGTCGCCCAGGGACGGCCCCGCCATCCACGCCGCCGGGCGCGGCCCGATCGAGTTGTTGCTGATCAGGGCCGGCTTGCCGCCCCGCAGCACGAACCAGCCGCCGCCGCTGGAACCGCCGGTCATGGTGCACCCGATCACGTACATGGTCGGCCGCTGCGGGTCGAAGGAGAGCCGCCCCGGGCGGACGGCGGAGTCGCAGTGCTCCAGCTCCAGGCCGTCGAACGGGGCACCCTGCGGGTAGCCGTACGCCGAGGCCGAGGTGACCTGGGAACGCGGCGCGTTGAACCAGACCGGCACCGAGCCGCCGACTGTCTCCTCCAGCGAACGGCCGTCGGCGGAGTCCTCGTTGTGGACCCGGATGATGCCGAAGTCGTACTGGCTGACCGGACCGCCGTGCTCGCCGCCCTCCTCGGCCCACTGCGGCGAGACCACCGCGTAGTCCGCCGACCAGACGCCGTACGGGGCGACCTGCTGGAAGGAGGCGTCCCGGCCGTGCGAGGCCGCGCCGGAGCGGTTGTACGACGGGACGAAGGCCATCTTCTTGAACCAGGTGCCGTCCTTGCCCTCGTGCAGGCAGTGCGCCGCCGTCCACACCAGGTCGGACTTGCCCGGGTGGGCCGGGTCGCTGATCACGGTGCCCGAACAGACCGCGTCCGTCCTGGCGTCGACCGTCATGAAGATCTTGCCGAGCACCGCCGAACTCGCGGAGTACGGGTGCGCCTGGGCCTTGGCGGGGATCTTCACCGGCGGCTGCGTGTCGTTCTCCGGCGCGGTCTTCTCCGACTGCAGCGCGGCGTCCTGGGCCTCCATGCCCTGGGCCGAGTCCATCTTCGACCGGTCCCAGAAGCCCTTCAGCTTCTCCGGGGTGAAGCCGTGCGCGTTCGCCCACTTCGCCCAGTCGTCCTTGGACCAGTTCTTCAGGTTCTTCAGGGCCGCCGACAGGTCCAGGCCCGGCTTGCCGCTGCTCGCCGCGGCGACCGCCGACGGGGGCGGCGGGGCCGCCGCGTTCGGGTCGCTCCCACCCGCCGGGTCGCAGGCGGTCACGGACAGGGTGAGCACGGCGGCGGCCGCGGCGGCCGCCGCCGAGCGGCGGATGGTGGATGGCATGGTGATCCCCGTGGTGTGTCGTCGGTGTCGGTTTACTTCTGGGCGATGTAGGCGAGCGCCTGCCGGGCGACGCCCTCCAGGTAGGGCCCGCTGAGAGCGGTGTGGTCGCGGGTGCCGATCGAGGTGTTGCTGACCAGCGCCTGCCGGCCGTCCGGCATCGTCGCGAACCAGCCCCCGCCGCTCGCCCCCGCCGTCATGGTGCAGCCGATGGTCAGCATCGCCGGGCGCGCCGGGTCGAACGAGCGGGCGGCCGGGCGGCCGCCGTCGCAGCGGTCCAACTCCTGCCCGTTGAACGGCTTGAGAGCCGGATAGCCCCAGGCGGAGACGGACAGCTGTGCGCGCGGCGCGTCGAACCAGACCGGTACCGCGGTGCCGATCGTCTCCTCCAGCGACTTCGCCCCGGCGTCCGGGTTGTGGACGTGCAGGATCGCGAAGTCGTACTGGTTGGCGGAGTCCCCGCTGTGCCCGCCCTCGACCGGCCAGAGCGGCGAGGTGACGACCCGGTCGGCCCACCACTGCCCGAGCGGCGCGACGTCGGCGAGGGTGGCCCGGTGGCCGCCGCTCGCCGCCCCCGAGCTGTTGTACGCCGGTACGAAGACCAGGTTGCGGAACCAGTCGCCGCCCTTTCCCTCGTGCACGCAGTGCGCCGCCGTCCACACCAGGTCGGACCTGCCGGGGTGGGCCGGATCGGCGACCACCGTCGCCGAGCACTGGCCCGTCCCGCCGCCCGGCGCCGTCGAGAAGACCTTCCCCGAGGCCGGGTAGCGGGTGTACGGGCGCTCCACCGCGACCGCGGCCACCGGCGCCGGGTCGCCCGGCGTGCCGCCGTCCGTCGGCGACGGCGAGACGGCCGGCGGGGCGGGCTGCTGCGGCTGCGCGCCGCCCATCCGGTCCGCGCTCCACAGACCGCGGACGACCGGGTTGCTGAACACGTGCTTCGACGCCCAGGCGTCCCAGTCCGCGGCCTTCCAGTGCCGCAACTCGTCCCAGCTCCGCGGCAGGCCCGCCAGCAGCCGGGACGGCACGTCCGTCGGCAGGGTCAGCCGTCCCGCCGCCGCGGACGCGCCCGCGGACGGATCCGCCCCCGGCGCCGACGGGGAGCACCCCGTGGCCGCGAACACCAGCGCCGCGGCGAGCCCCGCCACCGGCCCCGCCCGTCCGATCCCCGATCGCATGGCTCCGCCCCCTGACGTCGCTGCGGCGCTCCTTGCCGCCGGTGCAGTCTGCCACCACCCACCGGGACGAACCGCCCATCAGTGCCCGGCCCTGACGAGAGGTCACCGAACCGTGATCCGGGCACACCGTCGGTCCACACCACCCCCACGGGTGAGTGATCGGCAGGTATTCACCACAACGAGTGAGGTGATCTTGAGTTCGCCCGACCGGCCCGTGAACCCTGGAACGGACCGGGTGCCTCCCCCGCGCACCCGCTCGACTGGCCGCGCCCGGCCCCGCGGGCGCCCGAAGGAGCAGCCTTGAGCACCGCCCTCACCGGAGCCCCGCCCGTCGCCCCGTCCGATCCGGCAGCTGCCCTCCGCACCCCGCCGCATCCCGGGCCGCTGTCCCCCACCGCCGACCCGCTGCTCCACCCCGACCCGGCCGCGGCCGCCGAACACGCCGGCACCGAGGCCCTGCTGCGCTGCTGGGCCCGCGAGACCGGCGCCCGGCCCGACGCCGCCGGCCGCCTGACCGTCCCCGTCCTGGGGGGCGCGGCCCAGCTCAGCGCGCCCGTCCGGCACTGGTCCGCCTGCGGCTGGCACCGCTTCGGCCCGGTCACCGTCACCGCCGGCCCCGGCGGCCCGGCCGCCCCCGTCACCGCCGTCACCGTCGCCGCCCTGGTCGCCCGCGCCGCCGACGAACACGCCGACCCCGGGCAGATCGCCGACCTCACCGCCCGGGTCGCCGACTCGGTGGCCCGTACGGCGGAGATCCTCGCGCACCGCCGCCGCACCCCCGACGCCGCCGACCCCGACCCCTTCCTCCGGGCCGAACAGGCCCTGCTGCTGGGCCACCCCTGCACCCCACCCCCAAGAGCCGCGACGGCCTCGGCCCCGCCCAGAGCCGCGCCTACTCGCCCGAACTCCACGGCAGCTTCCGGCTGCACTGGTACGCCGTCGACCACGGCCTGCTCGCCACCGACTCGGCCGACCGGCTCCCCGCCGACCGGATCACCGCCCGCCTCCTGGACCGCGACGACCTGCTGCCCCCCGGCACCGCCGCCCTGCCGCTGCACCCCTGGCAGGCCCGCGAACTCGCGCTCCGCCCCGTCGTCGCCGAGCTGCTCGGCCGCGGGCTGCTGCACGACCTCGGCCCGCACGGCGAGCCGTGGCACCCCACCTCCTCCGTCCGCACCGTCACCCGCCCCGGCACGCCCTGGATGCTCAAGCTCTCGCTCGGCCTGCGGATCACCAACTCCCGCCGGGAGAACCTCCGCAAGGAACTCCACCGCGGCACCGAGGTGCACCGGCTGCTGGAGGCCGGCCTCGGCGCCGAGTGGCGGGCCGCCCACCCGCAGTTCGACATCGTCCGCGACCCCGCCTGGATCGGCGTCGACCACCCCGGCCTCACCGACCCCACCGGCCTGGACACCGTGCTGCGCCGGCAGCCGTTCGGGCCCGCCGACCGTGCCGTCTGCCTGGCCGGCCTGGTCGCCGAACAGCCCTCCCGGCAGGTCGACTCCCGCCTCGGCCGGATCGTCGCCGCCCTCGCCGCGCGCAGCGGACGCACCCGGCAGACCGTCGCCACCGAGTGGTTCCTGCGCTACCTCGACGCCGTCGTCCTGCCGATCCTCTGGCTCGACGGCCGCGCCGGCATCGCCCTGGAGGCCCACCAGCAGAACAGCCTCGTCCTGCTCGACACCGAGGGCTGGCCCACCGGCGGCCGCTACCGCGACAACCAGGGCTACTACTACCGGGCCTCGCACGCCGACCGGCTCACCGCCCGGCTGCCCGGGATCGGCGCCACCAGCGACACCTTCGTCCCCGACCACGTCGCGGACGAGCGCTTCTGCTACTACCTCGGCATCAACCACGTGCTCGGCCTGATCGGCGCGTTCGGCTCCCAGCAGCTCGCCGACGAACAGGTGCTGCTCGCCGCCCTCCGCCGCTTCCTGACCGGCCCGCGCGCCGCGGCCACCGGCTCCACCCTCCCGCACCACCTGCTGACCGCGCCGACCCTGCGCTGCAAGGCCAACCTGCTGACCCGCCTGCACGGTCTCGACGAACTCGTCGGACCGGTCGAGACCCAGTCCGTGTACGTGGCCCTCGCCAACCCGGTGGCCGCCTCCGCGCCGGCGGCCGCCCGATGAGCGCGCCCCCGGCCGACCTGCTCGACCGGGTCGCGGACTGGGGCCCCATGGCCACCCCCGCGGGCGAGTTCCGGCTGCGGCCCGTCCGCCTCCCGGACGACCTGCCGCTGCTCACCGGCTGGATGAACGACCCCGCCGTCGCCGCCTACTGGCAGCTCGCCGGCCCGGCCGCCACCACCGAACGCCACCTGCGCGCCCAACTCGACGGTGACGGCCGCAGCCGGCCCTGCCTCGGCCTGCTCGACGGCGTCCCGATGAGCTACTGGGAGGTGTACCGCGCCGACCTCGACCCGCTGGCCGGCCACTACCCGGCCGAGCCCCACGACACCGGCCTGCACCTGCTGCTCGGCCCGGCCGACCGGCGCGGCCGCGGCCTGGGCACCGCACTCATCCGCGCCCTCGCCGACCGGGTGCTGGCCCGCCGCCCCGCCTGCCGCCGGGTGCTCGCCGAACCGGACGTCCGCAACATCCCCTCCGTCCGGGCGTTCGCCGGCGCCGGGTTCGAGCACGCCGGCGACCTCGAACTCCCCGACAAGCGGGCCGCCCTGATGATCCGCCCGCGCACCCCGGCCCGGATCGCCGCGGGCCCGGCCGCCGTCCCCGCCCCGGCCGGCCCGGCCGACGCCGAGCGGTCCCGGCCCTACGACCTCCTCGGCGTCGGCATCGGGCCGTTCAACCTCTCCCTCGCCGCCCTCGCCGACGGCACGGACGCCCTCGACACGGTCTTCTGCGAGGCGGCCCCCGCCTACCGCTGGCACCCCGGCATGCTCGTCGACGGCGCCCGGATGCAGGTGCCCTTCCTCGCCGACCTGGTCTCCCTGGTGGACCCGACCAGCCCCTGGTCCTTCCTCAACTACCTGCGCCACCAGCAGCGGCTTTACCCGTTCTACTTCGCCGAGCGCTTCCAGCTGACCCGGCGGGAGTACCAGCACTACTGCCGGTGGGCCGCCGAACGGCTGCCCAACTGCCGCTTCGGCACCCCCGTCACCGCCCTGCACTGGGACACCGGGCGCGGCCTCTTCCGGGCCGAGGCCGGCGGCGCGCCCCTGTGGGCGCGCAACGTCGTCCTCGGCACCGGCACCCGGCCCGCCCACCCCGAGGCCTTCGCGGCCCTGAGCGGCCACCCGCGCGTCTGGCACAGCGCCGGGTACCTCGACCGGATCGGCAGCCTCGACGGCGCCCGCGACATCACCGTCGTCGGCTCCGGGCAGTCCGGCGCCGAGGTCTTCCTCGACCTGCTGCGCCGCCGGGCCGACGACGGCACCCGGCTGCGCTGGCTGAGCCGCACCCGGGCGATCGCCCCCATGGAGTACTCCAAGCTCGGCCTGGAGCACTTCACGCCCGACTACACCCGCTACTTCCACGCGCTGCCCGCCGAGGTGCGCGACCGGCTCGTGCCCGCGCAGTGGCAGCTCCACAAGGCCGCCAGCGCCGAGACCCTCGCCGAGATCCACGACCTGCTCTACGAGCGGTCCACCGGCCGCCCGCCCGGCACCGACCCGGTCGAGATCATGCCGGGCACCGCCGTCACCGACGCCCAGGCGGGCTCCTGCGGCGGGCTCGAACTGCGCTGCCGGCACACCGACTCCGGCACCGACCACCTGGTGCGCACCGACGCCGTGGTGCTGGCCACCGGGTACCGGGCCACCCGCCCCGCCGCCCTGGACCCGATCGCCCACCTCGTCGACTGGGACGAGCGGGGCCGCTACCGCGTCGACCTCGACCACCGGGTCGCCACCCGGCCCGAGGTCACCGGCGGCCTCTACGTCCAGAACGCCGAACTGCACACCCACGGCGTCGGCACGCCCGACCTCGGGCTCGGTGCCCACCGCGCCGCCGTCATCCTCAACGCCGTCGCCGGCCGACCGCTCCACCCGCTGCCCGCCCGCACCGCCTGGACGAGCTTCGCCCCGCCGGCCGGCCCGCCCGCCCCGCCGCTCGCCGAGGAGGCCGGCCGTGCCGCCGCAGTTCGTCCCTGACCCGCCGCTGCAGCACCCGGCCCAGCTCACCCCCGAACTGTGGCCGCGGGCCTGCCGGGCGATGCTGGCCAAACTGCTGGGCGAGTTCGCGTACGAGGAACTGCTCACCCCCACCGCCACCGACGACGGCTACCTGCTCACCGTCGACGGCGGCCACACCTACCGCTTCGCCGCCCGCCGCGGCGCCTACGGCAGCTGGCAGGTCGACCCGGAGAGCCTCGACTGCCCGACCGACCCGGGCCTGGACCCGCTCCGCTTCGTCGTGCGCGCCCGTGGCCTGCTCGGCCTCACCGGCGACACCGCCGGCCACCTGGTGCGCGAGCTCACCGCCACCCTCACCGCCGACGCCCTGCTGCTGGCCGACCCGCTCACCGCCGCGGACCTGGCCGACCTCTCGCACAGCGAGCTGGAGGGCCGGCAGAGCGGCCACCCGTGGATCGTCCCCAACAAGGGCCGGCTCGGCTTCTCCGCCGCCGACGCCGCCCGCTGGGCCCCGGAAGCCCGCACCGTCCAGCGGCTGCCCTGGCTGGCCGTGCACCGCTCGCTCGCCCGCTTCCGCGGCCCGGCCGACCTCTACGAGCGCGAACTCGACAGCCTCGGCGAGTACCGCGCCCTGCTCGGGGACCGCGCCGACGAGTACCTGCTGCTGCCCGTCCACCCCTGGCAGTGGGACGAGGCCGTCGTGCCGCTCTTCGCCCCCTGGATCGCGGCCGGCGACATCGTCCCGCTGCCCGCCGACCGCGACCTGCGGCAGCCCCAGCAGTCCGTCCGCAGCTTCTTCAACCTCAGCCGGCCCGACCGCTGCACCGTGAAGCTGCCGCTCACCGTCCTCAACACCCTGGTCTGGCGCGGCCTGCCGACCGCGCGCACGCTCGCCGCCCCCGCCGTCACCGGATGGCTGCACGGCATCCGCGACCACGACCCCTTCCTGCGCGACGAGTGCCGGGTCGTCCTGCTCGGCGAGATCGCCTCGGTGACCGTCGAGCACCCGCTGTACGCCGAGCTCCCCGACGCCCCCTACCAGTACCGGGAGGTCCTCGGCGCGATCTGGCGCGAACCCCTCGGCCGGTACCTGGATCCCGGCGAGCACGGCCGGACGCTCGCCGCCCTGCTGCAGACCGGATCGGACGGCCGGGCCCTGGCCGCCGAACTCGTCGCCCGCTCCGGACTCGCCCCGGACGCCTGGCTGCGCCGCCTGTTCGCCGTCATGCTGCCGCCGCTGCTGCACTTCCTGTACCGGTACGGCACGGTGTTCTCCCCGCACGGCGAGAACGCCATCGTGGTCTTCGACGAACACGAGATCCCCGTCCGCCTCGCCGTCAAGGACTTCGTGGACGACGTCAACCTCAGCGACCGCGACCTGCCGGAACTCGCCGGACTTCCGGAGGAGGCCGCACGCGTCCTGCTGCGGCGGCCGCCGGACTTCCTCTGCCAGTTCCTGCACGGCGGTCTGTTCGTGGGCGTCTACCGGTTCCTCGCCCCTCTGCTGGAGCGGCAGCTCGGCCTCGCCGAGGCGGACTTCTGGGCGCTGCTGCGCGCCGAGATCCTCGCCCACCAGCAGCGCTTCCCGGAGCTCGCCGACCGGTTCGCGCTCTTCGACCTGTTCACGCCGCGGATCGAGCGGCTCTGCCTGAACCGCAACCGGCTGCTGCCGGACGGCTACCACGACCGGCCCGAACGCCCCCGGGTCGCCGTGCACGGGCAGGTCGACAACGCCCTGCACCCGGGCGCGATCGCCGCGCTCCCCGCGCAGCGGCCCCGCACTGTCGGTGCCGCGCCGTAGGGTGGTCGGCGTCATGACGAACGACTCCGCACCCCTGCCCCAGCCGGACGACGACGCGCCGGCCCCCGTCCCGCGGACGCGCATCCCGGAGCTGCTGCACGCCGCCGTCACCGCGGTCGGCGGCGTCGAGCGGCCCGGCCAGGTCACCATGGCCGCGGCCGTCGCCGACGCCGTCGACGAGGGCGAGCACCTGCTCGTCCAGGCCGGCACCGGCACCGGCAAGTCCCTCGCCTACCTGGTGCCCGCGCTGGCCCACGGCGACCGCGTGGTGGTCGCCACCGCGACCCTGGCCCTCCAGCGCCAGCTCGTGGAGCGCGACCTGCCCCGCACCGTCGAGGCGCTCCATCCGGTGCTGCGCCGCCGCCCGGCCTACGCCATGCTCAAGGGCCGCTCCAACTACGTCTGCCTGCACCGGGTGCACGAGGGCACCCCGGCGGACGAGGGCGAGGGCCTGTTCGACGCCGCCGAGGTGCTCGGCGGGCCCGGCAGCAAGCTCGGGCAGGACGTGCTGCGCCTGCGCGCGTGGGCCGAGGAGACCGAGACGGGCGACCGCGACGACCTCTCCCCGGGCGTCTCGGACAAGGCCTGGGCCCAGCTCGCCGTGACCTCCAAGGAGTGCCTGGGCGCCACCAAGTGCCCGTACGGCCAGGAGTGCTTCGCCGAGGCCGCCCGCGAGCGGGCCAAGCTGGCGGACGTGGTCGTCACCAACCACGCGATGCTGGCGATCGACGCCATCGAGGGCGCCCCGGTGCTGCCGGAGCACGGCCTGCTGATCGTCGACGAGGCGCACGAGCTGGTCAACCGGGTCACCGGCGCGGCCACCGCCGAGCTCACGGTGCACGCCGTCAACCGGGCCGTGCGGCGAGCCGCGAAGCTGGCCAACGAGAAGGCGGTGGACGCCCTCCAGGCCGCCGCCGAGAACTACCACGGCCTGATGGAGACGGCCCAGCCCGGCCGGGTCGAGGAGCTGCCCGAGTACCTCGCGTACGCGGTCGCCGGCATCCGGGACGCCTGCCGCCAGGTCATCACCTCGCTCGGGGAGACGCGCGACAAGTCGCTCTCCGACGAGGACGCGGTGCGCAAGCAGGCGATGGCCTCCGCCGAGTCGCTGCACGAGACCGCCGAGCGGCTGCTCCTGGGGTCCGAGTACGACGTGGTGTGGATCGAGCGCAACGACCGCTTCGGCATGGGCGCGGCCTCGCTGCGGGTCGCGCCGCTGAGCGTCTCCGGCCTGCTGCGGGAGGGGCTCTACAAGGACCGCTCGGTGGTGCTCACCTCCGCCACGCTCAAGCTGGGCGGGGACTTCACCGGGGTGGCCGCCTCGGTCGGCCTGCCCGCCGAGGGCCGGCTGCCGGACGAGCGGTCCTCCGCCGAGCCGGAGCCGGCGGAGGGCGAGGACGCGCCGCCGCTGTGGCGCGGCATCGACGTCGGCTCGCCGTTCAGCTACCCGAAGCAGGGCATCCTGTACGTCGCCAAGCACCTGCCGCCGCCCGGCCGCGAGCCGGACCGGCCGGAGATGCTGGACGAGCTGGCCGAGCTGATCGGCGCGGCCGGCGGCCGGACACTGGGCCTGTTCTCCTCGATGCGGGCGGCGCAGGCCGCCGCGGAGGCGCTGCGGGAGCGGCTGGACAACCCGATCCTGCTCCAGGGTGAGGAGACGCTGGGCGAGCTGATCCGGGCCTTCGCCTCGGACGCCGCGACCTGCCTGTTCGGCACGCTGTCGCTGTGGCAGGGCGTGGACGTGCCCGGTGCGGCCTGCCAGCTGGTGGTGATGGACCGCATCCCGTTCCCGCGGCCGGACGACCCGCTGATGAGCGCCCGGCAGAAGGCCGTGGAGGAGGGCGGCGGCAACGGCTTCATGGCCGTCGCGGCCACCCACGCCGCGCTGCTGATGGCGCAGGGCGCGGGCCGGCTGGTGCGCGCGGCCGACGACCGGGGGATCGTCGCGGTGCTGGACCCGCGGCTGGCCACCGCCCGGTACGGCGGCTTCTTCCGGTCGTCGATGCCGGACTTCTGGTACACCACCGACCGCAATCAGGTGCGGCGCTCGCTGGCCGCGATCGACGCCTCGGCGCCGCCGGTGGTACCGGTGGCCAAGCGGTCCTGACGCACGCAGTGGCCGTGAGGGGGCGCCGGGGTCTCGCCCCGGCGCCCCCTCACGGCCACCGTCGGTGTGCCGGTGCCACGCCCTAGAGGCGACGCAGCACCGCCACGACCTTGCCCAGGATGGTGGCGTTGTCGCCGGGGATCGGGTCGTACGCCGGGTTGTGCGGCATCAGCCAGATCTTGCCGTCCTCGCGCTTGAGGCGCTTGACGGTGGCCTCGCCGTCGATCATCGCGGCCACGATGTCGCCGTTCTCGGCGACCGGCTGGCGGCGGACGGTGACCCAGTCGCCGTCGCAGATCGCGGCCTCGATCATGGAGTCGCCGCGGACGGTCAGCGCGAACAGCTCGCCCTCGCCGACCAGCTGACGGGGGAGCGGGAAGACGTCCTCGACGGTCTGCTCGGCGAGGATCGGGCCGCCGGCCGCGATCCGGCCGACCAGCGGCACGTACGAGGTGGAGGGGCGGCCGGCCGTCTCGGCCGTGTTCGGCCGGGCGACCTCGCCGCCGCGGACCTCGTAGGCGCGCGGGCGGTGCGGGTCGCGGCGCAGGAAGCCCTTGCGCTCCAGGGCCATCAGCTGGTGCGCCACCGAGGAGGTGGAGGAGAGGCCGACGGCCTGGCCGATCTCGCGCATGGAGGGCGGGTACCCGCGGCGCTGGACCGAGTCCCTGATGACCTCGATGACCCGGCGCTGGCGCTCGGTCAGCCCGGCCTCGTCGGTGCGGATGCCGGGAGGACGGCCGGGCATGGAACGGACGGGGGTGGGCGCGCCGAGCACGGCATCCTGCACGGCAGCGTGCTCGATCGGCTGGCTACGGCTCATGCTCTGGTCCACGCTCTGCTGATCCGGGGTGCGCGCGGAGCGCTCCTGTACCGGGATGGAGTTGCTCTTCAGATCTACGGTGTTCATGGCGGCCCCTCTTGGACAGGCGTCTCTCCCTTGTCCAGCTCAACTGGTGCCCCTATCGAAAGGTTGCGCCAAACACACGTTCGAGTGAATTATTTAGCAGTTTGCTGACTCGATCAAGACTTTGGGTGTACGGCCGTGCGGGGCATTGGGTCGTACGTCGATTAAATGTTCGACTCGGCAGCCACGGGCAGTCTAATTCACTCGATCCCGGGATTTCGATCCCCCTGCGCCATCCTCGGCGTGGCGTGGCGGCGGAACCTAGATCTTGTGCCAGTCTCGCCGGTCGGGGCCCACAGGTTGTGGTCGAGGTTGCTTCCGACCCACATCCATCGCGTAGAGTGTCCCGGTCCGCTGTCACGCCGCCAGGGAGGGAGTCTCAGGTGCACTGCCCCTTCTGCCGGCATCCTGACAGCCGAGTCGTGGACAGCCGTGCGAGCGACGACGGCAGCTCGATCCGCCGCCGTCGCCAGTGCCCGGACTGCGGCCGCCGCTTCACCACGGTGGAGACGGCGACCCTGATGGTGATCAAGCGCAGCGGCGTCACCGAGCCGTTCTCCCGCGAGAAGGTGATCTCCGGAGTCCGCAAGGCCTGCCAGGGCCGCCCGGTCACCGAGGACGCCCTCGCCCAGCTCGGCCAGCGCGTCGAGGAGTGCGTGCGCGCCTCCGGCAGCGCCGAGCTGTCCACCCACGACGTCGGCCTGGCCATACTCGGTCCGCTCAAGGAGCTCGACGTCGTCGCGTACCTCAGGTTCGCGTCCGTGTACCGGGCCTTCGACGGCCTGGAGGACTTCGAGGCTGCCATCGCGGAGCTCCGCGCCGAGCAGCCCTTCAGCCCCGAGGGCGGCACCCCGGTGCCCGCCCCCGCAGCCGCGCCCTAACGGGCCGGAGCTCGACCCGGCCGCCCGCGGCCGGCGCGCGCCCTCACCACGGGTGCAGAACACAACACATCGTGCGAAAGCGGTCGGCGTCCACGGCTGCCCGCACACCAGGAAGCGAACCACCGGATGCCCGGAAGCATCGCGGCGTCCAGGGCGTTGGCCCAGGAGGAGGAGAAGAAGTGACAGACACGACGAGCGGTTCCGCACGCGGGTCGAAGTCCGAGAAGGCGACCAAGGCGGCCGGCAAGGCTTCCAAGGGCGGCCTGCGGATCGAGCGCATCTACACCACCCCTGGCGTCCACCCCTACGACCAGGTGACGTGGGAGCGCCGGGACGTCGTCATGACCAACTGGCGTGACGGCTCGATCAACTTCGAGCAGCGCGGCGTCGAGTTCCCCGACTTCTGGTCGGTGAACGCGGTGAACATCGTCACCTCGAAGTACTTCCGCGGCGCCGTCGGCACCCCGCAGCGCGAGTGGAGCCTCAAGCAGATCATCGACCGGGTGGTGCTCACCTACCGCGCCGCCGGTGAGAAGCACGGCTACTTCGCCGGCCCGGACGAGGCCGAGATCTTCGAGCACGAGCTGACGCACGCCCTCCTCCACCAGGTGTTCAGCTTCAACTCGCCGGTCTGGTTCAACGTCGGCACCAAGCAGCCCCAGCAGGTCTCCGCCTGCTTCATCCTGGCCGTCGACGACTCCATGGAGTCGATCCTCGACTGGTACAAGGAAGAGGGCATGATCTTCAAGGGCGGCTCCGGCGCCGGCCTCAACCTTTCCCGGATCCGTTCCTCCAAGGAACTGCTCTCCTCCGGCGGCAACGCCTCCGGCCCGGTCTCCTTCATGCGCGGCGCCGACGCCTCGGCCGGCACCATCAAGTCCGGCGGTGCGACCCGCCGCGCGGCCAAGATGGTCGTCCTGGACGTGGACCACCCGGACGTCGAGGCCTTCATCGAGACCAAGGTGAAGGAGGAGGAGAAGATCCGCGCGCTGCGCGACGCCGGTTTCGACATGGACCTGGGCGGCGACGACATCGCGTCCGTCCAGTACCAGAACGCCAACAACTCCGTCCGCGTCTCCGACGAGTTCATGACCGCGGTCGAGAACGGCACCGAGTTCGGCCTGCGCGCCCGGATGACCGGCGAGGTCATCGAGACCGTCGACGCCAAGAAGCTGTTCCGCAAGCTGGCCGAGGCCGCCTGGGCCTGCGCCGACCCCGGCATCCAGTACGACTCGACGATCAACCACTGGCACACCTGCCCGGAGTCCGGCCGCATCAACGCGTCCAACCCCTGCTCCGAGTACATGCACCTGGACAACTCCAGCTGCAACCTCGCCTCGCTGAACCTGATGAAGTTCCTCCGCGACGACGACTCCTTCGACGCCGAGCGCTTCGCCAAGGTCGTCGAGCTGGTCATCACCGCGATGGACATCTCCATCTGCTTCGCCGACTTCCCGACCGAGAAGATCGGCGAGACCACCCGCGCCTACCGCCAGCTCGGCATCGGCTACGCCAACCTCGGCGCCCTGCTGATGGCCACCGGCCACGCGTACGACTCCGAGGGCGGCCGGGCGCTCGCCGGCGCCATCACCTCGCTGATGACCGGCACCGCCTACCGTCGCGGCGCCGAGCTCGCCGGCGTCGTCGGCCCGTACGACGGCTACGCCCGCAACGCGGCCCCGCACCAGCGGGTCATGCAGCAGCACGCCGACGCGAACGCCGCCGCCGTGGCGGTCGACGACCTGGACGCCCCGGTGTGGGCCGCCGCCACCGAGACCTGGGGCGACGTGCTCCGCCTCGGCGCGCAGAACGGCTTCCGCAACGCCCAGGCCTCGGTGCTGGCCCCGACCGGCACCATCGGCCTGATGATGGACTGCGACACCACCGGCGTCGAGCCCGACCTCGCCCTGGTCAAGTTCAAGAAGCTGGTCGGCGGCGGCTCGATGCAGATCGTCAACGGCACCGTGCCGCGCGCCCTGCGCCGCCTCGGCTACCAGGACGAGCAGGTCGAGGCGGTCGTCGCGCACATCGCCGAGAACGGCAACGTGGTCGACGCCCCCGGCCTGAAGGCCGCCCACTACGAGGTCTTCGACTGCGCGATGGGCGAGCGCTCCATCTCGCCGATGGGCCACGTGCGGATGATGTCGGCGATCCAGCCGTGGATCTCCGGCGCCATCTCGAAGACGGTCAACATGCCCGAGAACGCCACCGTCGAAGAGGTCGAGGAGATCTACTTCGAGGCGTGGAAGCTCGGCGTGAAGGCGCTGGCCATCTACCGCGACAACTGCAAGGTCGGCCAGCCGCTCTCGGCGAAGACCAAGACCCCCGCCGTGGAGGCGAAGGCCGCCGAGGCCCCCGCCGCGGTCGAGAAGGTCGTCGAGTACCGCCCCGTCCGCAAGCGTCTCCCCAAGGGCCGCCCCGGCATCACCACGTCCTTCACGGTCGGCGGTGCCGAGGGCTACATGACGGCCAACTCCTACCCGGACGACGGCCTCGGCGAGGTCTTCCTGAAGATGTCCAAGCAGGGTTCGACCCTCGCGGGCATGATGGACGCCTTCTCGATCGCCGTCTCGGTCGGCCTGCAGTACGGCGTGCCGCTGGAGACCTACGTCTCGAAGTTCACCAACATGCGCTTCGAGCCGGCCGGTCTGACGGACGACCCGGACGTGCGGATGGCGCAGTCGATCGTCGACTACATCTTCCGCCGCCTGGCGCTCGACTTCCTGCCGTTCGAGACCCGTTCCGCGCTCGGCATCCACTCCGTCGAGGAGCGCACCCGCCACCTGGAGACCGGCTCCTACGAGCCCGTCGAGGAGGACGTTGACGTGGAGGGCCTCGCCCAGTCCGCGCCGATCGCCCCGCCGAAGGCGGCCGAGCAGCCCGCCCCGGCGAAGTCGCAGGCGGCCCGGGCCCAGGCCCACAACTCGACCGAACTGGTGGAGATCCAGCTCGGCCTCAACGCCGACGCGCCGCTCTGCTTCTCCTGCGGCACCAAGATGCGCCGCGCCGGCAGCTGCTACCTGTGCGAGGGCTGCGGCTCGACCAGCGGCTGCAGCTGACACCGGCGGTCCGCGGGGTGCAACACCCCGCGTGACCCGCACAGGTGACTGACCAGCAGCGCACGAAGGGGACCGGCCACCGGCCGGTCCCCTTCCTCGTGTCCGCCGCCCGGCCCTCCGGGGTCAGCTCCTCCCGGCCCGGGCGGGGCGGCCCGGCAGTCCGGTGGGGGCGGCCTCCGGGGCGGTGCCGGCAGCGGCCGTCGGTCCGCCGCGCCGCAGAACGGCGGCGGCGAGGACGAACGCGAGGGCGAGCAGGCCGGCCGCCGTGCCGAAGGCGAGATGGAATCCGCCGGTGAGGGCCTCGGGCGTGGGGTGTCCGGCGCCGCTGCGGGCGCCGGCCAGCGTGGAGAGGACGGCGACGCCGAGGGCGGCGCCGACCTGCTGGGTGGTGTTGAAGAGACCGGAGGCGGTGCCGGCGTCCTCGGGTTCGGCACCGGACATGCCGAGCACGGTGAGCGCGGAGAGGACGAGCCCGCCGCCGCCGACGAGCAGCATGGTCGGCAGCAGGTGCGCGGCGTAGGCGGCGTGCACGGGGAGCCGGACGAGCAGCAGCATGGCCGCGGTCAGCAGGGCCAGCCCGGCGAGCAGGACGGCGCGTTCGCCGTAGCGGGCGTTGAGCCGGGCGGAGAGGCCGAGCGAGACGGCGCCGATCAGGACGGCCGCCGGGAGCATGGCGAGTCCGGTGGCGAGCGCTCCGTAGCCGAGGACGTCCTGCATGAAGAGGGCGGCCATGATCTGGAAGCCGAACATCGCGCCGATCGCGAGCACCTGGACGAGGTTGGCGGCGGTGGCGTTCCGGGCGCGGAACATCCGCAGCGGGAGCAGGGGGTGGGCCGCGGTGGCCTGTCGGGCGACGAATCCGGCGAGCAGGGCGGCCGCGAGGCCGGCCGAGCCGAGGGTGTGGGTTGAGCCCCAGCCGTGCGGGCCCGCGCCGACGATGCTGTGGACGGCGGTCATCAGGCCGCTGGTGACCAGGAGGGCACCGGGCAGGTCGAGGTGTCCGCCGGCGAGCCCGGGGCCGCGGTCGTCGGCCAGGGTGCGCAGCGCGAGCACGATGGCGACGAGGCCGATCGGCAGGTTGACGAAGAAGATCCAGTGCCAGTTGACGGCTTCGGTGAGCACGCCGCCGAGGACCTGCCCGAGCGAGGCGCCGGTGGCGCCGACGAAGCTGAACGCCCCGATGGCGCGGCCGCGTCCGCGGGGTTCGGGGAAGAGCGTGACGATCATGCCGAGGCTGACGGCGGAGGCCGCCGCGCCGCCGGCGCCCTGCGCGAACCGGGCGGCGATCAGCATTCCCTGGGTGGTGGCGAGGCCGCACAGGAGGGAGGCGGCGGTGAAGACGGTCAGTCCGGCGACGAACATCCGGCGCCGGCCGAGCCGGTCGCCGAGGCGGCCGGCGAGCAGCAGCAGTCCGCCGAAGGCGATGGCGTAGGCGTTGACCGTCCAGGTGAGGTCGGCGGCGGAGAAGTGCAGGTCGCGCTGGATGGCCGGGAGGGCGACGGTGACGATGCTGCCGTCCAGGATGATCATCAGCATCCCGGCGCAGAGCACTGCGAGTGCCGTTCGGCGTGAGCGCGGCCGCTTCGGGGTGTGCGGGGACATGGCGTCTCCTCCTGTCGTCGGGACAGGTAAGACGCTAGCAGATAGTTTTGTACGGGACTATCTATGTCGGGATTAGCTTCGGGTGCGGCGGGCCCGCCGCACCGGGCGCTCGGACTCCACCGGCACGGCGAGATGACCTTCGGACAGCGCCGAGAGCGCCCGGACGAACGCCGCCCGGTCGTCGGCGGGCAGGGCGTCCAGCACGTCCTGGTGCACCCGGTCGGCGATCCTTGCGCCGTCCGCGACGGCCTGCTCGCCGGCCGGGGTCACATGGATGACCCGGGCCCGGCGGTCGGTGCGGGACGGCCGGCGCTCCGCGAGGCCGGCGCCCTCCAGTTCGTCGACGGTGACCACCATGGTGGTCTTGTCCAGGTCGGAGAGCTCGGCCAGCTGGATCTGGGTCCGCTCGGTCTCCAGCGCGTGGTGCAGGACGCAGAAGGCGCGCGGGGTGATCCCGAGTTCGGCGAAGGCGGCCGTCATCCGGGTGGCCAGCACGTGGCTGGTGTGGGTCAGCAGGGCCGAGAGGTCGGCCACCCGGAGGCCGGTGGTTTCGGTGCTCATGCTGCGAGGGTAACAACTCGGGCGGCATCGGGATTATCCCGTTGTGGACGTTTTGCGAGTCGGCCGCCCGTCCCGCGAGGGCGTCGGCTCAGTGCGGCGGCGGCACCGGCCACTCGCGGTGCAGGGCCGGCAGCGGCAGGTCCGCCGAGAACACCGGCGTGCCGAGGACGGAGATCCGCGCGAACACGGTGCCCGTGACGTCGAGCCCGGCCCGGGTGGACCAGCTGCCCGCCACCACCGGCGGCCGGCCGGAGCCGTTCAGGGTCACCGTGCCGTCGACCCGGGTGGTCAGGTACGGCTCCACGGTGGCCCGCACGCCCACCGCGCCGTACAGGCCGACGCCGGCCTCGGAGGCCAGACCGGTACGGACCGCCGCGTGGCCGGCCAGCCTGGCGCGGACGGGCCCGGCCTCGGTGCTGCCCGGATCGGCGGCGGAGGTCCAGCCCCGGCCGCGCAGGTAGTCGGCGTGCACCGCCCACCGGCCGTCCAGGTCCTGTTCGGTGTCGACGGTGACCGTGCCGTCGGCGCTCACGGTCAGGTAGCAGGTGAGGTCGAGGTTGACCACGACGGGGAAGCCGGCCACGGTCAGCACCGGGTCGGCGCTGAGCCGCGCGATCGGGATGCGCAGCGGTGCGGCTCCCGCGCCGAGCGCCGCGTCGATCCGCCAGGTGGCGTGGGAGCCGAGGGTGAAGCCGACCCGGGCCCGCTCCGGGCCGCCCTGGAGCAGTCGGGTGCCGTCGTAGGAGAAGTCGACCGCGGGGTCGAGTTCGATGCCGGCGGCGAGTGCGGCGGTGGCCCCGCCGGGCAGCGGCACCGCAGTGTGCGCGTCGAGGGTGAGCCGCGCGGAGGCGCTGCCCGCGCCGCCGCCGGGGTGGCCGGTGAAGCTCGTGGTCAGGTCCTTGACGAGCGGCTGGACGGTGATCGTGTGCGGGTCGACCGCGGCGTGCAGGCTGGTGGCGGTGGTGCCGAGCAGTTCGGTGACGGCGGCCGGCCGGGTGGTGACCTCTGTCCGGCCCCCGGAGCTGTGCCCGACGCCGGTGACGGAGACCAGGGCGCCGTGCGGTGCGGCCGGGGAGGGCGGGCTGGCGATGAGGCGGCCCGCTCGCACCGGGTCGGCGTCCGGGCCGCCCGTGGTCGGGGCGCTCAGGGCGGCCCGGCCGGTGCCGGGGTCGTAGGCGACCAGGCGGACCCCGGCGCCGCCGGCGGGCCGGGCAGGGGCGCGGCCGTCCGGTGCGGGGGTGGCCACGGCCGCGGTGGCGGGCCCGTCGGTGGATCCGCCGGCGGGGGTGGGCGCCGCCGCGGGGCCGGGCGGGGTGGCCGGGGCGGCGGCCGTGAGGGCCCCGGCCCGGGCGTCCGCGGCCGGTTTCGGAGCGGTCGAGGCGCAGCCGGTGGCGGCGGCGAGCAGCAGGGGAAGGACGATCGCGGGCAGTATTCGGGTGCCGTGGCGCATACGGAGGGTTCACATTCGGGGCGGTGAGGGCAGGGTGAGGCGGGGCGGGGGTGGCCGCCCGGCTGAATTCTTGGCATGTTACTGGCGAGTCGTCAGACGGCGCGAAAGTGACGGGGGCTCAACTTCTGGAGGTGGCCGACGTATGAGTTTCGGGTGGCATGCCCGACGGGTGGCGGATCCGGCGCTGCCCTTGCGGGTGCGGGTGGCCGCGCTGCGCTCCTGTGTGCAGCTGTACCGGCCCTTGGGGTTCCACGGAACGCTGGATCGGCTGGCCGGCGTGGCCGGCCCGTACCAGCGGGACGAGGCCGCACTGCTGCGGGCGCTGGAGGTATTGGAGGCGGACCGGGCCGGCTGGCTGGCGGAGTTGGAGGCGTACGCGCGTGCGCGGCGGTCGGGCAAGCGCTGCGGGCGTCGGGTGCCGGCCGAGGGGGAGCGGAACCCGAACGACCGGGGGCGCTGGTCGGCGTGACCGGGCGGGCGCCCCGCGGGCCGGCTGTCAACTTTGGTTGACAATTCGGATCCGTCAACCTAAGTTGACACCATGAGCGAGACGAAGCAGCTCGCGGCGGACGCGAGCAGTCGTGATCCCGCGATCGGCCTGCGGGCCGTCCGGGCACTGCGCGACCTGGCCGACCGGCTGGAGGACCTCCAGGTGGGCAACGCCCGTACGCAGGGCTGGTCCTGGCAGGAGATCGCCGCCTGCCTGGGCGTGAGCCGGCAGGCGGTGCACAAGAAGTACGCCAAGCGGTTGTTCGGTGGGAGAGGAGAGGGCTGACCATGTTCGAGAGGTTCACGGCCCGGGCGCGGCAGGCCGTCACCCGGGCGCAGGCGGAGGCGCGCGAGCTGGGCGCGGAGCGGATCGGTGCGGAGCACCTGCTGCTGGCGCTCCTGGCCGACGCCGAGGACCCGGTCGCGGTGCTGCTCGCCGGGGGCGGGCTGGACCACGCCGCGGCCCGGGAAGATCTCGTCCGGCTGGCGGCGGGCGCGGTCGACGGCCGGGCCCTCGCGGCGATCGGCGTCGACCTGGACGCCGTCCGGGAGGCGGTGGAGTCCGTGTTCGGCGAGGGCGCCCTGGGCCGGCCGGCGGCGGCCGAGCGGGGCCCGCGCCGGCGGGCCACCTTCTCCGGCCCGGCCAAGAAGGTGCTGGAACTGTCCCTGCGCGAGGCGCTCCGGCTGCGGCAGAAGGAGATCGGCACCGGCCACCTGCTGCTCGGCCTGCTCCGCGCGGAGGACGGCACCGTCACCGAGGTGCTCGCCGCCCACGGCATCGATCGGGAGCAGTTGCGGTCCGAGGTCGAGGCCGAGCTGGCCCGCAGCGGGGGAGGGCCGCCTGACACCCACCCGGGTACGGGGCTCCGGGGCAGGGGCGGCCCCGGGTTACCGGGTGGTACGGGCGCGGAGCGTCAGTGGGGGCAACTGACCGTCAACTCGCCCGTTGAGTCGAAAAGCTGAATGGATATGATCTGCTGACCGCGTGTACCGATCAACTGTCCGGTACGCAGCCCGTGGCACGCTCCCCGTGGTGCGCGCCGGACAGTCCGCGCGCAGTCCGTTCTGCCGCCGACGCCGCCCGAGGATCAGACAGATGAGAGCTCGCACGCGCCCCGCTCGCGTGGCACACCAGGGACGCGACGGCAGCCTCATCGCGTGGACGGCCGCCGGCGCCCTGCTCGGCATCGCCGTCGCGGCCGGCGCCGTCACCCTCGCCCCCGCGGCCCACCGGGCCGCCGTCGCGGCCGCGCTCGGCGGCGCCACCCTGTTCTGGTGCGCCCTGGTGGCGTACGCCGCCCGGCTCGGCGGCCGGGCCCGGCACGCCGAGCGCCACCTCGCCACCGCCCAGCGGGACCTGGCCGAGACCGGCGCCACCGCGGGCTCCCTGCAGGCCGAGCTCACCGCCGCGCACACCACCGCGGGCGCGCTGCGCGCGGCCCTGGCCACCGCTCAGATCGAGGCCAAGGAGGGCCGCGCCGACCTGGCGCAGTCCCGGGCCGTCGAGCAGAACGTGCGCGCCGAGCTCGCCGCGCTGCACGAGGCGCACGCCTCCGCCGTCCGCGACCGCACCGAACTCGCCGCCCTGCGCGACCAGGTGCTGCCCGACGTGGTCGAACGCCTGCGGGCCGGCGCCTCGGTGGACGCCGTGCTCGCCCGCCACGACCTGCCCGTCCACCACGCCCTGCTGCGGACGTTCGCCGAGGAGGTCGCCCGCGGCGAACGCCAGCGCGCCGCCGCCCTCGCGGTCTGCGCCACGGCCGCCGGACGCGTCCAGGCCCTGGCCACCTCCATGCACGCCGAACTGCGCGACATGCAGCACCGGCACGGCGAGGACGTCCTCGGCGACCTGCTCGCCCTCGACCACTCCACCGCCCAGGTCGGCCGGATGGCCGACTCCATCGCCGTCCTCACCGGGGCCCGCTCCGGCCGCCGCTGGACGAAGCCGATCGGCGTGGAGTCCGTCCTGCGCGGCGCACTCGGCCGGATCGGCGCCTACCAGCGGGTCCGGCTGCACTCCGCCTCCACCGCCGCGGTGGCCGGCTACGCGGCCGAGGGCGTCATGCACGTCCTCGCCGAACTCCTCGACAACGCCGCGAACTTCTCCGCCCCGCCGGGCGAGGTCCACGTGTACGTCGAGGAGGTCCACTCCGGCCTGGTGATCACCGTGGAGGACGGCGGCCTCGGCCTCAGCGAGAGCTGGCTGCGCCGCGCCGAACTCGCGGTCGGCGCCGCGTCGCTGGACCTCACCGCGCTCTCCGCCGGCACCCGGCTGGGCCTCGCCGTGGTCGGTTCGCTGGCCCGCAAGCACGGCCTGTCGATCTCCTTCCGCCCGTCCGCCCGCGGCGGCACCGGCGTCGTGGTGCTGATCCCCGAGCAGCTGGTCACCCACCCGGCGCCGGCCCTCGCCCGCACCCTCGCCGAGGACCGCCCGGCCGCCGCGCCGGCGCGGGCCGAGCGCGCACCGCAGTCCGCCCGGCCCGCGCTGGAGACCGCGCCGCCGCCGGCCGACCGCGACCTCGAACCCGCAACCCCGGCCGCCCCGGGCAACGGCCTGCCGCAGCGTCGCCGCGGGCAGACCCTGGCGGCGGCGACCCCGGCGGACGCGCCCACCGCGCCGCGCCGGCCGGACCGCACCGGAGCGGCACTCTCCGCAGCCCGCTTCGGCGCCTTCCGCAAGGCCCTGCAAGGGGCCGAGACCCCCGACGCCTCCCCGAAGGACGATGCCTGATGAGCAGCAGCACCGACCGCGACCTCGACTGGCTGCTGGAGAACCTGCTGACCGCCACCCCCGGCGCGCGGCACGCCCTGGTCCTCTCGGCCGACGGCCTGAAGCTCTGCCACACCGCCGAGCTGGGCACCGACCGGGCCGACCAGCTGGCCGCGATCGCCTCCGGCATGCAGAGCCTCGCGCACGGCGCCTCGATCGAGTTCGGTGACCGCACCGGCGGGGTCCGCCAGTCGATGACCGAGTTCCACGGCGGGATCCTGTGCATCGTGGCGGCCGGCGAGGGCGCCCACCTGGCCGTGGTCACCGACGACGACGCCGACGTCGGCGTCGTGGGGCACAACATGCTGGGGCTGATCGAGCAGATCGGGGTCTTCCTGAGCGCCCCGCCGCGCGAGATCGAGGCCGGGGTGTGAGCCGGCCGCTCGCCGGCCGGGACGAGGACCCGGACCGGCTCTACACGGTGACCCGCGGCCGCAGCAGGCCCCGGAGCACGCCTTCGACCTGGTGACGCTGATCGTCACCGAGCAGGAGCCGGTGCTCGGCATGCAGTCCGAGCACGCCCGGATCCTCCGGCTGTGCGCGACCCCGACGGCCGTGGTGGAGATCGCGGCCGAACTGGGCCTGCCGGTGAGCATCGTCAAGATCCTGCTCGGCGACCTGCTGGAGGCCGGCCGGGTCACCGCCCGCCATCCGCGGTTCGCCCCGTCCAGGGCCCGCCTGCCCGACCTCGACACGCTGAAGCAGGTACTGCATGGTCTCCAACAGCTCTGACGCCGCCCTGCTGGCCGGGCGGGCGCCACTGGTCGGCACCGCCTCGAACGGCCTGAAGATCGTCGTGGTGGGCGGCTTCGGCGTGGGCAAGACCACCCTGGTCGGCTCGGTGAGCGAGATACGCCCGCTCAACACCGAGGAGACGATGACCCGGGCCGGGGAGGGCATCGACGACCTCGCCGGCATCGAGGAGAAGCGCTCCACCACCGTCGCCTTCGACTTCGGCCGGATCACGCTGAACGCCGAGAACGTGCTCTACCTGTTCGGCGCGCCCGGCCAGGAGCGCTTCTGGTTCCTCTGGGACCGGCTGTTCAGCGGCGCGCTCGGTGCGGTCGTCCTGGTGGACACCCGCCGGCTGGAGGAGTCCTGGTACGCCATCGACCGCCTCGAACACCACGGCACCCCGTTCGTGGTGGCCCGCAACAACTTCGGGCCGCAGGAGCACACCCTGGAGGAGATCAGGGCCGCCCTGGACCTCCCCGCGCACATCCCGCTGATCGACTGCGACGCCCGGGACCGCGCGTCGAGCAAGCAGGTGCTGATCGAGCTCGTCCGCCATCTGCACCGCCTGGCGCTGGCAGAGGCCTCCAGAGAGGACACCCCGTGACCGAGCCCGCGTCCACGCCCCCGCCCGGCTGCCCGGCGCACGCCGACGCGGCCCCGCTGTACGGGCCGCGCTTCCAGACCGATCCCGGCGGCGTGTACCGGGAGCTGCGCGAGCAGCACGGCCCGGTCGCCCCGGTCGAGCTGGCCGGCGGGGTGCCCGCCTGGCTGGTGATCGGCTACCGCGAACTCCAACTGGTCACCGGCCAGTCGAAGGTCTTCGGCCGGGACTCCACCCGGTGGAACCAGTGGCCGCACATCCCCGCCGACTGGCCGCTCAAGCCGATGATGGCCCCCGTCCCGTCGATCCTCTACGCGGAGGGCGCCGAGCACCAGCGCCGCAGCGCCGCGGTGACCGACGCGCTGGCCGGCGTCGACCCGTACGAACTGCGCAAGTACAGCGAGGAGATCGCCGACCGGCTGATCGACTCCTTCGCCGGGCGCGGCGAGGTGGACCTGGTCGCCGAGTACGCGCACCGGATGCCGCTGCTGGTGCTGTGCCGGATGCTCGGCCTGGGCGAGGACGAGGCCCCGGTGCTGATCCAGGGTCTGGTCGCGATGCTGGACGGCGGCGCCGACGCGCAGGCCGGCGCTCAGCAACTGCTCACCGTGATGCTGGACCTGGTGCGCCGCCGGCGCGAGCGGCCCGCCGCCGACCTCACCTCGCGGCTGCTCGCGCACGAGGCCGGCCTGGACGACGAGGAGGTCATGCGCGACCTGCGGGTCCTGCTGATCGCCGGTCACCAGCCGTGCGCGTACTGGATCGCCAACGCGCTGCGGCTGATGCTCACCGACGAGCGCTTCGCGGCCTCGCTCTCCGGCGGGCGGCGCTCGATCGGGCAGGCGCTCGGCGAGGCGCTGTGGGAGGACACCCCGACCCAGATCTTCGCCGGGCGCTGGGCCACCCGCGACACCCAGCTCGGCGGGCAGCGGATCGCCAAGGGCGACATGGTGCTGCTGGGCTTCGCCGGAGCCAACGCGGACCCGACCGTCCGCCAGGAGTCGGGCCGCCCGGCCGAGGGCAACCGCGCCTACCTGAGCTTCTCCTACGGCGACCACGGCTGCCCGTTCCCGGCCCGGGAGGCCGCCGAGGTGATCGCCACCACCGCGATCGAGGTCCTGCTGGACCGGCTGCCGGACCTTCGGCTGGCGGTGACCGAGAGCGCCCTGGTGTGGCGGCCCTCGGCGTGGGTGCGGGCGCTGGTGGCGCTGCCGGTGGCGTTCACGCCGGGTTATGTGGCGGAGTGACGGACCCGAGGGAAGGGGCGCGGCGATGACCGAGCCGATCGTGATGGATCCGCTGGCGCGCGACAACGCGGCGGAGGGTGCGCTGCTGCGCGCGGCCGGGCCGGTGGTGCCGGTGGAGCTGCTGGGCGTGCGCGGCTGGGCGGTCACCCGGCACGCGGAGGCCCGGCAGCTGCTCACCGACGCCCGGCTGGTGAAGGACGCCGCGCACTGGGCGGCCTACCAGCGGGGCGAGGTGCCGAAGAGCTGGCCGCTGATCGGCCTGGCCGTCCCCGGCCCGTCGATGGTGACCACGGACGGCCCCGCCCACCGCCGGCTGCGGGCGATCGTGGCGCAGGCCTTCACCCCGCGCCGGGTGGAGCTGATGCGGCCCAAGGTCGAGCAGGTCACCGCGGAGCTGCTCGACCGGCTGGCCGCGGCCGGCCCGGTGGTCGACCTCAAGACGGCGTTCGCCTTCCCGCTGCCGATGTCGGTGATCGGCTGGCTGCTGGGCGTGCCCGAGCACGACCACGCGTACATCCGTGAGCTGTACGAGCGGTTCTTCTCCAGCACCACGAAGCCCGCCGACGTGCCGGCCACCATCGCCGCGCTGAACGCCTTCGTGGCCGACCTGGTGGCCCGCCGCCGGGCCGAGCCCGGCGACGACCTGATCAGCGCCCTGCTGGCGGCCGACGTGGAGGGCGGCGCGCTCACCGACACGGAGGCCGCGGCGACGCTGCGGGTGATCATCGCGGCCGGGCACGAGACGACCGTCAACCTGATCACCAACGCGGTACGGGCGCTGCTGGCCCACCCCGACCAGCTGGCGCTGGCCCGGGCGGGCGAGGTGGGCTGGCCGGCGGTGGTCGAGGAGTCGCTCCGCTGGACGCCGCCGACCAGCAACTTCCTGTTCCGCTTCGCCACCGAGGACGTCAAGGCGGGCGGCACGGTGATCCCGGCCGGGGACGCGGTGCTGATCTCGTACAACGCGATCGGCCGGGACCCGCTGCAGCACGGGGTCACCGCCGAGGTGTTCGACATCACCCGGGATCCGTCCCGGCACCTGTCCTTCGGCCACGGGCCGCACGTCTGCCCGGGCTCCCCGCTGGCCCGGCTGGAGGCGGTCGTGGCGCTGCCCGCGCTGTTCGAGCGGTTCCCCGGGCTGGCCCTGGCGGTCGGCGACGAGGACCTGCGGCCCAACCCGACGATGGTCGTCAACAGTCTGCGGGACCTTCCCGTCACCCTGTGAAGGCGGGGCGGTCCGGAGGGCCACCGGCCTTCCAGCACAACCTGGTTACGGCCGGGACACCGGCCGATGAAGGTCGAACACGGATCTTGGCGTGAGGTAACCCGTGGGTTAACGTCTTCAAGCCAGCGCCGCTGGGTACAGCTCGATCAACCGGTTCAGCGCAGTGTCGTTCTGTCTTACCGCCGGCATCCCGCATGCCCTGCCGAGGAGGACCGCATTGACCACCCCCACGATCGCCTGCGAGGCCAGCCGATGACCACACTCCTGCGGCGGCGCCTGCTGGCCGTCCCCGCCGTTCTCGGCCTCGCGCTCGCCGCGGCGTGCTCGAACAGTTCCTCCGGCGGTGGCGGCGGTGCCTCGGCCGCCGCGACGCTCACCGGCGACTGTGCCAAGTACCAGCCCTACGCCGGCCACTCCGGGACGAAGGTGACGATGTTCGCCTCGATCCTCAGCCCGGAGTCGGACTCGCTGGAGAAGTCCTGGGCCGAGTTCAGCTCTTGTACGGGCATCAAGATCTCGTACGAGGGCTCCAACGACTTCGAGTCGCAGCTGCCCGTCCGGGTGAGCGGCGGCAACGCCCCCGACTTCGCGATCATCCCGCAGCCGGGCCTGCTCGCCCAGATGGTGAAGACCGGCAAGGTCGTGAAGCCGCCGGCGGGCACCGTGGCGAACGAGGACAAGTGGAGCCCGGTCTGGAAGACCTACGGCTCGGTCAACGGCACCTTCTACGCGGCGCCGATGAGCGCCAACATGAAGTCGCTGGTCTGGTACTCGCCGAAGGCCTTCAAGGCGGCCGGCTACGAGGTGCCGAAGACCTGGGCCGACATGATGACCCTCAGTACCAAGATCGCCACGTCGGGCAGCATGAAGCCCTGGTGCGGCGGCATCGGCTCCGGCACCGCGACCGGCTGGCCGGCCACCGACTGGGTCGAGGAGGTCGTCCTCGGCAGCTACGGCGGCGACGTCTACGACCAGTGGGTCAGCCACCAGATCAAGTTCAGCGACCCGAAGATCACCGGCGCGATGAAGACGGTGGCCGACTGGATGCAGAACCCGGCCTTCGTCAACGGCGGCATCGGCGACGTGAAGTCGATCGCCACCACGACCTTCCAGGACGCCGGTGCGCCGATCCTCGCCGGCAAGTGCGCGATGCTCCAGCAGGCCTCGTTCTACCGCGCGCAGTGGGCCAAGGGCACCAAGATCAGTGCGGACGGCGACGTCTTCGCCTTCCACCTGCCGGCGGTGAACCCGCAGGTCAACAACCCGGTCGAGGGCGGCGGCGAGTTCCTGGCCGCGTTCTCCTCGCGGCCCGAGGTGCAGGCCGTGCAGAACTACCTCTCCAGCAGCGACTGGGCGAGCAGCCGGGTGAAGGTATCCTCGGGCTGGGTCTCCGCCAACCAGGGCGTCGACAAGAGTCTGTACACCGACCCGATCGACAAGATCTCGGCCGAGGCGCTCACCGACCCGGCCGCGACGTTCCGGTTCGACGGCTCCGACCTGATGCCGGCCGCGGTCGGCGCGGGCCAGGAGTGGAAGTCGTTCACCGCCTGGTTCGCCGAGGGACAGTCCATCCAGAAGGTGGCGGCTGACATCGACGCGGCCTGGCCGCAGTAACGACAGTCGTCGCGGGCAGCGCGGGTCCCACCCGCCCGCGCTGCCCCCTCCTGTGTCCGAGGAAGGATCCTTCGCATGCCCACGGTCTCGGCCTCGGCCGTCCAGCTCGCCGATTCGGCCTGGACGGACGCGTCGATCAAGCTCGGCAACAGCGTCGGCGCCATCGCCGGCTTTCTCGGCATTCTGCTCCTGATCTTCTTCGCGGCCGGCCGGGCCGGCGGCCGGTTCACCCGGCCGCTGGCGATCGCCGTGATGCTCGGCCCGGCGGCGCTGCTGCTGGTGGTGGGCCTGGTGGTGCCGCTGGTGCGCACCGTCTACCTGAGCTTCTCCAACGACGACTCGACCCGGTCGGTGGGCGGCGCCAACTACGGCTGGGCGCTGACGACGGACTCCATCCACCAGGTGCTGTGGAACACCCTGCTCTGGCTGGTGATCGCCCCACTGGTGGCCACCGGCCTCGGCCTGCTGCTGGCCCTGCTGGTCGACCGGATGCGCGGCCAGGCGGTCTACAAGTCGCTGCTCTTCATGCCGATGGCGATCTCGCTGGTCGGCGCCTCGATCATCTGGAAGTTCGTCTACGACGCCCGTGACCCCGCGCAGCCGCAGATCGGTCTGCTGAGCCAGATCGCGATCAGCCTGGGCTGGCACCACCCGCCGAACTGGATCCTGTCGCACCCCCTCAACAACTTCCTGCTGATGGTGGTCATGGTCTGGGTGCAGACCGGTTTCGCGATGGTGGTGCTGTCCGCGGCGATCAAGGCGATCCCGGACGAGATCACCGAGGCGGCCCGGCTGGACGGCGCCCGCGGATTCCGGCTGTTCCGGCACGTGACGGTGCCGATGATCCGCACCACCCTGGTGGTGGTGCTCACCACGGTCATGATCACCACGCTGAAGGCCTTCGACATCGTCCGCACCATGACCGGCGGCAACTTCGGCACCCAGGTGCTGGCCAACGAGATGTACTCGCAGTCCTTCGTCCAGTTCAACGTCGGACGCGGCAGCGCGCTCGCGGTGATCCTCTTCCTGGCGGTGACCCCGCTGGTGGCCTACAACATCGTCCAGCTGCGCAAGGAGCGTGAGCACCGATGAGCGAGCAGCTGGCCCAGCCGGCCACCGAGCCGGCGCCGGGGAGGAGCGCGGCACCGTGCCGCCGGTGAAGGCCGCCCGCAAGGCGTTCAGCAACCCGATCGCCTCCCTGCTGATGATCGTGGTCACGGTGCTGTGGACGATCCCGACCCTCGGCCTGCTGGTCACCTCGATCCGGCCCAAGCAGGACGTGGCCACCACCGGCTGGTGGGAGTTCTTCGCGCACCCCGACGCCACCCTCGCGAACTACCACACCGTGCTCTTCGAGGGCGGCTTCGGCGTCAGCGGCGGCCTGCTGCCGTACCTGGTGAACTCGCTGGCGATCAGCGTGCCGGCGACGGTCTTCCCGCTGGTGCTGGCCGCGATGGCGGCGTACGCACTGGCCTGGGTGAAGTTCCGCGGCAGCGACGTGCTGTTCTTCGTGATCTTCGCGCTGCAGGTGGTGCCGCTGCAGATGGCGCTGATCCCGCTGCTGCAGCTCTTCTCGGGCGGCGCGCACCTTGGCTCGGTGACGATCGTGCCGTCCTTCGACCTCAGCGGGACGTACGCGCCGGTCTGGCTGGCGCACACGATGTTCGCCCTGCCGCTGGCCATCTTCCTGCTGCACAACTTCATCGCCCAGCTGCCCCGGGACCTCATGGAGGCGGCGGTCGTCGACGGCGCCTCGCACTTCAAGATCTTCCGGTCGATCGTGCTCCCGCTCTGCACCCCGGCGCTGGCCTCGTTCGCGATCTTCCAGTTCCTCTGGGTCTGGAACGACCTGCTGGTGGCGCTGACCTTCGCGGGCGGCACCCCGGAGGTGGCGCCGATGACCGTCCGGCTGGCCCAGCTGACCGGCTCGTTCGGCGGCCGCTGGGAGCTGCTGACGGCCGGCGCCTTCCTGTCGCTGATCGTCCCGCTGATCGTCTTCTTCGCGCTCCAGCGGTACTTCGTGCGCGGGCTGCTGGCGGGATCGGTGAAGGGCTGACGCCCACCGGGCCGTGACCGCCCCGCCGAGCCCCTCCGGCGGTGCGGGTGACATGGCCCGGGAATGTGTGGATTTCGAGGACGCGGCCCCCTCGGACCCGGTACACCGGTTAGCGGCAATTCTGCCGCTGATCGGCTTATCGGGATGTGGGGGCTGGCGTGAGGTTCAGAAAACGGCTGGCGGCTCTGGTGGCCGCCGTGTTGGCAGGGGCCGTCCTGGCCGCCGCCCCGGCCGGGGCGACCACCACGGCCACCCTCGGCACCACCACGGTGGGCACCGCCACCGACGCGGGCGACTCCAACTACATCAACACCTCCCGCTACGTCACCGGCTCCACCGGCGGCACCGTCACCGGCATCAGCGTGTACGTCGCAGCGGTGGGCGCCGCGCCGAACAACCAGTACCAGGTGGCCGTCTACGCGGACGCCTCCGGCAAGCCGGGCGCCCTGGTCGCCTCCAGCTCCTCCGGAACCCTCACCGCCAACGCCTGGAACACCCTGCCGCTGACCGCCACGCTCAGCGCCAACACCGCCTACTGGCTGGCGTACAACAGCAACGGCACCAGCGCCGCCGTCAACAACCTCAAGTACACCAGCGGCGGCACCAGCGGCTACGGCACCGGCGGGCAGGCCTTCGGCAGCTGGCCCGGCACCTTCGGTGCGCTCAGCTCGGAGGGCGTCACCTTCTCGATCTACGCGACCTACACCCCGGACTCCGGCGGGACGACGACCCCGCCCGGCTCCGGGCCGGGCGCCGAGGGCCCGATCCTGCTGATCAGCAGCGCCGCCAACCCCTACACCACGTACTACACCGAGATCCTCAAGGCCGAGGGCCTCAACTACTACAAGATCAGCGACCTCTCCTCGGTCAGCGCGGCCACCCTGGCCTCCTACGACGTCGTGCTGCTCGGCGAGACCCCGCTGACCGCCGCCCAGGTCTCGATGCTCGGCACCTGGACGCAGGGCGGCGGCCGGCTGATCGCGATGCGCCCCGACAAGCAGCTCGCCGGGCTGCTCGGTCTCACCGCCACCACCGGGACGCTCGCCGACTCCTACCTGAAGATCGACACCTCCGCCGCGCCCGGGGCGGGCCTGACCGCCGACACCATGGGCTTCCACGGCACCGCCGACCGCTACACCCTGAACGGCGCGACGGCCGTCGCCACCCTCTACAGCGACGCCTCCACCGCGACGGCCAACCCGGCCGTCACCCTGCGCACCGCCGGCAGCGGCCGGGCCGCCGCCTTCACCTACGACCTCGCCAAGTCCGTCGTGCAGACCCGCCAGGGCAACATCGCCTGGGCCGGACAGCAGCGGGACTCGACCGACGGCTACGAGGCCAGCGAGATGTTCTTCGGCACCAACGGCCAGCCGAACTGGAACGACCTCGGCAAGGCGCAGATCCCGATCGCCGACGAGCAGCAGCGGCTGCTGGCCAACCTGATCACACTGATGGACGCGGACCGGAAGCCGCTGCCGCGGTTCTGGTACTACCCGCGGGACGTCAAGGCGGTCGTCGTGATGACCGGCGACGACCACGGCATCGGCGGCACCGTCGGCCGCTGGGACGGCTACATCGCGCAGTCCCCGGCTGGCTGCAACGTCGCCAACTGGGAGTGCGTGCGCGGTTCCTCGTACATCTACACCGACGACCCGATGACCGCGGCGCAGGCCCAGGCCTACACCGACGAGGGCTTCGAGGTCGGCGTGCACGTCACCACCAACTGCAAGCCGTGGGGCACCACCGCCGCGCTCCAGGCCTTCTACAGCGACCAGTTGGGCGCCTGGAAGGCCAAGTACGGCTCGCTGCCGAACCCGTCGAGCAGCCGCACCCACTGCGTGGAGTGGGACGACTGGGCGACGCAGGCCAGGACCAAGCTGGCCAACGGCATCCGGCTCGACATGGACTACTACTACTACCCCTCGAACTTCGTCCAGGACCGGCCCGGCTTCTTCAACGGCACCGGCAGCATCATGAAGTTCGCCGACACCGACGGCAGTGTCATCGACGAGTACCAGGCGACCACCCAGCTGACCGACGAGTCCGGGCAGTCCTCGCCGGCGACGATCACCACGCTGCTGGACAACGCGGTCGGCGCCAAGGGCTACTACGCGGCGATCGGCGCCAACATCCACACCGACTTCGCCGCCTCCAGTGCCTCCGACGCGGTCATCGCGGCGGCCAAGGCCCGCGGCGTGCCGGTGGTCTCCGGCCGCCAGATGCTCACCTGGCTGGACGGCCGCAACGGCTCCGCCTTCTCCCACATGGCCTGGAGCGGCAACGCGCTGACCTTCGACATCACCGGCGGCGCCAACGGCCTGCGGGCGATGGTGCCGGTCAACGCGGCCTCCGGCACGGTCACCGGGATCTCCCGGGCCGGTCAGTCGCTGCCGTACCGGATCGAGACCGTCAAGGGCGTCCCGTACGCGTTCTTCGACGGCGCCGTCGGCTCCTACACGGTGACGTACGGCCAGGACACCACCGCGCCGACGGTCACCGGCACCACCCCGGCGGCCGGGGCGACCGGGGTCCCCACCACCGGCGCCGTCCGGTTCTCCTTCAGCGAGCCGCTCGACCCGGCGACCGTGACCTCCGCGGCCGTCACGCTGCGCACCACGAGCGGCGGCACGGCGGTGCCGGGCACCGTGTCGTACGACCCGACGACCAGCAGCGCGCTCTTCACCCCGAGCGCCGAACTCGCCCTGACGACGGGTTACACGGCGACCGTCCAAGGGGTGACTGACGTGTCGGGCAACGCGCTGGCCGGTCCGGTGTCGGTGGCCTTCACCACCGCGGGCGCGCCGCCGAAGACGATCGGGTCGACGACGGTCGGCACGCTGATCGACGACACCGACTCCAACCACCTGAACGGGTCGAAGGTGACCACCGGGTCGGCCGCCGTCCCGCTGACCTCGCTCAGTGTGCACGTCGGCCAGATCAGCGCGGCGCCCAACAACCAGTACCAGCTGGCGGTCTACACCGACAACGCGGGCTCGCCCGGGACGCTGGTGGCTTCCACCGCCTCCGGCACGCTGACCGCCAACGCCTGGAACGCGCTGCCGGTGAACCTGACGCTGGCGGCCGGCACCAGCTACTGGTTCGTCTACAACAGCAACGGCACCAGCTCCACCGTCAACAACATGAACTACACGGCAGGCGCGGCCGGTTCGGGCGCTTACAGCAGTGCGGTGGTGCCGTTCGGGACCTGGCCGAGCAGCTTCGGGACGGTGGTGAAGGACAGCCTGGTCTACTCGCTCTACGGGTCGTACTGACGATCCGTCCGCTGCGGGCCGCTTGTGTCACAACTCTGCGACACAAGCGGCCCGCAGGGCTTTTGAACCTGTTCAGAAAACTCCCCCGGCGCCTAGAGTCGCCAGCACCGCAGCGGGGCCCGGCCCGGGCCGCCGCGCGCCCGCGACGTCCGAGGGGGACACATGTCGACATCGCCGCCCGGCCCGAGGCCCGCGCCGGGCACCGCACCAGGCTCCGTCGGGTACGCGTTCCGGCCCCCGCAGCCGCCGCCCCCGCCGCTCTGGCTCCGGCTGACCGCACCCGCCCGCCCGGCGACGCCGCGGCTGCGGGTGGTCGCCGCCGCCCTCCTCTCCGGGGTCGCCGCAGCCGCCCTGCTGACCGACGGACTTGGCGTCAACGTCCTGCTCTGGGCCGCCGTCGGCACCCTCGCCGCCGCCCTGGCCGCGGTCGCCGCCGGCCGCCGGATCCGCCCGTGGACGGCCGCCTGGACAGCCGCCGCCCTCGTCCTGCTGCTCGTCCCGGCGCTGACCGAGGCCGGCTGGCCGGTGCTGCTCGCCCTGCTCGCCGCGACCGCGGCCGGCTCCCTCGCACTGCACGGCGGCCGCCGCTGGCCCGGCGTACTGCTCGGCTCGGTCGGCCTGTGGACGCACGTGATACCCGGCCTGGCCTGGTCGTTCGTCGCGGTGCGCACCCGGCGCCACCCGGCCCGCGACCGGCTGGTGCCCGTCCTCAAGGCGGTCGGCGTCTCCGCCGTCCTGCTGCTGGTCTTCGGCGCGCTGTTCGCCAGCGCCGACGCCGCCGTCGCCCAGCTGCTCGGCGACCTGGCCCCCAGCGTCGACACCGCCGACCTGCCGATGCAGCTCCTGCTCTTCCTGGCCGGCCTGCTCATCACGGTGGGCGCCGCCCACACCGCGGCCGCACCCCGCCGCTTCGACCGCTACCCGGTGCGGCCCGGCAAGGAGCGCGGCCGGGTCGAGTGGGCCGTGCCGCTGGTCGCCCTCAACCTGCTCTTCGGCGCCTTCGCGGCGATCCAGGCGGTGGTCTTCGTCGGCGGCTACGAATCGGTCATGCGCAAGCCCGGCGTGATCCCCGCCGAGTACGCCCGGCAGGGCTTCTGGCAACTGCTGGTGGTCACCCTGCTGGTGCTCGTCCTGGTGGCCCTCGCCCGGCGCTGGGCGCCCCGCAGCACCCCGGGGGACAGGCTGCTCGCCAAGGGCCTGCTCGGCCTGCTGTGCACCCTCACCCTGGTCGTGGTCGCCTCGGCGCTCTACCGCATGCACCGCTACGTGGACGTGTTCGGCCTGACCCGGCTGCGGATCTCGGTGGCCGCCGTGGAGATCTGGCTCGGCGTCGTGCTGCTCCTGGTCGTCGTCGCCGTCGCGACCGCCTCCGCCCGCTGGCTGCCCCGGGCCGTGGTGCTCAGCGCCGTGGCCGCCACCGCCGCGTTCGGCCTGCTCAGCCCCGACGCCCTGATCGCCGAGCAGAACGTCCAGCGCTACCAGCACTCCCGGACGATCGACATCGCCTACCTGCGCACGCTGTCCGCCGACGCGGCCCCCGCCCTCGACCGGCTGACCGGGGACAACCGGACCTGCGCCCTCGGGAACATCGCCGCCGACCTCGACTCCGCGCACCTGCCCTGGTACGCGACCAGCCTCGCCGAGGCCGACGCCCGTCGGATCCTGAGGGCGAGGCCGGTCGACCGGCCCGAGGCGGCCTGCGGCCGGATCGGCATCTTCGACCGGGGCGGCCCGCTGGACGACGGGTACCAGGACGAAGGCCGCTGAGGGACACCGGAACGCCGCGGCGGTGGTGACGGCCCGGACGGGCCGTCACCACCGCCGCGGCGGGTGGACGTCGGGGGACGTCAGAGGGCGATGCCCGCGGCACCCTCGGCCGGCAGGTCGCTCGCCTTCGCCTTCACCACGAAGAGCGCGACGATCAGCGAGAGCAGCGCCATCCCGGTGCCCACGAGGAAGGCCTGCCCGATGCCGTGCGCCAGCGTGTCGGCGTACTGCGAACTGCCGGGCGGGAACTCGTGCGAGGCCTGGAACTGCTGGGCCTGGGCCGGGCTCGCGGACTTCAGGAAGCCCGGCACCAGTGCGGTGGCCCGGTCCTTGGCCGCGGAGGTGAACACGGTGGTGAGGATCGACAGGCCGACCGCACCGCCGATCTGCTGCATCGAGTTGAGCAGGCCGGAGGCGGCACCGGTCTCGTGGCCCGGCACCCCGGCCACCGAGATCAGCATGACCGGGACGAAGATCAGGCCCATCCCGAAGCCGAAGACCACCGTCGGGCCGAGGATGCCGTCCACGTAGCCGCTGTCGGCCTTCAGCTGGGTCAGCCAGCCGAGGCCCGCGACGACCAGCGCGGCGCCGCCGGCCATGAACGCCTTCGGCCCGAGCCGGGCCTGGAAGGTCGAGGCGATCTGGGCGGCCACGATGATCGCGGCGCTGATCGGCAGGAAGGCCACGCCCGCCTTCAGCGGGCTGTAGCCGATCACCGTCTGGGCGAAGATCGTGATGTAGAAGAAGATCCCGAACATCGCCGCCGTCAGGCAGAGCATCATCACCAGGCCGCCGGTGCGGTTGCGGTCCCGGAACAGGTGCAGCGGCGTGATCGGCTGCGCCGTCCGGCGCTCGATCACCACGAAGGCCGCCAGCAGTACCACGCCGCCGGCGAAGGACGCCACCGTCGCGGGGTCGCTCCAGCCGTTCGAGGCGGCCCGGATGAAGCCGTAGACCAGCGCGCAGAGGCCGATCGTCGAGGTCAGTGCGCCGGGCAGGTCGAACCGGCCGGGGCGGCGCTCGGACTCGTTGATGTACCGCGGGGCGGCGACGGCGATCGCCACCGCGATCGGCACGTTGACGAAGAACACCCAGCGCCAGTCGAGGTACTGGGTGAGCAGGCCGCCGGCCAGCAGGCCGATCGCCGCACCCGAGCCGGCCACGGCCGAGAAGACGCCGAAGGCGCGGTTGCGCTCGGGGCCCTCCTCGAAGTTGGTGGCGATCAGTGCGAACGCCGTCGGCGCGCAGACCGCGCCGCCGATGCCCTGGAGGGCCCGGGAGGCCAGCAGCATCGTCGAGTCCTGGGCGAAGCCGCCGAGCAGCGAGGCGAGGCCGAACAGCAGCGTGCCGGCGATGAAGACCCGGCGCCGGCCGAGGATGTCGCCGGCCCGGCCGCCCAGCAGGAGCAGCCCGCCGAAGACGAGGGTGTAGGCGTTGATGACCCACGAGAGCGTGGTGTCGGAGAAGCCGAGCGCGCCCTTGATGTGCGGCAGGGCGATGTTCACGATGGTCGCGTCGAGCACCACCATCAGCTGGCTCGCGGCGATCACGGTCAGGGCGAGGCCCTTGCGCGAGCTGCCCGCGGCGCGGGGTGGATCGGATTTGCTGAGCGTGTCGGAGAGTGCCACTGGTTTGCCCCCTGCTTGTCCCTGTGCTCCGGGTGATGCTCGGCGAGGCCTCTGGCGTGCGTGCTTCCGCGCCACGGTGCGGCTGGTGCCGGTTCCCGAGTGCTGTCAAGGAACGGATGCGTTCACTATCATGAGCACGATATCCGGACGGATATTGTGAACGCAAGCGTTCCCTAGGTTGGGTGACGATGGATCAGATGGTGCGGCGCCAGACGCCGGAGGGCCCGCCGCGCAGGGCGGGTGGGTCGGAGGCGGCCGGAAGGTCGGGCGGGTCGGGTGCGGTGGGCCGGCCTGGCGGGGCGCCCCGGCGCCGCGGCCGGGCGCTGGAGAACGCGATCTTCGATGCCACGCTCGACCTACTCATCTCCGGTGGCTTCGCCCGGTTGACCATGGAGGGCGTCGCCGGCGCCGCGCAGACCGGGAAGGCCGCGCTCTACCGGCGCTGGGCGTCCAAGGCCGATCTGGTGATCAGCGCCCTCGGGGCCACTCTGCCACCCCCACCGACATTCCCGATCTCGGCTCCGTGCGTGCGGAGTTGCTCCAGCTCATGGCCGGGTTCGGCGCCGTGATGAACTCCCGGGCCGGGGCCGCCATCCGGGTCGTGATGTCCGAGCTCGACCACGAACAGGCCCTGGTGTTCAAGGACTTCCTCGTCGCGCGGGTCGTCGCGCCGTCGAACGCCGCCATGATCCGGGTGCTCGCCCGGGGGAGCGGCGCGGCGACGTGCGCGCGGGGGCGGCCGTTCCGATCGTGGCCGACATCGCCCCCGCGATGCTGATGTACCACTCCAAGATCTGCGAGGGCCCGCTCGACGAGCGGTTCTGCCTGGACCTGGTCGACCAGGTGCTGGTCCCGCTGGTCCGGCCGTAGGCCGTTCCCTCACGGCGCCCGACCGCATGGGGCCACGCCGGGGCGGCCGTCCCGGGGTCAGTGGTCGGTGGTCCGTGGGCCGGGGCCGGTGGTCCGTGGGCCGGTGGTCCGTGGATCGGTTGCGGGCCGGTTCGGCGGGGGCGCGGGGAGCCGTAGGCTGGTGGTGCCCGAGCGAGACGAATGGACCGACGCGATGCCCTACGACCCCCCGACACACTCGGTCGAGCGTTCGCTCCGCCGGGCCGGAGCCGCCGTGGTGGCCGGGCTGGACGAGGTCGGCCGCGGCGCCTGGGCGGGCCCGGTGACCGTCGGGGCGGCGGTGACGGGCCTGCGCCGCGCTCCCGAGGGGCTCACCGACTCCAAGCTGCTGACCGTGAAGCGCCGCGAGGCGCTCGCCCCGCAGCTCGCCGACTGGGTCAGCGCCTACGCCCTCGGCCACGCCACGCCGCTGGAGTGCGACGAACTCGGCATGACCGCCGCCCTGCGGCTCGCCGCCCAGCGGGCGCTCGCCGCCCTGCCGATCCGTCCGGACGCGGTCATCCTCGACGGCAAGCACGACTACCTGGGCGGGCCCTGGCAGGTACGCACGGTGATCAAGGGCGACCAGTCCTGTGTCTGCGTCTCGGCGGCGTCCGTCCTCGCCAAGGTGGAGCGCGACCGGATGATGGCGGAACTCGGCGCCGATCACCCCGCCTACGGGTTCGAGGACAACGCGGGCTATCCGTCGCCGGTCCACCGGGCGGCGCTGGAGGAGTTCGGCCCGACCGACGAGCACCGGCTGTCCTGGTCCTACCTCGACGCGCTCCCACAGTGGCGGCACCTGAAGCGGGGCCGGATCCCGGAGCCCGCGGACGAGCAGCTCTCGCTCGGATTCTGACGGTCCGTCTGCTTTTGCCGGTGTTCGCCGCCCCGCGCCGGGTGCCCAAAAGGTGGGGCGCCCGTGCGCATCCGACCGCCATTTGATAGATATCCGGGTATGCCTGTCTTCCCCGAGGAGCCGGAGATTCACGAGAGTATCCCGGGCCCCGGCGTTCCCTTTCCCCACAAGTCGGACGCACTCGCCCCCCGTATGTCCTCCGCCAACCCCGCAGCGTCCGGCCTCGTGCCGGGCCCCCGTCCGGCGCCGCCCCGTCCGGCGCCGCGACCCGCGCCGCCGAGACCTGCTGCCTCGGCATCCCGACCCGGCCCCCGGTCCGGACCGGCGCAGAGCCCCGCCGGGCCCGTCGTCCAGCTCGTGCCGGCCTCCTCGCAGGAGGCCGTCGAGCGCGCGGACGAGACCGTCGACCGGCTGCTGGAGGCCGGCCGCGGCCCCGGCGACATCCTGGTCCTGACCGTCGGCGAGCCCCACCCGTGGCAGCAGCACGAGCTGTCGTTCGGCGAGGAGCGCTACTGGGCCCAGCTCGCCGCCGGGGACGACGTCTTCTACGCCGACGCCGCCGTCGGTCGCCCGCTGCGCCGCGAGGTCGTGGTGCTCGTGGTCAACGCAGGCGGGGGCAACCGCGCCCGGCAGGCCGCCGCCAAGGCGGCCGACAGGGCCGGCTCGCTGCTGGTGGTCTGCGGCGGCAATGACGCCGTCTCCCCGCTGTTCCCCGCCGCGGAGCGTCCCGTCCCGGCCTGAGCCGGACCTCCCGCACCGGCTCCGCCACCCCTCCGTGCCGGCCCCGCCCGGCGCGGACCTGCCTCCGGACCGACCGGACCGGCCGCGCGCCGCCGCCCGCTCTCAGCGGGCGGCCGCGCGCCGGGCCGCGTCCAGCGATGCCACGGGGGCGGGCCGGAGCGCCTGCAGGAGCTCCCGTTCGTCCCGTGGCGGCAGCTCGGTGACCGTGTGCACCGGGCCCTCCGTCCACGAACCCGAGTGCGGCGTGCGCCCCCGTCGGCCGTCCCCCAGGGAGTGCCAGCCGGCCGGCGTGAGGGTGATGTACGGACCGCAGCGCAGCCCGTGCAGCGCCGCGGCGTCGTGCAGGCCCCACATCCAGGCACCATCCTGCTCCGTCCACTCCGGCGTGCCCTCGCGGCAGCGCAGCAGGACGGCCGTCCGCACCGGCTCCGCCAGCCGGAGGTCGTGCGGGATCACCTGCCGGAGGTGGGCGAGGATGCTGTTGCGGTACTGCCAGCCGTCCGTGACGTGCGGCCGGACCCCGAACGAGGCCGAGGCGACCAGTCGCTGCTCCGGGTCGAGCACGGCGACCACCGTGGTGCCGGGCTGCGGCAGGTGCCGCTGATGCAGCTCGCGGACGAAGTCGCGGGGCGCCCGCAGCAGCGGGACACCCGCCTCGCCCCAGCGTTCGGCGTCGATGCTCCGTCTGGTCCCGGAAGGGTCCTGACCGTGGTCGTTGCGGTTGATCACGATCCTCCTTCCGGGCCGCCGACGCGCATGGCGGTGACGTGGGTACGCCGAACACCCGGTCGATCGACCAAGGCGGCGGGTACCGTCCAATTCTCCCGTCAATTCCGGTCGAGCGGCAATGACGAAAGTGCGCACGCCGCCCGATATCAGTGGACTGCCGGATATATTCCACCGGACGGCGGGGGCTATTCGGCTGACCGGCAGGTGACATCGGGGTGTCGGCCGATCGGACGGACGGTGCCCCGCCGGTGGGCGCGGCCGTCAGGCCTGGAGGGCGAGCACCAGCGGCAGCACCGGACCGGCACCGGCCTGCCGCAGCAGCCGTGCCGCCACCGTCACCGTCCAGCCCGAGTCGACCAGGTCGTCGACCAACAGCACCGGGCCCGGCGCCTCGGCCAGGGCGGCCCGCAGCGCGTCCGGGACGACCAGTGTCCCGGCGAGCGAGTGCAGCCGCTGTGCGCTGTTGCTGCGCGGGCCGTGCGGCGGGCGGCCCGTCGCGTACTCCAGCCGCCCCAGCAGGGGCAGCCGGCCGATGGCGGCGATCCGGCCGCCCAGGCTCTCCACCAGTGCGGGCCGGGTCGCCGACGCCATTGTGACCACGCCGACCGGCCGGTCCGGCCGGCTGCCGTCGGCGGCCTCCGGACCGGCCCAGCCGCCGGGGCCGCGGGCCCAGTCCGCCACCACGCTCACCAGGGCGTCGACGACGTCCGCGGGCACGGGGCCGTCCGGGGCGGCCTCCGCGAGCAGCCCGCGCAGCCGGGTGCCCCAGCCGATGTCGGACAGCCGGCCGAGCGCCCGGCCCGTCTCCGCCTGCTCACCTGCCGGGATCCGGCCCTTGAGCGGCACCCCGAGCGCCTCCATGCCGGTGGGCCAGAGCCGCCGCGGTTCGAAGGTCACCCCGGGGCGACCGAGCGCCGCGCGGGCCGCGGCCAGCGCATCCGGTGACACCTCGGCGCCGTGCCGCGCCCCCGCGCAGTTGTCGCAGCGCCCGCAGGGGGCCGCGTCGGGGTCGTCCAGCTGACGCCGCAGGAACTCCATCCGGCAGTCGGACGAGGACGCGTAGGCCCGCATCGCGTGCTGCTCGGCCTCCCGCGACGCGGCCACCTTCGCGTACCGCGGCCCGTCGTACGCCCAGGGCTGCCCGGTGGACTCCCAGCCGCCGCGCACCCGGCGCACCGCGCCGTCCACGTCGAGGACCTTCAGCATCGTCTCCAGCCGGGCCCGGCGCAGGTCCACCCGGGTCTCCAGGGCCGCCGTGGAGAGCGGCCGGCCGGCCTCGGCCAGTGCGTCCAGGGTGCGCCGGACCTGCTCCTCCGGCGGGAAGCCGAGCGAGGCGAAGTACCGCCAGATCGCCTCGTCCTCCCGGCCCGGCAGCAGCAGCACCTCCGCCCGGTCCACACCGCGCCCGGCCCGGCCGACCTGCTGGTAGTACGCGATCGGCGACCCGGGGGAGCCGAGGTGCACCACGAAGCCGAGGTCGGGCTTGTCGAAGCCCATGCCGAGGGCCGACGTGGCGACCAGCGCCTTGACCCGGTTGGCCAGCAGGTCGGCCTCGGCGGTGCGCCGTTCGGCGTCCTCGGTGCGGCCCGAGTAGGAGGCGACCGGGAACCCCCGGGAGCGCAGGAAGGCGGTGACCTCGTCGGCGGCGGCCACCGTCAGGGTGTAGACGATCCCGGAGCCCGGCAGCTCGGAGAGGTGGTCGGCCAGCCAGCCGAGCCGGTGCGCGGCGTCCGGCAGTGCGAGGACGGAGAGGCTCAGGCTCTCGCGGTCCAGCGGCCCGCGCAGGACGAGGGCGCGCCGGGCGTCGTCCGCCGCGGTGATCCCGGCCTGCGCGTCCCCGATCGGCGCTGCCCAGGCCTGCGCGTCCCCGCCCGGTGCGTTCCCGATCGGCACGGCCCCGCCAGGGACGGCACCGGTGCCGAGCTGCTCGGCGACGTCGGCGGTGACCCGGGCGTTGGCCGTCGCCGTGGTCGCCAGCACCGGGACGCCGGGGGCGAGCTCCGCCAGCATGGTGCGCAGCCGCCGGTAGTCGGGCCGGAAGTCGTGGCCCCAGTCGGAGATGCAGTGGGCTTCGTCGACGACCAGCAGGCCCGTGGACGCCGCCAGCTTGGGCAGCACGTTGTCCCGGAAGTCGGGGTTGTTCAGCCGCTCGGGGCTGACCAGCAGGATGTCGACCTCGCCTGCCGCCACCTCGGTCTGGATGGCCTCCCACTCCTCCGGGTTGGCGGAGTTGATCGTCCGGGCGTGGATGCCGGCCCGGGCCGCCGAGTCGACCTGGTTGCGCATCAGTGCGAGCAGCGGCGACACGATCACCGTCGGGCCCGCGCCGCGGGCGCGCAGCAGCGCGGTGGCGATGAAGTACACCGCCGACTTGCCCCAGCCGGTGCGCTGTACGACCAGGGCCCGGCGGCCGTCCACCACGAGCGCCTCGATCGCCAGCCACTGGTCCTCGCGGAGCACGGCCGAGGGCCCGGCCAGCTCGCGCAGCACCGCCTCCGCGCGCTCGCGCACGGCGGCGCGCTCGTCGGGCGACGTGTGCGTGCCGAGGGCCGTGGCGGCCGGTCGGTCGGGCCGGGGGAGGCGTCCGTACGGTGGTCCATGGCTCCATGCATACCGCGCGGGACCGACAGACCGCGAACGAGACGGGCGCGCGAGGCCGCCGAAGGGGCCTGCAGCGGCCTCGGTGCGGCCGTCTGCCGACGAATCGTCAGATCAATCCGATTCCAAACCTGTTGTCCCCCGGACGAGGGAGGAAATGCTGACCCCCGGATCTGTCCACAGGCCCGCCCGGGGGTGGGAAATTGCGTCATCCTTCCGGCATGAACAACGACGAACGCTCCCCGCAGCCCGCAACCCCGTCCTCCCGCTCGCTCACCGGCACGCTCCCGATGCAGATGCGGGGCCCCGCCGACATGGCCGAGATGCTGCCCTACCTGCTCGGCTTCTTCCCCGACGACAGCATCGTGGCGGTCGGCCTCCAGGGGCCGTCGCTCCACCAGGGCGGAGTGATCCGCATCGACATCCCGGCCGACCCGGAGCAGTGGCCGCAGGTTGCCCGGGACGCGGCCGGGCTGCTCATCGAGCTCTCCGAGAAGCGGGACCGCCGACCGAGTCAGGTGCTGCTCTACCTCGTCCGGGAGTCCTCGGACACGGCCTGCGGCCCGCCGCCGGGCGGCGGGCCCCCGCCGTCGACCCTGCCCCCGTCCGTCCCGGCGGTCCCCGAAGGGGTGGGGCCGCCCGACGTCGCACCGGCGGTGACCGAGCTGCGGCCGCTCGCGGACGCCCTCGCGGCGGCCTTCGAAGCGGCGGGCGTCGGGGTCAAGGAGTCGCTCTGCGTCTCCCGCGGCCGCTGGTGGTCCTTCCTCTGCCGACGTCCCGGGTGCTGCGACCCGGCGGGTACGCCCGTCCGTCCCGCGCACCTGCCGAGCCCGATCGCCGCTGCCGCCACCTACGCGGGCCTCGCGCCCCGCGGCAGCCGGAAGGCCATGGTCGCCGGCCTGGCGCCGGTCGGGCCGCCCACGGCGGACGTGCAGCGGCAGGAGATCGAGCGCGCGGGGCCCCACTTCATCCAGGAGCTGGCGGCCGGGCGGATGAGCACCGTCGACCGTACTGGCCGCCTGCTCACCGAGGCGATGGCGGCTCTCGCGGCGGGCGCGCGGGAGCTGGATCCGGTGCTCACCGCCCGGATCCTGCTCGGCCTCCAGGACAAACTGGGCCGTGACCGCGGCGCCGAGCTGGCGGAGCCCGACGAGCTGGCCCGGGCCCAGCGCCTGTGGCGGCACCTCGTCCAGCGCTGCGTCAGCCCTTTCGAACACCTGGCGCCGCCCCCGCTGACCCTGCTCGCCTGGACATCCTGGCTGGCCGGCGACACGGCCACCGCGCGGATCGTCCTCTCCCGGGCCCTGGAGGTCGACCCGGGATACACCCTCGCCCAGTTGCTGTACGAGTCCATCAACGGCGGTCTGCCGCCCGAGCGGCTGCTGGAGAGCGTCCGCGGCCAGCGGGCCCGGCGGGCCGCGAGCGCACCGCCCGGTGGTCCGTTCGCCGCCGTGGGCTCCTCGGTGGACGGCGACGCGGAGGCCACCGGCCCGGGGAGTTCCCCCGGCCCGGCCACCGGTGCCGATGCCGGCGCCCCCGCGGACGGCGGGGCCGATCCAGGGACAGCGACGGGGACGGGCACCGGCAACCCGACGGCGTCGACGTCCGGGCGCGCGCCGGGATCGGGGGCGCCCGCCGCGACGGGCGCCCCGGCGCGGCCCGAGCCCTGGCGCCCGGCCCCGCCCGCCCCACGGCCGGCAGGCCGCTCCGCCAGGGCCAGGCCCCGACCGCGCGGCGGCCCGACGGCCCGGCGCGCCCGGGGCTCCGCGGGGCCCGGCCACCCGGTGCACGGCTGACGCGCGCGCCGGCCCCGGCCGGGCCTGTCCTAGAGGTCGCCCCGGGCCATCCGCATCAGGTGGTCGAGGACGACCCGGCCGCTGACCCGGAGACCGTCGTGCTCCCACTCGTTGGTCACCCAGGGGCGCAGGTTCCCGACGGCCTCGGCCGTCGCCAGGGAGTCGGCGGTGTCCACGTACATGTCGTCGTGGTAGACGGCGGCGAAGACCGGTACCTCGTTGGCCGCCAGCCGCTCGACGTCGTACAGGTCGGGCCAGTCGCCGCGGTCCGCGAGCAGCTGGGCGGTCTCCCGCAGCGGCCGCAGCGCCGGGTCGGTCTCGAACATCCAGGGGTAGATCATCTCGCCCGTGAACAGCACGGGAGCGTCCGTGCCGAGCGCCGTCCCCGCGTCGAACTCGGGGAACTCCTTGCGCACCCGCTCGGCCGCCCACTCCGTACCGCCCGGGCCGACGGACCGCTGGCCGTAGATCGACTCGTGCAGGACGGCGTAGAGCGGCCCCTGCGCGAACGACAGTTGCGCCTGGGCTCCAGCCAGGAAGGTGTCGGACAGTTCCGGGCCCTCCACGCCGTCCACCCAGGCCTCCTCCAGCAGGTAGTGCAGCTGGTGCGAGCCCGACCCGCTGCCGAGCAGCAGGCCGAGCGCCTGGAAGGCCCGGACGGTCAGTTCCCCGCCGTCGGGCAGCCGGGCCGGCTGCTCCGCCAGGTGCGCGGCGATCCGCCGGACGGCCTCGACGTCCGCCGGGTAGCGCCGGTAGTGCGCCGCGTTCTTGCGGGCCACCCGCGGGTAGGCGGCGCGGTACACGTCCTCCGCGGAGCTGCGCAGACCGGCCAGCCCGCCGGTCACGTACGCCTCGCGGACGCCCTCGGGCGCCAGCGACAGGTAGGTGAGCGTGCAGAAGCCGCCGAAGCTCTGGCCCAGCAGGCTCCAGCGGCCCTGCTCGCCGAGCAGCGTGCGGCGGATCAGCTCCGCGTCCCGCACGATCGAGTCGGCGCGGAAGTGCGCCAGGTACTCGGCCTGCTGCTCGGGGCTGCCGAGGCGGGCGAGGGTCTGCCGGTTGGCCGGCGTGGAGCGGCCCGTGCCGCGCTGGTCGAGCAGCAGCACCCGGTGGTCGTCCAGTGCCCTGGCCAGCCAGCTGTCCGCTCCCAGGGGGCGGCCCGCCTTCCCGCCGGGGCCGCCCTGGAGGTACACCAGCCACGGCAGCGCGTCGTTCTCGCGGCCCGCGGCCACGACCTCCCGGGCGTACACCTCGATCCGCTCACCGTCCGGTCGCCGGTGGTCGAGCGGCACCCGGAAGACGTGGTCGGTCGTGACGATCCCGGGCAGCCGGTGGACGGTGGACATGGAACTCCTCGGTACGTGCTGTTCGCAGGCCTGGCACAGCGGGCGCCGAAGGGTGTTCCCGGTGCGTCCGCCGGCGCCTTCGCACCGTATCCTGACGGCGAACGGGAGCCGGTGGGGGAGGCCACGAAGGTGGCGGAGTCACCGCCGGCGGCCTGGTCGGGCCGGGTCGCAGGGGGCGACGGAGGTCCGGCCGAGCAGTTGCTCCGGACGGCGCGCCACCGCAGCCGCGCACACCGGCGTGACTTGTGAGAGGTGCAGGGCGTTCATCCAGCGGGGCGTCGGCGGCAGCATCCGTCCGACGGCCTGCGCCGAGCCGACCCGTTCCACGACATCGGCGTACCCGCCGACCCGGCGACCGGCCCCGCCCCGCGGCGGGACGGCCGACCTGGCCGGTCGCGCCGGCACGACCCGGGCCTGCTCCCACCGACCGACCTGCCCCCGACGGGCAGCGCAGCACAGACCGCGAACGAGCACGCTCGTGGTCGACCGGCCCCGCAGCAGCCGGCCGACCCAGGGGAGGAGAACCCGGTGACCGCCACCAGGCCGCCACAGCCAGAGCCGGGACAGGCATCGCCCCCGCCGCCCGCACCCGGGGCAGCGCCCGCGGGCCGCCCCGTCGTTCCTCCGCGTCCGCCCGCCGCACCGCCCGGTGCCTTCCCGACGGGAGCGCCGTCGGCTCCTCCGTCCGGGCCGCCCACGGCACCCCCGCCGCCTCCGCCCGGCGCGCCGTCCGCGCCGTTCGGCGCACCGCCGCGTCCGGCCGGTGCGCCGCCTCTGCAGGGCGGCCCCGGGGCCGCCGGTGTTCCCGGTGCGATGGCGGGTGCCCCGCCGTTCGTCCCGTCCTTCACCCCGTCCGGGGCACCCTCCTTCGCCCCGCCGGGTGCACCGGCCGCCGCCCCGCCGCCGGTTCCGCCGGCCGGGCCGCCGCCCGCGCCCTTCGGCCCGCCGCCGGGGGCGTTCGGCGCCGGGCCGGCCCCGGTCGGGCAGCAGCGCCCGACGGCGCCGCGGCCGCAGACCGTGACGGCCCACGACGCCGTGCTCTGCGTCTCCGCACCGGCGATGGCCGCCTCCGGTCCCGACGGGCAGCTCCGCGGCCAGGGGCTCCAGGGCTTCTACCGCGCGGGCATCCGCACCCTGGCCAGGATGGAGATCCGGCTCGGCGGGATCGAGCCGATGCCGCTGCAGGGCGCGCTCTCCTCCTCCGCCGAAGCGCGCTTCGTGGGGGCGGTCCGCGTCCCCGGCGACCCGGATCCTGATCCCGCACTCATGGTCGAGCGCCTGCGCCACGCCGACGGCTCCGAGACCGTCACCGTCCGCAACGCCGGCGGCCGCCCGGCGCGGCTGCCGCTGGAGATCGCCTTCGGCACCGACCTGGGGCTGCTGACCGAGATCGCCGGCGGCCAGCGGTCCGCCGACCTGCCGAGCCAGGTGCAGTCGGCCGGCCTGCGCTGGGCCGGCCACGGTCGCAGCGCGACCGTCTCGGCGCGGCCCACTCCGCACGCGGTGCTGGCGGGTGCGGGTGTGCTCCGCTGGGATCTGGAGGTCCAGCCGGGCGCCCGCTGGTCGGTCGAACTGAAGACCGCGCTGGAGAGCGCGCCACCCGGCGCGCGTCCGCCCGCGGGGCGCGGACAGAGCGTCCCACTGCCGTGGGCGGAGCCCGAGGTGCGGTGCGACGACGCGCGCGCACAGCGCCTGCTGACCCGGTCGCTGGACTCGCTCGGCTCCCTGCTGATCGCGGACGCGGACCGTCCCACCGACCTCTACGCCGCCTCCGGCGCCCCGTGGCGCTTCGGTCTGACCGCTGCCGACGCACTCTGGGCGGCACGGCTGACCCTGCCCCTGGGGACGCGGTTGGCGGCGGGCACCCTCCGGGCGCTGGCACGGCGGCAGCAGACCGGTACCGGACCGGTTGGCGCGGTCGGCGGCGGACCGGCCGGCGCGTCGGCCTCGGGCCAGCCGGCCGGGGCCGCGGCTCCGGGGAGGCGTCCCGTCACGACGGCCTGATCCCCGGCCCGATGCGGCACGGCGGCCCCGAGCTGCCCCCGTCCTGCACCGCGACCGAAGCCACCCTGCTGTTCGTCACCGTGCTGGCCGAGGCCTGGCGTTGGGGGTTGCCCCGGCACGAGGTGATAGAGCTGCTGCCCGCGGTCGAACGTGCCCTGGGCGCCTTGCGGGCAGGAGTGGCCGAAGGGTCGGACGGGCCCGAGGGATTCGTCCTCGACCTCGGCCGTTCCGCCGAGGAGCGCGCGGCCCGGCCGGCGGCCGCCCGCTGCGAGGTGCAGGCCCAGGCGTACCGCGCGGCGATGCACGGCGCCGAGTTGCTGGCCGCCTTCGGCAGACCCGGTGCGGCCGGGTGGCGCACCTGGGCCGCCGCCCTGCGGGAACGCTTCCGTGAGCAGTTCTGGGTGGACGACCTGTCGGGTGGCCGCCCGGCGGCCGCGCTGCTCGCCGGCGGCCGCACGGTGCCCGCCGTGGCGTCCACGTTCGTCCACCTGCTCGACGTCGGCCTGTCCACCAGCGGAGACCTGCACGAGAGCCTCCTCGACCGTGAGCAGACCAGGCTGCTGGCCCAGCGGCTGGCCGCACCCGAACTGGACTGCGGCTGGGGCTTGCGGACGCTGAGCGCCAAGTCGCCGCGGTTCAACCCGCTCGGCCACCGCAGCGGGGCGGTCCGCGTCCACGAGACGGCGCTGGCCGTCTCGGGGCTCGCCGACGCGGGGTTCGAACGTGAGGCAGGCGTGCTGCTGGAGGGGCTTCTCGGCGCCTCCGAGTACTTCGAGGGCCGCCCACCGGAGATGTACGCCGGGGAGCAGCGGGTGACCGGGTCCCCGCCGGTTCCGCACCCGGCGGCCTGCCGGCCCGCCGCCCTGTCCGCCGCAGCCGGGGTGCACCTGATACTCGCGCTGGCAGGTGTCCGTCCCGACGTGCCGGCCGGCCGGGTGGTGGTCCGGCCCGCGAGCACGACACCTCTCGGTGAGCTCCAGCTCACCGGGCTGAGGGTGGCCGGCGAGCCGTTCTCCGTCCGGGTCAGCCGGATCGGTGTCGCCGTGGTGGAGGAGGCATCGCCCCAGCTCCAGCTGGGCGCCGGCTGACGCGACGGCCGGGGAGACCCCGGCCCGGCGAGTCGGCCCCGTGGGTCGCGGCTGGTCGCGGCGGCCTGCCCGCAGGGCCCCGGTTCGGTCCTGCGGGTACCCGGGGCGGGCTTGTCGGAGTCTGTGATTATCGTCAGAGAGACGACTATGATCGTCGCCATGTCGCGCTATGACCCGTCGGCCTTCCCTCCGTTCGCCGTCACCGTCGACCTGGTGGTGCTGACCGTGCGGGATCACGCACTCTGCGCGCTGCTGGTCAGACGCGGCGAGCCGCCCTTCCAGGGGTACTGGGCGCTGCCCGGCGGTTTCGTGCGGCCCGACGAGGGCCTCGCGGAGGCGGCCTCGCGCGAACTCGCCGAGGAGACCGGCCTGCGAGCCCACTCGGCGCCGGGTCACGCCGACACCGGCGTGCACCTGGAGCAGTTGGCCACCTACGGCCACCCGCAGCGCGATCCGCGCATGCGCGTGGTCAGCGTCGCGCACCTCGTACTGGCGCCGGACCTGCCGACGCCGCGCCCCGGCGGCGACGCCAGCAGCGCCCGCTGGGCCCCGGTCGGCGACCTGCTGGGCGACGCCCCGGCCGACGGGGTCCCGCTCGCCTTCGACCACGGCCGGATCCTGGCCGACGGGGTCGAGCGTGCCCGTTCGAAGATCGAGTACTCGTCGCTGGCCACCGCCTTCTGCCCGCCGGAGTTCACCGTCGGTGAGCTGCGCCGGGTGTACGAGGCGGTCTGGGGCGTGGTCCTGGACCCGCGCAACTTCCACCGGAAGGTCACCGGCACGCCGGGCTTCCTGCTGCCTTCCGGCGGCACGACGACCCGTCAGGGCGGTCGGCCGGCACAGCTGTTCACGGCCGGCGGAGCCACCGTGCTCAACCCCCCGATGCTCCGCCCTGAAGCCTGAAGCCTGAAGCCTGAAGCCTGACTCCTGACGCCCTGACGTCCCGCCCCTCCGCCTGCCTGACGGTCGGGGGCCGGGCACAGCGGACGAGGGCCGGGGTTGCGATGGGGGCGCGCCGTTGGGGGCGTGCGACGGGGCGCGGGGGCGGCCTTTGGGGCGCTGACCGTGGTCCTCGGTCCCCTGATCGGGTGAGCTCGGCGGGCGCGCCTCGGTCCGGCCATCCGTCATGCCCGGAATCTCCGCTGCCGCGCCCTAGGGTGCTGGCGCGGGCACGCCCGGACACCACCGTGCCTCGCGACCCGGTCCGGCCGAGGGATGGGAGCAGGCAGTGATGATCCAGGTCACCGGACTGACCAAGGTCTACCGGCGCGGTCGGCCTCCGGCCCTGCTGGACCTGAGCTTCGACGCCCGCCCCGGTACCGTCACCGTTCTGCTCGGCGAGGGGGCGCGGGCAAGAGCACCGCGCTGCGCCTCATGGTGGAGCTGGACCGCGGGCGGGGCGCCACCCTGTTCGACGGCCGGACGTACCGGCGCCTGCGTCACCCGGAGCGCCAGGTCGGGGTGATGCTCCCGATGGGCCGGTCGGCGGTCGGCCACCCGGGTCGACGGGCCGCCGACCATCTGCGGATGCTGGCCGCCTCCATCGGGGTGCCGCTGGAGCGCGCCGACGAACTGCTGGAGCAGACCAGGCTCGCCGGCGTCGCGGGACACCGCCTGCGGACCTTCTCCCCGGGCATGCACCGTCGGCTCGCCCTCGCCGCCGCGCTGCTGGGCCGCCCCGCGGTGCTGCTGCTGGACGCGCCGACCGAGGGCCTTCCCGTGCGCGGCAGCGAGTGGTTCCAGGCGTTTCTTCGCTCCTTCGCGGTCGCGGGCGGCAACGTCGTCGTCTCCACGCGCTACCCGCAGGAGGCCGCGGTGCTGGGCGACCGGGTGGTCACGCTGGACGCGGGCCGCTCGGTCGCGGACCAGAGCGCCGAGGACTTCCGCCGCAGCCGGCTGTCGCCGGAGGTGGCCGTCCGTGGGCCGCAGATGGTCCGGTTGGGCGACGTTCTGCGCTCCCACGGGGCCGTGGTCCGGGCGGACGGCGGCACGGCCCTCGCGGTCAGCGGCATCGGCCGTACCGAGATCGGCGAGCTGGCCTACCGTCACGGCATCCTGCTCCACGAACTCGCGGACCGGGTGGTGGAACGGCCCGCGCCGCGCCCCGTCCTTCCGGCCGGGTCCGGACGATCCGGGCAGGTACGCCTGACGAAGGCCACCGATCCGCCGCCGGAGCGACTGTCGCTGCCGGTGCATCAGGAGGCCGCCGAAGTCGGCGCCGACACCGAGGCCCGGTGTCCGGGGGCCGAGGGGCTGCCTCCCGCGCCGCCGGCACCGCGTTCGGGGCCTGACGGGGGCCGGCTGCGCCGCGGGGTCCGCGCCACCGGGGCGCTCTCCCCACCGTCCCGTCACTGCTCTCCGCGCCGCGACCCCCGGAACCTTCGTCGCCCCCGCCGCCCGGCGCCGCACGCTCCGCAGCAACTCCGCGCCCGGCGAAGGATCTGCACGTGGAAGGCAGGCGCCCGGCCGGCCCGCACCCGACCGACCCGCAGCCCTCCGACAGCCTGCCGTCCGACCCCGCCTTCCCCGACGACCTCTTCCCCGATGCCCTCCTGGCCGACACCCGCCCGACCGAGGCGTTCCCGCCCGTCGCGGGGCGGCCCCACTCCCACCGGAGCCAGTGACCGTGCATGCCCTCTCGTACGAGCTGCGCAGGCTGCGCGGCCTGCGTTCCAGCTGGCTGATCCTCGCGGCGGTCCCGGTCGCGGACCTCGCCGTGGTGCTCGCGCGAGCACTCGCCGGCACCGGTGCGGGCGGCCCCCGGGGCGGGCCGGACCGGACGTCGGCGATCGCGTCCGCCGTGCGGGCCGCGACCGGGGTGGTGCCCTGGCTGCCGCTGCCGGTCGCGGCCCTCGCGGCCGGCGTGCTGGGCGTGCTCGCGTACGCCCATGACGCGCGGCATCCGGGGCTGGTGGCGTCCCGGGTCGCTTTCGGCCGCCGGGCCGGCCTCATCGGGGCGAAGCTGCTGGTGAGCGCGGTGGTGTCGGCGGCCCTCGCCGCCGTGACGCTGCTGCTGGGCACCGCGCTGGAGGCGTTCGCGCTGCCCGCGGCCGGCCTGCGGACGGAAGCCGCGGCCGTCCTCCGGCACCCCGGGGCGACCGCGCTGTGGCAGCCGTTCGCGGCCTTCGCGCTCCTCGTGCTGGCCGCGGGCTGGACGGGGGTGCTGGCCGCGGCCGTGGTCCGGCGGGCCGGTGCCGGGTTGGCGCTGTTCCTCGCCCTCGCAGTGGCGCTGGAGGCGTCCGCCGGTCTGGTGCTGCGCCGGGTCGGCCGGGGCTGGCCGTTCGGCGCGGGGGAGCTGCTGCCGCTGCGCAATGCCCTCGGCCGGGTGCCGGTGGAGGGGTTCGCGCGGGCGGTCCCGGACGGCGTCCTGCTGGCACTGCCGTTGCTCCCGGTCGCCGTACTGGCAACCGTCTGCCTGGCCCTCCAGCTGCGGCGACGCGCCCTCTGACCCCGCCCCGAGCCCGACTCCGCTCCCCTCCCCATTTCCCTCCCGTGGCCCGCCCGGCACGCCGGCCGCACCCGCCCCGCACGCCGACCCTGTCGCAGCGTCGTCGTCCGATCGCGTAAGGTGATCAAGTCCATGTCGAATTGCGGTGGTTCTGCCTGATAAGAGGTCAATGCTCCGGCCGTGGACGATCACCCTTTCGTGTGCTTTTCACGAGAATCCTCAAGGCGACTCGGCCGATCGCCGACAAAGGACGTGTGACTACCCTTGCGCACCCCGCCATGACCGCTGCCCGTTCGGCCGATCCGATGGCCGCCGCCGACCTCGACCGCTTCCCGTATGCCGAACGGCCCATGCCGCCCGCTCCCCGCTGGGAGGGCGCCGAGTCCGAGCTGGGCCGGGTCGGTCGCAAGACCACCAGCAGCCGCGGCCGCGGCCTGCACGGCCAGCTGGTCCAGCAGCTCGGCCAGATGATCGTCTCCGGCGACCTGGGCGCCGACCGCCCGCTCGTCCCGGAGGAGATCGGCCAGCGGTTCGAGGTCTCCCGCACGGTCGTCCGCGAGTCGCTCCGGGTGCTGGAGGCCAAGGGCCTGGTCAGCGCCCGTCCGAACGTCGGCACCCGGGTCCGGCCGGTGGCCGACTGGAACCTCCTCGACCCGGACATCATCGAGTGGCGGGCCTTCGGGCCGCAGCGCGACGAGCAGCGCCGCGAGCTGTTCGAGCTGCGCTGGGCGATCGAGCCGCTGGCGGCCCGGCTGGCCGCCGGCCACGGCCGCGAGGACGTGCAGCACCGGCTGGTCGAGCTGGTCGAGATCATGGCCCACACGTCGGCCCAGGGCGACCTGCTGGCCTACACCCGGGCCGACGCCGAGCTGCACGGGCTGGTGCTGCAGATGGCCGGCAACCGGATGCTGGAGCACCTCTCGGGCATCGTCTCGTGCGCGCTGCACGTCTCCGGGGGCCCCTCCGGCACCTGCGAGCGGACGTCGGAGTCCGCGGTCGGCCTGCACGTCCGGCTGGTCGACGCCCTCGGCACGGGGGACGGCACCGCGGCCGAGGCGGCCATCCGCGCCCTGCTCACGGTGCACCCCGACATCGAGCACGCCGTTCCCGCGCCGCGGGAGCACTGAGACCCGTTCGGCCGGGGGACGGAACGGGCGCCGCCGTCCGGCTGGACGACGCCGGACGGCGGTGTGACCCGCGACACGACGGGGATGCGTAACACTTGAGGGGCGGCAGCGATGTGTACGGAGCGGAAGCAGCTCCGGAATACCGCCACCATGTCAGAATGCTGTGTTGGTCTGCGGCGCTGCTGCCGTCCTGCAAACCCAGTCCTCGTCCATCGACCCGAGCCGGTCGGAGCCGGTCCCGCACCGCAGAGTGCGTGATCGTATCCTCTCCGATTTTTCGGGCGGCCGGGTCCGGGTTCGAGTCCACTCATCGTCCGAGAGGTTGTTCGTGTCGGCCAGCACATCCCGTTCGCTCCCCCCGAGATCGCCGAGTCCGCAGCACTGCTCGCGCTCATCGAGCGGGGCAAGGCCCAGGGGCAGATCGCCGGTGACGACGTGCGTCAGGCGTTCGAGGCGGACCAGATCCCGGTCACCAAGTGGAAGAACGTCATGCGCAGCCTCAACCAGGTGTTGATTGAGGAAGGAGTGGAGCTCATGGTCAGCGCGGCTGAACCGGCCGGCTCCAAGCGCAAGAGCGTCGCGGCGAAGAGCACGACCAAGCGCACCGCGACGAAGACGGTCACCACTCGGACCCCGTCCGCCCCCACCAAGCCGCCGGTGCGCATCGCACCGGGTGCCCCCGCCCCGGCTCCGGCCGTGGTCGCCGCCGCGGTGACCACCGAGATCTCCGTGGTCGAGACCGCGGTGGTCGAGGTCACCGAGGCCAAGGCCGCCGTGGCCAAGAAGGCCGCCGCCCCCGCCAGGAAGGCGGTGGCCAAGAAGGCCGCCGCCCCCGCGAAGAAGACCGCCGCCAAGAAGACCGCCGGCAAGGCCGGCAAGGGCGACGAGGAGCTCTCCGGCGAGGACGAGCTGCTCGAGGACGCGGCGCTGCCCGCCGACAAGCCCGCCGCCGAGGGTGACACCCCGGAGGAGGAGTCGGACCAGGGCTTCGTCCTCTCCGACGACGACGAGGACGACGCCCCTGCCCAGCAGGTCGCCGTCGCCGGCGCCACCGCCGACCCGGTCAAGGACTACCTGAAGCAGATCGGCAAGGTCCCGCTCCTCAACGCCGAGCAGGAGGTCGAGCTCGCCAAGCGGATCGAGGCCGGCCTGTTCGCCGAGGACAAGCTCTCGGCCGCCGACAAGCTCGCCCCCAAGCTCAAGCGCGAGCTGGAGATCATCGCCGAGGACGGCCGCCGCGCCAAGAACCACCTGCTGGAGGCCAACCTCCGCCTGGTGGTCTCGCTGGCCAAGCGCTACACCGGCCGCGGCATGCTCTTCCTGGACCTCATCCAGGAGGGCAACCTCGGTCTGATCCGTGCGGTCGAGAAGTTCGACTACACCAAGGGCTACAAGTTCTCGACCTACGCGACCTGGTGGATCCGGCAGGCGATCACCCGCGCCATGGCCGACCAGGCCCGCACGATCCGCATCCCGGTGCACATGGTCGAGGTCATCAACAAGCTGGCCCGCGTCCAGCGCCAGATGCTCCAGGACCTGGGCCGCGAGCCCACCCCGGAGGAGCTGGCCAAGGAACTCGACATGACCCCCGAGAAGGTCATCGAGGTCCAGAAGTACGGTCGCGAGCCCATCTCGCTGCACACCCCGCTCGGCGAGGACGGCGACAGCGAGTTCGGTGACCTGATCGAGGACTCCGAGGCGGTCGTCCCGGCCGACGCGGTCTCCTTCACCCTGCTCCAGGAGCAGCTGCACTCCGTCCTCGACACGCTGTCCGAGCGGGAGGCGGGCGTGGTCTCGATGCGCTTCGGTCTGACGGACGGTCAGCCGAAGACGCTGGACGAGATCGGCAAGGTCTACGGCGTGACGCGTGAGCGCATCCGCCAGATCGAGTCGAAGACCATGTCCAAGCTGCGGCACCCGTCGCGTTCCCAGGTGCTGCGCGACTACCTGGACTGACCGGGCCGGATCCGCAGGGATCCGAGCAGCCTTCGCACGAGGGGCCCCGAGCCGTGACCGGCTCGGGGCCCCTCGGCGTCATCCGGGGAGCCGTGCGTCGCCCGTCCGGGTGGCGGCCTGCCGGCTGTCGCCACGTCAAGTGACGGCTCGACTACGCTGTGGCGGTCGTCTGCTGTCGAATGACGCTTGGAGACCTGGTGCTGCCCCTGCTGGACGCCCCTGCTTCCCGGATCCGACCCGATGCGCGCCGTGGCGGCCGCCCCGGCCGACCGGCCCCGGGGCCCCGCCGCCGGCGCCGCGCCCTGGCGCTGGCCCTGCTGGCCGCGCTGCCCGGCCCGCTGATCCTCCTGGGGGCCGGCTCCGCCTCGGCGCAGCGCCGGATCGTCGGTGGCGAGGCGACCTCGACCTCCGAGCATCCCTGGATGGTGGCCCTGGCGAGCCGGCAGCAGTTCGGCAGCGCCCGCTCCGGCCAGTTCTGCGGCGGGGTGCTGGTGACGGCGACCAAGGTGGTGACCGCGGCGCACTGCTTCTACGACGAGCGGACGGGCCACCGCATCGACCGTCCGGGCCTGGAGGCGGTGATCGGCCGGGACGACCTGCGGACGAGGGACGGCAAGGAGATCACCGTCCGCAGCGTCTGGGTGGATCCGGGTTACGACTTCACGCACAACCTGCGGGACGTGGCGGTGCTCACGCTCGCCGAGCCGCAGCCGGGCCGGCCGGTCCTGGGCATGGTCGGCCAGGGTGAGAGCGAGCCGTACGCGGCCGGGACGGCGGCGCAGGTCTACGGCTGGGGCGACACCACCGGCAACGGTGCGTACGCCTCGACCCTGCACCGGGTGACCGTCCCGATCGTCGCGGACGAGACCTGTTCGCGGGCCTATCCGAGCGGCGGGGAGTCGCCGTTCGACGCGCGCTTCATGGTGTGTGCGGGCTCGGAGCAGGGCGGCCGGGACGCCTGCCAGGGGGACAGCGGGGGGCCGCTGCTGGTCGGCGGCCGGCTGGCCGGGCTGGTCTCCTGGGGCACCGGCTGCGCGGAGGCCGACCATCCCGGGGTCTACACCCGGGTGGCCTCGGTCGCCGACGACGTACGCTCCGCACTCTGACCGTCACCGTGCGACGGGCGCACCCGCTGCACTGTGTGCGGGTCAGGTGACCCGGAGTCATGGCAGACCCACGCACGACGCTTCCCGGTGGCCGATGCGGTGTCAGAGCGTATCGACCGGCTCGCGGACGGTGACAGGGGAACGGAGCGGTCGCTCGGAGGACGGCAAAAGGGCCGGGTGGCAGGTCACTGGACCTGCCACCCGGCCCTCGGCCCGTGCCGAGTCGGCTCGTTGCCGGAGCGCCCGGGTCAGCGCTCGTTGTCGTCGGCCGTGGCGGGAGTCGTCCCGAGACGACCCGTCTCGTCCTGTATCTCCACGGCAATCTTCTTGAGCTCCGGCTCGAACTTGCGCCCGTGGTGGGCGCAGAACAGCAGCTCTCCGCCGCTGGCGAGGACGATGCGCAGGTAGGCCTGGGCGCCGCAACGGTCGCAGCGGTCAGCCGCGGTGAGCGGGCTCGCAGGGGTCAGAACAGTAGTCACGTCGCCTCTTCTCTAGCTCGACGAGCTGTCGTACCAGGGTGAACATCCAACCAGGTCGATTTCGTTCCCGCTCGTGGCTTTTCTTCTCGGAGGATTCTGCTGTTGTTGATGAGGACGTGCCCCGGGGCTCGGTGGTTCATGCGTACCGGTTCCGATACCGCAGGGCTTCCCTCGAACGTCCGATCGAAGCGATGTCCGAGGTCCGCGTAGCATAATCCTCTGCTGGGTTGGAGCATAAGCCCCGTCCCCCGCACCGGTAGCCTGCATCGCAGCAGCTCCGCCGCCTGCGCCCGGTGCCACGGTCCGCCAGGAACCGTGGTGGCAGGTGGAGATGGCGCCCCGCCGTCCCGGCATCCGGTGGAGCCCGTGTTCGCGCAGCGCGTACAGGCTGCGAGAGACGCCACACCCGGGGTCTCGCCCAGTGAGAGCGCGCCGAGGGGGTCGGCGGGCCGAGCAGACCAGTCAGAGAACTTCATTGAGGAGTGCAACGCCGCATGAGTGCCGAATCAGTGCCGTCCGCCCTGCTCGCCCAGGACGACGGTTCCAACTACACCGCTCGGCACCTGCTGGTCCTGGAGGGGCTGGAGGCGGTCCGCAAGCGCCCCGGCATGTACATCGGCTCGACGGACAGCCGCGGCCTGATGCACTGCCTGTGGGAGATCATCGACAACTCGGTCGACGAGGCCCTCGGCGGCTTCTGCGACCGGATCGAGGTCCTCCTGCACGAGGACGGCTCGGTCGAGGTCCGTGACAACGGCCGTGGCATCCCGGTCGACGTGGAGCCGAAGACCGGTCTGTCCGGCGTCGAGGTCGTGATGACCAAGCTGCACGCCGGCGGAAAGTTCGGCGGCGGCTCGTACGCCGCCTCCGGCGGCCTGCACGGCGTCGGCGCCTCGGTGGTCAACGCGCTGTCGGCCCGGCTCGATGTCGAGGTCGACCGCAGCGGCCACACCCACGCGATCAGCTTCCGCCGCGGCACCCCGGGCATCTTCACCGAGCTGAGCCCCGACGCGCCCTTCGAGGCGGGGAGCGGCCTGACGAAGAAGGGCAAGGCGCCGCGCGGCCGCACCGGCACCCGGATCCGCTACTGGGCCGACCGGCAGATCTTCCTCAAGGACGCCCGGCTGTCCCTGGAGAGCCTGCACGCGCGGGCCCGGCAGACGGCGTTCCTCGTCCCCGGCCTGACCATCATCGTCCGTGACGAGCGCCTGACGGAGAGTGAGAAGGTCGACGAGACGACCTTCCGCTTCGACGGCGGCATCGCCGAGTTCTGCGAGTTCCTCGCCCCGGACAAGCCGATCTGCGACGTCGTCCGACTGAACGGCGAGGGCACCTTCAAGGAGACCGTGCCCGTCCTGGACGATCTCGGGCACATGACCCCGACCGAGGTCACCCGGCACCTCGACGTGGACATCGCGCTGCGCTGGGGCGCCGGCTACGACACCACGATGCGCTCCTTCGTGAACATCATCGCCACCCCCAAGGGCGGCACCCACGTCACCGGTTTCGAGCGCTCGCTCGCCAAGACCGTGAACGAGGCGCTGCGCGGGGCCAAGCTGCTGCGCGTCGCCGAGGACGACATCACCAAGGACGACGCCCTGGAGGGCCTCACCGCGGTGGTCACCGTCCGGCTCGCCGAGCCTCAGTTCGAGGGCCAGACCAAGGAGGTGCTGGGCACCTCGGCCGCGAACCGGATCGTCTCCGGGGTCGTCGCCAAGGAGCTCAAGGCCTTCCTCACCTCGGCGAAGAAGGACGAGAAGATCCAGGCCCGGGCGGTCATGGAGAAGGTCGTCGCGGCCGCCCGGACGAGGGTCGCGGCCCGCCAGCACAAGGAGGCCCAGCGGCGGAAGACCGCACTGGAGACCTCCTCGCTGCCCGCCAAGCTCGCCGACTGCCGCAGCGACGACGTCGAGCGCAGCGAGCTGTTCATCGTCGAGGGCGACTCGGCGCTGGGCACCGCCAAGCTGGCCCGCAACTCGGAGTTCCAGGCCCTGTTGCCGATCCGCGGCAAGATCCTCAACGTGCAGAAGGCCTCGGTGGCCGACATGCTCAAGAACGCCGAGTGCGCCTCGATCATCCAGGTCATAGGAGCGGGCTCCGGCCGGACGTTCGACATCGACCAGGCCCGATACGGCCGGGTCATCTTCATGGCCGACGCCGACGTCGACGGCTCGCACATCCGCACCCTGCTGCTGACCCTCTTCCAGCGCTACATGCGCCCGATGATCGAGCAGGGCCGGGTGTTCGCCGCGGTGCCGCCGCTGCACCGGATCGAGCTGACCAACCCCAAGCGCGGCCAGGGCAAGTACCACTACACGTACTCGGACGCCGAGCTGCGGCGCACCCTCCTGTCGTTCCAGTCCAAGGGGCTGCGCTGGAAGGAGCCGATCCAGCGCTACAAGGGCCTCGGTGAGATGGACGCCGACCAGCTGGCCGAGACCACGATGGACCCGCGGCACCGGATCCTGCGCCGGATCAACCTCGCCGACCTGGAGGCGGCCGAGCGGACGTTCGACCTGCTGATGGGCAACGACGTCGCCCCGCGCAAGGAGTTCATCGTCGATTCCGCGGCGACGCTGGACCGCTCGCGCATCGACGCCTGACGCCGACGGGCCCGGTACGAGGGGCTCTCCACCCTGGGGTGGAGAGCCCCTCGGCGTCGTTTCGACCCCGGCTCCGAGGCCCGGCGCCCGCCCGGTCCGTAGCGTCGGAGAGGTCAGCAACCCCTCTCCTGCCGGGAGCCCGTGATGTCCGCACTCGCCGACCTCCTCGTCGCCGTCGCCGTGGTCGCGCTGGTGGTGAGCCGCCAGCTGAAGGCCCGCCGGGTCGACACCGAGCGCCGCCTGTGGCTGCTGCCGCTGATCCTCGGCGTGCTGGCGCTGCGCGACCCGAAGCTGCTGGACCCGGGCCACCCGACGGCGGCCGCGCTGCTGCTGGCCGGCTCGCTGGCCACGGTGCTCGCGATGGGCTGCGTCTGGGGATGGACGGTGCGGCTGTGGCGCGAGTCCGACGGCACGGTCTGGGCCAGGGGCACGGCCGCGACGGCGGCGGCCTGGGGCGGCATGCTGGTGCTGCGGCTCGGCTGGTGGGGCCTCGGCTCGGCACTGCACGTCCGGCAGGACACCAGCGCGCTGCTGCTGTCGCTCGGCGTGCTGCTGCTGGCACGCGGCGTGGTGGTGAACCGGCGGGCGGCGCGGCGGTTCGAGCCGGTCGGTGTCTGAGCGGTCCGGAGAGGAGGCCCGGGTGGGCGCGGAGGTCTGGAGCCGCTGGCCGAGCGGGGACGTCCTGTTCCGGGACGGGCTCACCGGGCCCCGGAAGCTGCTCGGCCTCGGCGGCCGGCTGGTCCTGCTGACCGTGGTGGTCTGGAGCACCTTCGCCTCGGACCGCCTCGCCGCCGGGGCGGTCGTCCTGGTGTCGGGCCTGCTGCTCACCGGTGCGGCGCTGCTGGTGGGCTTCTTCCTGGCGGTCCGCGGACGCCGGCTCCCGGCGGCGCTGGGCTGCGCGGCCGGTCTGCTGGCGGTGGCCGTCGGGGCGAGCGCCGTGGACGCCTCCACCCTGGCCGGCACGGTCTGGTGCGTCCTCGCCGTGGCGGCCCTCGTCCGGCTGCCGCTCCTCGGCGGGCTGCCGGTCGCCGCGGCCGCCCTGGCCTCGTACGTTGCCCTGGACGGTGTGTCGACCACGGCCGGGCTGGCGACCGCGGGCGGGATGGTGCTGCTCGGCTCTCTGCTGCGGCTGGACGCCGAGGCCCGCGCCGCCCAGCGGCGGCTGCTGGAACAGGAACGGGCCGCCCGGACGGCCGAGGCGCGGAGCGCGGCCCTCGCCGAGCGGGCCCGGATCGCCCGGGAGATCCACGACGTGCTGGCGCACAGCCTCTCCGCGCAGCTCGTCCACCTGGAGGCGGCCCGGCTGATGCTGGACGGCGGAGCCGAGCGGGACCGGGTCCGCGAGCGGGTGGTGGCGGCCCGGCGGATGGCCCAGGAGGGGCTGGCGGAGACCCGGCAGGCGCTGTCCGCACTGCGGGGCGAGCTGACCCCGGTCGGCGACTTCCTGGTGGAACTGACGGGCCGTGAGGCGGCGCGGCTGGTCGTCGAGGGCAGTCCGCGGCCGGTGCCCGCCGAGCCGGCCCTGGCGGTCCGCCGGGTCGCCCTGGAGGCGGTCACCAACGCCCGCAAGCACGCGCCGGGCGCCGCGGTCACCGTCCGACTGGCCTATCTGGCCGGGGCGGTGGAGCTGGAGGTGCGCAACACCCCCGGGGCGGGGCCGGCGTCCAACCCGCTGGCCGACAGCGGCGCCGGGTACGGTCTGCTGGGGATGCGGGAGCGCGCCGAGCTGCTCGGCGGCGAGCTCGCGGCCGGACCGGAGGACGGAGGATGGCGGGTGCTGTTGCGGGTGCCGACGTGAGCGGGGGCCCCACCACGCGGGTGGTGGTCGCGGACGACCAGACGGTGGTGCGCGAGGGGATCGTGATGCTGCTGGGGCTGCTGCCCGGGATCGAGGTGGTCGGCGCGGCGTCCGACGGCGAGGAGGCCGTCCGGCTGGTCGCCGAACTCGCCCCCGACGTGGTGCTGATGGACCTTCGGATGCCGCGCTGCGACGGAGTCGAGGCCACCCGCCGGATCCGGGCGGACCATGCGGGGACGGAGGTGGTGGTGCTCACCACCTACGCCGACGACGAGTCGCTCTTCCCGGCGCTGCAGGCCGGGGCGCGGGGCTATCTGACCAAGGACGCGGGGGCGGAGGAGATCGCCCGGGCCGTCGCGGACGTGCGGTCCGGCGCGGCCGGGCTCTCCCCGCAGGTGCAGCGACGGCTGCTGGAAAGGCTGTCGGGGCCCGCGCCGGCGGCGCAGCCGGGCCCGGCGGGAACTCCCGGGTCCGCCGGATCAGCCGGGTCGGCCGGGTCGCCCGGGTCGCCGGTCCGTCCGGCCGAGCTGCCGGACGGGCTGACCGTGCGCGAGGCCGAGGTGCTGGCGCTGATCGCCGAGGGGCTCTCCAACGCGGAGATCGCCGAGGCGCTCTTCGTCAGCCCGTCCACGGTGAAGACGCACATCAACAACCTCTTCGCCAAGACCGCCGTCCGGGACCGCGCGCAGGCGGTGGCTTACGCCTTTCGGCAGGGAATCTCACGTCGTTCGTGAGCTGACGGCCGCTCATCAGTTTGGGTGAACGTTCCTGCACCGATTGGCGCATGTGCCGATTGCGGTCCCATCCTGGTCGGGTCAGCGCGCGACCGGAGCGTTCTCCTCCGCGCCCCTTCCGACGCCTGCCCTGTCGCGGCGCGTCCCCGTCAGGAGCATCCGTGGTGCAGCAGGAGAGGTTCGACTGGTGGGCCGGCCGGGTGTCGGGCCGCGCCGCCGTCCGTGCGGCGCGGGTGCCCGCACCCTCCCGGGCGGCACGGTCCGCCGCTGCCGCCGGGCAGGCGGCGCCGGCACCGGCCGTCGTCCGGCCCCGGCCGGTGCCGGCAGCCGGGGCAGCCCCGGCCGACACCGCGGCCGCCGCCACCGCCGCCACCGCCGCCACGGCGGTCGAGGCCGACGCGGCCGCGGTGTACCGCGCCGTGCAGCAGAGCGAGGCCTTCCAGGAGATCCGCCGCGGGTACCGCGGCTTCGTCCTGCCGGCCACCGGCGCCTTCCTCGGCTGGTACCTGCTGTACCTGGTCGCGCAGGCCGCCGCACCGGGGCTGATGGCCCGTCGCACGGTCGGCCCGCTGAACGTGGCCTGGATCCTGGGGCTCGGTCAGTTCGCCTCCACCTTCCTGCTCACCTGGCTGTACGCCCGCAACGCCCGCACCCGCCGCGACCGAGCCGCCCTCGAACTGCGCTGGGACACCCAGGACCAGCTCCGGTGACGGGGCCCGGCGCGTTCGCGCCCGCCCCCGCCCGGCTCGCCGCGGCTGCCCCCTCGGGCGCGCACCACGGGCTGGCCGTCGTCCTGTTCGCGGTCGTCGTCCTGGTCACCCTGACGATCACCCTGTGGGTCGGCCGCCGCGGCCACGGCGCCGAGGACTTCTACGCCGGCGGCCGGGGCTTCAGCCCGCTGCAGAACGGCCTGGCCCTCTCCGGCGACTACCTCTCCGCGGCCTCCTTCCTCGGGGTCACCGGCCTGATCGCGATCTACGGCTACGACGGGATGCTCTACAGCATCGGCTTCCTGGTCGCCTGGCTGGTCGTGCTGATGCTGGTCGCCGAGCTGGTCCGCAACGCCGGCCGCTACACCCTGGCCGACGTGCTGGCCCTGCGGATGCGCCAGCGCCCGGTGCGGGCCGCCGCGGGCACCGCCGGCATGGTGGTCTCGCTGCTCTACCTGATCGCGCAGATGGTCGGCGCCGGCAGCCTGGTCGCCCTCCTGCTCGGCACGGGCAGCGGCCAGGCCAAGGGGTGGACGATCGTCGGGGTCGGCGCCCTGATGATCGTCTACGTGACGGTCGGCGGGATGCGCGCCACCACCTGGATCCAGATCGTCAAGGCCGTGCTGCTGATGGCCGGTTCGGTGCTGCTCACGGTGCTCGTGCTGGCCCGGTTCCACGGGGACGTCGGCGCCCTGATGACCGCCGCCGCCGACCGCAGCGGGGCCGGGCAGGCCTACCTGGAGCCCGGCCTGAAGTACGGCACCGGCCCGACCAGCCGACTGGACTTCGTCAGCCTCGGCCTGGCACTGGTGCTGGGCACCGCGGGGCTGCCGCACATCCTCTCCCGCTTCTACACCGTGCCGACGGCGCGGGCCGCCCGGCGCTCCACGATCTGGGCGATCGGGCTGGTCGGCGGCTTCTACCTGATGGCGGTGGTGCTCGGGCTCGGCGCCGGGGCCCTGGTCGGCGCGCCCGCAGTGAAGGCGGCCAACCCCGCGGGCAACACCGCGGCGCCGCTGCTGGCCCTGGTGCTGGGCGGCGGCGAGGGCTCGACCCGCGGGGTGGTGCTGTTCGCGCTGATCTCCGCGATCGCCTTCGCCACCATCCTCGCGGTGGTGGCCGGGCTCACCCTGGCCTCCTCGGCCGCATTCGCCCACGACCTCTACGCCCGGGCCTGGCGCCGCAGCGACGAGCGGCAGGTGGACGAGCGAGAGGAGGTGGTGGCCGCGCGGCTGTCCGCGGTGGTGATCGGTGCGCTGGCGATCGTGCTGAGCCTGTTCGCCCAGCGGTTGAACGTGGCCTTCCTGGTGGGTCTGGCCTTCGCGGTGGCCGCCTCGGCCAACCTGCCGACCCTGCTGTACAGCCTGTTCTGGCGCCGTTTCACCACCCGCGGTGCGGTCTGGGCGGTGTACGGCGGCCTGGTGCCCGCGGTGCTGCTGGTGGTGTTCTCGCCCGTGGTGTCCGGGTCGCCCGCGGCGCTGCTGCCGGGCGTGGACTTCCACTGGTTCCCGCTGGAGAACCCGGGCCTGGTCTCGATCCCGCTGGGCTTCCTCGCGGGCTGGGTGGGCACGGTGACCTCCCGGGAGCCGGCCGATCCGGACCGCTACGCCGAGCTGGAGGTCCGCTCGCTCACCGGCGCCGGCGCCGTGTAGGGCTTGCCGGACAAGCCCGTGCACGCGCCGGATCCGGTGAGCCGCCGTCAGAACGTGCAGCTGGTGGCGTGCAGCTCCGGGTGGTCGGCCGGGCCGCCGGTGGCGCAGACCATGGTGCGGTAGTCGGTCCGCACCGCCGGGGTGGTGACGGTGGCCGTGCCGCTGGTGACGAGGGTCGAGCTGGCCACGGTCTGCCAGGGACTGCCCCAGGCCTTCTGGATCCGGACCTCCACCCGCAGCAGGACGGGCTGGGCCCGGTCGGCCGCGTCGATCCGGGCGCCGCCGACGATCCCCTCGCCGCCGGGCTGTTGCCAGACGCACGGGCGGCTGATCGAGGCGGGGCAGGCCTGGCGGGGCGCGGCCACCGCCGTCCCCCGGTCAGGGCGATGGTCGTTACTGCTGCGGCCGTCAGGCCTGCGATACGGAAAAGCATGGCACTGTTCTCCTTTGAATCAGAGCCTCGGTTGGCGTGCATCGCCGACTATGTCATGTCCGTGACAGAATGGCCACCGTGTGTGCCCGACAGGTGACGGAACCTCAGACATCCGGCAGGCCAAGGACGATCGACGCGACGGGGCGTGGATCGGGGAGAGTGGTGCCGGGGAGCTCCACGTGTCGCGGCGGGCCGCGGCGCTCGCCGCTCAGCGCGCGGCGAGCACGTACCGGTGTTCGGGGCGGCCGGTGTCGCCGTACCGCAGGGAGAGCCGCAGCCGGCTGTCCCGGGCCAGCTGCTTGAGGTAGCGCTGTGCGGTCGAGCGCGACAGGCCGGTCTCCTCCGCGACCTCCTGGGCGGAGAGCGCCCGCCCGGCCCGGCGCAGCGCGCCCAGCACCAGGTCGGTGGTGGGTGCGCTGTGCCCTTGGGCAGGGTGGCGGTCGGGGAGGACGCGGTGCGCAGGGTGGCGAACATCCGGTCCACCTCGTCCTGGCAGGCCTCGCGGGCGGCCGGTCCGGCCAGGGCGTGGCGCAGCTCGGCGTAGGCGGTGAGCTTGGCGCGCAGCCCGCCGAAGCTGAAGGGCTTCACCAGGTACTGCAGGGCGCCGTGCTGCATGGCCGCGTGGACGGTGGAGACGTCGCGGGCGGCGGTGACCATCATCACGTCGCAGGCGATCCCGGCATCGCGCAGCCGTCGGACGAGGGCGAGCCCGCTCTCGTCCGGCAGGTGGTGGTCGAGCAGCACGAGGTCCACCGGGGCGCGTTCCAGCAGCGCGAGGGCCTCACCGGCGCTGTGCGCGGTGCCGGTGACGCGGAAGCCGGGGATCTTCGCCACGTAGGCGGCGTGCACGTCGGCGACCCGGAAGTCGTCGTCGACCACGAGGACGTCGATCATGCGTTCTCCAGAATGAGCAGGGCCTCGGGCAGTTCCACGGTGAAGCGGGCGCCGCCGAGCGGGCCGTCGCCGACCGCGAGCCGGCCGCCGGAGCGTTCGACCAGTCGACGGACCATCGCCAGACCCAGCCCGCGCGGCCGGTGGGCCGGTGCCGTCTTGCTGGTCCAGCCCTCCTCGAAGATCAGTTCGCGCAGCTCCGTCGGCACGCCGGGGCCGCTGTCCGCGACCTCCACCAGCAGGGTCGTCCCGACCGGGCGCAGCCGGACTTCGACGGTGCCGCCGGCCAGCGCGTCCAGGGCGTTGTCGACCAGGTTGCCGACCACGGTGACCAGCGCGCGGGCGTCCACGGCGGCGTCCGGCAGGTGGCTGTCGCCGGTGACGGCCAGTCGGATGCCGCGCTCGGCGGCGACCGCGGCCTTGCCCGCCAGCAGGGCGGCCACGTGCGGGTCCTGGACCTGCTCGCCGATCCGGGCGGCGACCGCGGCGTGCGAACCGGACTGCTCGGAGATGAAGGCGGCCGCCTGGTCGTGCCGGCCGAGTTCGAGCAGGCCGAGCAGGGTGTGCATCCGGTTGGCGTGCTCGTGGTCCTGGGCGCGCAGCGCCTCGGTGAGGCTGCGGGTGTTGTCGAGCTCGCGGACGAGGGACTCCAGTTCGGTGCGGTCGCGCAGGGTGGTGACGGCGCCCCCGTCGGCGGTGGTCATCCGGTTGACCATCAGGACGCGGTCGTCGCGGACGGCCGGCAGGTCCGGGCCGGCGATCCGGCCGGTCAGCACGTCGGCCAGCCGGCCGGGCGGCAGGACGTCGTCGACCGTCCGCCCCGTGCACTCCTCCGGCAGGGCGAGCAGCCGCAGCGCCTCGTCGTTGGCGAGCCTGATCCTCCCGGCGGCGTCCAGGGCGACCATGCCCTCGCGGATGCTGTGCAGCATCGCCTCCCGTTCCACCAGGAGCGCGGAGATGTCGGCGACCGCGATGTTGTGGGTGCGGCGCTTGAGCCGACGGGCCAGCAGCAGGGTGGCGGCGAGCCCGGCGGCCAGTCCGGCGCCCGCGCAGAGCAGGATCCCCCGGCCATGGAGAGCAGGCGGCGGCGGATGGAGTCGTCGCTGAGGCCGACCGACACCTCGCCGACGATCCGGCCGTCGGCGAGCCTCAGCGGCACCTTGCCGCGTGCGGTGCGCCCGAGGGTGCCGTCCTGGATCGCGGTGACGCTCTCGCCGTGCAGGGCCGGCCCGGGGTCGGTGGAGACCCGCAGGCCGATCCGGCTGGGATCGGTGTGGGAGAGCCGGATGCCGTCGGTGTCGGTGATCACCACGAACTCGGCGTGGGTGGCGCGCCGGATCTGTTCGGCGTTGTGCTGGACGGTCCGCGAGTCGCGGGCGGCGGCGGCCCGGGCGATGCCGTCGTCGCTCGCGGTGGCCTGGGCGATGGACAGCGCGCGCTGCATCGCGTCGCGGTCCAGTTCGCGGCTGACCGGGGCGAGGAACAGCCCGGCGGTCACGGCGGTGACGCCGATCGTCACCACGGTCTGGCTGAGCAGCAGCTGCGCGAAGACCCGGCGCGGCCAGCGAGGTCGCCTCATGGCGGATCTCCTTCCTGCTCAGGGCGTCGGGGGTGGAGGGTCACCCTATGTTTCCTGCGTGTTTCTGTCAGCCCGCCCCCGGCTGTTGTAGCGGAAGCAAAAGGAGCAGAAAACCCCTCTACGCGGCAAAGCCGCGTTACGCCCGCAAGGCTCCCGCGGCTGCCGCGGCCCCTCGTAGCGTCCCGGACCACAGCACCGCGCCGGCACCGCCGCCGGCCGAGGAGGTAGGTGGTTCACGTGAGCCCGCACAAGGCCGGCGCCGTCCCGGCGATCGAGTTGACCGGAGCGACCAAACGCTTCCGGACGCCCTCCGGCACCCTGCACACCGCCGTCCGGGACCTCGACCTGACCGTCGCCCCCGGCGAGTTCGTCGCCGTGGTCGGGCCGACCGGCTGCGGCAAGTCGACCACGCTGACACTGGTCAGCGGCCTGGAGGAGCCCACCGAGGGCGAGGTGCGGGTGCACGGCGAGAACGTCGAGGGCATCAACGAGCACGTCGGCTTCGTCTTCCAGCAGGACGCCGTCTTCCCGTGGCGCACCGTGCTGTCGAACGTGATGGCCGGCCCGCGCTTCCGCGGCGTACCGACCGACCAGGCCCGTGAGAAGGCCCGCGACTGGCTGGCCCGGGTGGGCCTGTCCGCCTTCGAGGACCGCTACCCGCACCAGCTGTCCGGCGGTATGCGCAAGCGCGTCGCGCTGGCCCAGACCTTCGTCAACGACCCGAAGATCCTGCTGATGGACGAGCCGTTCTCGGCCCTCGACGTGCAGACCCGGGCGCTGATGTCTGACCAGCTGCTGGAGCTGTGGGCCGGGACGGGTTCCTCGGTCGTGTTCGTCACCCACGACCTGGACGAGGCCATCGCGCTGGCCGACCGGGTCGTGGTGATGACCGCCGGACCGGCCACCGTCAAGGAGGTCTTCACCGTCGACCTGCCGCGCCCGCGCACCGTGGAGGCCGTCCGCCTGGAGCCGCGCTTCGTCGAGCTGTACCGCGAGATCTGGGCCTCGCTCGGCGAAGAGGTCCGCATCACCCGTGAGAGAGGAGCGGGTCGTGCCGCTTGAGACCGCCGTCGCCACCGCCCCCGTCACCACCCGCACCGAGGTCCGCGAACGAGCGGCCCGCAACCGGAGGTTCGGTGTGTACGGCGCCCGCGCCGGGGTGCTGGCCGCGTTCCTGGGCCTGTGGGAGGTGTGCGCCCGCACCGGGGTGATCGACCCGTTCAACTTCTCCCAGCCGTCGAAGATCTGGGCGCAGATCTGGCAGTGGATCGCCCACGGCACCGCGCAGGGCTCGCTCGGCGAGCAGGTCGGCTACACCCTGTACGAGGCGCTCACCGGCTGGGTGATCGGCGTGACGGGCGGTGTGCTGCTGGGCATCGCGCTCGGCCGGATCCGCTTCCTGGCCGACGTGTTCGGCCCGTACATCAAGATCCTCAATGCCGTTCCGCGCATCGTGCTGGCGCCGATCTTCCTGATCTGGTTCGGGCTCGGGCCGGCCTCCAAGATCGCCTCGGCCGTGGTGCTGGTGTTCTTCCCGGTGTTCTTCAACGCCTTCCAGGGTGCCCGCGAGGTCGACCGCAACCTGGTCGCCAACGCCCGGATCCTGGGCGCCGACAACCGCCGGGTCACCCTGCAGGTGGTCATCCCCGCCGCCACCACGTGGATCTTCACCAGCCTGCACGTCAGCTTCGGCTTCGCGCTCATCGGCGCCATCGTCGGCGAGTACATCGGCGCCACCAAGGGCCTCGGCCTGATGGTCGCCGCCGCCCAGGGCACCTTCAACGCGGCCGGTGTGTACGCCGCGATGACCATCCTCGCCGTGGTCGCCCTGCTCACCGAGGGCCTGCTCACCTTCGCCGAGAAGCGGCTCTTCCGCTGGAAGCCGGCCGACACCGGCGACGGCCGCTGACCTCCCCCGTCGCGACCCCCGCACGCCCCACCGCGCACTCCACCCCCACTCCCGCTCGCCCCAGAGAGGTTCCCCCACCATGCGCAGAACCGCCGCAGCCGCCATCGCCGCCGTGCTGCTCCTGCCGCTGGCCGCCTGTGCCAACGACGCCGCCTCCACCTCGCACACCGGCGCGGCCCCGGCGGGCCCGACCGTCTCCGGCCCCAAAGTGAAGATCATGGTCGGCGGCCTGGACAAGGTCATCTACATGCCGGCCATGCTCACCCAGCGGCTCGGCTTCTTCGCCGAGGCCGGGGTCAACGTCGAGCTGCTGAGCGAGCCGGCCGGCGTCAACGCCACCACCGCACTGCTCGCCGGCGACGTCCAGGGCGCGGTCGGCTTCTACGACCACACCATCGACCTCCAGGCCAAGGGCAAGAGCGTCGAGTCGGTGGTCCAGTTCTCGCAGGCCCCCGGCGAGGTCGAGGTGGTCTCCGCCAAGCAGGCCGCCGCGATCAAGGGCGGCGCCGACTTCAAGGGCCGCAAGCTGGGCGTCACCAGCATCGGCTCCTCCACCGACTTCCTCACCAAGTACCTGGCCGTCAAGAACGGCGTGAACGTCAGCGAGTTCAGCCCGATCGCGGTCGGCGCCGGCCAGACCTTCATCGCCGCCATGCAGCAGGGCTCGATCGACGCCGGCATGACCACCGACCCGACGGTGGCGAACATCGTCGCCAAGAACATCGGCTCGGTGCTGTACGACATGCGGACCCCGGAGGGTTCCAAGGCCGCGCTCGGCGGCCTCTACCCCTCGTCCTCGCTCTACATGAACACCGCCTGGGTGAACGGCAACAAGGACACCGTCCAGAAGCTCGCCAACGCCTTCGTGAAGACGCTCAAGTGGATGGGCAGCCACACGCCGGAGGAGATCGCGGCGAAGATGCCCGCCGACTACGCGCAGGGCGGTGCCGAGCAGTACGCGGCGGCGATCAAGGCCACCCTGCCGATGTTCACCACCGACGGCGTGATGCCCGCCGACGGCCCGAAGACGGTGCTGGCGGTGCTCGGCGCCTTCCACCCGGACGTCAAGGGCAAGGAGTCGACCATCGACCTGTCGAAGACCTACACCACCGAGTTCGTCACCAAGGCGGCCGGCTGACCCTCCCAAACCCTGTGACGGCCCCCCGGCCTCCCGGACAGCGGGCGGGGGCCGTCACAGCCGTTCCACCGGGCCCGCGGTCATCCGCGACGGCGTACCCGCGGCCTTGCCGCAACTCTCCGGCCGCGGCGGCAGGCTGACACCCTCGGTGACCGGCACCAGCCAGCGCCGGCCGTCCGTGTGCCGGACCTCCACCGCCCAGCCGCCCCCGTCGGCCCGCTCCGCTTCGACGGTCAGCGCGTCGGCCGCCGTCTCGCCGGTCGCCAGCCGCACCGCGTGCTCCGCGGCCTGGCCCGGCCGCTGCCAGCAGGAACGGCCCCGGGAGAACTCCGGCACGGTGTGCCCGGCCGCCGTCGACGCCAGCACCTCCTTGGCGCTCGCCCCGGACAGCCGGCCGTACGCGTAGCCGTACGGCAGCACCAGCATCGTCGGGGAGAAGCGGTGGCCGCCGAGGTGCGTGACCTCCCAGACCTCGCCGTGCCCGGCCGCGGCGAGCTCGGCGGCCAGCGGCCGGCCCAGCAGGGCGCAGCAGCGGTCCCGGCGCCCGTTGGTGCACACCAGGGCCACCGGGCCGCCGGTGTGCTCGGTGCCCAGGCCCCCGTGCTCGCCCGCGCCGAGGGCGGCGAGGTCGAGGGCGAGCAGCTCCGCCGGATCGGTCACCGCGGTGCGCCGCACCCAGGACCGGCCCGGTGCGGTGTGCGCGACGATCACCTCGTGCGGCGCCGCCTGCGCGTCGGCGTGCCGGCCGGGGCTGCGGATCAGTGCCACCCGCACGCCCGTGCCGGCCGCCGCGGTCTCCAGGGCCCGGCCGACCGCGGTGTCCAGATGGCTCTCCACCAGCGCCTTCGCACCCCACGGACCGGATTGCTCGACGAGCAGCCAGGTCGCCGCCGTCGCCGCGGTCGCGGCCAGCGGTTCGGTCAGTTCACGCGACAGCGTGGTGCAGGTGCTCACCCAGGTGAGCCTACCCTCGCCCGGTCGGCCACGGCTCGGTCGACCGCAGCCCCGGTCGGCCACGGCCCGTCGACCCCGGCCCGGACGCGCCCGACGGGGCCCGGCGGGCGGAGCGGGCCGTCACGGGGGCCGCTCCGGCCCCGTGCGACGGCCCGCACCCGCCGTCAGGCGCGGCTGCCGACCGCGGCCACCTGTCCCGTCACCGGAGTGCCGGAGCCGTCCCGCCGCGGGTCGCGCTCGGGCAGCTCCACCGGCGAGCCGTTCGCCGCCGAGGCCAGCGCCGGCACCGCGCCGGCCCAGGCGAACGCCAGGGCGTCCTCCCCGCGCAGGAACCGCTGGCAGCGCACACCGCCGGTGGCCCGGCCCTTGCGCGGGTACTGCTCGAACGGCGTCACCTTCCACGTGGTGTGCTCCGCACCGGCCAGCGTCCCCGACGCCGACGCGACCGACAGCACCACCGCGTCCACCGCCGGATCCACCGCCGTGAACGACAGCACCCGCGCGCCCTCCGACAGCTTGATGCCCGCCATGCCGCCCGCCGGGCGGCCCTGCGGCCGCACCTGGCCCGCCGGATAGCGCAGCAGCTGCGCGTCGGACGCGATGAAGACCATGTCCTCGTCGCCGGTGGCCAGCTCGACCGCGCCGACCACCTCGTCACCCTCCTTGAGGGCGATCACCTCGAACTCGTCCTTGTTGGCCGGCCACTCCGGCACGACCCGCTTCACCACGCCCTGCAGGGTGCCCAGCGCCAGCCCGGGCGAGGACTCGTCCAGGGTGGTCAGCGCCAGGGCCCGCTCGCCGGCCTCCAGCCGGAGGAACTCCGACACCGCGGCGCCGCCCGCCAGCGACACCGCGCCGCCCGCCGGCAGCTGCGGCAGGTCGATCACCGGCAGCCGCAGCACCCGGCCCGCCGACGTCACCAGGCCCACGTCCGCCCGGGCCGTCGCCGTCACCGCCGACGCCACCGCATCGTGCCTGGCCCGCTGCTCCGAACCCTCCGACGGCTCCCCGTCGGTCGTCCGCGCCAGCAGCCCCGTCGAGGACAGCAGCACCCGGCACGGGTCGTCCGCGACCTCCAGCGGCACCGTCAGCGCCGCACTCGGCACCGCGCCCGCCGCCAGCAGCACCGTCCGCCGCGGCGTGCCGAACTGCTTCGCCACCGCGCCCAGCTCGGTCGAGACCACGTTGCGCAGCCGGGTGTCGGACTCCAGGATCTCGGTGAGCTCCGCGATCTCCCCGGTGAGCTTCTGCTGCTCGTCCTCCAGCTCCACCCGGTCGAACCGGGTGAGCCGCCGCAGCGGGGTGTCCAGGATGTACGCCGTCTGGATCTCCGACAGCGAGAAGCGCTCCATCAGCCGCTCCTTGGCCTGCGCCGCGTTGTCGCTGGAGCGGATCAGCGCGATGACCTCGTCGATGTCGACCAGCGCCACCAGCAGGCCCTCGACCAGGTGCAGCCGCTCCTGGCGCTTGCGGCGCCGGAACTCGCTGCGCCGCCGGACCACCTCGAAGCGGTGGTCGACGTAGACCTCCAGCAGCTCCTTCAGACCCAGCGTCAGCGGCTGGCCGTCCACCAGCGCCACGTTGTTGATGCCGAAGGTCTCCTCCATCGGCGTCAGCTTGAACAGCTGCTCCAGCAGCGCCTCCGGCACGAAGCCGTTCTTGACCTCGATCACCAGCCGCAGGCCGTGCTCGCGGTCCGTCAGGTCCTTGACGTCCGCGATGCCCTGGAGCTTCTTCGCGTTGACCAGGTCCTTGATCTTCGCGATCACCTTCTCCGGGCCGACGCTGTACGGCAGCTCGGTGACCACGATGCCCTTGCGGCGGGCCGTCACGTTCTCGATCGCCGTGGTGGCACGGATCTTGAACGTGCCGCGGCCCGACTCGTACGCGTCGCGGATGCCGGACAGCCCCACGATCCGGCCGCCGGTCGGCAGGTCGGGGCCGGGCACGAACCGCATCAGGGTGTCCAGGTCCGCGGTCGGGTGCTTGATCAGGTGCCGGGCCGCCGCCACCACCTCGGCCAGGTTGTGCGGCGGCATGTTCGTCGCCATGCCGACCGCGATCCCGGACGCGCCGTTGACCAGCAGGTTCGGGAACGCCGCCGGCAGGACGCCCGGCTCCTGCTCGCTGCCGTCGTAGTTCGGCCCGAAGTCCACGGTGTCCTCGTGGATCGACTCCACCATCGACATCGAGGCCGCCGTCAGCCGCGACTCCGTGTACCGCATCGCGGCCGGCGGGTCGTCGTTGCCGAGCGAGCCGAAGTTGCCGTGACCGTCGATCAGCGGCAGGCGCATCGAGAACGGCTGCGCCATCCGGACGACCGAGTCGTAGATCGACGCGTCGCCGTGCGGGTGCAGCCGGCCCATCACCTCGCCCACCAGGCGGGCGCACTTCACATGGCCGCGCTCGGGCCGCAGGCCCATCTCGTTGGCCTGGTACAGGATCCGGCGGTGCACGGGCTTCAGCCCGTCCCGCGCGTCGGGCAGCGCACGGGAGTAGATCACCGAGTACGCGTACTCCAAGAACGAACCCTGCATCTCGTCCACGACATCGACGTCGAGGATCCGCTCCTCGAAGTCACCGGGCGGCGGGGTGGGCGAACTGCGGCGGGCCATCGCGGCGGGGCTCCCTTGCGTCTGTCGGGCTGATTCGATCTCTGGGACAACCGATTCGTACCGTACGCGGGCACGGCGCCCCCCATTGTGGACCCTCCCGCGGACAGCCCCGCCCACCCCCGCCGCTTCCGCCCCTGGCGAACGCCTGCCGGGCGCGGACACAACACGGCCTTCCACGCGTTGCACCACAATGGGGCACACGGTCGGTGACCACCACCCGCGTGCCCCGACCCGCCGTCGACCAGGGAAGGACCCACCGCGCATGGCCCATCCGGCCCCCGCCTCCTCACGAGGCCTCGCCATCACCGAACACCGCCTGGCCAACGGCCTGCGCGTGGTGCTCTCCGAGGACCACCTCACCCCGGTCACCGCCGTGTGCCTCTGGTACGACGTGGGTTCGCGCCACGAGGTCAAGGGCCGCACCGGCCTCGCCCACCTCTTCGAGCACCTGATGTTCCAGGGCTCCGCCAACGTCTCCAACAACGGGCACTTCGAGCTCGTCCAGGGCGCCGGCGGCTCGCTCAACGGCACCACCAGCTTCGAACGCACCAACTACTTCGAGACCATGCCCGCCCACCAGCTGGAGCTCGCGCTCTGGCTGGAGGCCGACCGGATGGGCTCGCTGCTGCACGCCCTCGACGACGCCTCGATGGAGAACCAGCGCGACGTCGTCAAGAACGAGCGCCGCCAGCGCTACGACAACGTCCCGTACGGCACCGCCTTCGAGAAGCTCACCGCGCTGTCCTTCCCGGACGGCCACCCCTACCACCACACGCCGATCGGCTCCATGGCCGACCTGGACGCGGCCACGCTGGAGGACGCCCGCGCGTTCTTCCGCACCTACTACGCGCCCAACAACGCGGTGCTCTCCATCGTCGGCGACCTCGACCCCGAGCAGACCCTCGCCTGGGTCGAGAAGTACTTCGGCACCATCCCCGCCCACGACGGCAAGCAGCCCCCGCGGGACGGCACCCTGCCCGACACCATCGGCCGCGAGCTGCGCGAACTCGTCGAGGAGGACGTCCCCTCCCGCGCCCTGATGGCCGCCTACCGCCTCCCGCACGACGGCACCCGCGAGGCCGACGCCGCCGACCTCGCCCTGACCATCCTCGGCTCGGGCGAGTCCAGCCGCCTCTACAACCGCCTCGTGCGCCGCGACCGCACGGCCGTCACCGCCGGCTTCGGCCTGCTGCGCCTGGCCGGCGCGCCCTCGCTCGGCTGGCTCGACGTCAAGACCTCCGGCGACGCCACCATCGGCAGCGTCGAGGCCGCCGTCGACGAGGAGCTCGCCCGCTTCGCCGCCGACGGGCCCACCCCGGAGGAGCTGGAGCGCGCGCAGGCCCAGATCGAGCGCGAATGGCTCGACCGGCTCGTCACCGTCGCCGGCCGCGCCGACGAACTCTGCCGCTTCGCCGTCCTGTTCGGCGACCCCGGGCTGGTCAACTCCGCCCTGTCCAAGGTCCTCGACATCACCGCCGAGGAGGTCCGCGCCGTCGCCGCCGCCCGGCTGCGCCCCGACAACCGGGCCGTGCTCGTCTACGAGCCGACCACCTCCGACGACGACGACCAGACCGCCGACGACCGGACCGCCGACGAGCCCGAGGAGGAGACGGCCGCATGAGCACCGAATCCGCCATGACCTTCCACCCGCAGCCGACCGCCGGCCCCGCCACCCCGTGGGCGTTCCCCGCGCCGGAGCGGCTCACCCTGGGCAACGGCATGACCGTCCTGCACTGCCACCGCCCGGGCCAGCAGCTGGTCGCCGTCGACCTCGTCGTCGACGCCCCGCTCGCCGCCGAACCGGCCGGCCTCGACGGCGTCGCGAACATCCTCGCCCGCGCCCTCAACGAGGGCACCGCGACGCTCACCGCCGAGGAGTACGCCGCCGAGCTGGAGCGGGCCGGCGCCACCCTGGACGCCCACGCCGACCACCCCGCCGTCCGGGTCTCCCTCGAAGTCCCGGCCTCGCGGCTGGAGCGCGGCCTCACCCTGCTCGCCGAGGCGCTCCGCGCCCCCGCCCTCCCCGAGGACGAGATCGAGCGCCTGGTCGCCAACCGCCTGGACGAGATCACCCACGAGCAGGCCAACCCCGCCCGGCGCGCCGCCAAGGCCCTGTACGCCACGCTGTTCGACTCCGCGGACCGCCTCTCGCGCCCGCGCAGCGGCTCCACCGACACCGTCCGCGCGATCGACCGGGCCGCCGTGAAGGCCTTCTACGACGCCCACCTGCGGCCGGCCACCACCACCGCCGTGGTCGTCGGCGACCTCACCGGCACCGACCTCACGGCCCTGCTGGAGAGCACCCTCGGCACCTGGACGGGCACCCCCGCCGAGGCGTCCGTGCACGCGCCCGTGAGCGCCGACGACAAGGCCCGCGTGGTCATCGTCGACCGGCCCGGCTCCGTCCAGACCCAGCTCCTCATCGGCCGGGTCGGCCCGGACCGCCACGACCCGACCTGGGCCGCCCAGCTGCTCGGCACCTACTGCCTCGGCGGCACCCTCACCTCCCGCCTGGACCGCGTGCTGCGCGAGGAGAAGGGCTACACCTACGGCGTCCGGGCCTTCGCCCAGCCGCTGCGCTCCGCCGCCGACGGCTCCGGCCGGGCCCTGCTGGCGATCAGCGGCTCGGTCGACACCGCCTCCACCGGCCCGGCCCTGGCCGACACCTGGACGATCCTGCGCACGCTGGCCGCCGAGGGCCTCACCGACGCCGAGCGCGAGGAGGCGGTGCAGTTCCTGGTCGGCGTCGCCCCGCTCAGGTACGAGACCGCCGGTTCGGTCGCCGGCACCCTCGCCGACCAGGTCGAGCAGGACCTGCCCGACGACTACCAGGCCGAGGTGTACCGCCGGCTCGCCGAGCTCGGCACCGAGGCCGCCACCGAGGCGGTCGTCGCGGCGTTCCCGCCGGAGCGCCTCGTCACGGTGCTGGTCGGCGACGCGGCGGCGATCGCCGACGACGTCCGCGAGCTGGGCATCGGCGAGGTCACCGTCATCGCCAACTGACCCGGCACGGCAGCGGCCCGGCGGAGCGTCAGCTCCACCGGGCCGCTCGTCGTTATTGCGTTGCGGCGCCGGTCACGGCCGTGGCTAGATGTTCCCCGGCACACACACGGCACGGCGGAGAGGAGGCGGTCACCATGCGGGTCGAGTTGTACAGGCGCTCCCCACGACGCACCGCCCTCCCGGGCTCTCCCGCCGCCCCGCGCCGCGCGCGCTGAGCGCACCGCCCACCGGCTTCCCCGAACCGTGCCGGGACCTTTCGCACGGTGATTCCCGCATACGCTTGAACCCACCGACCCCTGGAGGTCGTTCACCATGTCGTACACCGAGGTACCCGGCGTCCGGGTCCCCATCCGGATGTGGACCGATCCGGCCACCGTCGAGGGCCAGGCCCTGCAGCAGCTGCGCAACATCAGCACCCTGCCGTGGCTGCACGGCCTCGCCGTGATGCCCGACGTGCACCTGGGCAAGGGTGCGACCGTCGGCTCGGTGATCGCGATGAACGGCGCGGTCTGCCCGGCCGCGGTCGGCGTCGACATCGGCTGCGGAATGACGGCGGTCAGGACCTCGCTCACCGCGAAGGACCTGCCGGACGACCTGTCGCGGCTGCGTTCCAAGATCGAGCAGGCCATCCCGGTCGGCCGGGGACTGCACTCCGACCCGGTCGACCCGCGGTCGCTGCACGGCTTCGCCACGGCGGGCTGGAGCGCCTTCTGGGACCGCTTCGACGGCATCGCCTCCGAGGTGCGCTGGAAGCGCGAGCGGGCGGCGCAGCAGATGGCGACCCTCGGTGGAGGCAACCACTTCATCGAGGTCTGCGTCGACGACACCGGTGCCGTCTGGCTGATGCTGCACTCCGGTTCGCGCAACATCGGCAAGGAACTCGCCGAGCACCACATGGGCGTGGCCCGGTCGCTGCCGCACAACCAGGGCCTGATCGACCGCGACCTCGCGGTCTTCATCGCGGACACCCCGCAGATGAACGCCTACCGCCAGGACCTCTTCTGGGCGCAGGAGTACGCCAAGAACAACCGGGCGATGATGATGGCGCTCTTCCAGGACGTGGTGCGCCGCGAGTTCCCGAAGGCGAAGCCGGTCTTCGACGAGATGATCAGCTGCCACCACAACTACGTGGCGGAGGAGCGGTACGACGGCGTCGACCTGCTCGTGACCCGCAAGGGCGCGATCCGGGCGGGCTCCGGCGACTACGGCATCATCCCGGGCTCGATGGGCACCGGTTCGTACATCGTGCGCGGTCTCGGCAACGAGTCCGCGTTCAACTCCGCCTCGCACGGCGCCGGCCGCAGGATGAGCCGGACGGCGGCGAAGAAGAAGTTCACCACCCGGGACCTGGTCGAGCAGACGAAGGGCGTGGAGTGCCGCAAGGACTCCGGCGTCGTCGACGAGATCCCCGGCGCGTACAAGTCCATCGAGAAGGTGATGGACCAGCAGAAGGACCTGGTCGAGGTGGTCGCCCACCTCAAGCAGGTCGTCTGCGTGAAGGGCTGACCCCCGGCCGGGGTGCGCGCGACGCGCGCCCCGGCCTTCTCCGCGGGGGCACTCGATTCCTGTCGCGCGCAGCGGTGTTCAGGTCAGCTGCTGCGCCAGCATGTACACCGCGGTGCCGGCGACGATGCTCAGCAGGGCGTTGCGGCGCCAGAGGTGGAGGCCGGCGGTGGCGGCGACGCCCAGGGCCGCCGGAAGGGCGGTCGAGCCGTCGAGGTCGCGCAGGGTGTAGACGACCAGGACGACCATCACCCCGGTCGGCATGGTGGTCGCCAGGAAGGCGATCAGGGCCGACTCGCGCAGCCGCCCCAGCACGGCGAAGGGGGCGGCCCGCAGCGCCACGGTGACCAGGAGCATCACCGCGAGGCCGGCGAGCAGGTAGCGGTCAGTGGGCACGTCGGCTCCTGAGCAGGTGGCGGGCGGCGAGGGTGAGGACGTACAGGCCGAGGGCGACGACCAGCAGCTGGCCCTTGGCGACGACGAGTGCGGTCAGGGCGCAGAGCAGCGCGAGGACGGGGCCGGGGACGTCCCGGGTGGCCCGGTAGCCGTCGATGGCGAGCACCACGAACAGCGCGGTCAGCGCGAAGTCGAGGCCGTGCAGGGTGCCCGGCAGGGCGGCGCCGGCCAGCGCGCCAGTGAGGCCGCCGGCCACCCAGTAGCCCTGGCAGAACGCCTGGACCGCCAGGATGCGGCGGCCGGACAGCCCGGGGCGGGCGGCGCAGAGCGCGTACGCCTCGTCGGTCAGCGCGTACACGCTGTAGGCCTTCGCGAACCGGCCGCGCACCCGGTGCAGCGGGAAGGACAGCCCGTAGAAGACGTGCCGGAAGTTGACCAGGAAGGTGGTCAGGGCGACGGAGGCGAGCGGGGTGAGGGCGAGGAACAGCCCGATCGCCAGGAACTCCAGCGAACCGGCGTAGATCAGCAGCGAGAACAGCGGCGCCCACCACCACGCGAAGCCGCTCTGGGTGAGCAGCACGCCGAAGGCGATGCCGAGCGGGTAGAGGCCGAGGCCGACGCCGAGGGTGTCGCGGGCCGCCGTGCGGACGGGGCGTTCGGGCGGGGCCGCGGCGGTTGCCAGGGTGGGGGAGTCGGTGGTCACCCCGCCCAGGGTAGGTGCGCACCGTTCGTGGACGACAGCGGGTTCCGGTGCGTGGACGCCGGGGGCTTCCGGTGCGTGGACGACGGCGGGTTCCGGCCGGTGGACGGGCCACAATGTCGGCGTGAACGAGGCTGTGGACTACCAGGTGCTGTTGCAGGACGCGATGGAGCAGGCCCGGCGGATGCCGGCGCGCGGCCGGGTGGCGGATTACATCCCGGCACTGGCCGAGGCGGATCCGCTGGCCTTCGGGATGGCGATCGCGACGGTGGACGGCGGGGTGTTCGGCGCGGGGGACTGGCAGCGGCCGTTCTCGATCCAGTCGGTGTCCAAGCTGTTCACGCTGGCGCTCGCGCTGGCCGAGGGCGGCGAGGGGCTGTGGCGGGGGTGGGCCGGGAGCCGTCCGGCAATCCGTTCAACTCGCTCGTCCAGCTGGAGTCGGAGCAGGGCATCCCGCGCAACCCCTTCATCAACGCGGGTGCCCTGGTGGTGACCGACCGGCTGCTGGAGCTGACCGGCGACGCGGTGGGCGCGGTACGGGACTTCCTGCGGACCGAGTCCGGCAACCCGGAGGTGGCCGCGGACGACACGGTGGCCGCCTCGGAGGCGCGGCACGGCCACCGCAACGCCGCGATGGCGCACTTCATGGCGAGCTACGGCAACCTGCGCAACCCGGTGGACAGCGTGCTGGCGCACTACTACGCGCACTGCGCGATCGCGGCGAGCTGCCGGGACCTCGCCCTGGCGGGGTTGTTCCTGGCCCGGCACGGGGTGCGGGTGGACGGCTCGCGGCTGCTGTCGCGCAGCGAGGCGAAGCGGATCAACGCGGTGCTGCTGACCTGCGGGACGTACGACGCCGCCGGGGAGTTCGCCTACCGGGTGGGCCTGCCGGGGAAGAGCGGGGTCGGCGGGGGCGTGCTGGCGGTGCTGCCGGGCCGGGGCGCGGCCTGCGTGTGGAGCCCGGGGCTGGACGCGGCCGGGAACTCGGTGCTGGGGGTGGCCGCCCTGGACGCCCTGACGACGGCGACCGGCTGGTCGGTGTTCTGACCCCGTGACCCCGGGAGAGCATGCCGAAGGGGTGCGCCGCGGTCGGCGGCGCACCCCTTCGGTGCTGGCGTACGGAGCGGTCGGCTCAGGCGGCCGGGAGCTCGTCGAGGCCGCCCTGGACGAGCTGCGCGAGGCGGTCCAGCGCGGCGTCGGCGCCGTCGGCGTCGGAGGCGAGCACGACGGACTCTCCGCCCTGGGCACCGAGGGCGAGCAGGCCGAGCATGGAGCCGGCGTTCACCGGGTTGCCGCCCTCCTTGGCGATGGTGACCGGCACGCCGGTGGCGGTCACGGCGCGGACGAAGATCGAGGCGGGACGGGCGTGCAGCCCTTCGGCCCAACCGATGGTGACGCTGCGCTCTGCCATGGGACGTGCCTTTCGGTGGTGCTGGGTGGAGCTGTGTTGTCTAGACCAGTGTTGCATGCCGTGGACCGATCCGCGCACAGCCCGGGGTACGGATAACCTGGCGCCTGTGGACGACTCCGGGACGGCACCGCACAGCGACGAGACCGGGCCGTCCGACGCGCAGGGACGGACCGGGGCCACCGGCCGGCCGGACGGGACGGACGCCCGCGACCAGCCCGGCTACCCCCGGCACTGGGAGGCCGACGTGCTGCTCCGCGACGGCGGCGCGGCCCGGATCCGGCCGATCACCCCGGACGACGCCGAGCGCCTGGTCGAGTTCTACGGCCAGGTCTCCGACCAGTCGAAGTACTTCCGCTTCTTCGCCCCGTACCCGCGGCTCTCCGACCGCGACGTGCGGCGCTTCACCCACCACGACTACGTGAACCGGGTGGGCCTGGCCGTGGTGGTCCGTGACCGGTTCATCGCCACCGTCCGCTACGACCGGATCGACGAGACCGGCCGGCCGTCCGAGACCGGCACCGACGCCGAGGTCGCCTTCCTCGTCCAGGACGCCCACCAGGGGCGCGGCGTCGCCTCCGCCCTGCTGGAGCACATCGCCGCGGTCGCCCAGGAGCGCGACATCCGCCGCTTCATCGCCGAGGTGCTCCCGGAGAACCGCAAGATGGTGAAGGTCTTCACCGATGCCGGGTACACCCAGCACCGCAGCTTCGCCGACGGCGTCGTCCACCTGGAGTTCGACCTGGAGCCGACCGCCGCCTCGCTCGCGGTGATGCGGGCCCGCGAGCACCGGGCGGAGTCCCGCTCGGTCCAACGGCTGCTCACCCCCGGTCGGTCGCCGTGGTGGGCGTCTCCCGCAACCCCCACTCGGTCGGCCGCGGCCTGCTGCGCAGCCTGGCCGGCTTCCACGGTCCGGTGTACGCGGTGAACCGGGGCCTGCCCGCGGGCACCGTCCTGGACGGCGTCGCCTCCCACCGCTCCCTGCTGGAGATCCCCGGCCCGGTCGACCTGGCGGTGATCGCCGTCCCCGCGGCCGTGGTGCCCTCCGTGGTCGCCGACTGCGGCGCGCACGGCGTCCAGGGCCTGGTCGTGGTCACCGCCGGCTACGCGGAGACCGGCCCCGAGGGCCGCGACCGCCAGCGCGCCCTCGTCCGGCAGGCCCGCGCCGCCGGCATGCGGGTGATCGGCCCGAACGCCTTCGGACTGGTCTCCACCGACCCCGCGCACCCGCTGAACGCCTCGCTCGCCCCGGTGCTGCCCGCCCGCGGCACGCTCGGCGTCTTCTGCCAGTCCGGCGCGATCGGCGTCGCCCTGCTGGAGGCCGCGCACCGGCGCGGACTCGGCGTCTCCTCCTTCGCCTCCGTCGGCAACCGCGCCGACGTCTCGGGCAACGACCTCCTCCAGTACTGGGAGGAGGACGACGCCACCCACGCCGTGCTGATGTACATGGAGTCCTTCGGCAACCCGCGCAAGTTCACCCGGATCGCCCGGCGGCTCGCCGCCGCCAAGCCGGTCGTCGTGGTCAAGGGCGCCCGGCACACCGGCAGCCTGCCGCCCGGCCACGCCGTGCAGCCGGCCGCGAGCCGGCTGAAGGACGCCACCGTGGACGCGCTGTTCCGGCAGGCCGGCGTCGTCCGGGTGGAGACCATCACCGAGCTGTTCGACACCGGTGAGCTGCTGGCCCGCCAGCCGCTGCCGGCCGGCGACCGGGTCGCGGTGGTCGGCAACTCCGACTCGCTCGGCCTGCTCACCCACGACGCCTGCCTCTCCAGCGGGCTCCGCCCCCGCACCCCGGTCGACCTGACCACCGCCGCGACCGGCGAGAACTTCCGGATCGCGCTCGGCGTCGCGCTCGCCGACCCGGCCGTCGACGCGGTGATCGCCGTCGCCATCCCGTCCATCGGCGTGCAGGGCGCCCCCGAGGCCGAGCCGGCCGGCACCGCCCCGGACGTCGACCTGCGCGACGACGACGCGGAGATCGCCGCCGCCCTGCTCGACGCCGGCGCCCGGGCCCGCGAACTCGGCAAGCCGCTGCTGCTCACCCACCTCGCCCTCGGCGGCCTCGCCCACCGGCTGCGCGACGGACGGATCCCCGCCTACCCGGCGCCCGAACGCGCGGTGCACGCCCTCGCGGACGCCGTCCGGTACGCCGAGTGGCGCCGCGAGAGCGCCGAGGCGGAGCGGACGGCCCGCGTCCCGGAGCTCGACCGGATCGACGAGACGGCGGCCCGCGCCCTGGTCGAGGCCGCGCTGGACACCCGCCGGGCGGTCGCCGCCCGCACCCAGCCCGGCGGCGCCCGGATCACCCTGCCCGACGACGAGGCCGCCACCCTGCTCGGCTGCTACGGCATCGAGGTGCGGCCCACCCGGCCCGCCCCCGACGAGGAGAGCGCGCTGCGCGCCGCCGCAGGCCTCGGCTATCCGGTCGCGCTCAAGGCCACCGCCGCGCACCTGCGCCACCGGCCCGACCTCGGCAGCGTCCGGCTCGACCTCACCGACGAGGACGGGCTGCGCCGGGCACACCGCGAACTCGACGCCCTGCTCGGCGGCGCCGCCCAGGCCGAGCTGGTCGTGCAGCAGCTCGCCCCGCGCGGGGTGGACACCGTGATCGGCGCCACCGTCGACCCGGCGGCCGGCACCATCCTCAGCTTCGGGCTGGCCGGCGCCCCCGCCGAACTGCTCGGTGATGTCGCCCACCGTCTGGTGCCCGCCACCGACCAGGACGTCGCCGCCCTGATCCGCGAGGTGCGCGCCGCGCCGCTGCTGTTCGGCTGGCGCGGCGCCGACCCGGTCGACACCGCGGCCCTGGAGGACCTGCTGCTGCGGGTCTCCCGGCTCGTCGACGACCTGCCGGAGGTCGCCGCCGTCGATCTCGAACCCGTGGTCGTGGCCCCGCACGGGCTTGCGGTTCTCGGGGCGCGCGTACGGATCGCCCCGCTGCCGGTGCGCACCGATCTGGGACCGAGGGCCATGAGCAGCCTGTAGCCTTGCCTGGCTGCGCCCGACGGCGCGCTGTTGGACAGCCCCCGCGCGAGGGGCCCCCGGAAGCTCGGCGCAGTGCCGCCCGCTTCGTCGGCGGGACATGCCAGGATGGAGACATGGCGAAGACCGGTACCACCACGACACAGGACCTGCGGTCCGCGATCGAGCGCAGTGGCTACTACCCGGCTCTGGTGTCGGAGGCCGTGGAGTCCGCGGTGGGCCCCGAGCCGATCACGTCCTACCTGGTGCACCAGGAGACCACCTTCGACGCCAACGAGGTCCGCCGGCACGTCACCGTGCTGGTGCTCACCCCGTCCCGGTTCGTGGTCAGCCACACCGACGAGCAGAACGGCGACGCCGCGACGCCCGTCCCGTTCGCGACGACGTCCACCGAGAGCGTCCGGCTGGACCGGATCAACTCGGTGGTGCTGAGCCGCATGGTCGCCAACCCGGAGACCTACACCCCGGGCACGCTGCCGCGCGAGGTCGTGCTGACCATCGGGTGGGGCGCCGTGCAGCGCCTCGACCTGGAGCCGGCCGGCTGCTCCGACCCGAACTGCGACGCCGACCACGGCTACACCGGTTCGGCGACCGCGGACGACCTGTCGCTGCGCGTCAGCGAGGCCGGCGACGGCCCGGAGACGGTCGCCCAGGCGCTGGTGTTCGCCCGGGCGCTGTCCGAGGCCACCGTCACCGGCCGGGTCTGAGGCCGCCGCCCCACATGCTCGGTTACGACTCCTTCGAGATCCTCGATCCCTCCGACGCACCGGCCCCCGCGTACGGCTGCGGCTCGCTCGCCGACCTGCTGCCGTCGGTGGCGGCCGGCTTCGGCGTGCCCGGGTTCACCGGCGGCCTGCCGCTGGAGCCCGCCGACCGGGTCTGCGTCTTCCTGGTGGACGGGATGGGCTGGGAGCTGATCCGCCGCCACCCCGAGTACGCGCCGTTCCTGACCTCGCTGACGGCGGGGGCGAGCCCGATCACGTCCGGCTTCCCGTCCACCACGGCGACCTCGCTGGCCTCGGTCGGCACCGGCCTCACCCCCGGTGTGCACGGCCTGGCCGGGTACACCGTCCGGATCCCCGGCCGCAACCAGCTGATGAACCAGCTGCGCTGGCAGCCGCCTGTCCCGCCGCGCGAGTGGCAGCCGCACCCGACGGTCTTCGAGCAGGTGGACGCGGCCGGTGTCGCCACCGCTCAGGTCTCCTCGCCGCTGTTCGCACAGACCCCGCTGACCCAGGTCGCGCTCTCCGGCGGCACCTTCCTGGGCCGCACCACCGGCGAGGAGCGGATGGACCTCTCGGCCCGCTGGCTGGCCGAGCACGACCGGGCGCTGGTCTACACGTACGTCAGCGAACTCGACGGCGCCGGGCACCGGTTCGGGGTCGACTCGGACGAGTGGCGGATGACCCTCAACACAGTCGACCGGCTGGTGAAGCGGCTCGCCGAGCAGCTGCCGCCGCGCTCCGCGCTGTACGTGACGGCCGATCACGGCATGATCGACATCGCGCCCGAGGACCGGATCGACTTCGACGAGGACTGGGAGCTCTCGGCCGGCGTCGCCCTGCTGGGCGGCGAGGGCCGGGCCCGGCACGTCTACGCCGTGCCGGGGGCCGCCGCCGACGTCCACACCGTCTGGAGCGAGGTGCTCGGCGACCGGATGTGGGTGGCCACCCGCGACCAGGCGATAGCCGCGGGCTGGTTCGGCCCCGAGGTGGACGACCGGGTCCGCGAGCGGATCGGGGACGTGGTGGCCGCGGCCCGGGACGACATCGCGGTGGTCGCCTCCCGCGCCGAGCCGGGCGAGTCCTCGATGATCGGCCTGCACGGATCGATGACCCCGGTCGAGCAACTGGTGCCGCTGCTCGAAGTCCGCGCCTAGCCGCGCCGCCCGCCCCGCCCGACCCCGACCGAAAGGCCCCCGCCCCACCCATGGCTGAACTGGTGTTCTTCTCGGGAACGATGGACTGCGGCAAGTCGACGCTGGCCCTCCAGATGGACCACAACCACGCGGCGCGCGGTCGGCAGGGCATCATCTTCACCCGCCACGACCGGGCCGGTGCGGCGACCCTCTCCAGCCGGCTCGGGCTGCAGGCCGACGCCGTCGAGGTGGCCGACGACTTCGACTTCCAGGCGCACGTCGTGCACCTGCTGTCGGCCGGCGGCAAGGCCGACTACCTGATCTGCGACGAGGCCCAGTTCTTCTCCGCCCAGCAGATCGACCAGCTCGCCCGGGTGGTCGACGAACTCGGCATCGACGTCTTCACGTTCGGCATCACCACCGACTTCCGCACCCGGCTGTTCCCGGGCTCGCAGCGGCTCATCGAACTCGCCGACCGGGTCGAGGTCCTCCAGGTCGAGGCGCTCTGCTGGTGCGGCGCCCGGGCCACCCACAACGCCCGGACGGTCGGCGGGGTGATGGTCGTCGAGGGTGCCCAGGTGGTGGTCGGCGACGTGGCCGTGGCCGAGGACCAGATCGGCTACGAGGTGCTCTGCCGCCGCCACCACCGGCGCCGGCTCACCGCCGCGACCGCCCGCGCCGCCGTGCTGTCCCCGGACGTGCTCCCCTTCGGGGACCAGCCGCACCGCTGACCCGCCGCACCGCCGGCGGGCCACCATGACGATCGTGTGGCAGCCGGCGCCCCTGCCGCGTACGCCGCCGCCGGGCGGGCCGGGAGCCTGCACAATGGCCCCCATGACGTCATCTGCCGCCCCCTCCCCGCTGATTCCGGTCGACGGGCTCGCCGCCGCGCTCGACTCGGGCCGCCCGCCCGTCCTGCTCGACGTCCGCTGGCAGCTCGGCGGTCCGCCCGGCGCCGGGGAGTACGCCGCCGGGCACCTGCCGGGCGCCCACTACGTCGACCTCGACCGGGAGCTCGCCGCCCCGCCCGGCCCGGCCGGGCGCCATCCGCTGCCCGACCCCGAGGTGTTCGGCGCCGCGCTCCGCCGCGCCGGCGTCACCGACGACCGCCCGGTGGTGGTCTACGACGCCGGGCCCGCGACCTCCGCGGCCCGGGCCTGGTGGCTGCTGCGCTGGGCCGGGCACCGCGACGTCCGCGTCCTGGACGGCGGCCTGGCCGCCTGGCGCGCGGCCGGTCTGCCGGTGACCGACGAGCAACCGGCCGCCGAGGACGGCGACTTCACGCCGGTGCCGGGCGGGCTGCCGATCCTGGACGCGGCCGGGGCAGCCGCCCTCGCCCGTACCGGGCTGCTGCTGGACGCCCGGGCCGGCGAGCGCTACCGCGGCGAGGTGGAGCCGGTCGACCCGCGGGCCGGCCACATCCCCGGCGCGGTCTCCGCTCCGACCACCGACAACCTGGGGCCGGACGGGCGCTTCCGCAGCCCCGCCGAGCTGGCCGAGCGGTTCGCCGGGCTCGGCGCCGACGGCCGCCCGATCGGTGTCTACTGCGGCTCCGGGGTCACCGCCGCCCACGAACTGCTGGCCCTGGAGAGCGCCGGCCTCACCGCCGCGCTGTACCCCGGCTCCTGGAGCGAGTGGTCGGCCGATCCTGCCAACCCGGCGGCCACCGGCCCGCAGCCGGGCTGACCGGCCCGCCACCGGCCCGCGACGCACCGGAGGGCCCCGCCGATCGGCGGGGCCCTCCGGTGTCGGTCGTGCCTGCGGTCCCCGCTACTCCTGCTTCTTGCGCCGGCTGCCGAAGACGATCTCGTCCCAGCTGGGCACGGTGGCCCGGCGGCCGGGCCGGACGCCGTCCGCCTCGGCCTGGCGGTCGGTGGTGCCGACCAGCCGCTCCCGGTGCGGCGCCACCGCGCGCGGCGGCATCAGGATGTCCGCGTACGCCGATCCGGCGCCGATGCCCGCCGCAGGGGCGGCCGGCTCCTCCGGTTCCTCCGGCTCCTCGACGGTGACCGGCTCCGGTGCGGGGCCGATCGCCAGGTCCCCGCGGTAGGCGGGCACCACGTCGAGCAGACTGGTCAGCGAGTCGCGGTGCTCCGCGGACGCCTCCCTGGCCTCGCGCACCTCGCGGCCGGACATGATCCGGTCGGCCGAGGGCCGCTCGATCATGGGCCGGGCCGGCCGGTCCTGGGGGAGCCGGGCGATCCGCGGGATGAACGGGAAGACCGAGTCCTCCTCGCGGTCGACGTTCTCGCCGATCAGCGCACGGGCCTCGTCGTCGTTCGGCTGCACCAGCCGGCGCGGCGGGTCGTACGTCCAGCTCGCGCGGCGGTGCTCGCCGTCCGCGCGGTAGACGAGGATGACCTCCCAGGTGCCGTCGTCGCGGCGCCAGGAGTCCCACCGTTCGGTGTCCTTCTCGGCGGCGCGCAGCGTCAGCCGCTCGGCCACCGCCTCGCCCAGCTGGGGGCCGGTGGACTCGCCGTGCCGCCGGATCGCGGTCTTCCGCGCCCGCTCGGCCATGAACGCCCGCTCGGCCAGGACGGGGCCCTCGAAGCGGCGGACCCGCTCGACCGAGATGCCCGCGGCCTGCGCGACCTCCTCGGCGGAGGCACCGGCTCGTATCCGGGCCTGGATGTCACGGGGCCGGAGATGGGACTCGACCTCGATCTCGATCTGGCCGAGGCGCGGACGGTCGCCACGGACGGCGGCGCGCAGCCGCTCGTCGATGGGAAGGGTGTACTCCGTGCTGTCGGCAGCCTTGAGCACCAGCCGTGTGCCGTCGTTGCTGACGGCCACAACCCGCAGTTCGGGCACGGTTACCTCCCGGGTGGTGCCTGCCGACGTCACCTGCGTCGCTGCTCCCGTACTGAGTGTGGCCTGCCCGCCTGCGACTGGCCACAACCTTGCAGAGTTACCCGGCGTGTCGGGCTTCGACCCGGGCACGCCGCTGTGGCACGGTTGCCTGTTCGCCACGCCGCCGGTCGACGTCGCGCCCGGGCCCCTCGACCGCCGTCTGACGGGTCGTCGACAGAATCACCGAAGGCTCAGGCCCCACGAACAGTACTCCATTCGTGGCACCTGGCGGGGCGGCTCGCCGCTCAAGTCTCCCCCGAATCACCGGATTCTCAAGCGCGGGCACACCGGGGACCGGGTGTCCGATCAGCCGACGGTGATCATCTTCACATATGTGGACCGGAAAGAACCAGGATTTCGCCCGTTGTGTCCTTCTCCGGGCAGGATGGACAGGATTGTTCGAATTTCCGCGCGTCGACCGAGGGAAGCTGATGCCGCAGCAGAGGGAACGGAGCGGGCCGCAGAACGGCCGGCGGATCGATCTGAGCCTGGCCCAGGTGGCCGCCGCCGCGCTGGCCGCGGTGGTGGGTGCCGTCCTGGCCTCGGAGCTCGGCGTGTACGGGACGGTGGTCGGCGCGGCCGTGGTCTCGGTGGGCGCGACCACCGGCGGCGCGCTGTTCCAGCACGCCTTCCGCAGCACGGGGGAGCGGCTGCGGGGCGTGACCGACCGGACGGGCGCCGTGCGCGCGACCCCGGTGCCGGCCGAGTCCCCGGACGGCTGGAACGAGTCGGCCGTGCTGCGGGCCCGCAGCACGCGGATCCTCCGGCCGCGGACCTGGCGGGGCTGGGCCGCGGTGACCGGGCTGGTCTTCGCGCTGGCGATGGTGCCGATCGTGGCCGTCGAGGCCGCCGTCGGCAAGCCGATGCACGACATCACGACCGGCGGCTCGGGCAGCGGCACCTCGCTCAATCCCGGCAGCGGCCGCACCGTCGTCCCGCCGGCCGAGCCGGGTCCCTCCGGTGCGCCGTTCGGGGGCAGCACCGGCCACAGTCCCTCGCAGGCCCCGCACAGCCCCTCCGCGACGCCCTCCGGGGCCGCCTCCGCCGCGCCCGACCCGTCGGCCCCCGCCGACAGCCCGGCCGCGAGTCCCACCGAGGAGCCCGCCGTCCCGAGCGCCGGAGCCTCCTCGCCGGCGCCCGCCGCCGGCTCGCCGGCCGCGGGCGCCGCGGGCTGAGGCGGCTCAGGCGCCCAGCACCCGCCGCAGGTAGTCGTTGGCGAACACCCGGCCCGGGTCGACCTTGTCGCGCAGCGCCGTGAAATCGCCGAAGTGCGGGTACACGCCGGCCAGGTACTCGGAGTCCCGGGTGTGCAGCTTGCCCCAGTGCGGGCGGCCGGCATGTGCCGTCATCAACCGCTCCACCTCGGTGAAGTAGCTCTGCTCGGCGGTGCCGCGGTACAGGTGGACGGCGATGTAGACGCTGTCGCGGCCGCTCGCGGTGGACAGCCACAGGTCGTCGGCGGGCGCCACCCGCACCTCCACCGGGAAGCTGATCCGCCAGTCGGATCGCTCCACCAGCGCCTTCAGCTCCCGCAGCACCGTGGTGGCCGCCTCCCGCGGCACCGCGTACTCCATCTCGATGAAGCGGACGGTGCGCGGGCTGGTGAACACCTTGTACGCGGTGTCCGTGTAGGTGCGCTCCGACCAGGCCCGGCTGGCGACCTGGGCGATCGTCGGGATCGTGCCGGGGAAGCGCCGGCCGACCCGGCAGGCGCCCTCCCAGACGGTGTTGGAGAGGAAGTCGTCGTCCAGCCAGGCCTTGAAGGCGGGCAGCGGCGCGGCCGGGCCCTGGCTGCGGTTGTTGCGCTTGGTGGAGCAGCGGTCGGTGTGCGGGAACCAGTAGAACTCGAAGTGCTCGTTGACCGCCGTCAGGTCGTCGAAGCCGTCGAGCACCTCGTCGAAGGACATCGGCTTCTCGTGCGCGGTGAGCAGGAAGGCCGGCTCCACGCCGAAGGTGATCGCGCTGACCACGCCGAGCGCGCCCAGGCCCAGCCGGGCGCCCTGGAACAGCTCCGGGTTCTCGGTCGGCGAGCACTGCTGCACCGAGCCGTCCGCGAGGACGATCTCCACCGCCCGGATCTGGGCCGCCAGCGACCCGGAGTCCCGGCCGGTGCCGTGCGTGCCGGTGCTGGTCGCGCCGGCGACGGTCTGCACCTCGATGTCGCCCATGTTGGTGAGCGAGAGCCCGGCCGCGGCCAGCAGCCGGTTCAATCGGCTCAGCGGCAGTCCGGACTCCACCGTGACGGTGCCCGCCTCGCGGTCCAGCTCGCGGACGGCGGTCAGCGCGTCCGGCCGGACGAGCACGGCGTCGCCGGCCGAGGCGATCGCGGTGAACGAGTGGCCGGAGCCGACCGCCTTGACCCGCCGCCCCTGGTCGGCGGCCCGCCGGACGGCGGCGCCGATCTCCTCGGCCGAAGCCGGGGCGATCACCTCGGCCGGCCGGGCGCTCTGGTTGCCGGCCCAGTTGGTCCAGGTTCCGGCGGCGGTGCCGTGGGGCATGCGGGGTGCCTCCTGCTCGCGAACTACCAGTGGGTAGGGGAGCGTAGTCACTCCCCTGCCGCTGGTCCATGCCTGTGGGCCCCGCGTACGGCGGCGCCGGACGGGCGGCTCAGGGCCGCGCGGACGCCAGCGGCTCCGGCGCGGGGGCGTGCAGGCCGGCCCGCAGCCGGGACAGCCCGATCAGCGCGGTCACCGCCGCGAACCCGCCGGCGGCGACCGGCACCCAGTAGCCGGCCGCGGCGCCCGCCGCGTCCACCATCCAGCCCGCCGCGGACGAGCCCAGCGCGACACCCAGCGCCAGCCCGGTGGTCGTCCAGGTCATCCCCTCGGTGAGCTGCGCCGCCGGCACCAGCCGCTCGACCAGCGCCATCACGGTGATCATCGTCGGGGAGATGGAGAGCCCGGCCAGGAAGAGCGCGGCGCCGATGCCCACCAGGCCCGCCGTGCCGTGCAGCAGTGACGCCACCACGACCAGCGGCACCATCAGCACCGCCATCCCGGCAATCCCCGCGAGGAACCGGCCCGCCAGCGACCCCTTCGGCCGCAGCGCGCCGAAGACCACCCCGGCCAGGCAGGAGCCCAGCGCGTACACCGCCAGCACCACGCTGGCGACCGCCGTGTGCCCCTGCTCCTGCGCGAACGCCACGGTGACCACCTCCACCGAGCCGAAGATCGCTCCGGTCGCCACGAAGGTCACCACCAGGACCTGCAGCCCCGCCGAACGGATCGCCGACCCGCCGGCCCGGTGCTCCACCGGGTGCACCGGCGGCTCCGTCCGGCGCTGTGCGGTGAACAGCCAGACGCCCACCAGCAGGAACACCCCCGACAGCGCCACGCCCGCCTCCGGGAAGACCGCCGTCGCCAGGCCGATCGACAGGATCGGCCCGACGATGAAGCACAGCTCGTCCACCACCGCCTCGAACGAGTACGCCGTGTGCAGCCGCTGCGGCGCGTCGCTGTACAGGTGCGCCCAGCGGGCCCGCACCATCGAGCCGGTGCTCGGCATCACGCCCATGCCGGCCGCGCAGACGAACAGCGTCCAGTCCGGTGCCCCGAGCCGGGCGCAGGCCAGCAGGGCGGTGCCTGCCGCCACCGCCACCAGCGTCGCCGGGCGGCTCACCCGCCGCTGCCCGTACCGGTCGACCAGCCGTGACACCTGGGGGCCGAGCACGGCCGCGGACAGTGCCAGCACCGCCGTGACGGCGCCGGCGATCCCGTACGAGCCGCGGATCAGGGAGAGCATCGTCACGACGCCGATCCCGGTCATCGAGATCGGCAGCCGCGACACGAAGCCGCTCGCCGAGAAGGCCAGACTGCCGGGGGCGGCGAAGATCTGGCGGTAACTGGACAGCACTGGTGCTCCGCGGGTCGGTAAGGCACGTCGGTCGTATGACAGCTTACGAAGTGTGCACGGCCTTCCGCGAAGCCATATCCGTTCCGTCGGGGTCCGGTCGGCGGCCCGTCACCGGCCCGGCCCCCGACGGGTGGCAGGATCGAGCCATGTCCGACTCGCGCACCCGCACCGACCGCACACCGTACGACGCGCTGCTGCTGCTCTCCTTCGGCGGCCCCGAGGGCCCCGAGGACGTCGTGCCGTTCCTGGAGAACGTGACCCGGGGCCGCGGCATCCCCAGGGAACGACTGGTCGAGGTCGGGAAGCACTACTTCCTGTTCGGCGGCGTCAGCCCGATCAACGAGCAGAACCGCGACCTGCTGGCCGCCCTCCGCAAGGACTTCGCCGACCACGGCCTCGACCTCCCCGTCTACTGGGGCAACCGGAACTGGGCGCCGTACCTCGTCGACGCGCTGCGCGAGATCGCGGCCGACGGCCACCGCCGCGTCCTCGTCCTCGCCACCAGCGCCTATGCCGGCTACTCGGGCTGCCGCCAGTACCGCGAGAACCTCGCCGACGCCCTGGCCGTGCTCGCCGAGGAGGGCCTGCCCGAACTGACGGTCGACAAGCTCCGCCACTTCTACAACCACCCCGGCTTCGTCGAGCCGATGGCCGAAGCCGCCCTCGCCGCCCTCGGCACGCTGCCCGAGGCCGTCCGAGACACCGCCCACCTGGCCTTCACCACGCACTCCATCCCGGTCGCCATGGCGGACTCCTCCGGCGACCCGGCCGACCCGGCCCGCGGCCACGACGGCGGCGCCTACGTCGCCCAGCACCTGGAGGTCGCCCGGCTGGTCGCCGCGGCCGTCGCCGACGCCACCGGCGTCGCCGACCGCCCCTGGCGCCTCGTCTACCAGAGCCGCAGCGGCGCCCCGCACATCCCCTGGCTGGAGCCGGACATCTGCGACCACCTGGAGGAGCTGCACGGGGCCGGCGCGGCCGCCGCCGTGATGGTCCCGATCGGCTTCGTCTCCGACCACATGGAGGTCAAGTACGACCTCGACACGGAGGCCGCCGCCAGGGCCGCCGAGCTCGGCCTGCCCGCCGCCCGGGCCGCCACCGTGGGCGCCGACCCGCGGTTCGCCGCCGCCGTGCGCGAGCTCGTCCTGGAACGGGCCGCCACCGAGCGCGGCAGCCGGCCGGCGCGCTGCGCCCTCGGCACCCTCGGACCGAGCCACGACGTCTGCGCCGTGGCCTGCTGCCCCAACCCGCGGGCCCCCGGCCCGCGGCCGCCGAACAGTGACCCGACCCCCAGGAGGGACCAGCGTGCCCAGCACCGCCCCGACCGAAGGCCTGCTCGCCGAACTGCTGGCGCTCGCCACGGAGGCCGCCCGCGCCGCCGGCGAGCTGCTGCACGCGGGCCGCCCGGCGGACCTCGGCGTCGCCGCGACCAAGAGCAGCCCCGTCGACGTCGTCACCGAGATGGACCTCGCCTCCGAGAAGCTCCTGCAGGAGCTGATCGCCGAGCGCCGCCCCGCCGACGGCTACCTCGGCGAGGAAGGTACCGACCGGCCCGGCACCAGCGGCGTGCGCTGGGTCGTCGACCCGCTCGACGGCACCGTGAACTACCTGTACGGCCTGCCGTCGTGGGGCGTCAGCGTGGCGGCGGAACTGCACGGCGAGGCGGTCGTCGGCGTCGTCGCCGTGCCGGCCCGCGGCGAGCTCTTCCACGCCGTCCGGGGCGGCGGCGCCCACCTGGACGGCCGCCCGCTCACCGTCCGCCCGGCCCCGCCCTGGGGCAGGCCCTGGTGTCCACCGGCTTCAACTACGTGCAGGCCGTCCGCACCCACCAGGCCCGGGTGCTGCTCTCGCTGATGCCCGAGGTGCGCGACATCCGGCGCGGCGGCGCCGCCGCCGTCGACCTCTGCGACCTCGCCGCCGGCCGCCTCGACGCCTACTACGAGCGCGGCCTCAAGCCCTGGGACAGCGCGGCCGGCGCGCTCGTCGCCCGCGAGGCCGGCGCCCTGGTCGGCGGCCGGCCCGGCCGGCCCGAGGACGGGGACCTGACCGTCGCCGGCGCCCCCGGCGTCTTCGAGCCCCTCCAGGAGCGACTGGACGCACTCGGCGCCTGGCACGACTGACCCGGGCCGGCAACGCCGACGGGCCCGCCGCTCGCCCCGGGCGGGGCGGGCGGCGGGCCCTGGGCAGGAAAGGGCCCTGGCACGTGGGAGGTGCCAGGGCTCGCTGGTGCGTACTGCGGTGTGCTCAACCCCGCGGGGGCGGGGCGCACGGTGTCGGGTCGGCCCCGGAATCAGGCGGCGAAGCGGTGCATCTCGTGCACCGGGTCGACACCGTGCTCGGCGGCGAGCCGGCGCAGGTCCTCCAACTCGGACTGCTCGACCTCGGCCAGGAACTCGTCCCCGGACTCGAGAGCGCGGTGAAGGTCCTGCTCGGCGTTCTGAATGCGCTGAAGGATTCCGGCGGTGAAGGCGTCCATCTGGCCCCCTTGCTGTGTCGGACGGGCACGGGTCCGCGTGCTCCCCGATCGGTGGACGGCATCCCGGGCGCATCACGGCCAGACGGTCTGGTCCCTGCGAGTGCGAGCCGGCCGGGTGGGTGGCGACTCCCGGTGACATCGATCCCCCGAACCGGTGCGGATGAACACACGGCGGGTGGTGCGATCCGCGCACGGCGCGATCGCGGTGTGAGCTTGTCCTCCCCACCGCCGGGCGGGGAAACCTCTTCGGGTCCAGAAAGTTGCCCGTGTCACAGTCCAACCGGAGGGCGGCCTCTCACCAGGACCCCTCGACGGCCGGCCCGGCCCGCGACACCGCTGGTCACGCGGGTGGGGCGCCGATCGCGCGTCAGCTTACCGCTGCTTTACCCGCGGACCAGGCAGGATGGAGGCACCGTCGGAGTCGTGTCCCAGGGGCGCGGCTCCGCGCCCGGCGCATCACGGCCCGCTCGGGTGAGCACGGCGGGGCCGCTCCGAAGAAGGGACAACCACCGTGCGGGTACTCGTCGTCGAGGACGAGCAGCTGCTCGCCGAGGCCGTGGCCACCGGGCTGCGCCGCGAGGCCATGGCCGTCGACGTCGTCTACGACGGGGAGGCCGCGCTCCAGCGCATCGCGATCAACGACTACGACGTGGTCGTCCTCGACCGGGACCTTCCGCTCGTGCACGGCGACGACGTCTGCCGCAAGGTCGTGGAGCAGGGCCTGGCCACCCGGGTGATCATGCTGACCGCCTCCGGCGACATCAGCGACCGGGTCGAGGGCCTGGAGATCGGCGCCGACGACTACCTGCCGAAGCCGTTCGCCTTCAGCGAACTCGTCGCCCGGGTGCGGGCGCTGGGCCGCCGGGCGACCGTCCCGCTGCCGCCGGTGCTGGAGCGCGCCGGCATCAGCCTCGACCCGGGCCGCCGCGAGGTGCTCCGCGACGGCAAGACCGTCCAGCTGGCGCCCAAGGAGTTCGCCGTCCTGGAGGTGCTGATGCGGGCCGGAGGCGCCGTGGTCTCCGCCGAGCAGCTCCTGGAGAAGGCCTGGGACGAGCACACCGACCCGTTCACCAACGTCGTCCGGGTCACCGTGATGACGCTCCGCCGCAAGCTCGGCGACCCCGCCGTGATCATCACGGTGCCGGGCTCGGGCTACCGCATCTGACCCGCCCCGACGTCCCGCAGGACCGAGAGCACACCGCAGCACCCGAGAGGACAGGCCATGACCACCCCGCCCCCGTCGGCGGGGCCCCCGGCACGCCCGCAGGCGGCCCGGGCCCACTGTCGTCCCGCCCGGCACCACCGCGGTCGGACGTCCCCCCGCTGGGCGCGTCCCGGCCCGCCACCGCCCCTCCGTACCAGCCCGGGGACGGCCTGTTCGCCTGGCTGTCCCTGCGTCCCACCGTCCGGATCCGGCTCACCCTGCTCTACGGCGGGATGTTCCTGATGGCGGGCGTGGTCCTGCTGCTGCTCACGTACTACTTCGTGCGCCAGTCCATGCAGAGCGCCCAGCTGCCCCCGCTGCACCTGGGCCCCGGCGTCACCATCACCACCTCGGACGGCTCGGTGATCACCAGCCAGGCCGGCCTCGACCAGTGGCTCAACCACTTCCAGGCCCGGCAGGACGACGAGGCGCTCAACACCCTGCTCCGCAAGGCGCTCACCGCACTGGTCTGCCTCGCCGTGATCGCCTTCGCGGTCGGCTACGCCATGGCGGGCCGGGTGCTGCGCCCGCTGGGGCGGATCACCCGCACCGCGCGCGAGGTGGCGAGCTCGGACCTGCACCGGCGGATCCAGCTGGACGGGCCGGACGACGAGCTGAAGGAGCTCGCGGACACCTTCGACGAGATGCTGGACCGGCTGGACCGCTCCTTCGACTCGCAGCGCCGGTTCGTGGCGAACGCGTCGCACGAGCTGCGCACGCCGCTGGCCATCAACCGCACCCTGCTGGAGGTGCAGCTGGCCGACCCGGAGGCCTCGGCGGACCTCCAGCAGCTGGGGCGGACGCTGCTGGCGACCAACGAGCGCAGCGAGCAGCTGGTCGAGGGCCTGCTGCTGCTGGCGCGCAGTGACAACGAGATCACCGAGCGGCGCGCGGTGGAGTTCTCCGAGGTGGCGCTGCGGGCCCTGGAGCAGGTCCGGCCCGAGGCGGTGACCCGCGAGGTGTCGCTGCGCCCGGAGCTGCATCCGGTGACGGTGTTCGGCAACGGTGTGCTGCTGGAGCGGATCGCGCTGAACCTGCTGCAGAACGCGGTGCGGTACAACACGCCCGACGGCTGGGTGGAGATCTCGACCTCGCCGGCCCCGGGCGGGGCGGGCGAGCTGGTGGTGTCGAACACCGGCCCGGTGGTGCCCGGGTACGAGCTGGAGCACATCTTCGAGCCCTTCCGGCGGGTCAAGGGCGCGGACCGCACACGCAGCGACAAGGGCGTAGGGCTGGGGCTGTCGATCGTCCGGTCGGTGGTGCGGGCGCACGGGGGCAGCATCGAGGCCGTTCCGCGCCCCGGTGGCGGCCTGACCATCAAGGTCCGCATCCCGGGCGCCTGACGCCCCTCCGAGCCGGCAGCGGCGCCCCTGCCCGGCGCCGCTCCGTGCGCTGACCATCCCCGATCGCCACTTCCGCCCCTGCCGGCCGTGTCAGAACGACATAAGCGCTGGCAGGGGCGGCTTGCCATGGGTAGCCGGAACAACTTACGGTTACGTAACCTACGCATCCGTAAGTGAGTCGGACGCGCCCGTCTCGCAGAGCGCGTCCCCGCGTCCCGTCCCGCCCGTCCCCGTTCCGTCCGAGCCCCGTCCCGCGGGGCCGCCCTCGCTGCCACCGAGGTGCCGGACACCGCCCACAGGAGCACCAGCCGTGACCATCGCACCCGTGCAGCGCACCTCCTCGACCGCCTGGACCGACGCCCGGCTCATCATGGCCCTGGAGGAGGTCGTGGAGACCGAGCTGAACCGCCACCTCAAGGTCGCCAAGGAGTGGATGCCGCACGAGTACGTGCCGTGGAGCCAGGGGCGGGACTTCGACGGTGTGCTCGGCGGCGAGGCGTGGTCGCTGGACCAGTCCAATGTGACGCCGTTGGCCCGGGTCGCGCTGGTCGTCAACCTGCTGACCGAGGACAACCTCCCCAGCTACCACCACGAGATCGCGACCATGTTCGGCCGCGAGGGGGCGTGGGGCACCTGGGTGCACCGCTGGACGGCCGAGGAGGGCCGGCACGGCATAGCCATCCGCGACTACCTGCTCGCCACCCGGGCGGTGGACCCGGTGGAGCTGGAGCGGGCCCGGATGATGCACATGGGCGAGGGCTTCACGTCCGACAACGCGCACAGCATGCTGCACTCGGTCGCGTACGTGGCCTTCCAGGAGCTCGCCACCCGCATCTCGCACCGCAACACCGGCCACCACTCCGGCGACCCGCTCTGCGACCAGCTGCTGGCGAAGATCGCCAATGACGAGAACCTGCACATGGTCTTCTACCGGAACCTCCTGCGCGCGGCGCTGGAGATCGCCCCGGACGAGGCCATGAGCGCGATCGCCGAGGTCGTCACCAACTTCCGGATGCCCGGCCACGGCATCCCCGGCTTCGAGCGCTCCGCCGTCCAGATCGCCATCGGCGGGGTCTACAACCTGCGGATCCACCACGACGACGTCCTGCAGCCCGTGCTGCGGAAGCTGAAGGTCATGGAGATCACCGGGCTCGGGCCGGTCGGCCAGCAGGCCCAGCAGGAGCTCGGGGCGTTCCTGGACGGCCTCGACGCGCAGGCCACGAAGTTCGACGAGCGGCAGGCCGCCCTGCTGGCCCGACGCGCCGCCAACGCCGCCCGCAAGTGACCGGCGGGCGGGTCGGGCCGGCGGCGTGGACGTCCTGAATGCCATGATTTTTCGGAAAAGTCACGGATGTGGCCAAGCTCACATTCGGCCGTTCGGCCCGCCCGGCCGATCCGGGGCCGCGATCATCGTGACCCACGACACCATTGCTCACAGTCACCGGACGGGCCGCCCGCCGAGCTGCCGGTCTTTCGCCAAAGCTCCGGCAGTACACGGCGGTTGGAGCCCTCCGGGCGGGTGTACGACTACTCCGGGTAGCCGCTGGGTGGGGGCTGCGAGGCCGTACGGGTGACCGCCGCAGATGTTGCCCGAACCGCATTCGATCACCCCAACGGGGCCGAAACCGGGTGTCGATTGAGTAACAGGGCTTGAAGTAAGGCAAAATCTCCGCCTCGGGTCGGGCACAAGACCGGCCCCCCATGCGTTACGTGCGCTGGAGATACCGCACACACCCAAAGGGGGAGAGCGAAAAATGGCAACGGACTACGACACCCCACGCAAGACCGATGACGACCTCAACGAGGACAGCATCGAGGAACTGAAGGCCCGCCGGAACGAGAAGACGACCGGCTCGGTCGACATCGACGAGTTCGACGCGGCCGAGGGTCTGGAGCTGCCCGGCGCAGACCTGTCCAACGAGGAGCTGTCGGTCAGGGTGCTGCCGCGCCAGGCCGACGAGTTCACCTGCATGAGCTGCTTCCTGGTGCACCACCGCAGCCAGCTTTACAGCGAGAAGAACGGGCAGCCGATCTGCCGGGACTGCGGCGCCTGAGCACCACGCGGAGGACCCGGGCCCGACGCCTCACCGTCGGCCCGGCAGACCGCACCCGCCGGCCTTGGGCAGCGAGGCCGGGGGCAGATCCGCGGCACCTTCGGGTGCCGCACCCCGCAGGGCTCCGGCCCTGCGACCACAGGAGCGAAGGGACGGTCCGCATCCGCGGAGCCGTCCCTCCTCCATGTCCGGGCCTCCGGGCCCGGCCCGCGCCACCCGCGCCGCGGCCTGTCCGGCCTTCCACGGCCCCCTGGAGGCCCTGCGGGCCGGCGGGGCCACCGCGGGAGCGGCGGGCTAGCGCTGCGCGGCGCGGCGGGCGCCCTGGAGGGCGTCCGCGAGCTTCTGCGGCGACCGGGTCGACAGGTAGAGGTACGGCGTGGGGTCGGCCGGGTCGGTCACCTCGACCCGCAGCGCCGTCGGGACGTAGCTGCGCAGCAGCATGAACGCCCGGGGGTCGGCCTTCACCGAGCGCCAGGCGACCGCCTCCTTCGGGTTCAGCACCTCGGCGCCGCCGAGGGCGTCCAGCGGGATCCGGGCCTGGCCCGCCACCAGCGAGTCCTGCACCACCCTGATCCGCACCGAGCCGTAGCTGCTCAGCGCCGCGGCGGCGGCGGCGATCCCCACCACCAGCGCGATCAGCGCGCCGATCGCGCTGAACCGCAGCATGACGAGGGCGAGGGCGACCCCGCAGACGGGCGTGAGCAGCCACCAGGACCGCGGGACGGTGAGGCGTTCGTCGTACATGCCCCCATTGTGGGCGCCGCTGCCGGGCGGCCCGCCCCGGCCCCTCCGCGCAGCGTGCTACCAGCCGGTAGGGTCGCCGCTGTGACCGGATCCATCGCACCCGCGCCGTCCCAGGGCGCCGGCCAGCCCGCCCCCGCACCTCCGCCGACACCGTCGCCGGGTCGCCCACCACGCCGCCCGCCGACGCGGTGATGCCGCCCCGCGCCGAGCAGGCGCCCGCTCCGGGGACGAGGCTCGGCTCGCACTACGACCAGTGCTTCGGCTGCGGCCCCCAGCACCCGCAGGGGCTGCGCCTCGACGCGGTCGCCGGCGAGGGCCTCACGGTGGACGCCGAGTTCACCGTCGAGGCGCACCATCAGGGCGGGCCCGGGCTGGCCCACGGCGGCATCCTCACCGCCGCCATGGACGAGGCCCTCGGGACGCTGAACTGGCTGCTGCACACTCCCGCGGTGACCGGCCGGCTGGAGACGGACTTCGTGCGCCCGGTGCCGGTCGACACCGTCCTGCACATCCGCGCACGGGTGACCGGCATGCACGGCCGCAAGATCTACAGCGCGGCCGAGGGCCGCATCGGCGGGCCGGACGGTCCGCTCGCCATCCGGGCGCAGGCGCTGTTCATCCAGGTGAAGCTGGAACACTTCACCACGCACGGTCGTCCGGAGGACATCAAGAAGGCGATGGACGACCGCGACCTTTTCGAGCGAGCGCGAGCTTTCGAGGTGAATCCGTGAGCAGTACGTCCCGTCCGCCGGTGGACATCCTGATCAGGCGCATCGACCCGGAGCTGCCGCTCCCGGCCTACGAGCACCCCGGCGACGCCGGGGCGGACCTGAGGACGACCGTCGACGCCGAGCTCGGCCCCGGCGAACGGGCGGTGCTGCCGACCGGGATCGCCATTGCGCTGCCGGACGGTTACGCGGCGTTCGTGCACCCGCGGTCCGGCCTGGCAGCTCGTTGCGGAGTTGCCCTTGTGAACGCCCCGGGGACGGTCGATGCCGGGTACCGTGGTGAGATCAAGGTGATCGTCGTCAACCTGGACCCGCGCGAGGGTGTCAGCTTCCGTCGAGGGGACCGCATCGCCCAGCTGGTGATCCAGCAGGTGGAGAAGGCGGCCTTCCACGAGGTGGCCGAACTGCCCGGGTCGGCACGGGCCGAAGGTGGGTTCGGGTCGACCGGCGGCCACGCCGCGGTCTAGCATGCCCGCGGTCTCGCAGTAGCCGAGCAGGTATTCGCTTCGGTCTTGGATTCGGTCCTGGACCGGGAAGGACAGTGACCGTGTTCCGTCGTCGCCAGAAGAGCGAGGACGCTGTCGAGCAGCTCGCCGAGGACGCCATCAGCGCCGACGAGCCGGCCGATGACGTCGAAGGTTCCGCCGAGAGCGAGAACGACATCGAGCTGGACCAGGCGGACCGGGTCGGCCTTCCGCCGGCCCCCGTCCGGACGGTCCGTGGGACGTCTCCGAGCTGGAGCAGCCGGAAGAGGGCCGGGTGGACCTCGGCGGTCTGCTGATCCCCGGTGTCGAGGGCATGGAGCTCCGGGTCGAGGTGGCCGGTGACGCGATCGTCGCCGCGACGCTGGTCCTCGGCAACAGCGCCATCCAGCTCCAGGCCTTCGCGGCTCCCAAGTCCGAGGGCATCTGGCCCGAGGTCCGTGAGGAGATCGCGACCGGCATCACCCAGCAGGGTGGCCTGATCGAGGAGGAGGAGGGCGCGCTCGGCTGGCACCTGCGCGCCCAGGTCCCCGTCCAGCTGCCCGACGGCACCCAGGGCGCCCAGCTGGTGCGCTTCGTCGGCTGCGACGGCCCCCGCTGGTTCCTGCGCGGTGTCATCTCCGGTCAGGCCGCGGTTCAGCCGGAGATGGCCGGCATCCTGGAGCAGGTCTTCCAGCAGACCGTCGTGGTCCGCGGCGAGGCGCCGATGGCGCCGCGCGACCCGATCGTGCTGAAGCTGCCCGAGGACGCCCAGATGGTCGCCGACGGTGCGGCCACCGAGGCCGACCCCCGCTTCGGCGGGGCCGCCCTCGACCCCTTCGCCCGCGGCCCGGAGATCACCGAGGTCCGCTGACGGCAGCGCTCGCCCCCGCCCGGCCCCACGGCCCGGCGGGGGCGATTTGCTTCCGGGCCGCCGGCCCCCGTACAGTTCCGGAGTCGCGCCGAGAGGGGCGGCAAAAGCGAGTCGGCGGAAATCACCCGGTGAAACGGGCCGGAAATTCTCTGATAAGCTGGGAACACGAAAGAGCGAAACACCCGGAGGGTCCGCTGGAAGGCGGTCCGAAGGAAGTGTCCGTTCCTTGAGAACTCAACAGCGTGCCAAAAGTCAACGCCAGATATGTTGACATCCCCGGCCCCGGATTTTCTGGGGTTGGAGATTCCTTTTGAAGTAACAAACACAGCGAGGACGCAGTGCGCGGGGTTCACCTCATTCCGGTGACCGCCGTGCCGCTCAACGCGGGTGTGAACCCGATTACGGGTAATCATTCACGGAGAGTTTGATCCTGGCTCAGGACGAACGCTGGCGGCGTGCTTAACACATGCAAGTCGAACGGTGAAGCCCTTCGGGGTGGATCAGTGGCGAACGGGTGAGTAACACGTGGGAAATCTGCCCTGCACTCTGGGACAAGCCTTGGAAACGAGGTCTAATACCGGATATGACCTGCTCCTGCATGGGGGTGGGTGGAAAGCTCCGGCGGTGCAGGATGATCCCGCGGCCTATCAGCTTGTTGGTGGGGTAATGGCCTACCAAGGCGACGACGGGTAGCCGGCCTGAGAGGGCGACCGGCCACACTGGGACTGAGACACGGCCCAGACTCCTACGGGAGGCAGCAGTGGGGAATATTGCACAATGGGCGAAAGCCTGATGCAGCGACGCCGCGTGAGGGATGACGGCCTTCGGGTTGTAAACCTCTTTCAGCAGGGAAGAAGCGCAAGTGACGGTACCTGCAGAAGAAGCACCGGCTAACTACGTGCCAGCAGCCGCGGTAATACGTAGGGTGCGAGCGTTGTCCGGAATTATTGGGCGTAAAGAGCTCGTAGGCGGCCTGTCGCGTCGGATGTGAAAGCCCGGGGCTTAACCCCGGGTCTGCATTCGATACGGGCAGGCTAGAGTGTGGTAGGGGAGATCGGAATTCCTGGTGTAGCGGTGAAATGCGCAGATATCAGGAGGAACACCGGTGGCGAAGGCGGATCTCTGGGCCATTACTGACGCTGAGGAGCGAAAGCGTGGGGAGCGAACAGGATTAGATACCCTGGTAGTCCACGCCGTAAACGTTGGGAACTAGGTGTTGGCGACATTCCACGTCGTCGGTGCCGCAGCTAACGCATTAAGTTCCCCGCCTGGGGAGTACGGCCGCAAGGCTAAAACTCAAAGGAATTGACGGGGGCCCGCACAAGCAGCGGAGCATGTGGCTTAATTCGACGCAACGCGAAGAACCTTACCAAGGCTTGACATACACCGGAAACGGCCAGAGATGGTCGCCCCCTTGTGGTCGGTGTACAGGTGGTGCATGGTTGTCGTCAGCTCGTGTCGTGAGATGTTGGGTTAAGTCCCGCAACGAGCGCAACCCTTGTTCTGTGTTGCCAGCATGCCTTTCGGGGTGATGGGGACTCACAGGAGACTGCCGGGGTCAACTCGGAGGAAGGTGGGGACGACGTCAAATCATCATGCCCCTTATGTCTTGGGCTGCACACGTGCTACAATGGCCGGTACAAAGGGCTGCGATGCCGCGAGGCGGAGCGAATCCCAAAAAGCCGGTCTCAGTTCGGATTGGGGTCTGCAACTCGACCCCATGAAGTTGGAGTTGCTAGTAATCGCAGATCAGCATGCTGCGGTGAATACGTTCCCGGGCCTTGTACACACCGCCCGTCACGTCACGAAAGTCGGTAACACCCGAAGCCGGTGGCCTAACCCTTGGGAGGGAGCCGTCGAAGGTGGGACCAGCGATTGGGACGAAGTCGTAACAAGGTAGCCGTACCGGAAGGTGCGGCTGGATCACCTCCTTTCTAAGGAGCACATGGCCGGTTGCGAGCGAATGTCTCGCACGGTTGCTCATGGGTGGAACGTTGACTATTCGGCACATCGAGTATGGGTCTGTCAGTACTGCTCCTCCGGGGGCGTGGAACGCGGGGACCGCTTGGTGGGTCGGGCACGCTGTTGGGTCCTGAGGGAACGATTTTTTCGTTCGCCTCTGGGATGCCGGCCTCACTTGACGCACTGTTTCGGTGTGGAGGGTGGGTGTCTGGTCGTTGTTTGAGAACTGCACAGTGGACGCGAGCATCTGTGGCCAAGTTTTTAAGGGCGCACGGTGGATGCCTTGGCACCAGGAACCGATGAAGGACGTGGGAGGCCGCGATAGGCCCCGGGGAGCTGTCAACCGAGCTTTGATCCGGGGGTGTCCGAATGGGGAAACCCGGCAGTCGTCATGGGCTGTCACCCATACCTGAACACATAGGGTATGTGGAGGGAACGCGGGGAAGTGAAACATCTCAGTACCCGCAGGAAGAGAAAACAACCGTGATTCCGGGAGTAGTGGCGAGCGAAACCGGATGAGGCTAAACCTGATACGTGTGAGACCCGGCAGGGGTTGCGTATGAGGGGTCGTGGGAAAGTTCTTCAGTCGTCTGCCGGCGGCTGGGTGAGTCAGAAACCGTTGGTGTAGTCGAAGGACATGCGAAAGGTCCGGCGTAGAGGGTAAGACCCCCGTAGACGAAACATCAGCGGCTCACTTGAGCTTCTCCCAAGTAGCACGGAGCCCGAGAAATTCCGTGTGAATCTGGCGGGACCACCCGCTAAGCCTAAATATTCCCTGGTGACCGATAGCGGATAGTACCGTGAGGGAATGGTGAAAAGTACCGCGGGAGCGGAGTGAAATAGTACCTGAAACCGTGTGCCTACAAGCCGTGGGGGCAGTCTTCGGACTGTGACTGCGTGCCTTTTGAAGAATGAGCCTGCGAGTTTGCGGTGTGTAGCGAGGTTAACCCGTGTGGGGTAGCCGTAGCGAAAGCGAGTCCGAATAGGGCGTTACAGTTGCATGCCCAAGACCCGAAGCGGAGTGATCTAGCCATGGGCAGGTTGAAGCGCGGGTAAGACCGTGTGGAGGACCGAACCCACCAGGGTTGAAAACCTGGGGGATGACCTGTGGTTAGGGGTGAAAGGCCAATCAAACTCCGTGATAGCTGGTTCTCCCCGAAATGCATTTAGGTGCAGCGTCGTGTGTTTCTTGCCGGAGGTAGAGCACTGGATAGGCGATGGGCCTCACCGGGTTACTGACCTTAGCCAAACTCCGAATGCCGGTAAGTGAGAGCACGGCAGTGAGACTGTGGGGGATAAGCTCCATGGTCGAGAGGGAAACAGCCCAGAACACCGACTAAGGTCCCTAAGCGTGTGCTAAGTGGAAAAGGATGTGGAGTCGCAGAGACAACCAGGAGGTTGGCTTAGAAGCAGCCACCCTTGAAAGAGTGCGTAATAGCTCACTGGTCAAGTGATTCCGCGCCGACAATGTAGCGGGGCTCAAGTACACCACCGAAGTCGTGTCATTCACAGAATACGCCCAACGGCGCTGTGGATGGGTAGGGGAGCGTCGTGTGCCGGGTGAAGCAGCGGAGGAATCCAGTTGTGGACGGTTCACGAGTGAGAATGCAGGCATGAGTAGCGATACAAGAGTGGGAAACTCTTGCGCCGATTGACCAAGGGTTCCTGGGTCAAGCTGATCTGCCCAGGGTAAGTCGGGACCTAAGGCGAGGCCGACAGGCGTAGTCGATGGACAACGGGTTGATATTCCCGTACCCGCTTTGAAGCGCCAACGTCGAACCTCTTGATGCTAAGCCCGTGAAGCCGGCCTGGAGTCTTCGGACGAAGGGACGTGGTGGAGCCGGTGACCCAACAGGGTAGTAGGTGAGCGATGGGGTGACGCAGGAAGGTAGTCCAGCCCGGGCGGTGGTAGTCCCGGGGTAAGGGTGTAGGCCGAGTGATAGGCAAATCCGTCACTCATTGAGGCTGAGACCTGATGCCGAGCCGATTGTGGTGAAGTGGATGATCCTATGCTGTCGAGAAAAGCCTCTAGCGAGTTTCATGGCGGCCCGTACCCCAAACCGACTCAGGTGGTCAGGTAGAGAATACCGAGGCGTTCGGGTGAACTGTGGTTAAGGAACTCGGCAAAATGCCCCCGTAACTTCGGGAGAAGGGGGCCAGTCCTGGTGATGACATTTACTGTCTGAGCTGGGGTTGGCCGCAGAGACCAGCGAGAAGCGACTGTTTACTAAAAACACAGGTCCGTGCGAAGCCGTAAGGCGATGTATACGGACTGACGCCTGCCCGGTGCTGGAACGTTAAGGGGACCGGTTAGTCACGATTCGTCGTGGCGAAGCTGAGAACTTAAGCGCCAGTAAACGGCGGTGGTAACTATAACCATCCTAAGGTAGCGAAATTCCTTGTCGGGTAAGTTCCGACCTGCACGAATGGCGTAACGACTTCTCGACTGTCTCAACCACAGGCCCGGTGAAATTGCATTACGAGTAAAGATGCTCGTTTCGCGCAGCAGGACGGAAAGACCCCGGGACCTTTACTATAGCTTGATATTGGTGTTCGGTTCGGCTTGTGTAGGATAGGTGGGAGGCTTTGAAGCCGTGACGCCAGTCATGGTGGAGCCATCGTTGAAATACCACTCTGGTCGTGCTGGATGTCTAACCTGGGTCCGTGATCCGGATCAGGGACAGTGTCTGGTGGGTAGTTTAACTGGGGCGGTTGCCTCCTAAAGAGTAACGGAGGCGCCCAAAGGTTCCCTCAGCCTGGTTGGCAATCAGGTGTTGAGTGTAAGTGCACAAGGGAGCTTGACTGTGAGACTGACGGGTCGAGCAGGTACGAAAGTAGGGACTAGTGATCCGGCGGTGGCTTGTGGAAGCGCCGTCGCTCAACGGATAAAAGGTACCCCGGGGATAACAGGCTGATCTTCCCCAAGAGTCCATATCGACGGGATGGTTTGGCACCTCGATGTCGGCTCGTCGCATCCTGGGGCTGGAGTAGGTCCCAAGGGTTGGGCTGTTCGCCCATTAAAGCGGTACGCGAGCTGGGTTTAGAACGTCGTGAGACAGTTCGGTCCCTATCCGCTGTGCGCGTAGGAGTGTTGAGAAGGGCTGTCCCTAGTACGAGAGGACCGGGACGGACGAACCTCTGGTGTGCCAGTTGTCCTGCCAAGGGCATGGCTGGTTGGCTACGTTCGGGAGGGATAACCGCTGAAAGCATCTAAGCGGGAAGCCTGCTTCGAGATGAGCACTCCCACCTCCTTGAGAGGGTAAGGCTCCCAGTAGACGACTGGGTTGATAGGCCGGATATGGAAGCCCAGTAATGGGTGGAGTTGACCGGTACTAATAGGCCGAGGGCTTGTCCTCAGTTGCTCGCGTCCACTGTGTTGTTCTGAAACAACGACCCCGACCCCGATTCCTTTTCGGGTGTGTCGGCGGCGACAGTTTCATAGTGTTTCGGTGGTCATAGCACGAGGGAAACGCCCGGTCACATTCCGAACCCGGAAGCTAAGCCTCGTAGCGCCGATGGTACTGCAGGGGGACCCTGTGGGAGAGTAGGACGCCGCCGAACAATCATTCTGAGAAGGGCCTCACCCGGCACGGGTGGGGCCCTTCTTGTTTTTCCGGATACGATCGGGATATGGCAAGACCAGCCCCCAAGGCCGCCCCCAGCCCCAGCCGCGGACCGAGCCCTTCAGTCTGTCCACCGACCCGTTCACGATGGAGACCTCGCACGAGGTCGCCGGCCTCTACCTGGCACCCCCGAGCGTGTCCTGGTGCTGCATGTGGACGCCGAGACCGTCCTGCGGCCCAAGCTCCGCGACGCGCTCGCCGGCCTCCGCGACGAGCCGCTGCCGGCCACCGTGGAGGGCCTGCTGTCCACCCTCGGCGGCACGGCTCAGAAGGTCATGGGCACCCTGCACCGCCGTCGGCGCGGCGTGGAGTTCCGACGCTACCTCTCGGAGCTCGACAAGACCCTGCCGGAGGTCGGCGAGGTCCATCTGATCTGCGACAACCACTTCACCCACAAGTCGCCGACGGTCATCAACTGGCTCCGGTCGCACCCGCGGTTCGTGATGCACTTCGCGCCGACCGAGCAGGCGTGGCTGGCCCACGTGGAGCGCTGGTTCGCCTACCAGGCGGCCCGCGAGGCGTTCCACGGCGACCGGTCGTCCGCCGCGCAGCTCCGTCAGGGCGTCGTGGCCTGGCTGGACGCCGACGGGCTGGTGGCCGACCCGCTGGACCCGGACGGCGAGCCCGTGCAGGTGGCACACACCTGGATCAAGCCCGGACGCTGAAGCCGTCGCCCCGGAACGCCCCCTCCCGCCGCGGGAGGGGGCGTTCCGCGTTCCGGAGCCGGTGTCAGGGCCGCCCGACCGGCCCGGAGCACCCGGGCGGACGCGCACCTCCCGGCCGGTCGGCGGCGATCACGGCGAAGGCGGCCCCGTACGGGTCGGTGAGCCGGGCGAGCCGGCCCAGGCCGGGGACGGGGCGGCCGGTCATGCGGACGGATCCGCCGAGCCGGACGGCCCGCTCCGCGGCGGCGTCGGCATCGAGCACCGCGAAGTAGGGCAGCCAGTGCGGGCGGATCCCGTCGGCGGCCTGGTGGGCGGGGAGTTGGACGATGGCGCCGTGGCCGTCCTCCGGCCCGCCGCCGACCGGGCGCAGCACGGTGCACCCGCCGCGTTCGGCACGCAGGTCGTGCTGCTGCCAGTCGAAGACCGTGCGGTAGAAGGTGCGGGCGGCGGCCGTGTCGGGCGTGTGCAGCTCCGTCCACGGCAGGCGGAACGGGGCCCCGGTCTGCCGGACGGCGAACACGGCGCCGGTGGGATCGGTGCAGAGGGCGGCGGGCCGGCCGCGCTCGTCCGGCGTGCAGCGGTGCACGGTGCCGCCGGCGCGGTGCACGGTGCGGGCGGTGGCGGCCGCGTCCGGTGTCGTGAAGGCGACCGTCCAGGCGGCGTGGGCGCCCGCTCCGGGGTGCAGGGCGACGCCGCCGGGGGATGCGGCCAGCCGAACAGTGCGGCGTAGAAGCGCCCGGCGGACTCCGGGTCGGGGCCGGTGTGGTCCAGGCCGGCGGGGGCCCCGTGGGGGCGGTCGGTAGCGGGCACGGCGGGTCCTCCGCTCGCCTGGGTGGCACCGGTGCGGTCGGGCAAACCCCCTTGGGGGCATCGTCGGGCGCGGGCCGGGCGCTCACAACCCGGGGCGGTCCGGTGCGCCGCCGGGAGCCGCTCCCGGCTGTCGGCGGCGGGCGGTAGCGTGCGTGGCGGGCGGTCTCGGCACCGCGCACCGCACCGCTACCGGGAGGGGCCCGTGACGACGAAGCAGGAGCAGGCGGTGCCGCGCCAGCTCGCCCAGGTCGAGGGGGTGCTGGAGCGGATCACCTACGCCAACGAGGAGACCGGGTACACCGTGGCCCGGGTCGACACCGGGCGGGGCGGGAACGACCTGCTCACGGTGGTCGGTGCGCTGCTGGGGGCACAGCCGGGCGAGTCGCTTCGGCTGTTCGGGCGCTGGGGCTCGCATCCGCAGTACGGGCGGCAGTTCACGGTGGAGAACTACACGACGGTGCTGCCGGCGACGGTGCAGGGGATCCAGCGGTACCTGGGCTCGGGGCTGATCAAGGGGATCGGGCCGCGATTCGCGGAGCGGATCGTCGAGGCGTTCGGCGTGGAGACGCTGGAGATCATCGAGAACGAGCCGAAGCGGCTGATCGAGGTGCCGGGGCTCGGTCCGAAGCGGACGAGGATGATCGCGGCGGCGTGGGAGGAGCAGAAGTCCATCAAGGAGGTGATGGTCTTCCTGCAGGGGGTGGGGGTGTCGACCTCGCTGGCCGTGCGGATCTTCAAGAAGTACGGCGACTCCTCGATCGGGGTGGTGAAGAACGAGCCGTACCGGCTCGCGTCGGATGTGTGGGGCATCGGCTTCCTGACGGCGGACCGGATCGCCCAGGCGGTCGGGATCCCGCACGACAGCCCGGAGCGGGTGAAGGCGGGACTGCAGTACGCGCTGTCGCAGAGCAGCGACCAGGGGCACTGCTACCTGCCGGAGGAGCGGCTGATCGCCGACGGGGTGAAGCTGCTCCAGGTGGACGTGGGCCTGGTGATCGACTGCCTGGCGGAGCTTGTGACCGAGGAGGGGGTCGTCCGGGAGAGCGTGCCGGGTGCGGCGGGGGAGCCGATCACCGCGGTGTACCTGGTGCCGTTCCACCGCGCTGAGATCTCGCTGTCCAACCAGTTGCTGCGGCTGCTGAACGCCGGGGGCGACCGGATGCCGGGCTTCGCCGAGGTGGACTGGGCGGCGGCGCTGACCTGGCTCGGCCGCCGGACGGGTGCCGAACTGGCCCCGGAGCAGCAGGAGTCGGTGAAGCTGGCACTGACCCGCAAGGTGGCGGTGCTGACCGGGGGCCGGGTTGCGGCAAGTCGTTCACGGTGAAGTCGATCGTGGCGCTGGCGCTGGCCAAGCGGGCCAAGGTGGTGCTGGCGGCGCCGACCGGGCGGGCCGCGAAGCGGCTGGCGGAGCTGACGGGGGCCGAGGCGTCGACGGTGCACCGGCTGCTGGAGCTGCGGCCGGGCGGTGAGGCGGCCTACGACCGGGACCGCCCGCTGGAGGCGGACCTGGTGGTGGTCGACGAGGCCTCGATGCTGGACCTGATCCTGGCGAACAAGCTGGTGAAGGCGGTGGCGCCGGGCGCCCACCTGCTGTTCGTCGGCGATGTCGACCAACTGCCGTCGGTGGGGGCGGGCGAGGTGCTGCGGGACATGCTGGCGCCCGGCAGCCCGATCCCGTCGGTGCGGCTGACGAGGATCTTCCGGCAGGCGCAGCAGTCCGGGGTGGTGACGAACGCGCACCGGATCAACGAGGGGCTGCCGCCGGTGACCGAGGGTCTGCCGGACTTCTTCCTGTTCGCGGAGGACGACACGGAGCGGGCGGCGGGGCTGACGGTGGACGTGGTGGCCCGGCGGATCCCGCAGCGCTTCGGGCTGGATCCGCGGCGGGACGTGCAGGTGCTGGCGCCGATGCACCGCGGCCCGGCCGGTGCGGGCAACCTGAACACGCTGCTGCAGGCGGCCGTGACGCCGGCGCGGGAGGGGTTGGCGGAGCGGCGCTTCGGTGGCCGGACGTTCCGGGTGGGGGACAAGGTCACCCAGATCCGCAACAACTACGAGAAGGGCGAGAACGGCGTCTTCAACGGCACGGTCGGGGTGGTCACCGCGCTGAGCGTCGAGGACCAGCGGCTGACGGTGCGCACCGACGAGGACGAGGAGGTGCCGTACGACTTCGACGAGCTGGACGAGTTGGCGCATGCGTACGCGATGACGATCCACCGCTCGCAGGGCAGCGAGTACCCGGCGGTGGTGATTCCGGTCACTACATCGGCATGGTCGATGCTTCAGCGAAATCTGCTCTACACCGCTGTGACGAGGGCGAAGAGGCTCGTGGTGCTCGTCGGGTCACGGAGGGCGATCGGGCAGGCGGTGCGGGCCGTCAGCGCTGGTCGGAGGCATTCCGCGCTTGATCATCGGCTGTCGATTGGATGATCGACCGGGGGTGGGGTACGGTCCGGGGTTGTCTTGACGTGAAGAGATTTAGGGCGGAACCTGGTCTGGTGCCGATCTTGTCCGGTTCACACCGGCTTCGGCGACAGCTTTTGTATGGCGGGCCCCTTTTCGGCCCACCCCGGGTGCGCGGCTGTCCTCCGGATGGGGGATCGTAGAGACAGTCAGGGCACTCGGATGAGGATTCATTTCGTCGGTGAGGAAGACGTGAGCGACAACTCGGTAGTACTGCGGTACCAGGACGGCGAGTACGAGTACCCCGTCGTCGAGAGCACTGCGGGCAACGCCGGCTTCGACATCTCGAAGCTGCTCCCGCAGACCGGCCTGGTCACCCTGGACAACGGCTTCGGCAACACCGCCGCCTACAAGTCCGCGATCACCTTCGTGGACGGCGACAACGGCATCCTGCGCTACCGCGGCTACCCGATCGAGCAGCTCGCCGAGCGCGGCAACTTCATCGAGACCGCGTACCTGCTGATCAACGGTGAGCTGCCGAAGGCCGAGGAGCTGACGGCCTTCAACACCGAGATCACCCAGCACACCCTGCTGCACGAGGACGTCAAGCGCTTCTACCAGGGCTTCCCGCGGGACGCCCACCCGATGGCGATGCTGTCCTCGGTGGTCGGCGCGCTCTCCACGTTCTACCCGCAGAGCCACAACCCGTTCGACGCCGACCAGCGCCACCTGTCGACGGTGCGCCTGCTGGCCAAGCTGCCGACGATCGCGGCCTACGCGTACAAGAAGGCGATGGGCCAGCCCTTCGTCTACCCGCGCAACGACCTGAGCTACGTCGAGAACTTCCTGCGGATGACGTTCGCCGTCCCCGCCGAGGACTTCGAGATCAACCCGGTCATCGTCAACGCCCTCGACAAGCTGCTGATCCTGCACGCGGACCACGAGCAGAACTGCTCGACCTCCACCGTGCGCCTGGTCGGCTCCAGCCACGCCAACCTGTTCGCCTCGATCTCGGCGGGCATCTCGGCGCTGTGGGGCCCGCTGCACGGCGGCGCCAACCAGGCCGTCCTGGAGATGCTGGAGCAGATCCAGAAGGACGGCGGCGACGTCGACGCCTTCATCCGCAAGGTGAAGAACCGCGAGGACGGCGTCAAGCTGATGGGCTTCGGCCACCGCGTGTACAAGGCCTTCGACCCGCGCGCCGCGCAGGTCAAGATCCTGGCGCACGAGGTCCTCGGCCAGCTCGGCAAGTCCGACGAGCTGCTCGACATCGCCCTCAAGCTGGAGGAGCACGCGCTCAGCGACGACTTCTTCGTCTCGCGCAAGCTCTACCCGAACGTGGACTTCTACACGGGTCTGATCTACCGCGCGATGGGCTTCCCGACCAGCATGTTCACCGTGCTGTTCGCGCTCGGCCGGCTGCCCGGCTGGATCGCCCACTGGCACGAGATGATCAACGACCCGAGCAGCCGCATCGGCCGCCCGCGTCAGATCTACACCGGCACCGCGATCCGCGACTACGTCGACCTCGGCGACCGCTGACCCGCTGACGCCGACGGGCCCGGCCCGCTCCCTCGGGAGCGGACCGGGCCCGTCGCGCGTCGTCCTGCAGATCGGGTGCCGGCGCCTACGACGCCTGGGTGCGACAGTGCCGGGAACGGCCGCTCAAAGCGTCCCCGACCCGTCGCACCCCGGCGTCGTACGCTGCGGTCGCCGGTCTGGCCGGCAGCCGCCGGGGCCCGCCGGAGCCCCGTGCACGGCGACGGCCCGAGCGGGGTGATGAAGCCGTTCTCCACACCGCCGCGGGCTGTGAAACCGCCGCTGTACACAAGGTAAGACGTAACGGGGCCCGCTGCGGCACGTTCGCGGGGTGTGATGTGCCTCTCTCCACGCTCCGTGTGCGAGCGGTGCCAGCGAGGCCCCGCCCCTTATCACACGGTTTCCGACGCCCTGCGTTACCCTCCCCGCAGACTCCGCAACCCAGCGTGATAGGAATCGTTCCGTCCCCGGCCGACGGCCCGGGATACCCCCATCGGTACGGAGCGTCAGCAGGGCGCGCGGTGCGGCCGCGGAGCGGGAGGGAGTGCGCGGATGGCCAGGAATGTCGTCGTCACCGGTGGTGGCACCGGCATCGGCTTGGAGGTGGCCCGCCGGTTCGCCGACGCGGGCGAGCGCGTGGTGATCGTCGGACGCCGCCGGGCGGTGCTCGAGAAGGCCGCCGCGGAACTCGGCGCGAACGTCACCCCGTTGGTCTGCGACCTCGCCGACCCCGACGCGGTGGAGGCGGCGCTCGCCGAACTCCCGGCCACCGTCGACGTGCTGGTCAACAACGCGGGCAGCCGGGAGACCGTGATCGGGGCCGGACCGCACGCCGTGCTGGCCCGCTGGCGCGGCGACTTCGAGCGCAACGTGCTCACCGTCGTGCTGCTCACCGAGTCGATCCGCGACCGGCTCACCCCCGGCTCCGGCCGGGTCGTCACGATCAGTTCCATCGCCGCCCTGCGCGGCGCCGGATCGTACGGTGCGGCGAAGGCCTCGCTGCACGCCTGGAACCACTTCCTGGCCGCCCAGCTCGGGCCGTCCGGGATCACCGCGAACATCGTCGCGCCGGGCACCGTCGCCGGAACCGAGTTCTTCGGCCCCCGCCTGGACGAGGCCGAGGTCTCCCGGCGGGCGTCCCGCACCCTCGTCGGCCGGATCGGCCTGCCCGGGGAGGTCGCCGCCACGGTGTACTTCCTGGCCTCGCCGGACGCCGGCTTCATCACGGGGGAGATCGTCCACCTCAACGGCGGCGAGCTGCTCGGCCGCTGACCCGTCCGGTCCCCGGCAGCGCCGGGGACCGGTGGACGCCGCCGGTCAGGACGGCCGGAAGCGCCGCAGGCGCAGGCTGTTGGTGACCACGAAGACCGAGGAGAAGGCCATCGTGGCACCGGCCACCACCGGGTTGAGCAGCCCGGCCGCGGCCAGCGGGATCGCCGCCACGTTGTAGGCGAAGGCCCAGAACAGGTTGCCCTTGATGGTGGCCAGGGTGCGGCGGGAGAGCCGGATCGCGTCGCCCGCCGAGCGCAGGTCGCCGCGGACGAGGGTCAGGTCGCCCGCCTCGATCGCCGCGTCCGTCCCGGTGCCCATGGCCAGGCCCAGGTCGGCCTGGGCGAGGGCCGCGGCGTCGTTCACGCCGTCGCCGACCATCGCGACCGAGCGTCCCTCGGCCTGCAGCCGCCGTACGGCGGCCACCTTGTCCTCGGGCAGCACCTCGGCGACGACGTCCTGGACGGGGATGCCGACCTCGGCGGCGACCGCCTCGGCGACGGCCCGGTTGTCGCCGGTCAGCAGCACCGGGCGCAGGCCCAGCGCACGCAGCTCGGCGACGGCCTCCGCGCTGGTCGGGCGGACGGTGTCGGCGACCTCCAGGACGGCGCGCGCGGCGCCGTCCCAGCCGACCGTGACGGCGGTGCGCCCGGCCCGCTCGGCGGCCGCCCGGGCGGCCGCCAGCTCCGGCGGCAGCGTCCGCGCGGGCCCGTGGCCGTCCCCCGCGGTCAGCAGGGAGGCGCGTCCGGCGACCACCGCGCGGCCCTCGACGGTGCCCCGGACGCCGAGGCCGGGAAGGTTGGCGAAGTCCTCGACGGCCGGCAGCGGGCCCGTCCGTTCGGCCGCGGCGGCGGCGATCGCGGCTGCGATCGGGTGCTCGGAGGCGTGCTCCAGCGCTCCCGCCAGCCGCAGCGCCTGCTGCGCGTCGACGCCGTCGGCGGTGTGGACGGCGACCAGGGCCATCCGGCCGGTGGTGACGGTGCCGGTCTTGTCCAGGACGATCGTGTCGACCCGGCGGGTGTTCTCCAGCGCCTCCGGGCCCTTGATCAGGATGCCGAGCTGGGCGCCGCGGCCGGTGCCGACCATCAGCGCGGTCGGGGTGGCCAGGCCCAGGGCGCACGGGCAGGCGATGATGAGCACCGCGACGGCTGCGGTGAACGCCCCGGTCGGGTCGTCCCCGAGCAGCAGCCGGCCGACCAGGGTGGCCAGCGCGATCAGGATCACCACCGGGACGAAGACCGCGGAGATCCGGTCGGCCAGCCGCTGGGCGGCGGCCTTGCCGTTCTGCGCCTCCTCGACCAGCTTCGCCATCCGGGCGAGCCGGGTGTCGGCGCCGACCCGGGAGGCTTCGACGACGAGCCGGCCGCCCGCGTTGACGGTGGCGCCGGTCACCTGGTCGCCGACGGCGACCTCGACCGGGACGGACTCGCCGGTGAGCATCGAGGCGTCCACCGCCGAGGCCCCCTCGACGACCACGCCGTCGGTGGCGATCGTCTCGCCCGGCCGGACGACGAAGCGCATGCCGACGGTGAGCCGGTCGACCGGGACGCGGTGCTCCCGCCCGTCGCGCAGCACCGCGACGTCCTTGGCGCCGAGGTCGAGCAGGGCGTGCAGGGCGGCGCCGGCCCGCCGCTTGGAGCGGGCCTCCAGCCAGCGGCCGAGCAGGATCAGGGTGGTGACCGCGGCGGCGGTCTCCAGGTAGAGGGTGGAGGCGGCGTCGCCGCCGCCGACCCCCAGGGTGAAGGCGTGCCGCATGCCGGGCATCCCGGCATTGCCGAGGAACAGCGCCCACACCGACCAGCCGAACGCCGCCAGGGTGCCGAGCGAGACCAGGGTGTCCATGGTGGCGGCGCCGTGCCGCAGGTTGGTCCAGGCGGACCGGTGGAACGGGGCTCCGCCGTACACGACGACCGGGCCGGTGAGCGCGAACGCCAGCCACTGCCAGTCGTCGAACTGGAGCGCCGGGACCATCGACAGCAGCACCACGGGGACGGTGAGCACGACGGTGGCCAGCAGCCGCTCACGCAGCGGGTCGGCCGGGCGTTCGGCCGGGCGGGCCGCCGAGGTGCCGACGGGCTCGGGAGGGGCGGGCGGCGGCGGGAGCTCGGCGGTGTACCCCGTCCGCTCGACGGTGGCGACGATGTCCGCCACGCCGATGCCGGGGGCGAAGTCCACCCGGGCCTTCTCGGTGGCGTAGTTGACGGTGGCCTCGACCCCGTCCATCCGGTTCAGCTTCTTCTCGATCCGGGCCGCGCACGAGGCGCACGTCATGCCACCGATCGACAGTTCGACGCGCTGCCGTGCGGGCGCCGCTTCCGTGCCTTGCGTGGTCGTGCTCATGCTCGGGTGCTCCCTGGGAGTAGGGCGCGGCGGGGGCGCTGCGGGCGCCCCGGCCACGGGATCGCGCCGGCCGGGCTCAGGCCGCGGGGCCGACCAGTTCGAAACCGGCCTCGTCCACCGCGGCGCGCACGGCGGCCTCGTCCAGCGGCTGCTCGGAGGAGACGGTGACCGTGCCGGCCTTGGCGTCGGCCGCGACCTCGGTGACCCCGGCCAGGCCGGATACCTCGGAGCTCACCGACTTCTCGCAGTGGCCGCAGCTCATGCCGGTGACGGTGTAGGTGACGGTGCTGGACATCGGGACCTCCGGGAGGTGGATGGGACGGGCCTTGTTCGCGCTCCGATTCTGCACAACACCATACCCCCAGGGGGTATTCCCCGTGCCGGGGGGAACGTGTGGCGTGCGTCGCGCGCGGGCCGGATGCGCCAGCAGAGGGTAGCCGGTCGATCGCACAGGGTCACGGCGGCCGGCTCGGCGTGTCACCGCCGGCCCTGCTCGACGGGGGCTCGTGCCAGTTGTCCGATATGTTCGAGATGTGCCTTCGATCCGTCGCGTCCAGCGCGCCGGCGCGCTGAACACCACCGGGCTCGCGCCCGCCCGCCGCCGCTCCGCGCTGCTCGCCGCCGATCTGCAGGACCTGTCCTTCCGACGGCGGGCCGCCCCCGCCCTGCTCGCCATCCTGCTGGTGTCCCTGGCCGACTTCTTCTCCGGCCAGGACCGCTACCTCGCCCCGCTGATGGTGATCGTCCCGTCCATCGCCGCGCTGCTGCTGCGCCCGCTGGAACTGCTGATGGTCTGCGGCATCGGCTTCCTGTCCCTGCTCTGGCTGAGCAACTACGAGCAGGTCGCCAACATCAACGACCGCCGGTTCCTGTTCGGCGCCCTGCTGAGCTACCTCGTGCTCACCCTGCTCAGCGCCTACCTCGCCCATCTGCGGATGCGCCGCGCCGCGGCCTTCGCGGCGGTCAGCTCCGTCGCCGAGGCCGCCCAGCGCGCCCTGCTGCGCCGCCCCGGGCCCACCGTCGGCCCGCTGAGCCTGGCCGTCCGCTACGTCTCCGCGGCCGACGAGGCCCGGATCGGCGGCGACCTGTACTCCGTGCTGGAGACCCCGCACGGCACCCGGGTGCTGGTCGGGGACGTCCGCGGCAAGGGGCTGGGTGCGGTGCAGACCGCGGCCGTCGTCCTCGGCGCCTTCCGCGAGGCGGCGTACGACGAGGCGAAACTGGGTGCGGTCGCCGCCCGGATCGAGGCCAGCGTCACCCGGCACGTGCCCGACGGCGAGTTCACCACCGCGCTGTTCGCCGAGTTCGACGAGCCCGGCAGCGTGGAACTGCTGCACTTCGGCCACGTCCCGCCGATCCGGGTCGGCCGGGACGGCCGGGCCGCCGTCCTGGACACCGAGGATCCCTGGGTGCCGCTCGGCCTCGGACAGCTCGCCGCCGGCGAACCCGTCAGCGTGCGCGAGCCCTTCGGCCCCGAGGACGTCATGGTGCTCTGCACCGACGGCGTCGTCGAGGCCCGGCACCACCGCACCGGGGAGTTCTACCCGCTGACCGAGCGGGTCGGCCCGCTGGTGCGCGGCGCCGCCCGCTCCGCCGCCGAGCTGGAATCGGCGGTCGGCCGCGTCTACGCGGACCTGCTCGTCCACACCGGCGGCGAACTCGGCGACGACGCCCTGCTGATGCTGATCAGCCGCAGTGACCACCGGCCGGCCGACGAGCCCGGACAGCCCGACGGCACCCCACCGGCCGGGGACTGACGGCGCCCCACCGGCCGGAGACCGAGGAACCGGACGGCGGCAACCCGGCGGATCAGCCCCGGCAGGCCGCGGCGAGCGCGCCGAACACCAGCGCCGTGGACACCGCCCCCGGGTCGCGGTGCCCCGCGCTGCGCGGGCCCAGGTACGAGGCCCGGCCCTTGCGGGCGACCATCGGCACGGTCGCCGTCGCGCCCTGCTCCGCCGCGGCCGCCGCGGCCCGCGCAGCCGCCGCGACCCCGTCGCCCGCCGCCGCCCGGAACGCCTCCACGGCTGGCGCGAAGGCGTCCACCATCGTCTTGTCGCCCGGCTGCGCACCGCCGAGCCGCTGCACCGCGGCCAGGCCCTCGGCCAGCGCCGCCGCCACCGCGGGCGCACCCGTCGCGGGCCGCTCACCCGCATCCGGGTCGGGGACGGCCAGTGCGTGCCCGATCGCCCGGAACGCGCTGCCGTACAGCGGGCCGGAGGCACCGCCGACCCGGGAGATCAGGGTGCTGCCGGTGGTCGCCAGCAGGGCCCCCGGTGAGGCGGCCGGGGCGTCGTCCAGCGTGGCCAGCACCGCCTCGAACCCGCGCCGCAGGTTGCTGCCGTGGTCGCCGTCGCCGATCGCCGCGTCGAGGGCGGTCAGCTCGGCCTCGTGCGCCGCCACCGCGGCCGCCAGGGCGCGGATCCACGCCTCGGCGCGGGCGGTGTCCAGGGTGCCGTCCATCGGCTGCGTCCTCTCGGCCCGGTCAGGACCAGGTCAGGGCGGGGGTGGCCACGGGGGCGTCCCAGAGCTCCAGAAGCTCCCGGTCGGCCTTGGTCAGGGTGAGCGAGAAACCCGCCATGTCGAGGCTGGTGACGTAGTTGCCGACCAGGCTGCGCGCGATCCGGACACCGCGCGCCGCCAGCAGGGCCCGGACCTCGCCGAAGACCACGTACAGCTCCAGCAACGGCGTGCCGCCCAGGCCGTTGACCAGGGCGATCACCTCGTCCCCGGCCGCGAGGTCGTGGTCGGCGAGGATCGCCCCGACCACCTCGGCCGCGAGGTCACGGGCCGGACGCATCGGCTCCCGGCGGCGGCCCGGCTCGCCGTGGATGCCCACCCCGACCTCGATCTCGTCCTCGGGCAGGTCGAAGCCGGGCCGCCCGGCGGCCGGCACCGTGGCGGCGCTCAGCGCGATCGCGAAGGACCGTGACGCCGCGTCGGCCCGCCGCCCGACCGCCGCGACCGCCTCCAGCGGCGCGCCGCGTTCGGCCAGCGCCCCGGCGGTCTTCTCCACCACCACGGTCGCCCCGGTACCGCGGCGGCCGGCCGTCCAGGTGGAGTCCTCCACCGCCACGTCGTCGTCGACCAGGACGGTCTCCACCGCGATGCCCTCCTCGGCCGCGAGCTCCGCCGCGAGCCGGAAGTTCAGCACGTCGCCGGTGTAGTTCTTCACCACGAACAGCACCCCGGCCCCGCTCTGCACCGCCCGGGCCGCGGCCAGCACCTGGTCGGGCACCGGGGAGGTGAACACCTCGCCCGGACACGCCGCATCGAGCATGCCCGGGCCGACGAAACCGATGTGCAGCGGCTCATGCCCCGAACCGCCGCCGGAGACCAGCGCCACCTTGCCCGGGGCCGCCGGCACCGCCCGCGTCACCACCCGGGCGTCGGCGTCCACCGCCAGCCCCGGGTGCGCCGCGGCGACCCCGGCCAGGGCGTCCGCCAGTAGCGTCTCCGGGCTGTTGATCAGTTTCTTCATCCGGTGGGCCTCTTCACGGCGGTGTCCCTGGGCTGCTCCCGGCCCGACGTTACGCCGGGCACCCCCGGGTGCCGTGCGGTACGACACGCCGCGGACGCCCACCGATCGTTCGCGTCAGGACCGGCGGGGGCCGTTCAGCGCCCGACGCGGCAGTAGGGTGCGCGGCATGGCAGCGCTTGTGGGCATCGTCCTGGTCTCGCACAGCCCGGCGATGGCGGCCGGGCTCCGGGACCTGCTCGCGGAACTCGGCGGCGGGGCCGTCCGGGTCGCCCTGGCCGCCGGGACGGCCGACGGGGGCCTCGGTACCAGTGACGCCCTGGTGCGCGCGGCGCTGGCGGAGGCCGACGGCGGTGCCGGGGTCGTCGTGCTGCCCGACCTCGGCAGCGCGGTCCTGACCGTCCGGGCGGTGCTGGCCGAGCGGCCCGGCCCGGGCCCGGTGCTGGTGGACGCCCCGTTCGTGGAGGGGGCGGTGGCCGCCACGGTGACGGCCTCCGCGGGCGCCGCCCTGGACGAGGTCGTCCGGGCGGCCGAGGAGGCCCGGGCCTTCCGCAAGTTCTGACCCGCCCGGCCGGCCCGCGTGCGCTCCCCGGCCTACTTGGCGTCCGCGTAGCAGTCCACCACCGCGGTGGAGAGCGGGAAGCGGACGGGCGTGTCGCCGAAGACCAGCGCCCGGGCCTCGTCCGCCGCCGCCGCGACCTCGGCCGCCACCCGGTCGGCGAGATCGGACGGGGTGTGCACCATCACCTCGTCGTGCTGGAAGAACACCAGGTGCGGCCGGTCCGCCCCGGAACTCAACGCGGCCAGTCGGCGCCGCAGCCCGGCGAGCATGGCGAGCGCCCAGTCGGCGGCGCTGGCCTGGATCACGAAGTTCCGGGTGAAACGGCCGCGGGCCCGGGCCGACCGGCCACCGGCCTCGTCGCCCGGGTCGGCGGCCTCGGTGCGGTCGAGCCACTCCGCGGACGGCGGCGGGCAGGTGCGGCCGAGCCGGGAGCGGACGATCCCGCCGTCCTCACCTGTCCGGGCGGCGGCCTCGACGTAGCCCATCGCCGCCGGGTAGCGCCGGCGCAGGGTGGCGAGCAGGGGGCCGATGTCGCCGCTGGTCTGGCCGTACATGGCGCCGAGCAGGCCGAGCTTCGCCTTGGACCGGTCGCCCTGGAACGCGGTGGCGGCGAGGGCCTCGTACAGGTCGCCCTCGGCGGCGGTGCGGGCCAGCCCGGCGTCCTCGGACAGCGCGGCCAGCACCCGCGGCTCCAGCTGGGCGGCGTCGGCGACGACCAGCGACCACCCCGGGTCGGCGACCACGGCGCGGCGCAGGATCCGGGGGATCTGCAGGGCGCCGCCGCCCCGGCTGGCCCACCGGCCGGACACCACGCCGCCGACCACGTACTCGGGCCGGAAGCGGCCGCCGCGCACCCAGGCGGACTGCCAGGCCCAGCCGTGCGCGGTGTGGAGCCGGGACAGCTCCTTGTAGCGGATCACCAGCTCCGCTGCCGGGTGGTCCACCCGGCGCAGCTCCCAGCTGCGGGTCGAGGGGAGCTTGACGCCCTGCTCGGCGAAGGCCCGCAGCACCTGATCGGGCGAGTCGGGGTTGAACGGGCGTCCGCCGAGCGCCTGCTGGAGCTCGGCGGCCAGCTCGGCGACGAGCCGCGGCCGAGCGCCCGGGATCTGCGGGCGGGGGCCGAGCAACTCGGTGAGCAGCAGGTCGTGCACGTCCGCGCGCCAGGGCAGTCCGTCGGCGGCGATCTCGGCGGCGAGCAGGCCACCGGCGGACTCGGCGGCGACCAGAAGCCGCAGCCGGGCCCGCTCGCCCGCGTCCCGGACGGCGGAGAGCCGGCGCTGCTGGTCGGCGTGGACGGTGACCACGGCCTCCAGCGGGTCGACGCCGGGCGGCAGCTGCAGGCGGTCCGGTGCGAACAGGGAGGCCTGGTCGTCGTCGGCGGCGCCGGCCTCGGGCAGGTCGGCCGGAACGGGGCGGCCGTGGACCCTGGCCCAGGCCGCGCCCAGCGAGCGCGGCTCGCCCCAATGCCCCTCGTGGCCGAGCAGCAGGGGCTCGGTCAGCCGCAGGTCGTGGCAGCGGGCGAGCCGGACGGGCAGCAGCGGGGCGTATCCGCTGTCGGCGGCGGCGAAGACCCAGCGCGGCTGCTCGGCCGCCTCGATCCGGGCCACCGCCGTGGCCAGGGCCGGCGCGTGGTGCGGCGCCCCGAGCGGGGTGCCGTCGTCGGCCAACGGCTGCAGGCGGCCGCCGGGGCCGTGCGGGTCGGGGGCGAGGGCGTAGCGGGGGGCCATCGGCGGTCTCCTCTCCTGGTCCGGGTGACGATGGTGCTCCGTGCCCGACCGTAGCGCGTGGCACCGACAACCGGTCCGCGGCGGGCCGTCGCCCTGTCCGGGGCCCCCGCCGGGCGCCCCGGGCAGGGCACCGGCCGGAGCGCGTAGGCAGCCGGAATCACAGCCCGTAGGGTCGGCACCATGAGCGACAACCCCTTCTTCGCGACCAGCACCCTGGTCCACGAGCTGCCGCCCTTCGCCGAGATCCGGGAGGAGCACTACCTGCCCGCCTTCCAGCAGGGCATGGCCGTCCAGCTCACCGAGATCGCCGGGATCGTGGCCGACCCGGAACCGCCGACCTTCGACAACACCCTGGTGGCACTGGAGCGTTCGGGAGCTCTGCTGCGACGCGTCCGACTCGCCTTCGACAACCAGGAGGCGTCCGACACCACCCCCGTCCTGCAGGAGCTCGACGCGGTGCTCAGCCCGCGGCTGGCCGGGCACGCGGACGCGATCCATCTGGACCCGGGCCTGTTCGCACGGATCGACGCCCTCTACCGGGGGCGCGCCGAACTGGGCCTGGACGCCGAGTCGCTCCGGCTGCTGGAGCGCCACCACACCGCCTTCGTCCGGGCCGGCGCCGAGCTGTCCGCGGAGGACCAGCACCGGCTGCGCGTCATCAACGCCGAACTCGCGGCGGACGAGGCCGCGTTCCGGCAGAACGTGCTGGCCGACACCCGGGCCCGCGCGATCGTCGTCGGCACCGCGGAGGAGCTCGACGGCCTGTCGCCGGACGCGGTCGCGGCCGCCGCCGAGAACGGCCGCGCGCTCGGTCTGGACGGCTCGTACGTGCTCAGCCTGAAGAACTTCTCCAACCAGACCGAGCTCGCCGCCCTCGGCGACCGGGCCCTGCGCGAGAGGCTGCTGGCCGCCTCACTCGGCCGCGCGGCGGCGGCGAACGGGCCGCTGGCGATCCGGATGTCCGCGCTGCGCGCCGAGCGGGCCGCCCTGCTCGGGTACCCGAGTCACGGCGCGTACGTGGTCGCCGACGAGACGGCGGGCACGGTCGAGGCGGTGGACGCCATGCTGGGCGGGCTGGTCGCGCCCGCGGTGGCCAACGCCGAGCGGGAGAAGGCGGAGCTGCTGGCCGCCGCCCGCGCCGACGGCCTCACCGAACTCGCCGCGCACGACTGGGCGTACTACGCGGAGAAGGTCCGCCGGACCTCGTACCTGATCGACGGGGACGGGCTGCGCCCCTACTTCGAGCTCGAACGGGTGCTGCACGACGGGGTGTTCTTCGCGGCGGGGCTGGTCTACGGGGTGTCCTTCACCGAGCGGACGGACCTGGTCGGGTACCACCCGGACGCCCGGGTCTTCGAGGTGTTCGACACCGACGGCGGCTCGCTCGGCCTGTTCCTGGGCGACTTCCACGCCCGGGCCTCCAAGCGCGGCGGCGCGTGGATGAACGAACTCGTGCCGCAGTCCGACCTGCTGGGCAAGCGGCCGGTGGTGGTCAACAACCTCAACATCGCCAAGCCCGCCGTCGGCGAGCCGGCGCTGCTGACCTGGGACGAGGTGCGCACGCTGTTCCACGAGTTCGGGCACGCGCTGCACGGCCTGTTCTCGGACGTCCGCTACCCGCTCTTCTCGGGCACCGAAGTGCCGCGCGACTTCGTCGAGTTCCCCTCGCAGGTGAACGAGATGTGGATGACCCGGCCGGAGGTGCTCGCCAACTACGCCCGGCACCACGTCACCGGCGAGCCGCTGCCGGCCGAGCTGGTGGAGCGGATGGCCGCAGCCGAGGGCTTCGGGCAGGGCTTCCGGACGGTCGAGTACCTGGCGGCAGCCCTGCTGGACTGGGCCTGGCACACCCTGCCGGCCGGCCACGAGGTCACCGACGCGGAGGAGTTCGAGGCCGAGGCGCTGCGGCGGGCGGGCCTGGCGGTGCCGGAGATCCCGCCGCGCTACCGCACCGCGTACTTCAGCCACATCTTCTCCGGCGGCTACAGCGCCGGCTACTACGCCTACATCTGGTCCGAGGTGCTGGACGCCGACACGGTGGAGTGGTTCGGCGGCAACGGGCGCCCGGTGCGCGAGAGCGGCGAGATCTTCCGCCGCGAACTCCTCGCCCGCGGCGGCAGCAGACCTGCTCTGGACTGCTTCCGGGCGGTGGTGGGCCGCGACCCGGAGATCGGCCCGCTGCTGGCCCGCCGCGGCCTGGGCTGAGCCGGCCGGCTCAGCCGGTGAGGGTGACCGTGACCCGGCTTCCGGGCCGGGTGTCCGGCAGCCGCACCCGGACCGTCCCGGCCCGGTCCGCGGTCGGCTGCCGGACGTCGGTCACCGTCCGGCCCGCCCCGGTGAGCGACACCCGCACGCCGTGCGGGAACGAGCCGACCGGCAGGGTCAGTTCGCTCACCCCGCCGCGCGCCCCGGAGGTGAACTCCAGGGTGAAGCGGTCGGCCCGGAAGGACTGCGCGAGCGGCACTCCGGCGGTCGCGACCGGGTACGGTCCGAAGGCGGGGCCGTCCCCGGCGGCCGGCCGCCCGTCCGGGCCCAGCGCGCAGTACCCGCCGTCGCCGAGGCACCAGTACCACATCGTCCATCCTGTGGCGAAGGCCTGCATCGCCGCCACCTGGCGGTCGATCAGCGCGGCGTTGCCGGGCGTCCGGGCGCTCGGCGGCCCCCATTCGCCGACCAGGACCGGCATCCGGGCGGCCTGCGGGTAGGCGGTGATCGCGGCGGTGTAGGCCTCGACGAAGCCGTCGGACGGATCCCAGTCGCGGCCCGCCTCGACCGCGGTGTCGTAGAAGTGCGGTGCGTAGCCGATCCGGGCCGGCCCCCGGCGCGGGTCGGCGAACCGGGGAGCGCGGTCGGTACGCCCTGGCCGACCAGCACGGTCGGTTCCACGAACAGCCAGGAGCGGTCGTCGACCCGCCGTACGGCGTCGATCAGCCGCCGGTACATCCCGGCCAGCCGCCCCTGTTCGAGCTCGGCGGCGGCCGCGGCGAGCACCGCCGGGTCGGCCGGGTCGCCGTCGACCGGCCCGAACGGCTCGTTGAACAGGTCGTAGCCCAGCAGGGCCGGGTGGCCGCGCAGGGCGCGGGCCACCGCCGTGTAGAACCCGCTCTGCGCCCGGCGCAGGTCCGGGTCGTCGTACAGGTGGCGGAAGGCGGCCTGGACGGCCGGCTGGAAGTACCCGGCGAACCAGTCGTCCGGGTCGGGGGTGAACGGCAGGCCGTCGTCGCGGGTGGCCCAGGTCGGCACCCCGCGGTCGCCGCCGCCGAACGCCGGGCCGTAGACGTCCTGGTGGAAGTCGACCACGACCAGCAGGCCGTGCCGCTGTGCGCTGTCCAAGAGGCGCTCGACACGGGAGAGTTCGGTGCGGTCGAGGCGGCCGGGCGCGGGCTCCAGCCGGGCCCAGGAGATCGCGATCCGGACGAGCGTGAAGCCGTCGGCGGCGATCGTCCGCAGGTCCTCGTCCCGTGCCTCGGCGTACTTGTCCAGGTTGAAGCCGCGGAGTTGGAGGGCGCGTCCGGCGCTGTCGGCGAACAGCGTGCGGCCGTCCGCCGTGGTCGTGGTGCCGGCGGGCAGCCGGGTGGCCGGGCCCGTCCGGGCTGGCGCGGGCGGGGCGGAGCCCCACAGGGCGGCCAGGGCCAGGAGGAGTGCTGCGGCGGTTCGGCGGATGCGCACGGTGCACCTCGCAGGGGAGTCGGTGACCGCGATGATGCCGCGGTCGCCGTGGCCGCACAAGAGGTGAGTACGGCTCATGTTTGGTCGGCGACCGTCTCCTCCGCCGGCTCCGGCGCGGCGGGCAGGACCACCGGCGGCAGGGCGGCGGCGGCCGCCAGCCGCCCCCACAGCAGGTCGGCCAGCGCCTGCACCATCCTGGCCCGCGGGCAGGGACGCTGCTCCAGCCACCAGTCTCCGGCCGCCAGCACCATCCCGGTGATCGCACGCCCCCAGGTCTCGGAGAGCAGCGGGGTGTCGGCGCCGAGGTCGACCTGGAGTTGTACGGCCCGGGTGATCTCCTCGGCGATCTGCTTCAGCGCCGGGGCGAGCGCGTTGCCGGCGCCGGTGGGGTCGCCCGGCTCGGGGTGGGTCAGCAGCCGGTACACCTGGGGCCGCGACTCGATGGCGGCGAGGTAGGTGTCGATGACGTGCTCGACCTGGTCGCGTCGCTCCAGCGGCTCGCTCAGCGCTGCGCGCACGGCGTCCAGAAGGCCGGCCGTGTGACGTTCGGTCAGCGCGCCGATCAGGCCGTTGCGGTCGCCGAAGTGGCGGTAGAGGATCGGCTTGGTGATGCCGGCCTCGGCGGCGATGGTGTTCATGCTCGCGCCCGGCCCCTCCCGCTGGATGACCCGGTCGGCGGCGTTGAGCAGCTGCTCGCGGCGGGGCTCTCCGGCGGGTGCGGTGGCGGGGGTCGGCACGGTGCTGCTCCTTCGGGGTGCGGGCGTTGACATGCGTTACCAATCAGTAGCAGACTCCCGTGATGTTACCCGAGGTAACACCTGCTGCGGCGTGGATCCCCACCGCGCCCGACCCCCATCTCTGTGCGCATTTCCTGCGGAGGCACGCCCCATGAGCACCTTCTCCCTCGACCCCGGCCCGGACCAGATCGCCGTCCGCGACTGGCTGCACGGCTTCGCCGCCGACGTGATGCGGCCCGCCGCGGCCGAGTGGGACGAGCGCGAGGAGACGCCCTGGCCGGTCATCCAGGAGGCGGCCAAGCTCGGCATCTACTCGCTGGACTTCTACGCCCAGCAGTACTTCGACCCCTCCGGCGTCGGCATCCCGATCGCCATGGAGGAGCTGTTCTGGGGTGACGCCGGCATCGGCTTGGCCATCGTCGGCACCACCCTCGCCGCCGTCGCCGTGCTCGCCAACGGCACCGACGAGCAGATCGGCACCTGGGCCCCGCAGATGTTCGGCACCCCCGACGACGTCAAGGTCGCCGCGTTCTGCTCCTCCGAGCCCGACGCCGGCTCCGACGTCTCCGCCCTGCGCACCCGCGCCGTTTACGACGAGGCCACCGACGAGTGGGTCCTCAACGGCACCAAGACCTGGGCCACCAACGGCGGCATCGCCTCCGTGCACGTCGTCGTCGCCACCGTCGACCCGGCCCTCGGCGCCCGCGGCCAGGCCTCGTTCATCGTCCCGCCGAACACCCCCGGGCTGTCCCAGGGCCAGAAGTTCAAGAAGCACGGCATCCGTGCCTCGCACACCGCGGAGGTCGTGCTCGACGGCGTCCGCATCCCCGGCCACTGCCTGCTCGGCGGCAAGGAGAAGCTGGACGAGCGCCTCGCCCGGGCCCGTGAGCGCGCGGCCGGCGGCCCGGCCGCCGCCAAGGGCAAGAACGCGGCGATGGCGACCTTCGAGGCGTCCCGTCCGGCTGTCGGCGCCCAGGCGATCGGCATCGCCCGCGCCGCGTACGAGGTCGCCCTCGACTACGCGAAGACCCGGGTGCAGTTCGGCCGGCCGATCATCGACAACCAGGGCGTGGCGTTCCAGCTCGCCGACATGAAGACCCGGATCGACGCCTCCAGGCTGCTGGTCTGGCGCGCCTCCTGGATGGCCGCCAACAACCAGCCGTTCACCAACGCCGAGGGCTCGATGTCCAAGCTCTACGCGGGCGAGACCGCGAAGTGGGTGACCTCGCAGGCGATGCAGATCCTCGGCGGCAACGGCTTCACCCGCGAGTACCCGGTCGAGCGGATGCACCGCGACAGCGCCATCTACACCATCTTCGAGGGCACCAGCGAGATCCAGCGCCTGGTCATCGCCCGCGCCATCTCGGGGCTGCCGATCCGCTGACGGCACCGCCGGTCCGCCGCACCGCCGGGCCGCCGGGCCGGGCCGCGCGGCGGACCCGGCGCCGCAACAGGCTGCGGGTGCCGCGGGCGCGGGGGTCTCAGAAGCGCGGCTCGCGCCGCTCCAGGAACGCCGACAGGCCCTCGCGCACGTCCGGCGCCTCCCGCGAACGGCGCTCCCACGGCGCCACCGCCGCGGCCGCCTCCTCGGGGCCGCCGGCCAGCGCGGCCTTCACCGCCCCGATCGTCTGCGGCGACCGCTTCGCCAGCAGCGCGGCGAACTCGCGGGCCCGCTGGTCCAGTTCGCTGGCCGGCAGCACCTCGTCCACCAGGCCGAACCGTTCCGCCCGTTCGGCTGACACCAACTCACCGGAGAACAAAAGGTACTTGGCCCTGGCCGGCCCGACCAGCCGGGCCAGCCGCACCGTCGGCACCGCCGGGTACACCACGCCCAGCTTCGCCGGCGTGATCCCGAACCGGGCGTCGTAGGCGGCGAACCGCAGGTCGCAGGCGACCGCCAACTGGCAGCCCCCGCCGACGCACGCACCGTGCACCACCGCCACCGTGGGGTGCGGGAAGGCGGCCAGTGCCTCCTCGGCCGCGACGTTCTCGGCGTGGTAGGCGTCGGCCCGCACCGGGTCCGCGTACACCTCGGAGAGTTCGGCGATGTCCGCTCCGGCGCAGAAGGTCTGCTGTGCGCCGGTCACCAGCAGGACCCGGACGCCCGGCCGAGCGGCGATCCTGTCCAGCACCCCCGGGAGTCCGCGCCACATCGCCAGCGTCATCGCGTTGCGCCGCTCCGGCCTGTCCAGCACCAGGGTCGCGACCGGCCCGTCGAGCTCCACCCGCAGCCCGGCCACGCCGGTGTCGAACTCCTCGGCCATCACTGCCTCCGTGATCGGAACGTCCCCGATCACCCTTCCACAGCGGGGTCGTCCGGCACCACGGCGGTCACTGTGATCTCCACCAACCGGCCGGCGCCGCCGGGGCGGGCGGCGCCCGGCAGCGTCGAGGTGTGCGGGCCGGCAGCCGGCCCGCAGGCGCCGGCCACCGCTCTCCGGCCGGTCCGGTCCGCGGCGGCCGTCAGACGCCCTTGGGCTCGCCGGCCGCGGCGCCGGGGGCCGAGCCGCCCCGGGGCGCCACTCGTGCGCGAGCAGCGACCAGACCTCCTTGTCGTGGCGGATGCCGTTGTGCGGGAAGTACTCGCGCAGCACACCGTCCAGGTGCATCCCCATGCGCTGTGCGACGGCGCGGCTGCGCTCGTTGCGGGTGCTGCTCCACCACTCGACCCGGTGCAGGCCGCGCTCCACCAGCGCGTAGTCGATCAGGTGGCGCACCGCGGCGCTCACGAGCCCTCTTCCTTCACCGGCCTTTTCCGACCACACACCGATTTCACACACACCGGCCTTGGCGTCGAAGTGCACGAACATCACGCCGCCCACCAGGGTGCCGTCGAGCCAGATTCCGAAGATCCGGCCGCTGTCCGTGGCCTGCCGGTCGGCATATCCCTGCAGGACGGCGCGGGCCGACTCCAGGTCGGTGGAGCGGGACGCCCACGGGATCCACGGATCGGTGTTGGCCCGCGCCCGGTCGATGTGGGCGAGGAATTCTGCGGCCTGCCAGGGCTCCAGCGGGCGCAGCTCCGCGTTGTCGGCGAGCGGTACGGCGTACATGGCGGTCCTTCGGGTCGGCGGGGAGGGGGACGGCGGGGGTGGAGCTCGTACATAACAAACGTTTGGTAGGTACCATAGCGCGCATGCCGCCCGCCCGTGGAGACCACGAAGCCCGCCGCCGAGACGTCTCCGAGGCGGTCTGGCGGGTCCTTGCCGCGCGCGGCTTCGCCGGACTGACGCTGCGCGCCGTCGCCGCCGAGATGGGCGCGACCACCGGCCTGCTGACCCACTACTTCCCGAGCAAGCAGGCGCTGGTCGCCCACGCGCTCGAGGTGCTGGACGAGCATTCGGACGCCCGGCCCCGCCCCGCGGCCGACAGCGCGGCGCCCGCCGGCGGGCTCGCGATGGTCCGCGCGCTGCTGCTCGACGTCCTCCCGCTGACCGAGCGTGACGCCACCGACAACCGCATCTGGGTCGGCTCCTGGGACGCGGCCCTGGCCGCCCCCGGCCTCGCCGCCGAGCACGCCGAGCGGTACCGCCGCTCCCGCAGGCGCCTGCTCGACCACGTCACCGCGGCCCAGCTGGCGGGCGAACTGCCCGCCGGGCGGGCGGCCGAGGACGTGGCGGCCACGGCGCAGTGCTTCGTGCTGGGGCTGGTGGTGCAGGCGCTGTTCGCGCCGGAGGAGTTCCCGCCGGAGCGGCAGGTCGCCCTCGTCGACGGTTTCCTGGCCGGACTCCGCGCGGCCTGAGGGCCGGTCCCGCCGTTCGCGCTGCGGCATGCCGGAGGGCGGCTGTCGAGATGCCGGCCCGCGTGGGCGGATGGCGGGGTATCGGCGCGCCGCGCGCGGGCGGTGGCGCGCGGGTCTTGTGAAGGTGCCCCCAGCAGGATTCGAACCTGCGACCTACCGCTTAGAAGGCGGGTGCTCTATCCGCTGAGCTATGGGGGCATGACCGGTGTCGGTCGTGCAGGTGCCGGCCGTGCCGGCGGTGCTGCTGCTGGCGTTGCGCGGCGCCCGGTGGGGCTCCGTCGGGTACGGCTGTCGGGGCACGGGAGTCGGCCCCGTCGGGCACGGGATGCCCGGGACAGGATAAGGGTGACCAGATCCCCCGCCGGGCGTTCCGGCACCGCTTCGGGTGTGTCGGCCTTGGCGGAGCGGTCCGATAATCGCAGGTGGCGGCCGGACGTGCAGCGGTCTGGCGGGATCTGGAGCCGGACGTTGTGCAGTCGTTACGGGGCTGCCTCCTCACCTGTTATGGATTCGGCGCGTTGATTGGCCGGGAACCAGCGGGGTGGGGGTCGGATTTGGCTTCCTTCGGTCGGATGACCTGGTCGGACGTCTGCCGTGGCCACCCGTTCGGGGCCGGGCGCCGGTGGCCTGACCGGCACCTCGTTTGTCATGACCTCGCGGGTTGTCGGTTCCCAAGGTCAACTCGGCCTGCCGGCTATTCGCTCTACGGAGTGATATCGGTTATCCACACCCCCGGTTTTCCACAGGTTTTCGCCTCCGCCCTCCGGCGGTTTCCCCAATCCACCAGGATCGCCCTGCGAGTCGGTCGGCTCGTATTCGGTGAGGCGGAGGGATTTCCCGTGAATGAGACGCTGGTGACGGTTGTCGGCAATGTCGCTTCGGCCGTCAGTTATGCGCAGACCGCGGGCGGGGTGCCGGTCGCGAACTTCAGGATGGCGACCACGGAGCGGCGGTTCGACCGCGGCGCCGGCGACTGGGTGGACGGCGATACCACCTGGATCACCGTGGTCGCCTGGCGGTGGCTGGCGACCAATCTGGTGAGTTCGGTGAACAAGGGCGATCCGGTGGTGGTGAGCGGCCGACTCCGCGTCAGGGAGTGGGGGAGGAGGGCCATCGCCGAACGACGGTCGAGATCGACGCGCGGTCCGTCGGCCACGATCTCGCGCGCGGCACGTCGGCGTTCCGCTGGGCGGTCCGGGGGCGCGGCGAGCCGGTGCCCGCCGGAGCAGGGGCGCTCGGTGATGCGGGCGACTTCGGGGCCTCCGCACCCGGTGGCGGCCCGGTGGGCGTGGACGAGGCCGTCCCCGACTGGATCGTGGCGGCGGTCGCCGCCCGACGGTCCGCCGACGCGGCTGTCCCGCCCGGGGCTTCGCTGCCCGGCGCCGACGGACAGCGCGTCCCGGCCGCCACCGGATGAACGGATTGCGGACACTTCCGTTCGGTCGGACGGCAATCGGGGATCCATCTTGATTGCCCGTTACTTCTGGTGAATCGTCAACAAGACCCCTGGTCGCGCTCCTTGATAACAGAATGGCAACGGTACTGTCCTGGTTCCGCACAGGCGAGGGCGCGGTCTCACATCTCAATATGATGCGTCTGGTCCACACATGTGCAGCGGTGTCACAGGGGGCATCGCTTTGCAGCGCCGGCTGCCATCGGCAGGGTCCGGCTCGGAGGGATCACACATGTTCCACAGCCAGAAGCGGGCTGCCTCCCGCATAATCACTGTCATGCTCGCGTCCGGAATGGCCGTCGCCGGTGGCCTCTTCGCGGCCGGCACGGCCTCGGCGGACAACGGCGCGGGCATCACCGCGACCCTTCAGCCCACGCTGTTGAGCGGGTCCGTCGACACCGGCGGCGGCCACGTGATCCAGGGTGGCCTGTTCACGCTCAAGACCGACGACGGCAAGTACATCCAGACGTACTGCATCGACATCGACCACGGCGTGAAGATCAAGGACTCGGTCAAGTACCAGGAGTCCGACTGGGCCTCCAGTTCGCTCGGCGCCCCCGGCAAGGCCGAGGCCGCCGGCAAGATCCGCTGGATCCTGGAGCACTCCTACCCGAAGCTGTCGCTGGACGCGGTGAAGACCGCCGCCGGCATCTCGGGTGACTTCAGCAAGGAGGACGCGGCCGCCGGTACGCAGGCCGCGATCTGGCGCTACTCGGACAACAAGACCGCCGCCACGCCGATCGACCCCGAGGCGAAGCAGCTCACCGAGTACCTCGCCGGCAGCAAGAACACCGGCATTCCGGCCGAGCCCAAGCCCTCCTCGACCTCGACCCCGCCTCGGTCACCGGCAAGTCCGGCAGCAAGCTCGGCCCGTTCACGCTGAACAGCGGCGCCGACGAGGTCAAGCTGTCCGTCACCGGGGACTCCTCCGGCGGCAAGGTCAAGCTGATCGACAAGGACGGCAAGGCGGTCGGTGACCTCAAGGGGCCCATCGCCAAGGACACCCAGCTGTTCCTGGACGTCCCCGCCGGCACCGCCGCGGGCTCGGCGACCGTCAACGCCTCGGCCACCACGACCGTCCCCACCGGCCGGGTGTTCCTCAGCGTCGGGTACACCCCCGAGAAGCACAGTCAGACGATGATCCTCGCGGGCTCCGACGAGGTGACCACCGCGAAGAGCGCCAAGGCCACCTGGACGCAGGCCAAGGGCCCGCTGCTCCAGGCCTCCGCCAAGGTCGACTGCACCGACAACGGTGTGCAGGTCACCATCACCAACACCGGTGACCAGGACGCGACCGTCACCGTGACCCCCGGCAAGGTCACCACCGTGGCGGCCGGCAAGACCGTGACCGTGCTCGTCCCGGTCGCCGAGGACGCCGCGTACGACATCAAGGTCACCGGCCCGGGCCTCAGCCAGGAGTTCAAGGGCGTCCTGGACTGCAAGACCAGCAGCACCACCGGTACCACGGGCACGACCGGTACCACGGGCACCACCGGCAGCACGGGGACGACCGGCTCCGGTTCGACCACCGGCGGCGGCCTCGCCTTCACCGGTGGCGGCGGTGAGACCCCGATCATCGCCGGCCTGGCCGGTGCGCTCCTCCTGGCCGGCGGCGCCGCCGTCTTCGCCCTGCGCCGCCGCGGTCGCCACGGCCGCACCTCGGCCTGATCCGCTCCGCTCCAGGTGTGAGCCGCCCGCGCGGCTCCGCCACCTGAACCGGCCCTGTTCCCCGTCCCGGACGGGGGCAGGGCCGGCCCCGTTCCGGCCGACCGTTCGGGGCGGAGGGCGCAGTGCGGCACAATGGAAGGCTGCAAGCCGAATACTCACGACGACGCCGGAGCGATCTCACGTGGCGGAATTCATCTACACCATGCGCAAGGTGCGCAAGGCACACGGCGACAAGGTCATCCTTGACGACGTGACGCTCTCCTTCCTCCCCGGGGCGAAGATCGGCGTCGTCGGCCCCAACGGCGCTGGTAAGTCCACGGTGCTGAAGATGATGGCCGGCCTGGACCAGCCCTCCAACGGCGACGCCTTCCTGTCGCCGGGCTTCACCGTCGGCATGCTCCTCCAGGAGCCCCCGCTCGACGAGTCCAAGACGGTTCTCGAGAACGTCGAGGACGGCGTCAAGGAGATCAAGGGCAAGCTCAACCGGTTCAACGAGATCGCCGAGCTCATGGCGACCGACTACTCGGACGCGCTGCTCGACGAGATGGGCAAGCTCCAGGAGGACCTGGACCACGCCAACGCCTGGGACCTCGACGCCCAGCTGGAGCAGGCCATGGACGCCCTGGGCTGCCCGCCCGGTGACTGGCCGGTCACCAAGCTCTCCGGTGGCGAGAAGCGCCGCGTGGCGCTCTGCAAGCTGCTCCTCGAGGCGCCCGACCTGCTGCTCCTCGACGAGCCCACCAACCACCTCGACGCCGAGTCGGTGAACTGGCTGGAGCAGCACCTCGCCAAGTACGCCGGCACCGTCGTCGCGGTCACCCACGACCGGTACTTCCTGGACAACGTCGCCCAGTGGATCCTGGAGCTCGACCGCGGCCGCGCCTTCCCGTACGAGGGCAACTACTCCACGTACCTGGAGACGAAGCAGACCCGTCTCAAGGTCGAGGGCCAGAAGGACGCCAAGCGCGCCAAGCGGCTCAGGGAAGAGCTGGAGTGGGTCCGCTCCAACGCCAAGGGCCGTCAGGCCAAGTCCAAGGCCCGCCTCGCCCGCTACGAGGAGATGGCGGCCGAGGCCGACAAGATGCGGAAGCTGGACTTCGAGGAGATCCAGATCCCGCCGGGCCCGCGCCTGGGCAGCATCGTCGTCGAGGTCGACAACCTCTCCAAGGGCTTCGGCGAGAAGCTGCTGATCGAGGACCTCAGCTTCACCCTGCCGCGCAACGGCATCGTCGGCGTGATCGGCCCCAACGGTGCGGGCAAGACCACGCTCTTCAAGATGCTGCAGGGCCTGGAGACGCCGGACGACGGCAAGGTCAAGGTCGGCGAGACCGTCAAGATCAGCTACGTCGACCAGAACCGGGCCAACATCGACCCGAAGAAGACCCTGTGGGAGGTCGTCTCCGACGGCCTCGACTGGATCAACGTCGGCCAGGTCGAGATGCCGTCCCGCGCCTACGTCTCCGCCTTCGGCTTCAAGGGCCCGGACCAGCAGAAGCCGGCCGGTGTGCTCTCCGGCGGTGAGCGCAACCGCCTCAACCTCGCGCTCACCCTCAAGCAGGGCGGCAACCTGCTGCTCCTCGACGAGCCCACCAACGACCTCGACGTCGAGACCCTCTCCTCGCTGGAGAACGCGCTCCTCGACTTCCCGGGCTGCGCCGTGGTCATCTCCCACGACCGCTGGTTCCTGGACAGGGTCGCGACCCACATCCTCGCCTACGAGGGCGACAGCAAGTGGTTCTGGTTCGAGGGCAACTTCGAGTCGTACGAGAAGAACAAGATCGAGCGCCTGGGTGCGGACGCCGCCCGGCCGCACCGCGCCACCTACAAGAAGCTGACCCGCGGCTGACCGTCCCCGGACGGACAGCCGGCGGCAACGCCGGCGCAACACCGGACCGGCAGGCTGTCCCTGCGGCAGCCTGCCGGCCCCGTCCGCGAGTGATCGCGGACGACCGATTGCTGAGGAGAAGGTTCGTGGCACGCCACATCTACGACTGCCCGCTGCGGTGGTCCGACATGGACGCCTTCGGCCACGTCAACAACGTGGTCTTCCTGCGCTACCTGGAGGAGGCCCGGATCGACTTCATGTTCACCCAGGCCGCCGAGGCCGGGGCGGGGAGTTCGCGGGCGGTTCGGTCGTTGCGCGCCACGAGATCGAGTACAAGCGGCCGCTGGTGCACCGGCCGACCCCGGTGACGATCGAGACCTGGGTCACCAAGATCGGCGGCGCCTCGCTGACGGTCTCCTACAAGATCAAGGACACCCACGACGACGGCACCGAGACGGTGTACGTCACCGCCTCCACCGTGGTCGTCCCCTACAACCTGGCGGAGGGCCGGCCGCGCCGGATCAGCCCGATCGAGCGCCAGTTCCTCTCCCGCTTCATGGACGACGCCCCGGCCGCCGTCGTCGCCGCCTGAGCCCGCCGTGCCGCCGACCATGAACCGATCGCACCTGTCCGGTGATCCGGCCGCCCTCGTCCTCGCGGAGAGCGGCGGGGCGGCGGATCTTGCCGCCTTCCTGGCCCGCCTGCTGCGGTTCGACCGGGCTGCCGCGGTACGGCTGCAGGCGGTTCGTGGCCCCCGGGGCGATGGCGTCCTGGCCGTCTTCGGCCGACTGCCGCTCGGCACCTCCGGTGCCATCGCCATCCGCACCTCCCGGCTCGGTGCCTCCGCCGGCACGGTCGTCGATGCCGGGCCGACCGACACCGACGCGACCGGCACGGATGCGGTCGGTACCCGTGCGGTCGGTCCCCGCGCGATCGGTGCCGATGCGAGCGAGGCCGGTCCCACCGCCCCGGACTTCGATGTCACCGTGTCCGCCGGGCAGCTGCTCGACGGTGTCGAGGCGGAGAGCGGCCTGGTCGCCGTGCCGTCGCCCGTCACCGGCCCGGCCTGGGCGGGGCTGCTGCCGCCCCGCAGGGGCTGGCAGCTGGTCGGCGAGCCGCCCGCGTTCGAGGTGGTGCCCGAGCTGATGGCCGGTGTGCGGGAGTTCCGCGAGCGCAGCGAGGCGGTGCCGGAGCACCACCGCACCCGCGCCGTGCTGGACGCACTGGCCGACGAGATCTGGTCCCGTCCGCTGACCGCCCTGCCGGAGCTGCCGCTGCGGGCCGTCCACGCCGCCTACGTCATCGGCTTCCTCAGGCCGGGCGCGCCGCTCACCGTGCACCGCGCGGGAGGATGGCTGCGGCTCAGCGCCCCCAGCGGATCGGTCGCCGTCCGCCGGGCGGCCGCGCCGGGTGCGGGCCTCGGGCTCAGCCCCTGCGCTGAAGCCGTCCCGATCGGCCGCCGATCCCGGCCGCCGGGATCGGGATCGGCCGGGCCGGAGCTTCGCCGGTCGGATCAGCCCGCGGTGTTGATCATCGAGGCGGCGGCATAGGTCAGGTACTCCCACAGCTGCTGCTCGGCGTCCTTGGGGAGCTCCAGCTCGTCCAGCGCCACCCGCATGTGCCGCAGCCACGCGTCGTGTGCCGCCCGGTCGACCGCGAACGGGGCGTGCCGCATCCGCAGCCGCGGGTGGCCGCGGTGCTCGCTGTACGTCCGGGGCCCGCCCCAGTACTGCATCAGGAAGAGCGTGAACCGCTCCTCGGCGGGCCCGAGGTCCTCCTCCGGGTACATCGGCCGCAGCAGCTCGTCCTGGGCGACGCCCTCGTAGAACCGGTGCACCAGCCGGCGGAAGGTGGCCTCGCCGCCGACGGCGTCGAAGAAGGTCGCCTCGGGGAGGGTCTGCCGGATCTCGTTCACCCGACCATGGTCGCAGACGGCCGCAGGGGCCGTACACCGGACCTTCGGCGTACGACCCCTGCGCGGTCCGGCATCCCGGGCCGGTCGGACGCTACGCGTCGTCCCAGCTGAAGAAGCGCCAGGCGATCGCACAGAGCACGGCGGAGAACAGCAGCAGCCCGCCCATCGAGGGCAGCGCGTCCATGAGACCGCCGCCCCGGCTGAGGACGGACTGCGAGGAGGTCACCAGGTACCGCAGCGGCAGCACCTTGGAGACGTCCTGCAGCCAGCCGGGAGCTCCGTCCAGCGGGAAGAAGGCCCCGCCGAGGAAGGACATCGGCAGAATGATCATCTGATTGATGCCGTTCGCCGCCTCCTCGGTCTTGGCCACCGCGCCGGTGACCAGGCCGATCGACATGAAGGCGATCGTGGCGCACAGCACCAGCGGGACGATCAGCCACCACTGGCCGGTGAGCTTCAGCCCGAAGAACGGCATGGTCGCCACGACGAGGAAGATCGCGGTCTGCCCGAGGGCGACCAGGACACTGACCCCGACCCGCGCACCGACCACCGCTCCCACCGAGACGGGAGCCAGCCGCAGCCGGCGGAGCACCCGCTTGGTGCGCCAGTTGATCAAGGTGAACGAGGCGCCGTACATCGCGCCGGAGGCGATCGCCCAGCCCAGCAGACCGGGGGTGAGGTACTGGATCGGCTTCAGCGAGTTGTCCTCGACCTGGCTGGGAACGAGGGTGAACGCGGGCGGTTTGCCGGACGCCTTCTGGTTGGCGCCCTGCACGAGGTTGTCGATGATGGCCTGCACGACGCCGGCCTTGACCTTGTCGCCGGCGCTGAACCGCACCACGACCTGTCCGTTCGGGCCCTGCTCGACCAGCGCGTCGAGGTTGCCCTTGCGGACCTTCTCCAGCGGGGTCCGCTCGTCGTCGAACTTGGTGATCGTGACGGTCTTCGCGAGTTCGGTGCGGTCATCGCCCTGGACGGAGTCCAGCACCTGCACCTGGCCGACCTGACCGATGGTCACGTGGGCAGCCCCGGCGCTCTTGAAGAGCGCGCCGAAGAGCAGCAGGAACATCAGCGGCATGACCATGGTGAAGAACAGCGCGCCGCGGTCGCGGACGAAGCCGAGCCACATCACGCGGGTCAGGCCGACGAAGGCGCTGGCCCGCTCGGGCGCCGCCGCTTCCGGCTTCCCCGTCGGCGGCTGCTCGGTCACGGTGGGGGTGGTGGCGGTCATGCCCGGTACTCCCGTCCGGTGAGCTGGAGGAAGACGTCCTCCAGAGTGGCGCCGCGGACTTCCAGGCCGCGCAGGGCGTTCTGCTCGGCGAGTACGGACAGCACCGGTCCCGGGAGGTGGGTGGAGACCGACAGCAGGACACCGTCGTCCTCCAGGGCGGCGATCTCCGCGCCGGCCCCCGTGAACAGCTCACGGGCGGTGTCGGCCGCCAGGAGGCCGGATTCCACGCTGATCCGCACGGTGTCGTCGATCTCGCGGATCAGCGTCGCCGGGGCGCCCGTCCGCAGCACCTTGCCGTGGTCCATCACCGAGACGCGGTCGCACAGCACCTCGGCCTCGTCCAGGTAGTGCGTGGTCAGGACGACGGTGCGACCCTCGGCGTTGATGTCGCGCAGCAGGTCCCAGAGGTTGCGCCGGGCTTGCGGGTCGAGACCGGTGGTCGGTTCGTCGAGGAACACCAGTTCGGGGTCGTGGGCGAGGGCGCACGCGATGGAGAGGCGTTGCGCCTGTCCGCCGGAGAGCTTCTCGGTGCGGACCCCGGCCGAATCGTTGAGGCCGACCCTTTCGAGCATGGCGTCCGCGCTCCTGGCACCGACGCCGTAGAAGGAGGCGAAGGTGCGGATCGTCTCCCGCGCCGTCAACCGGTTGAAGAAGGCCGAGGCCTGGAACTGGACGCCGATGCGCGGCAGCAGTTCGGAGTTGCGCGGCCAGGGCTTGAGCCCCAGCAGTTCGATGCGGCCCTCGTCCGGTTCGCGGATGCCCTCCAGGATCTCGAGCGTGGTCGTCTTGCCCGCCCCGTTGGGGCCGAGAATTCCGTAGAACTCGCCGGTCTCAACGGTCAGTGACACCCCGTCGACAGCCTGGACATCCCCGTACCGCTTACGGATCCCGTCCGCGGATATCGCTGCAGTCATGTGGCCTGACAGTAGGGGATCCGTGCAGGCCGTGCCGAGCCATATGGGCAAAACCTGAGGAAAGCTCAGGCGGGGCCGGCGGCCCCGCCCGAGGCTCCGTCAGGCGCGGTGCAGGGTGATCGTCGTCCAGGCACCGATGTGGACGCGGTCGCCGTCACCGAGCGGGATCGCCGTGTGCGGCGGCACCGGCTCGGCCCCGCCGTTCACGGTGGTGCCGTTGGTCGAGTCCTGGTCCACCAGCACCCAGCTGCCGTCCGGCTGTTCGGCGAGCAGTGCGTGCTGGTGCGAGGCGCCCGGGTCCTCCGGCGGCACCGACAGGTCGATCTCCGGGACCGTGCCCCGCTGCTGGCTGCGCCGTCCGATCCGCAGCTGGCCGCGGCCGGTCATCGGGATCCGGCGCTCCGGGCAGTACGGCGGGAAGAACAGTCCGGCCGCCTCCGGCCCGCTGCGCACCATCATGTCGGTGAAGTAGTCGCGGTCGGCGCTCACCACCGCGATCCACTGGGTCCGGGTCGGCGGAGCCGGCGGCTGCCCGCCCTGTCCGGGGTGACCCTGCTGACCGCCGGGCCGTCCGGGCTGTCCCTGCCCCTGTCCGGGCTGCCCGGCCTGTCCAGGGTGGCCGCCCTGCCCGGGGTGACCCTGCTGTCCGGGCGGTGCCTGCCCGGGTCCGGGCGGAGCGAGCCGGAAGGACGTGCCGAACTCGTCACCGGGAGCCCCCGGAGCACCGGGAGCGCCCGGAGCACCGTGCGTGCCGGGAGCCGCCGGGCGGGCGGGAGCGCCGGCCGTACCGGTGGCACCGGTCGTCGGCTGGGCATAGACCGGCCCCGTCCGCTCGTAGCCGTCGTGATCGGGGAACGGCTGCCCCGGGAACGGCCGCTCGCCGCCCTGCGGCGGCGGCCCGGGCTGGTCGAAGCCCTGCTTCTCGAAGGACGGCTGCTTGTCGAACCCGGACTGCCGGTACGGGTCGGCCGGCGGCGCGGGGGCCGGAGCCGGGGCCGATCCGGCGGGCGGCGGGAAGCCGTAGCCACCCCGGCCCGCGGGTGCGCCCGGCGGTGCCGGGGGCGGCGGCGGGGGAGCGGTGGGCGGGGCTGCGGGCGCCTGCGGCCTGGGCGGCGCGGACAGGTCGTAGTCGTACCCGCACTCCTCGCAGTACCGGCCGGTTTGCGGGGTCCGGCAGATCGGGCAGGTGACCAGCCCGGCGGTCACGTCGGGCGACCCGCCGCGCCGGCCGCCACCGCCGATGGACAGCCCGCCGAGCCCACCGCGCTCGAACCCGGCCTGCTCGTATTCCGGCTGCTGGTAGCCGGCCTGCTCGTAAGGCTGCTGCTCGTACGGCTGCTGCCGCTCGAAGCCCTGCCGCTCGTAGCCCTGGGGCTCGAAGCTCTGCCGTTCGTAGCCCTGCGGCTCGTAGCGCGGGGGCTCGTACGAGGGGTTCTCGAACGCCTGCGGGTCGTAGCCGTTGCCGCCGCGGGGCCCTCCCGGACCCGCTTGGCCTCCCGGACCGGGCCGGCCGCCCTGAGGTCCCGGACCCGGCCGGCCGCCGGGGCCACCGGTGTGGCCGCCGTGCGGGCCCTGCCCGGCGCCCGGTGCGCCGCCGGGCCCGGGCGGAGCTGTCGTGGGCGGCGGGGGCGGCGGATAGCCGGGGCCGGGGTTCTGGGCGGGCGCGCCGAAGGGCCCGTTCGCGGCCGGCGGCGCGCCCGGGACGGCGAGGCCGGGCGGCGGAGTCATCGGGAAGCCGCAGAAGTCGCACCAGTCCTCGGCCTGCGACTCATGGCCCCTAGGGCAGATCGGCATCAGGTCCCCCACATTTCCAGCAGGTCCGGCCCCGGGAGGTGGCCGGTCATCTCTTCACACGCACAGTCTTGGTGGATTTGGTCTCGAGTGTCATCGAGTCCGCCGCGCTCACGTTCTTACGGAATCGAACCGTACCCTCCTCCGCGTCGACCACGTCCACCACCTTCTGGAGCAGTCGGAAGGTGCCGTCGTTGCCGGTCGCGCGGGCGAGCCGGACGGCCGCGCCGAGCTTGGCGGTCGCCTGGTCCACGTCCCCTGCCCGGTGGGCCGCCAACCCCTCCTGGATGGAGGCGGCGAGCTCGGCCTGGCCGGTGTAGTGGGCGACCTGCTGGTTGATGCGGGTGGAGGAGGCCAGGTCGTCCGTCCACACGGCGCGGACCAGGCCCTGGGAGAGTACATCGGCCGTCCCGCCGGTCCGCGGGAGGACCAGGCTGATCCGGGCCGCCAGCATCTCGTCGCCGACGGCGGCGGCCGGCACCTCGATGCAGACGTGGTAGTCGCGGCTCTCGTCGCCCCAGGATCCGGTGGGGTAGTCGCCGGCCCGGGGCCCGGTGTCGGTGCGGCGGTCGGTGAGGTCCTCCACGGCCGGGGCGACCTGCTTGACGTACTTCACGACGGCGTTGGCCGGGGTCCAGACGCGCAGGGCGACGTCGGCGACCTGCTTGTCCATGGCGGCCGCCATCATGGCCCGGAAGTCGTCGGCCAGGCCGGCGGGTTCGGCGACGATGTCGACGGTGCCCAGCAGGGCGGAGGAGATCCGCCGCAGTTCGGCGACCTCCCAGTTGGTGCCGACGCCCCGGCAGTCGGCGGTGAAGTACCCGGCGGCCCGGTCCAGGACGTGCTGGAGCTCGGCCGGCTTCTCGTGCTCGTTCTTGCCGTCGGTGAGCAGGATGCCGTGCCGGATGGTGATGTCGGGTCGGGTCTCGAACAGACGGTGGGCCAGTGCGAGCCACGTCCCGATGGCCGTTCCGCCCAGCGGGGTGAGCTTGCGCAGGGCCTGCTTGGCGGCGGCCCGGGTGGTGCTGTCGGCGACGGCCAGCGCGCCGCCGCCCGGGTAGACCTCGGTGGCCTCGTGGGTGCCCGCGACCACGGCGAAGGCCACGCCGTCGCGCAGGGTGTCGATCGCCGCGGCGGTGGCCTCACGGGTGTTGCGCATCTTGGTGGGCGGGTGGTCCATCGAACCGGAGCAGTCGATCATGACGACCACGGCGGCGTCCGGGCCGCCGCCCTCCGCCGCTGCCGGCTGTGGCCGGCCGTCGACGCCGCTGCCGGTGGCGGCGACCGTCACGATCGCGTTGACCTCACGGGAGCCCTCGGCGAGGTACTCGTTCTGGAAGATGTCGACGGTGAAGTGGGGCGCGTTCGGCGTGGACGGACTTGCCATGGCTTGAGGGCTCCTTCGAGCGGTCAGGCGGGTGGTCGTCGGTCGGTGCGTGGGCTGCGGTGTACGGGTGCGGTGCGTGCCCTGGACGGGGTGCACGGCTTGCGGGCGCGGGCGCTGCGGAGGGCCTTGCCGTGACCCGTGACCCGTGACCCGCAAGGGCGTGCCGTGGTGCGGTCAGCCGGAGCCCGGCGTCGCGGTGGGCGCGAAGGCCGGCATCGGCGGCATCGCCGGTGGCGGGGGAAGGTCGGGCAGCGGCGGCAGCGGGGGCAGGTCCGGCACCGTGACGTCGTGCCTGCCCCCGCCCGTACCGCCGCCCCCGCCCGTACCGGCCGGGCCGCCGGTGCCCGCCGCCGCACGGGAGGGGCCGCCGGCCGGCGCCGGGGTGTCCGAGGCGGGGCGCTGCACGGGCAGGTCGAGCAGGGTCGGTTCGTACTCCTCGACGGCCGGCGTGATGGGCAGGACGGCCACCGTGATGTTGTCGTGCCCGCCCGAGGTGACCGCGAAGTTCACCAGCGCGCGGGCCGCGGCCAGCGGCTCCGTCCGCGCGTCCGTCCGGACGAAGAAGGCCAGGTCGGTGGCGGCCTCGGCGTAGTTCCACAGGCCGTCGGTGCAGATCAGCAGCACCCCGGGGACGTGCGGGGTGAAGGAGACGGTGTGCGGCAGGAGGTCCTCGGCGTCGGCGCCGAGCCAGCCCGTGATGGCGTGGGCCCGCGGGTCGGCGTACGCCTCGGCCTCGGCCATCAGGCCGGCCGACACCATCCGGGCGGCCCAGGAGTCGTCCTCGGTGAGCCGGTACGGCTCGGCGGACTCGCGGTCGTCCGGGATCCAGTACGCGCGGGTGTCGCCCACCCAGCCGATGGTGACCAGCCCGGCGGCGGAGACGGCGCTGACGTAGGTGCAGGCGGGGGCGTTGACGCCGCCGCCGGGCTGGGCGGGGCTGCGGCCGTCGTGGGCGAGGGCGGTGACCGCGCGGTTGGCGTCGCCGATCGCGCGGCGCATCGCCGCGGCCGGGTCCTCGCCCCGTTCGAGCGAGCTGAGCAGCGACTCGGAGGCGGCGTCGACCGCGGTGGCGGACGCCTCGTCGGGCCGCGGCGAGGAGGAGACCCCGTCGCACACGACCGCGACAACGGCCGGTTCGCCGTCGGGCAGCGAGGTGCCGGCGATGGTGAACGCGTCCTCGTTCCGGTGGTGGCGCAGCCCGCGGTCGCTGACGCCGGCGACGCCGTCGAGGGCCTTCTCCTGGTGGTCGCGGGGCTTGGGCTGGGCCTTGCCGCAGGCCTCGCAGTACCCGTCGGGGGCCACCTCACCTGCGCCGCAGTGCGCACAGCCGCCCGCCGCGGCACGTCCGGGAGCGGCCGGGTCGCTCACCGTGGCCGGACCGCCCGATCCGCCCGATCCACCGGATCCACCCAACCCACCGGATCCGTCAGGCGCACCGGGCGCGGCCGCGGGGGCCGGGCCGGCGGTCTCCGGAGGGCGCGTCAGGTTCTGCCCGCAGGCTCCGCAGTAGGCGTCCTGGGGCTCCAGGCGCTCGGCACAGTTGGGGCACACGGTCTGCTGCTGCGGCATTGCTCACACCCACGTCCGGGGACGGGCCCGATTGGCCCGCTCCACCATGTCGATCCTCGTCTCGGCCCGGTCGGACAACCGCGCCATCACCCGGTAGGAGTGTTCCAGGGCGAACCGCAGTTCCCGTTCGTCCGCAGGATGCCCGAGCACCTGGTACGTATCGGCGTCCGCTGCCCCGGCGAGCGTCCCGCCCGCCCCTTCGGCGACCGTCCCACCCGCCGCTCCCGCTGCTCCGGCCGCTCCCGCCCCAGCCGCTCCGGTCCGGTCGGGGCGGCCGGCCCGGACCCAGCCCAGGGCGGCGTCCAGCACCTCGACCGTCAGTTCCGCCCGCCGCCGCGCATCCAGGGCGAGGCCGGTGAGCTGCTCCGAGCAGCGGACGAGCTCGGGCCCGAGCGGGTCGGCCGGGCCGCGGTCGCGCAGCCGGGCGCGGACGGCGGCGATCCTGGCCGCGGTCCAGTGCGCGGAGGACTCCGGTACGGCCTCCAGCGCGGCGACCGCACCCGACCGGTCGCCGTCCGCCAGCCGCACCCGGGCGAGGCCGAACGCGGCGCCCACGTAGCCGTGGTCGGCGGTGGCGACCAGCCGGTGGAACTCGGCGGCGTCCGCGCCGTTGCCGAGGAGCTCGGCGCAGGCGGCGAGAGCGAGCTTGGGCGCGGCCTCGCCGGGGAAGGCGTCGTAGACCGCGTCGAAGGCCTCCGCGGCCGGGCCGGCCTCGCCCGCCGCCAGGGCGGCGACCCCGCGGTACCAGACCGCCCGCCAGTCGTCGCCGTGGTCGGTGGCGAGTGCGGCGAGCGCCTCCTCGGCGGCGTCCCGGTCACCGAGTTCGAGGTGGCAGCGCAGCACCCGCAGGCGCAGTTCGAGGGAGTCGGTGGCGGCTTTGCGCAGGGCGGCGAGGGCTTCGCCGGGCGTGCCGCCGGCCAGGGCGGCGAGGAACCCGGCGTTCGGGTCGGCGGGGTCCACCCGCGGGATGGGCAGGGCGAGCGCGGTGACGGCCGGTTCGGGAGGCCCCGGCCGGAGTTCGGTGTCGACGACGCGCAGCTCGGGGCCGAAGAGGGCGGAGAGGGCGGGCCGCGGGCGGCCGTCCTGGAGGCTGAGGATCTCCCGGAGCACGCCGGTGAGCTGGTCGGCCATCTCGTCGGCGGAGCCGAACCGGCGGGCCGGGTCCGGGTCGGTGGCCCGGACGAGCAGCCGGTAGTACGACTCGTAGCGGTCGAACAGCGGCACCTGCTCGGGGCCGGGCAGGTCGTAGCGGTGGGTGTCGGTGTAGCCCTGGAAGTCGAAGGAGAGCACGGCCATCGTGCGGGCCACGGTGTAGAGGTCGGAGGAGGGCGACGGCCCGTCGGTGGCGATCTCGGGGGCCTGGTAGCCGACGGTGCCGTAGATCGGCCCGTCGTCGTCCAGCCGGCGGACGGCGCCCATGTCGATGATCTTGAGCGAGTCCTCGCTCTGGATCACGTTGTCGACCTTGAAGTCGCAGTAGACCAGCCCGCGCGCGTGCAGGTAGCCGAGCGCGGGCAGCGCCTCCAGCGCGTACGCGATCGCCTGCTCGACCGGCAGCGGGTCCCGGCGGCCCTGCGGGGTGCGGCGCCCGTTGGCGATGTCCTTGAGGGACTTGCCGCCGACGTACTCCATCACGATGTAGCCGTCCGAGGCGCCGGTCCGCAGATCCGGGTGCTCGACGAAGTTGATGATGCGGACGATGTTGGGATGGTCGACCTCGGCGAGGAAGCGTCGTTCGGCCAGTGCCACCGCCAGCGCGTCCTCGTCGCCGGTGTCCAGCAGGCCCTTCAGCACGACCCATTTGTCGCTCACCCGGCGGTCGATCGCGAGGTAGATCCAGCCCAGGCCGCCGTGCGCCAGGCAGCCCAGTACCTCGTACTGCCCGCCGACCAGGTCGCCCCGGCGCAGTTTGGGCGTGAACGAGTACGGGGTGCCGCACTTGGTGCAGAACCCGTCGGGGCGGCCGGGGTCGCCGTTCTTGGACCGCCCCACCGGGCTGTCGCAGCGGCTGCAGAACCGCTTGCGCTCCGGTACCTCCGGGTTCGCCAGTACGGCCGAGGCGGGGTCGTGCCGCGGTACCGGCGGCACCTCGACCAGGCCCGCGCCGAGGTTGCCGCGCCGTCCGGTGCCGGTGGAGCCCCGGCTGCTGCGGACGGAGACCGACCGGCCGCTGCCCGTCCGCGTCGAGCCGTGCGAGCGTGAGCGGCCGGACATCGACCGCCGGGAGAACGAACGGGCCGACCCGGTCCGCGCGGAGGGCACGTGCACCGCGGTGGCCTCTCCCGCGGGGGCGGCCAGCCCGCACTCGTCGCAGTAGCCGTCCGCGTCGATGGTGCCCGGGCAGTCCCGGGTGCAGCCGACCGGCCCGGCGGGCAGCGCCGGCGCCGCGCCGTTCGCCGCCCCGTCCGGCGCCGCGTTCCGCGCACTGCCGTGCGTGCCGGTGCCTGCGGCGGGCCGGGCGGCCACGCCGCAGTCGTCGCAGTAGCCGTCCGCGTCGATGACCCCGGTGCCGGAGCACTCGGGCCGCACACAGGCCTCACCCATCGGATCCCCCGTCCTGCCGCCGGTCCGTCAGCGGCACCCCGTCCTGCACGCCGTCCCCCGGGTGCACGCCCTCCCCGCCCTGCACACCGTCCCCCTCCTGCCCACCGTCCGCGTCGCGCACACCGTGCGAGGCCGCGCTGCCCGCCCGCTCCACCACTGCGACGGCGGTACCCTCCGCAGGCGCTGCCGCGGCGGGGGCAGGGCCGGGTGCGGCCGGACGGCGCGCTGGAAGCGGGCCACCGCGTCGGCGGCGGCGCGCAGGTCGCAGGGCGCGCTCCACAGCAGCCAGCGCGCCTTCTCGAAGCGCTCGACGACCTCCGGGTCCTCCGTCATGCCGCGCCGCGAGGCCATCGCCCGGTACGCCTCCAACCGGCCGCGCAGCTCGGCGCGGACGGCGAGCGGCTGGGCGACCTCGGTCAGCGAGTGCCGGGCCCGGCCGAGTTCCTTGGCGGCGGCGTCCTCCAGCGCGTCCAGCAGCGGACCGAGCCGGTACCACTGCCCGCTGTGCTGGAGCTCCACGGCCTGCGCGATCCGCTCGCGCAGGGCGGACGCCGGGCCGGGCACCGCCGGCACCTCGGTGGCCGCGATCTTCGCCAGCACCTCGCCGCGGGCCCGGCGGGCCTCGGCGAGCGTCGCGTCGGCGCGCTGCAACAGGTCGCCCACCTGCTGCAGCCGCTCGTGCGACTCGTCGCGCAGCCGCAGCAGGCCCTCCAGCTCCACCCGGACGTCGTCCAGGGCCCGTCCGGCCCGGTCGAAGCGCGAGGTGTCCACCGCGCCGCCCGCCCTGCCGCGCTCCGTCGCGTTCTTGCTCGTCTTGCCGTCACCGCTCTTCCCGTCCGGGCCCGCCGCCCCGGTGCCGCGCTGGGCCGGCACCCGGGTCGGCCGCCACAGGGCGAGCGGATCGGAGACGACCTCGGAGCGCTGCGCCGTCAGGTCCTCGGCGAGCCGGGCGAGATCGTCGGCCAGGGGGTGACCGCCGGGCCGGACGCCGACCGACAGCGCCAGCATCTGCACGCGGTGCAGTTCGGCCAGCAGCAGGTCGATCCGGGCGGGCAGCGCGGACCACACCGCGTCCACCGCCGTCACCACCTCGACGACGGCGCCGTACCAGGTGTTCATCCGCTCCAGCAGGTCGGCCAGGCTCATCCGCTCGACCAGCCGGGCCGGTCCGCCCAGGCGCACGGCGCCGTCGGGGAGCTGGCCGCCGGAGACGGTCACCGACTGGCCGCCCAGCAGCTCGCCCAGCTCGGCCAGTTCGGCGCTGCCGGGCCGGTTGCGGCGGGAGCGGACGGCCCGGGCCGAGGCGAGCGCCTCGGAGTACCGGTCGAACAGCGACCAGAGCACCTCCAGGCCCTGCCCGGCGACGGACCACCGCTCCAGCGTGCGGCCGGCCAGTTCGGCCCCCTCCAGCAGGCGCCGGCCGGGATGGTCCTGGAGGGCCAGCAGCGCCGCCTCCACGGCGTCGCGCTCGGCGCCCAGCCGCGCCAGTGCGCGGTCCACCTCCTCCCGGCTCATCGCCGGTCCGGCAGTTCCTGCCAACGGTCGTCCTCTCCGGTGCGGCTCGCCGCGGCGGGTGCGCCGGGCGGCTGGTTCTCGGTGCGGCCCGTGCGGCGGGCCTGGGTTGACGGTACTGCGGTGCGGTGACCGGCCGTACGGCCGGCGGGGGACCGGCGGCAGACCGGCGGGGGTGACGAGACTACGGCAGGTACTGCGCGGAGGAGGCCCCCATGGTGGGTGCCAGCCAGTGGTCGTAACTGCGCTGCCAGCCGCCGCCGGAGCGGTAGTCGGCCAGCACCTGGTTGACCCAGGCCACCAGGTCGGGCGCGGCCTTGCTGACCGCGACGCCCATGAAGGCGGGGGCGATGGTGTCGCCGACCAGCTCGATGCCCGGGTCCTGGGCGGCCTGGGCGGCGCCGAGCGCGGTGTCGGTGAGCGTGGTGTCGATCTGGCCGAGCTGCATGAGCACCAGGCAGTCCAGCTGGTTCTCCACCACGGTGACCGAGGCGGTGCCGCGGGCGTCCCGCTTGAGCTCGGCCTCCGAGGACGACTGCGCGGCGACGCAGGCCCGGCGTCCCCGGAACGCCTGGGCGGTCGAGGTGATCCTCGCCGCCTTCGGCACCACGGCCTGCTGGCCGGAGCGGAAGTACGGCGCGGAGAAGGCGATCTCCTTCAGCCGGTCGCAGGTGATGGTCATGGTGCGGGTGATCAGGTCGACCTCGCCGTTCTTGATCGCGTCGATCCGCCGGGCGGTCGGCACGGTCTTGAAGGTGATCCGGTCGGGGTCGCCGAACAGCGAGGCGGCGATCGCGTGGGCGAGGTCGATGTCGAAACCCTCGATCCGGCCGGTCCGCGGGTTGCGGAAGCCCCAGTTGAAGCTGTTCTGGTCGACTCCGACGACCAGGGAGCCGCGCTGCCGGATCCGCCGGACGGCGGCCCCGTCCGGGTCCTTCGCAGGCGCCGCGCTCTTCGTCACGTCGCAGGTGTCCGCCGCCGGGGCCAGTGCCGGGGCCGCCGCGGGGGCGTGAGCCGCAGCGGTGGGAGCGGCGGCCGCCCCGGGGCCCGCGGAGGTGAGCAGCGCCGCGGCGGCGGCCAGCACCGCCGCTGCCGCGGTCGGCCGCCGGAGCCGTCGCCCGCGCCCCGTCGCGCCCGTTCTGCCCGCTCGTCCCGTTCGTGGTGTCATCGCCGCCCCCTACCGGTACTCGGCCAGTCGGCGGCCGATGCCTCTGACCGTGCCTGTCGCCGCGAGCAGGGCCAGCACGGCCGCGCCCACCGCGAGCGCCTCGTCCCCGCCCGCGACACCGGAGGTGCCGGTGCCGAAGCGGGCCTCCTCGGCCTCGGCGGCCGCGGCCAGCTCGCGGTCCATGGCGGCGAACGCCGCCTGCGTGGTGTCCGTCCCGCCGAGCCCGACGGTCGCCTTCAGCGCGGAGTCGTAGTCGCCGCTCTGATCGCTGCGGGCGGCCGCCGCGTGCCGGGTGTCCCAGGCCGCGAACAGCGTGCGGGCCTTCGCCAGGTGGACCGCGGCGTCCGACGGCGCGTTCTTGCCGGCGGTGTCCAGGGTGCCGCCGCCGGCCCTCTGCGGTGCGCCGCCGCCCGCCGCGGCGTCGCCGGCCCGGCCGCCGAGCGCCTCGCTGACGCTCTGCCAGCGCTTGGTGTACGTGTCGCTCGCCCCGCGGGAGACCAGGTTGAGGTTCTCGGCGGCCCGGGCCTGCAGCGCCTGCGTCCGGGCGTCGCCGAGCACCCGCAGCGGACCGGCGCCGGAGGTCCGGGCGGCGGCCAGCGACGAGGAGGACGCCTGGCCGCCGGCGCCGAGCCAGACCGTGGCGGTGAGCACCGCCAGCGTGGCGGCGGCCAGGCCGGGGTTGACCACCCGGTTGGTCCGGCGGAACAGCACCAGCTGGTACCGCAGGAGCGCGCCGATGGTGACGGCCCCGAGCAGCAGGGCCGTCCACGGCAGGGACTCGGCGGCGGCGAAGTCCCCGTCCAGCCGGGCCGATTCCACGGCGACCAGCCGCTGGGCGGACGGCAGCATGGTGTTCTGCATCAGCCCGGAGGCGTGCCGCAGGTAGGCGCCGCCGAGCGGCAGGCCCTGCCGGTTGTCCGTCCGAGCGGTCTCCACCAGGCCTGCGTACGAGGGGAGTTGCTCGTTGAGACTGCCGATCAGCCGTTGCGCCTCGGAGCCTGCGGCGGCCTGCCCGGCGGCCTCGGTGAGCAGCCGGGCGGCGGTGGCGAGGTCGTCCTCGTACTGCTTGCGGACGGCGGCCGGCTCGTCGCCGGCGAGCAGGAAGCCGGTGGCGGCCGTGGTGTCGGCGTCGGCCAGCGACCGGTAGATCTCGCTGGCGTCCCGGCTGAGCGGCCGGCTGTGCGTCACGACCTGGTCGGCCGCGGTGGCCCGGGCGCCGGCCTGCCAGGCGGCGCTGGCCCCGAACAACAGGGCGAGCCCGGCCAGGACGGCGCCGGCCAGCCGTAGCCGACCCGGCGGCGTGCGGGCCGCCCGGCCGAGCTCGGCGAGCCGGTCCCGGCCGTCCGCGAGCGGGCCGCCCGGGCGGCGGGCGCCCGGCACGTCCGGCCGCCCCGGTGGGCCTTCCGCCTGTGGCCGTTCCGCCTGCGGCGCGGCCGCAGCCCCCTCGAACTCCGCCGGTGTCGTCACCCGCGCTCATCCTCCCCTGTGGCTCACCCCGTGCCGGGGGATCCCCCTCAGCCAGCAGTATGGCCGCCGCTTGTGACGGTCACACCCGAGTTGTGTCGGTCTTGAGGTAGCGCCTTCCGCGCGTTCCGCCTCTTCGGCCCGTAACGGGACGATCCGCCCGGGCCGTCACGGGCGCTCCTCGTGCCGTGCCGGGGCGGGCCGGCCGGGGCCCGCGGCGGCCGCCGGGGGTGATGCCACCGCCCGTAGCATGGGTTCCATGCAACTGATTGGCACCGTGTCCCCGGACCGCCCGCTGCTCGTCGTCGCCGTCCGCGAGGAGGCGGCCCACCTCGACCGGCGCCTTCCGGTGCTGCTCACCGGGATGGGCAAGATCAACGCCGCGGCCGGTCTGGCGACCGTGCTGGCCCAGGGCGTCCGCCCTTCGGAGGTGGTCAACCTGGGCACCGCCGGCGCGCTGCGCCCGGGCCTGGCCGGGACGACCCACCGGATCGCGAAGGTGATCCAGCACGACATCGACACCCCGGTGCTGCGCGAGCTGACCGGCCGCAGCTACGGCGACGCGATCGACCTCGGCGAGGGGACGGCCCGGTGCTCGCCACCGGCGACCTGTTCGTCTCGGACCCGGTGGCCCGGGAGCGGCTGGCGCTCACCGCGGACCTGGTCGACATGGAGGGCTATGCGATCGCCACCGTGGCGGGCCGGGCCGGTGTGCCCGTCCGCCTGGTGAAGCACGTCAGCGACGAGGCGGGGGACGGCGCCGCCCGCAGCTGGCGCGAGTCGGTGGACGGCTGCGCGAAGATCCTCGCCGCCTGGGTGGACGAGCACCTGGCCTGACAGCCGCCGACGACCGGAGGCCGGGCCCGCCAGGGCCCGGCCTCCGTCGTGCGTCCGGTCGGTGGACGGCCGGTCAGCCGGCGATCGTCACACCGGTCAGCGCCGGGACGAACTGGTCGAGCTCGGCACGCCAGTAGCGGCCCACGTTGAGGCGGGTCGGCTTCTCGTCGCCGGGCAGGTGCAGGCGCATCGAGCTCCACACGGCGCCGCGGTCGACCTGGCTGATCAGGCCGCGGGCCTGCTCCAGCGGGATGACGTGCAGCAGCTCCTGCGGCCGGTTGCTCATCCGGGCGGCACGGTGCACGACGACCACGCGCTCGGTCAGGGTGACGAAGTAGTACTTGACGAACAGCTGGCCGATCAGGCCGAGCTGGCTCATCAGCCACGGGTTCGGGCCGGTGACGGTGTGGAAGGTGACGACGGGCCGGTCGTTCGGCTCGATCGCGGCGATCGCCTCGGCGACCTGCTCCTGCATGGTGGACTTACGGATCGCCATCTGGCGTGCTCCCCTGGGGACGTGCGCGGTCCCGTGGGTCGGGTGCGCGGTACGAAGCCGGGAGCGTAGCGGTCATCGGACCGTCCGATCAACGTACATTCCCCGGGCGCCGAATTCGTGACCGAGAATTCACCGAACCGCCGGCCACCGAATCGCCGGCCGCCGCCCCGTGACCGCCGTCCCCGCCCGTCCGGCCTGCTCAGCGGTGCGGGGCGTCGAGCGGACGGCCGGAGGCGGGGTCGAGTCGGACGAGCGTCCGGGTGCCGCGCACCGTGACCGTGAAGGCGTCGGGCCCCCGCCAGGCGACCGGATCGCCGCCGGGGCCGCCCTCGTCACCGACCCGGAAGTTCCCGAGGTCCCAGCGGCGTTCCGACCAGCCGGAGCCGGTGAAAAGCGTTACCGACCAGACGGGGTCCTCGCCGCCGTCGTACGCGGCGACCACCCGGCGGTCCGCCCGCCCCTGCGGGGCCGACGCCGCGACCTGCCGGGGCGGGAAGCGCAACTCCCGTTCCGCAAGGATGACGAGCAGGGCGAGACAGAGCGTCAGACCGAGTGCGACGCAGGCCGCGGTCCGCCAGCCCCGGCGCTCACCGGCCGGACCGAGGAACGGGGCGACGGTGAGCAGCCCGATCGCCGTGGCCGGCCACCACGGTGACCCGAAGACCTGCTGCACACGGACCAGCCCGCCCGAGCGGTCCGACCAGACGCCCGCCGCGTGGAGCGCGGTGAGCAGGACGGCCGCGGCGAGCGCCGCCCGGCTCGCCCACCTGCGGACGGCGATGCCGACGACCCGCTCCCGTCCCATCGTCGGAACACCCACCCGCAGCCCCCTGACACACCGTCGAAGGACGGCAGGGTACCGCGACATGCGAACCGCGGCCGCCGGGGTGTGCGGGCCCCGGCGGCCGCGGAGTACGTGGCGGCCTAGGCCGCGGCCGACTGCACCGGGGCGTAGGCGTCCCGCAGCCGTTGCTGGGCCTGCGGGCCGGCGCCGAGCCGGTCCAGGCCGAGCAGGGCGGCGCCCACCACGGGCGGGGCGACGACCACCCGCGGCTCCGCCAGCGGGGCCGCCGCCGCGAGCCGGGCCGTGACGTTGTCGATCAGCAGCGGGTGCCGGGCGGCGAGCACGCCGCCGCCGAGCACCACCGGCGCGGGCCGGCCCAGCAGGTCGAGCCGGGTCAGCGCGATCCGCGCGAACCCGACGATCTCGGCCGCCTGGCGGTCGATCAGGTCCAGCGCGGTGCGGTCGCCCGCCTCGGCGGTGGCGAACAGCACCGGGACGAGCTCGTGCAGCCGCTCCTGGGAGAGCTCGCCGAGATGGATCGCCTCGGCGACGGCGGTGGCACCGGCCACCCCGAAGTGGGCGGCGATCGCGCCCGCCAGGGCGGTCGCCGGGCCCCGGCCGTCCTCGGCCCGGGCGGCGTGCCACATGGCCTCTGCAGCCAGTCCGCCGCCACCGCCCCAGTCGCCGGTGAGCACCCCGAGCGCGGGGAAGCGCGCGGTGCGCCCGTCGGGCAGCAGGCCCACGCAGTTGATGCCGGCCCCGCACACCACCGCGACGCCCAGCGGCCCGTCGGTGCCGGCCCGCAGCAGGCCGAAGGTGTCGTTGGCGACGGAGCTGGCGACGCCCCAGGGCCGGGCCTCGACCGCGGCCAGCAGCTGCGCCTCCTGCACCGGCAGGTCGGCGTTGGCGAGGCAGGCGCTGACGTGGGTGGTGAGCACGCCCTCCGGTCTCAGCCCGGCCTGCGCGGCGACCGCCTCGACCAGCGGGGTGAGGGCGCCGATCGCGCGGTCGGCGCCGCCGGGCTGGGGCTGGAAGCCGCCGCCGCGGGCGGAGCCGAGGACGGTGCCGTCGGCGGCGACCAGGGCCACGTCGGTCTTGCTGTTTCCGGCGTCGATGGCGAGGACGCCGGGGATCTGCCCGCCGTGAAGACGGTCCATCAGTTCTCCCCGGGGTGGCGCGAGGTGGTCATGTGCGGTGTCACGCCCAGCCGAGGTGGGCGCGGTTGTGGTCGATCAGCCGGTCGGTCAGCCGGTCGGCGAGGTCGATCTGGCCGACCAGCGGGTGGGCCAGCAGGGCGTCGAAGACCCGGCCGCGGCCGCCCTTGAGCGCGGCCTCCAGCGCCAGGTGCTCGTACGCGGTGACGCCGGCGATCAGCCCGGCGTAGAGCGGCTCCACCGGGCGCTGCGGCAGCGGGCGGACGCCCGCGGCGTCGACCTCGGCCGGCACCTCGATGACGGCGTCGTCCGGCAGGAACGGCAGCACGCCGTCGTTGCGCGTGTTGACCACCTGCACGCCGGTGGTGCCGTCGGTGCCGAGCAGTGCGGCGATCAACTGGACGGCGGCCTCCGAGTAGAAGGCGCCGCCGCGCTTGCCGAGCAGTTCCGGCTTGGTGTCCAGGGTCGGGTCGGCGTACATCTCCAGCAGCTGCTTCTCGATGGCGGCGACCGCGGCGGCGCGCGAGCCCTGCTCCTTCAACTCCTCGACCACCAGGTCGTGCTGGTAGAAGTAGCGGAGGTAGTAGGAGGGCACCACGCCCAGCCGGCGGACGACGTCGAGCGGCAGGTGCAGGTCGGCGGCGATCTCCTCGCCGTGGCCGGCCAGCAGCTCCGGCAGCACCTCGCGGCCGGTGGCGGCGCCGGGGGCGTCCAGCAGGGTGACGCCGCGCTCCCAGGTGAGGTGGTTGAGGCCGACGTGGTCGAGCCGGACGAACTCCGGTGCCACGCCCAGGTGGGCGGCGAACTTCCGCTGGAAGCCGATCGCGACGTTGCACAGGCCGACGGCCTTGTGGCCGGCGGTCTGCAGGGCGCGGGTGACAATGCCGACCGGGTTGGTGAAGTCGACGATCCAGGCGTCCGGGTTGGCCCGGCGGACCTGCTCGGCGATCTCCAGCACCACCGGGACGGTGCGCAGGGCCTTGGCCAGACCGCCGGCGCCGGTGGTCTCCTGGCCGACGCAGCCGCACTCCAGCGGCCAGGTCTCGTCCTGGTTGCGGGCGGCCTGTCCGCCGACCCGCAGCTGCAGCAGGACGGCGTCCGCGCCCTGGACGCCGGCCGCGACGTCGGTGGCGGTGCTGACCTGCGCGCCGTGCCCCTGCCGGGCGAAGATCCGGCGGGCGAGGCCTGCGATCAGCTCCAGCCGGTCGGCGGCCGGGTCGACCAGCACGAGTTCGCCGATCGGCAGGCTGTCCCGCAGCCGGGCGAAGCCGTCGATCAGCTCCGGTGTGTACGTGGAACCGCCGCCGACGATTGCCAACTTCAGTGCGGACATCAGCCCTTGACCCCTGTCAGTGTCACGCCTTCGATGAAGGCCTTCTGTGCGAAGAAGAAGAGGATGATCACCGGAGCCATCACCAGCAGGGTCGCCGCCATGGTGAGGTTCCAGTTGGTGTGGTGGGCGCCCTTGAAGGACTCCAGGCCGTAACTGAGCGTCCAGGCGCCCGGGTTCTCGCTGGCGTAGATCTGCGGGCCGAAGTAGTCGTTCCAGCAGGAGAAGAACTGGAACAGCGCGACGGCGGCGATCGCGGGCTTCGCCATCGGCAGCACCACCCGGAGCAGGGTGCGCAGGTCCCCGCAGCCGTCCATCCGGGCGGCTTCCAGGTACTCGTTGGGGATTGTGAGCAGGAACTGCCGCAGCAGGAAGACGGTGAACGCGTCGCCGAACGCCATCGGGATGATCAGCGGCCAGAGCGTGCCGGTGAGGTGCAGCTGGTTGGCCCAGAACAGGTACATCGGGATGATCGTGACCTGCGGTGGCAGCATCATCATCGAGATGACCGCCATCAGGGCCACGTTGCGGCCCCGGAAGCGGAACTTGGCGAGCGCGTACGCCACCGGCAGGCTGGAGACGACGGTCAGCACGGTGCCGGCGCCCGCGTAGAGCAGGGTGTTGCGCCACCAGGTGAGGAAGCCGGGGTCTGCCAGACCTTGACGTAGTTGCCCCAGTGCCAGCTGCCCGGCCAGAGGTCGGAGGTCAGCGCCTGCTGGTCGCTCATCACCGAGGTGAGCAGTACGAAGACGAACGGCAGCAGGAAGAACAGTGCCGCGGCGATGGCCAGCGCGTGCACGGCCACCCAGTTGAGCAGGGCGCGGCGGCGGGCGGTGCGGGCCGCGGTGGTGCGGGCGGCGACGTGCACCGGCAGGGTCGAGGTGAGCGTCACTGGTCAGTCCTCCCCGAGCAGGCCGGACCTGCGGCGCAGCAGCAGGGTCGTGAAGGCCATCGAGATCGCGAACAGGATCAGGGCGGCCGCGCAGGCGGTGCCGGTGTCGAAGCGCTGGAAGCCGAGGTTGTAGACCATCTGCGGCAGCGTCCAGGTGGAGCCGTGCGGGTAGCCGGGCTCGAACTGCTGGCCGGAGCCGCCGATCACGCCGCTGGCGACCTTTCCGGCGACGATCGCCTGGGTGTAGTACTGCATCGTCTGGATGACTCCGGTGACGACGGCGAACAGCACGATCGGCGAGATGTTCGGCAGGGTGACGAAGCGGAACCGCTGCCAGGGGCCGGCGCCGTCGAGTTCGGCGGCCTCGTACTGCTCCTTGGGGACGTCGAGCAGGGCGGCCATGAAGATCACCATCAGGTCGCCGACGCCCCACATCCCCAGCAGGGTGAGCGCGGGCTTGGACCAGCTCGGGTCGGTGAACCAGCCGGGCTGCGGCAGGCCGAGCTCGCCGAGCAGGTGGTCGACCGGGCCGGTGCCGGGGTTGAGCAGGAAGGCGAAGGCCATCGTGGCGGCCACCGGCGGTGCCAGGTACGGCAGGTAGAAGGCCGTCCGGAAGAAGCCGGCGCCGGACTTCACCTTGGTGATCAGCATCCCGACGCCGAGCCCGAAGACCGTCCGCAGGGTGACCATGACGACCACCAGCCACAGGGTGTTGCGCAGGCCCTGCCAGAAGAACGGGTAGTGGTGGAACAGGTAGTTCCAGTTCTTCAGGCCGGTGAAGGTCGGGGCCGTGAAGCCGTCGTACTTCATGAAGGAGAAGTACACGGTGGAGATCAGCGGGTAGGCGAAGAAGACCGCGAAGCCGATCAGCCAGGGCGACAGGAAGGCGAGCGTGCGGCCCGCCTCCCGGCGGCGCTTGCGTCGCAGCGCCGCCGGGCGGGGTGTGCCGAGAAGTGCCATGGTGCGTCCGTCACTTGGCCTGGTCGATGGCGGCGTCGATCTCCTTGGCGGTGGCCTGGAGGCCGGCCTGGAGGTCGGCCTGCTTGCCGGACTCGAACTCGTAGCCGAGGTTCTGCATGGAGACCTGGTAGGCGCCGCCGTTGACCGAGGCGGGCGTGGTGGAGGAGTTCGGGTTCTTCGCGATGTCCAGGAACGTCTTGAAGTTGGGGTCGGCGTCCAGCTTCGGCGAGTCGAGCGCGGCCAGCGTGCTCGGCACGTTGTGGATGGCGTTGGCGAAGGTGACGACCGCGTCGGTGTCCGTGGTCAGGTACTTGACGAGTTCCCAGGCGGCGGTCTGCTTGCGGCTGCTGTTGGCGATGCCGATGATCGTGCCGGTCTGGTAGCCGCGGCCGTAGGTGGCCGCCTGGTCGTCCGGCACCGGGAAGGGCGCGGTGGCCCACTCGAAGGCCGGCTTGTCGTCGGCGAGCGAGGCCGTCCGCCACTCGCCGTCGATGGCCATGGCCACCTGGCCGGTGGTGAACGGGTTCTTGGCGCTGAACTCGTCGCCGAAGCCGGTGCGGAACTTCTCCAGCTTGTCGAAGCCGCCGAGCTTGCCGACCAGGGCCTTCTGCCAGGTGTACATCGCGGCGACCTTCGGGTCGGTGGCGATGTCGGACTTGCCGTCCTTGCCGAAGTAGTCGGTGCCGTACTGGCCGAGGAAGTGCGAAGGGGTGGACTCGTAGCCGTGGTAGTTCGGCATGAAGCCGAGCTGCTTGAAGCCGTCCCCCTGCGGCACGGTCAGCTTGACGGCGTCCGCCTCGAACTCGCCGAACGTCTTCGGCGGCGCGGTGATCCCGGCCGCGGCGAAGGCGGTCTTGTTGTAGTAGAGGCCGTAGGCGTCGCCGAGCAGCGGCAGCGAGCACTGGTTGCCCTGGTAGGCGCTGTAGGTGAGCATCGCCGACGGGAAGGTCTTGGCCGGGTCTATGCCGTCCTTCTTGAGGAACGGCGTGAGGTCCGACCAGACCTTGGCGGAGCAGAACTTGCCGACGTTGTCGGTGGTGAACGAGGAGACCACGTCGGGGGCGTCGGCGCCGCCGGCCCGCAGGGCCTGCTCGCTCTTGTCGTCGGCGATGTTGCCGACCACCTTGACGTGGATGTTGGGGTGGGACTTCTCGAACGCGGCGATGTTGTCGTTGATCGCCTTGGTCTCGTTGTCCTGGCTCCAGCCGTGCCAGAAGGTGATGGTGACGGCCTTGCCCTGCGCGGAGCCGTCGTCGCCGCCGCCCTGGGGCGTGCCGGTGCAGGCGGCGGAGAACAGGGCCAGGGCGGCGGTGCCGGCGAGGGCGGCGGCGGTGCGACGGGATCTGCGGGGGTGTGCACTTCTGCTCCTCCTGGGGGTACGCGGGCAGGCGTCATCGCCCTTCGGCCCGTGCATGGGGGATGGTGAGGTGTCGTACGGGTGCGGTGCGGTGCGTGCGCTCGGTTCGGGGCGGGTCGGTGGTTCGGCGGTTCGGTGGGTCAGTGGGTCGTGAAGGCCGCTTCCCGGGCGGCGGCGAGGGCGCGTTGGAGCGCGCCGTGCAGGACGGGGGAGCCCGGGACGGTGGTGAACCGCACCTCGGGCCGGGGGATGGAGATCGAGGCGAGCGCCTCCTGTACGAGCTCGCGCAGCCGCTCGCCGCCGGCGGCCGGGATCCCGCCGGAGAGCACCAGCAGCTCCGGGTCGACCACCGACACGATCACGGCCAGGCCGGTCGCGAAGCGCTCGGCCAGCACGGCCAGGAAGTCGTCTCCCGCGCCGGGGGTGGTGAGGGCGAGCTGCACGGCCTGTTCGGCGGTGGGCGCCGCCAGCCCGTGCCCGGCGGCCAGTGCCAGCACGGCGTCGGCGCCGGCCAGTTCCTGGAAACCGCCGGAGTTGCGGCGGCGGACGTCGTGGACGACCGGTGCGCCGGGCACCGGCATGTAGCCGACCTCGCCGGCGCCGCCGGTGAAGCCGCGGTGCAGCCGGCCGGCGATCACGATGGCCGCGCCGATGCCCTCCTCGGCCCAGAGCAGCACGAAGTCCTCGCAGCCGGCGGCGGCGCCGAAGGCCTGCTCGGCGATGGCCGCCAGATTGACGTCGTTCTCGATCGCGACGGGGGCGCCGAGCGCCTCCTCCAGCTCGGCGACCAGCCGCGGCGAGTGCCAGCCGGGCAGGTGGGAGGCGTAGCGGAGCTTGCCGCTGGAGGGGTCCAGGGCGCCGGGCACGCCGATCACCACCTCGCGCAGGCTGTCCTCGGCGAGCCCGGCCTGCCGGACGGTCGCGGCGACGGCGGCGGCGACCTTCTCGACCGTGGCGGCGGCCGGCCAGCCCTTGGTGGCGACCTGCTGCTCGGCCAGCGTGGTGCCGGTGATGTCGGCGACGGCGATCCGCACGTGGGTGGTGGAGACGTCCAGTCCGGCGACGTATCCGGCGGCGGGGTTGACCTGGTAGAGCTGGGCGTTGGGCCCGGGGCCGCCGGCGGTGGTGCCGACCGGGACGACCAGCCCGGCGGCCTCCAGCCGGGCCAGGAGCTGGGAGGCGGTGGGCTTGGAGAGGCCGGTCAGCGTCCCGATCTGGGTGCGGGACAGCGGGCCGTTGGCGAGCAGCAGTTCGAGCGCGGCCCGGTCGTTGATGGCGCGCAGCAGGCTGGGCGTTCCGGCGAGCGGGGGCGGGTGGTGTCGGTCACGTCTCGATCCTCCTCCGTGCGGGTCGGTCGGGTCCGCAAGGGGTGCGGCGGCGAACTGTTAGGAAACTTTCCAATCCCTGGAGAGGACGGTAGATCCTCTCCCAGGGGGTGTCAATGACCCGACGTCGAAGCGTTACCGGCGCCTCCCCGGCAGGGCCGGGAAACACGAAGGCCCCGCTCCCATCAGGGAACGGGGCCTGCTGCCGGACGGCTCACTCCGTGGGTGCCACCGGGATCGGCTTCGCGGCCTCGGAGCGGGGCGAGTGCGGGTCCGCGAGCGCCGACGGCGCGGCGATCTCCACCGCCTGCGCCGGCACGGCGGCCGTCGCCTCCTCCTTCAGCTTCACCCCGGCCTCGTCGAAGGCCAGCTTCAGCCGCTGCCGCAGCGCCCGCGCCACCTGCGCCGACTTGCCCGGCGTGGTCCGCGCCTCTACCCGCAGCACCAGCGAGTCCGTCGCGACGGAGTCCACCCCCAGCACCTTGACCCGGCCCCAGATCAGCTCGTCGTACGGGGTCTCCTTGGACAGCTGCTCGGCCGCGTCCGTGATCAGCGCCTCGACCCGGACGAGGTCCTCCTTGTAGCCGACCTGGACCTCCACCGAGGCGGTGCTCCAGCCCTGGCTCATGTTGGCGATCCGCTTCACCTCGCCGTTGCGGATGTACCAGATCTCGCCGCTCGTACCGCGCAGCTTCGTCACCCGCAGGCCGACCTCCAGGACGGTGCCGGTCGCCACGCCGGTGTCGATCTCGTCGCCGACGCCGTACTGGTCCTCCATGATCATGAAGACGCCGGAGAGGAAGTCGGTGACCAGGTTCCGGGCGCCGAAACCGATCGCCACACCCGCCACACCGGCGCTGGCCAGCAGCGGAGCCAGGTTCACCCCCAGCGCGGCGAGCACCATCAGGGCCGCGGTGCCGAGGATCGAGAAGGACGCCACGCTGCGCAGCACCGACCCGATCGCCTCCGAGCGCTGCTGGCGGCGCTCGGTGTTCACCACTCCGCTGTTGGCCAGCAGGCCGCCCAGCCGGCCGGTCTCCGCCTCGTCCTCCGAGGGCCGCCCCATCCGGGCTATCAGCTGGGTGATCAGCTTGCGGACGACGGCCCGCAGTATCAGGGCCAGCAGCACGATGAAGACGATGCGCACGGCGCCCTCGACCCAGCTCTGCCAGTTCTGGTCCAGCCAGCTGGCGGCCTGCTTGGTGGAGGCCGTCACCTCGCCCGCGCTGGTGGGCAGCTTCAGGTCGAGGCTGGGCTGGGCGGGGGCGGGCGTGGCTTCGGCGAGGAGGCCGGTGACACCGGACCGGAACACGTGCGGGCCTTCCGTGGTACGGGCTGCGACCGGCGCACGGCGCCGGCGACGGCCCGGCCTGCGGGCCGTCCCGCCCAAGAGTATCGGCCCCGGCACCCGGCCCCGGACGCCCCGTCAGCGTGCCTCCGGCCCCGCCCACACCCTCTCACCGGGGGCGACGGGTGCATCGCGGCCTGTGTGCGGGCATACCGGCTATGACGGATTCCACATCCGGTCCGTTACACAGGAGTGGTGGCGCCGTACGAAGGCGTAAGGCGACACTGGGGGAGATCGCGCCGCAATGCGATCACCCGCTCGTCCCGGCGCGAGCCACGCGCCGCAGGCGTACCAAGGAGGCATCCGTGCCGCATGTCCTGGTCCTCAACGCGTCGTACGAGCCACTCGGAGTGGTCTCGACCCGCCGCGCCCTCATCCTGGTCCTCAACCACAAGGCCATCAGCCTCGAGGACTCCGGAATCACTCTGCACAGCGCCACGAACACCGTGACGGCACCGTCCGTCGTCCGACTCACCCGCTTCGTCCGGGTGCCCTTTCGCGGGCCCGTCCCGCTCACCCGCCGCGCCCTGTTCGCCCGTGACCACGGGCGCTGCGTGTACTGCGGGGCCGCCGCTACCAGCGTCGACCACGTCATTCCGCGCAGCCGGGGCGGCCAGCACCGGTGGGACAACGTGGTGGCCGCCTGCCGCCGCTGCAACCACACCAAGGCCGACCGCCACCTCACCGAACTCGGGTGGCGGATGAAGCGCCCCCGGCCCCGCCCAGCGGCCTGGCCTGGCGCGTCATCGGCACCGGGATCAAGGACCCGCGCTGGCGGCCCTACCTGGAGCCGTACGGCGGACTCGACCAGTTCCGGGAGTACGAGCACCACGACCATACGGATCACGGGGGTGCCCTGCCGGGCCCGGCCGTCGTCCGGACCCACCCCACCCGCCGCGGAGAGCACCCGGAAGCACTCTCCGCCTGACAGACAAGGGCCTGCCCGCCACACCTCGGTACGCCTCATGGGCCGCCGGCGCACCCCCAGCGGGAGCGTCGGCGGCCCGCCGTCGTCCTCCGCACCCTCCGGACGTCCGCCGCACCGCCCCCGGGAGACCGACCGTGACACCCCCGATCGCTGCCCTGTCCTTCGACGGCGACGACACCCTCTGGGACTTCTCGGCCTCGTTCGAGGTCGCCATCGCGCACGCCGCCGAGGTCCTCGGCCGCGCCCTGGACGGCCCGCCGGTCGGGACGGACTGGCTCCAGCGGATCCGCCGCGAGGTGGCCGCGGGGCTCCCCGGCGCGACCCTCGCCGAGCTGCGGCGGGCCGGCTTCGCGGAGGCCGTCCGGCGCCGCGCGCCCGACCGCCCCGAGCTGGCCGACACCCTGTACACCGAGTTCACCGCCGCCCGGGCCCGCGCCACCCGGCTGTTCCCCGAGGTCCGCGAGGTGCTGACGGTGCTCGCCGCCGAGCTGCCGCTGGCGCTCACCACCAACGGCAACGCCGAGCTCGCCTGGGTCGGCCTGGAGCCGCTGTTCCACACGGTGGTGCGGCCCGCCGAGTGCGGGGTCCAGAAGCCGGACCCGGCGATCTACCGGATCACCGCACAGCGGCTGGGCGTCGAGCCCGCGCGCGTCCTGCACGTCGGCGACCACCCGGTCGAGGACGTCGCCGCGGCCCGCGCGGCCGGCCTGCAGGCCCGGCTGCTGGACCGCAGCGGAGCCACCCCCGGCGCGCTCACCTCGCTGGCCGGGCTGCTCGTCAGGACGTGACGGCGTACAGCTCCACGCCCCACAGCGAGTAGCCGTACTTGGTCGCCCGGCTCACGCCCTGGATCCGCAGGAAGCGGGTGTTCGGCGCGTCGAAGCGGACGGTCTCCACCCCGCCGGTGCCGTCGTCCACCGAGGCCACCGTCGTCCAGGTCACCCCGTCCGCCGAGGACTCCAGCCGGTACGCCGAGGCGTGCGCGTCCTGCCAGCGCAGCACCGCGGAGCCCAGCCGGACGGCCTGCGGCAGCTGCAGCTGCACCCAGGCGTCGTCCTCGGCCGGCGAGGACCAGCGCGAGCGGGGGTCGCGGTCGTTCACGTTGCCGGCCGGGAAGGCGGAGGTCTCGTCGCCCGACGAGGTGGCGGTGGCGGCCGGCGCGAGGTCCTGACCGCCGGTCGGCGGCACCACGTGCACCGTCAGCGTCTGCCGCACGGTCAGCGTGCCCGCGGTGAAGGTCACCGGCACCTGGTACGTCCCGGACGGCGTCCCGGCCGCGGCGACCACCTGGAGCGGCACCCCGACGCGGCTGCCGCGGGGCACCGCCACGGCCGCGGCCTGGGTCACCGTCAGCCCCTTCGCGACCGTCGGCACCTCGACCTTCAGCTCGCCGCTGGTGCCCTCCGGGCGCCCGGACTCCAGGATCGCATCCGTCCGGACGGGCACCGCCTGGCCGGTCACCACGTCCACGCTGGCGTCGCTCAGGCTGAGCCGCGCCGCCGGGGTGTCGGCGTACCAGGGCACCACCTGGTTGACCACCGGCGCCTGGCCGCCGGCCGCCCACACCAGGCGGATCGCGTCGGCGGGCCGGCCGCCCGCGGGCAGCTCGTTGTAGCCGGGCCGCAGCGTGCCGATGGTCGTCCAGGCGCCGTCCGTGCCGCGCACGGCCACCGTCGCGGTGGCCTGCACGGTCGGGTCGGTCAGGACCGTCACCCGGTCCAGCGGCCGGGCGGAGCCCAGCTCGACGGTCAGCGGGACGGTGCTGTCGGTGGGCGCCGCGGCGGCCCGGAAGGCGGTGTCCGGGTCGCCGTCCAGCACGGCGTCCGCGGAGGAGCCCGGCGCGGCCGCCGGACCGGTCACCACGGCGGGGTTGTCGTCCGGCGCCGTCACCGAGAACTCCCGGACGGCGATCGCGGTCTTCTGCGCGGTGCGGGCCCGCAGCCGGACGGCCTTGGCGACCGTGCCCGCCGGGGCCGTCACCGAGATGCTCTTCTGCCCGTGCACCACGCCGAGCTGGCGCCAGCCCCGGATCCGGTGGTGTACTCCAGGACGCCGTCGCGCAGGTAGTCGTCGGCGGCGGTGGCCGCGTCGGGGCCGTCCCCCAGGAGCCCATCAGCACGGTCACCCGGCCCAGCGGACGCCCGGCGCCGAGGTCCAGGCCGACCGCGTCGCCGGCCTGCGGCGGCGCGGAGCTCCAGTAGAACGTGTCGGCGGCGCCGTCGGTCATCAGCGACGGCACGTGATCGTCGGCGCTGCCGAGCGTGGTGGTCGGCGCGGCGGAGCCGGAGCTCACCCCGGACCAGCTGTCGGCGTCCTTGAGGGCCCGCTCCAGGAAGGCGTCCAGCACCCCGGCGCCGACCGTGACGGAGCCCTGCGCGAGCTGCTCGCGCTGCCGGCGCAGGTCCACCCGGGCCTGCCAGGCGGCGCTGCCGTCACCGCCGCGCTGGGCCAGCAGCATCGCGACGGCGGCCTCCCCGGCCCGCCCGTAGCCGGCCAGCCGGTCCAGCCACGGGCCGGCGTCGGCCCCGATCGGCTGTCCCGCCAGGGCCGCGGGGGCGCCCGCCATGGTGGCGAAGGCGGCCCGCAGCGGGGCGGCGACCTGCTGGAGCGCGGCCTGGTCGGGCGCGGTGCCGGAGGCGGGCTCCAGGGTCGCCCAGAAGCGCGCCAGCAGCGGCTGCAGGGCGGCGGACTCCTGCTTGTCCAGCGGCGAGGAGGCGCTGTTGGCGGCCAGGGCGGTGAGCGCGGCCTCGGCGGAGGCGTCGCCGCCGGACAGCGCGTGCACCGCGGCCTTCAGCGAGTCGGCCGCGCGGTAGCCCTCCGGCTTCCAGCCGAAGTCGGCGGCGGTGGCCAGCGGCAGCCGGGAGGCGACCGGCTGGGCCATGGCGGAGGTCAGCAGGGCCGCGGAGCGGGTGGCAACCGCCGGGTCGCGGCCGGTGTAGCCGCCGAGGAAGAGCCGGTCCGGGGTGGAGTCGTTCACCGGGTAGTTGTCGAGCGTCATCAGCGGGCGGTCGAACAGCCCGGCCGTCGCGGCCAGTTGGTCGCCCGAGACGGTGCCCGCGATGACCGCGCCGCCGCTCCAGGCCACCTGGACGCCCGCCGGCAGCAGGCCCGCCAGCGCGGTGCGGTACGGCGTCGCGCCCTGCTTCTGGTACTCCGTCGGCACCACCGAGAGCGGCGCGAGACCGGGGTGGGCGGCGACCAGCCGGCGCTGCACCTGCGTGACGAGGTCCGCCTGCGCCCTGGCGGCGGCGGCCGGGCCGGTGCCGTAGTGGCGGCGGTCGTCGGTGCAGTGCCACTCGTCGTAGCTGACGTCCAGGAACTGCAGCTGGAAGGCGCCGAAGCCGAGCCGGCGCAGCCCGTCCAGCTTGGCGACCAGCGCGTCCACGTCCTTGCCGGAGGTGTAGCAGAACGACTGCCCGGGGTCGACCGAGTAGCCGAGCACGACGTGGTCGGCCCGGGCCCGCTCGGCGAGCCGGCGCAGCCCGTCCAGCTGCGCCGCCGGGTAGGCCTCGCGCCAGCGGCCGGTGCGGTACGGGTCCGCCCCGGGCGCGTACAGGAAGAAGTTCTGCTTCGTCCGGGCGAGGAAGTCCAGCTGGTCGAGGCGTTCCTCGGTGGTCCACGGGGTGCCGTAGAAGGACTCGGCGGTGCCGCGCACCGCGGCGCCGCTCGGCCAGTCGCGCAGCACGACCCCGGGCAGGCCCTTGCCGGCGGCGGACGGGCCCTGGCCCTGGCCGGGCGTCAGCGGGGCGAGGAGCTGGCGCAGGCTCTGCGCGGCGTAGAAGGTGCCGGTGCCGTCGACGCCGGCCAGCACCACCGCGCCGTAGCTGCCGCCGCCGGCGGCGGGGAGCTGTCCGGCGGCCAGTACGTGGCCGCCGGCGGGCAGTCCGACCGTGGAGAGGTCGCCGGCCGGGCGTCCGGCGGCCTCGGCCAGCCGGCGCAGCGTCCGGTCGGTGTCGCCGCCGGAGCCCTCCGCGGGCCCGCCGACGTACACCACGAGCGAGCCGGCGGCCGGGGCCGCGGCGCCGTCGGACTCGACGATGTCGGTGGCGCCGGCCGTGCCGAGCACCTGCCGGACGGCGGCCAGCGCGGACCGGTCGGCGTGGGCGGCGGCGACCAGGGCGACGGTGTCGGGGACGGCCACCGGGGTGCCCGCGGCGGCCAACTGCTGCGGGCGGGGGTAGACCTGGGGTTCGGTGAGCGAGCCGAGCGGGGTGACCGGGGCGCTGCTGACGGTGCGGTCGGCGATGCCCGGGGCGGTCGCCCAGGCCGTCGGTCCGGCCAGCAGGCCGCCCACGACAGCGGCGGCCGAGAGCGTCGCGGCGAGCTGCAGGGTGCTGCGGCGGCGGCCGGGGCGGCGGCGCTCCGCGCGGACGGAGGCGAGCAGCGGTTCGGTGCCCTTGAGGTCGGCGATGAGCCGGTCGGCGGCGCGCGGGGCCAGCTGGCGGGCCGTACGGGCGGCCGTCCGGCGGGCCGTCAGCGCCGCCGGGTGCTCCAGGAACTCACGCAGGGCCGGGTTCTGTCCGAGCTGCTGCCGCAGGCGCCGTCCCGCGGCCACCGACACCCGTGCCTGCACCGGACCTCCTCGATTGCCGAAAACCCGGCAGCTCACCGGCCCCTCACCCCGGTGCACCGCCTGCACCCGCTCCGCCGGGCCAGCCCACCAGGTACCCGGGCGGGTGTCAACGGCGGTGACAGGTATGCCCGATATGTCGAGAAAGTGTGCGAGGCCGCCCGGTACGCCGATCGCGCGCCGGGGACGGCCCCCCGGTGTCGCGCGCCGCCGGCAAGGGGCGGATCCCGTGGACGGCCCGACCGATCGTGGAACGGTCCACCCGTTCGACGACCGGGGCGCAGGGGACGTCAACCGGCCCGCCGCCTCTTCCGATGGGGACGACGCGGGCGGACGAGCGCGTCGAGCGCGCCCACGGCTGGCGTCTGCGGCAGGCGTGGCCGCTGTGCGCCGAACACGGCCTGGGCAGTCGTCCGCCGATCCCGGGTGCAGGCGGTTGCCGTGCCACTCGCCGTTGGCCAGCGCGACGTGCACCTTCTCCGGCCCGTCCGCGTCGTCGGGTGGAAGGGCCAGCAGGTGCAGGGGGCCTGCTCGGGCGAGGGGCACGGACAGGGGCAGGCCCAGTCGCTCGGCCGCGTGTCGGCGAACCCGTACCGGGGCCGGGGCCGGAAGGAGGGGAGCCGCGAGCAACCACAGCCCGGGCGGTGATCGTAGGTCAGCCCCGCTGCGAGCACGGCGGCAACGATGGACCAGGCCTTCGTGGCGCGTCGCCCGGGGTGCGGACGAACGAACATCGGAAAGCCTTTTGACGGCGCGACGCCGACTCCCGCGAAGGTCAGGAAATGCTCACCCGGCGGTGGTGCGCCCGGAATGACGAACCGGCCACCCGGCTCGCGTCCGTGTCCCCGGGGCCTGCGGCTTCGAGGCATTCGGAATTCACGGCCTCCCGAGGGGGCGCCATTCATGGCGGGTGTGACGAATGTCCGGTCCGGGCCCGCAGTACTGCGCAACCTGGCGCCGGATTCTTCCCGTGTCGGTCGGGGTCGGGCGGGTCGGCTCCGGGTAGGACTGTGCTGTTCGGTGTCGGGCTGACCGCAGGGAGCCGCAGAGTGGCCGCATACCTCGACCGTGACCAGACCGGGAGCGAGCAGGTCCCCGCCGAGCAGGTGCCCGCCGAGGACTCACCGCCCCCGCCACCGGAGTTGGTGGCCCTGGCACACGCGTACGGGGTCGACGACACGTACGACCCGGGCAGCGGGCCGGTGCCGGTGGGGCCGGACACGCTGATCGCCGTCCTCGCCGCGCTGGGGGTGGACGCGTCCACCCCCGAGGCGGTGCTGGCGGCGCTGGAGGAGCACCGCAGGACGGCCGCGGCCCGCCTCCTGCCGCCGTGCGTGGTCGTCCGCCGGGGCCGCCGCACCGCACTGGACCTGCCCGCCGAGGCCGACCTGCTGGTCGAGTTGGAGGACGGCGGCGAGTGGCGGCTGCCGAAGGGCCGCTCGCACTGGCTGCCGGCCGACCTGCCGCTCGGCCGGCACCGGCTGACCGCGCGCGCCGGCGCCCGCGAGGCGTCCGCCGCGCTGGTCGTCGCCCCGCCGCGGCTGCCGCAGCCGTCCGGCCGCAGCTGGGGCTTCCTGGCCCAGCTGTACTCGGTGCTCTCGGAGCGCTCCTGGGGCATGGGCGACCTCGGCGACCTCGCCGAGCTGGCCCGCTGGGCCGGCGACGGCCTGGGCGCCGGCTTCCTGCAGATCAACCCGCTGCACGCCGGGATGCCCGGCGAGCCCTCCGACCCGTCGCCCTACCGGCCGTCGTCGCGGCGCTTCGCCGACCCCGTCCACCTGCGCATCGAGGCGGTGCCCGAGTACGCCTACGCCGACCTGCGGGAGTTCGCGCCGCGCGCCGCGCGGCTGCGCGCGGAGGTGCTGGAGCACGACGGCCTGATCGACCGGGACGCGGTCTGGGCGCTCAAGCGCGAGGCGCTGGAGGCGCTGTACGCGGTGGAGCGGACGGTCGGCCGGCAGGCCGCGTTCGACGCCTTCACCGCCCGCGAGGGCAACTGGCTGGAGCGGTACGCCACCTGGTGCGCGCTGGCCGAGCGGCACGGCCCGGACCGGCACGCCTGGCCGAAGGGGCTGCGCCACCCGGACAGTCCGCACGTGACCGCCGCCCGGGCCGAGCTCGCCGACCGGATCGGCTTCCACCGCTGGCTGGCCTGGCTGGTGGACGAGCAGCTCGGCGCGGCCCAGCGGGCGGCCGAGCAGGCCGGCATGGCGGTCGGGCTGATCCACGACCTGGCGGTCGGGGTGCATCCGGACGGCGCCGACGCCTGGGCGCTCCAGGACGTGCTGGCCGACGGCATCTCGGTCGGCGCCCCGCCGGACGCCTTCAACGCGCACGGCCAGGACTGGGGCCTGCCGCCGTGGCGCCCCGACGCCCTCGCCGAGGCCGGCTACGAGCCGTTCGCCCAGCTGCTGCGTGCCGCGGCCCGGCACGCCGGCGCCCTGCGGATCGACCACGTGATGGGTCTGTTCCGGCTCTGGTGGGTGCCGGCCGGGCACCCGCCGACCCGCGGCGCCTACGTCCGCTACGACGCCGAGGCCATGCTCGGCGTGCTCGCCCTGGAGGCCCACCGGGCCGGCACGTACGTGATCGGCGAGGACCTGGGCACCGTCGAGCCGGGGGTGCGCGAGGAGCTGTCCGACCGAGGGATCCTCGGCACCTCGGTGCTCTGGTTCGAGCGGGACTGGCAGTCCAAGGGCGAGATCCTGCCGCCGGAGCGCTGGCGGGCCGGCTGCCTGGCCACCCTCACCACCCACGACCTGCCGTCCACCGCGGCCCGCCTCACCGGGGAGCACGTCGAACTGCGGCACCGGCTCGGCCTGCTGGCCCGTCCCCTCGCCGACGAGCAGGCGGTCGCCGCCGCCGAGCTCACCGGGTGGCGCACCGAACTGGCCCGGCTCGGCCTGCTCCCGGAGGACGGCGACCTCACGCCGGAGGCGCTGTACGGCTTCCTGCTGGCGACCCCGGCCTCGCTCGTCGGGGTCTGGCTGCCGGACGCGGTCGGCGACCCCCGTCCGCAGAACCTGCCCGGCACCTGGGACCAGTACCCGAACTGGCGGCTGCCGGTCGCCGACGCCGACGGCCGCCCGGTGACCCTCGACCGGCTGGCCGCGGCACCCTCCACCGCCCGGTTGACCAGGGCGCTGGCGGACGGGCCCGGAAGGCGCACCCCGCCGCGCGGCGGCGTCTGACCTGCCGGTAGCGTGGGAAACGTGGACAAGAGGAACGCAATGCGCGCCGGTGCGGTCACCGCGGCGGCCACGCTGATGATGCTGATGACGTCGCCGGCCATGGCCCTGACCCAGGACGACGGGGAGCAGGCGGGCAACGGTCTGACCGTCGCACAGACCCTCGGTCTGTACGTCGCCCTGCCGATCGTGATCTTCCTGGCGATCACCGGTCTCGTGCTGGTCGGCACCCGCAAGAGCGCCAAGAAGTCCTGACACCTGCGACACGACGTGATCTGAGCGCCGCCGGGCCCCGCCCGGCGGCGCTCAGGCGTTCACGGGGGCGCCGCGCAGTGTCCAGTCCGCCGGGCCGGCGGGCGGCAGGTGGCGGGCCAGGCCCGCCGTCCGCCGCTGCGAGCCGTCCGGGAGGACGGCGAGCGCCTCGATGCCGGGCCGCGCTCCGGCCCAGGCGAGCGCGCGATCGGGGCCCATCGCGAACGCGGCGGTCGTCCACGCGTCGGTGCGGGCCAGCCCGGTGCCGGCACTGCCCACCAGGGTCAGCGAGGCCAGCGCGACGGCCGGGCGCCCGGTGAACGGGTCGACCACGTGCGCACCGCGCTCGGCGGTGCCCGAGGTGGCCACCGCGAGGTCCCGGCCGGTGAGCACGGCCGCCAGCGCACCCGGCCGCAGCGGGTGCGCCACGCCGACCCGCCACGGGCCGCCCGCCGTCTGCACGTCGCCGCCGCCGCTCACACAGTGCACCCGGGAGCCCGCCGCGCGCAGGATCCGGCAGGCCTCCTCGACGGCCCAGCCCTTGACCCAGCCGCTCGGATCGAGCCGCCCGCCGGGCCGCGCGGTGAACCATCCGCCGGTCTGCGCGGCCGTCTCCCGGCAGCGGGCCAGCACCTCGGCCACGTCCGGGTCGCAGCCCTCGATGCCGAGCTCGCCGCGGTCCAGCCGGCTGATGTCGCTGTCGGCGCGGTAGGTCGAGAAGACCGCGTCGATCCGGTGCAGCCGGGCCGCCACCCGCTCCAGCGCCGCCGCGGTGCCCGGCCCGGGATCGCGGACGGTCACCGAGAAGACCGTCCCCATGACGTGCTCGGCGTGCCGGACGGCGTCCGCCGCGGTGCTCACCGGCCCGCCTGGTCGAGCGCGCTCTGCAGCGAGCGGATGTACCCGTCGCTGGTGTAGGTGGCCCCGGAGACCACGTCGATGCCGGCGCTCTGCGCCGCGATCGCCTCCTGGTTGAGGACGGGCAGCGCGTAGCTGTTGATCTCCTGGTCGCGGTGGTCCTCGGACGGGTACTGGATCACGTCCACGGCGGTGAGCTTCGACCCGGCGAGGGTGACCTTCACCTGCACCGGCCCGTACCGGGTGTCGACGGCGCTGCCGGTGACCGACCGGGTCGCGGTCGAGGTGCCCGAGGACCCGCCCGCAGCGGCGGAGGATCCCGAGGACGGCGTGTCCGCGGCGGAGCCCGCGGAGGTGTCGGTGGCGGTACCCCCGAACCGATCACCTTGACGGGGGTGCTGTCGTGCGGCTTCAGCGACAGCAGCAGGATCACCCCGGCCACGGTGGCGGTGCTGGTGACGACGGCTCGGCGCATGGCGGGGCTCCTCAGAAGGCGAACGACTCGCGGTGGATACGGTCGGGCCGCACACCGGCGGCCCGGAGCGCCCGGACGGCCTCCTCGGCCATCGGCTCGGGGCCGCACAGGTAGACCTCGTGCGCGGGGAGGTCGGGGACGAGCCGGCGCAGCGCCCGGCCGAGGTCGCCGACCTGGGAACGGGAGCCGGTCAGCGCGTGCACCCGGCCGCCGCGCCGCGCGGCGACGGCCGCCAGCTCGGCGGTGAAGAGCAGGTCCTCGGGCCGGCGGGCCCGCTGCACCAGGGTCAGCTCCCCGGGCAGCGTCTCGAACAGGGCGCGCAGCGGGGTGATCCCCACGCCCGCCCCCAGCAGCAGCACCTTGCGCTGCCGGTGCAGCCGCCCGGTGAACGCCCCGTACGGGCCCTCGGCGCGCACCCGGGTGCCCGGCCGCAGCCCGGCCACGGCGGCGCTGTGCGCCCCCAGGTCCTTCACCGTGAAGCGCAGGAAATTAGGGTGCGGCGGCGCCGACAGCGAGTACGGGTTGGCCGCCCAGCGCAGCCCCGGCGCCTGGAACTGCAGCCGGAAGAACTGGCCGGGCTCGGCCCGCAGCTCGGTCAGGCGGCGGCCGGTCAGGAACACCGACACCACACCCGGCCCCTCGGACCGGACCTCTGCCACCCGCAGCCGGTGCCGCCGGTCCCGCAGCCACGGCACGGCCAGCCGGTACCAGCCCAGCACCGCCGCGGTGCCCAGGTACAGCGCGTACCAGGCGAGCCTGGCCGGCCCGTCGCCGAGATCGGCCCCGGTGGCCAGCTGGTGGCCGAAGGCGAGCGCCACCGCGAGGTAGGTCGCCAGGTGCAGGTAGTACCAGACCTCGTACGACATCCGGCGGCGGGCCGCCCGGGCCGAGACCGCGCCGGTTCCGAGCATCACCAGGGTGCCCAGCGACGCCTTGATCATCTCGGGGTAGTGGAACACGATGTCCACGCCCTCGGCGAGCGGCCCGCGGCCGTCGGTCAGGGCGTAGCCCCAGACGATCGTCAGCACGTGCACGGTGACCAGCGAGACCAGGTACCGGCCGCCGAAGGCGTGCCAGCGGGCCATCCGGTCCGCGCCGACCTCGCGCTCCAGCACCGGGATCCGGGCCATCAGCAGCAGCAGGACGGGCGCGGCGTACCCGGCCAGCAGACCGGTGATCCGGCCCGCGCCGGTCAGCCAGCCGGCCGCCCCGGTGACCGAGCCGGTGCCCTGCCACCAGACGACGAGGACGCCCAGCGCGCCCAGCGCGATCGCGGCGAGCGCGGCGGCCGGTACGGTGGCGACCGGGAAGCGGCGCGGCGGGCGGTGCGCCCGCCGGGTGCTCCCGGCAGTGCGCGGCGGTGCGACGGCGGTCATGGCGGACCTCCTTCCGGTCTCGGGCGGCCCGGTGCCGCCGAGGAGCCCAACCCTGGCATCGCAACCTCTCAGTTGCCTCTGAGCCCGGGCCTCTGAGGAAATCCTGAGAGCAGGCGTTCCAGCAGGTCGGAGCGGTGATGCCGGGGCCGTGCCGGGCCGGCGGATCTCACCGCTTTCTCATCGCAGGCGGCCAGAATGAGCGGAGCCGCCCAGACCAGAGACCAGGGAGCAGCATGGACCGCAGCGCGCAGCCGACCTGGCGGATCCTGGTGGTCGACGACGAGCCCGACCTCGTCGACGTCGTCTGCGGCGGCCTCGGCTACGAGGGGTGGCAGACCCGCGGCGCCACCACCGGCCGGGAGGCCGTCGAGATCGCGGCCGCTTGGCGGCCGCACGCCGTGGTCCTCGACATGATGCTGCCCGACCTCGACGGCATGGAGGTGCTCCGGCTCATCCACCGGGAGCGCCCGGAGGTCCGGGTGCTCTTCCTGACCGCCCGCGACACCGTCGAGGACCGGATCGCCGGCATCGCCGCCGGCGGCGACGACTACGTCACCAAGCCGTTCAGCCTGGCCGAGGTCGCCGTCCGGCTCCGCGGGCTGCTGCGCCGCGCCGAGCCGCCGGCCGCGGGCGGCCCGCCGGAGCACGCCCTCGTCCTCGGCGACCTGGTGCTCGACGAGCAGGCCCGCGAGGTCACCCGCGGCGGCACCCCGGTCGAGCTCAGCCCCACCGAGTACGCGCTGCTCACCCACCTGATGCAGCACCCCCGGCAGGTGCTGAGCAAGGCGCAGCTGCTGGAGGCCGTCTGGTCGTACGACTTCGGCGGGCAGGCGCACGTGGTCGAGCTGTACATCAGCTACCTGCGCAAGAAGGTCGACGCGGGCCGGCCGGCGATGATCCACACGGTGCGCGGGGCCGGCTACCTGATCAAGGCGGCGGTGTGACCCGCCGCCCGGCGCCGTCGTCGCGCCCGCGGCGGACCGTACGGGCCCTCGGGGCCCGGCTCGTGCCGCGGACCCTGCGGGCCCGGCTGGTCGCCGGCCTGCTCACCCTGCTGGTGCTCGCCTTCGGCGGCGTGGGGCTGGCCACCACCGGGGCGCTGCGGCACTTCCTGATGGACCGGCTCGACCAGCAGCTGGTGGACGCGGGCGGCCGGTACGCGGCGAGCCTGGAGCACGGCGCGGCCGTCGGCAGCGCCGACACCCGGGCGCAGGCGCCGGGGACCTTCGGTGCCCGGCTGCTGGCCGGCCGGGTCACCGCCGCGGGCGTCGTCGACGGGGACGCCGACGACGAGTCCGCGCCCAACAACGACGACGTGGTGACCCTCACCGCCACCGAGCAGCGCCTGCTCGCCGCCCTCCCGGTCGACGGTGCGGCCCGCAGCGCCCCGGTCGCCGCGCTGGGCGGCTACCGGCTGCGCGCGTTCTCCGGCCACGACGGCGACGTGCTGGTGACCGGCCTGCCGCTGCAACCCGTGGACGACACCACCGGACGGCTGGTCAGCCTGGAACTCACGGTGTTCGCGGTGGCGCTGGTCGCCGTCGGGGTGGCGGGCACGCTGTGGGTGCGCTGGTCGCTGCGGCCGCTGGACCGGGTGGTGGCCACCGCCGAACGGGTCGCCGCGATGCCGCTGGACACCGGCGCCGTGGCGCTGTCGGAGCGTGTCCCCGACGACGATCCGCGCACCGAGGTCGGCCGGGTCGGCGCCGCACTGAACGGCATGCTCGGGCACGTCGGATCCGCGCTGACCAGCCGTCACGAGGTCGAGGAGCGGCTGCGGTCCTTCGCCGCGGACGCCAGCCACGAACTGCGGACGCCGGTGGCGACCGTCCGGGGCCATGCCGAGCTGGCCCTGCGTCACCCCGGCCCGGTGCCGGAGCCGGTGCACCACTCGCTGGAGCGGATCGAGGCCGAGGCCCGGCGGATGGGCGCGATCGTGGAGGACCTGCTGCTGCTGGCCCGGCTGGACGCCGGCCGCCCGCTCGCCGCCGGCGAGGTGGACCTGACCCGGCTCGCCCTGGACGGCGCCGCGGACGCCCGTGCGGCCGGACCGGACCACCACTGGCGGCTGGAACTGCCCGCGGAGCCCGTGCTCGTCCGGGGCGACGCCGACCGGCTGAGCCAGGTGGTGGCCAATCTGCTCGCCAACGCCCGGGCGCACACCCCGTCCGGCACCGCGGTGACGCTGGGGCTGGCGGCCGTCGACGGCGTGGTGCGGCTGACGGTGGCGGACACCGGCCCGGGGATCCCGCCCGACCTGGCGGAGCGGGTGTTCGAGCGCTTCGTGCGCGGCGACCGGGCACGGTCGCGTGCGACCGGTTCGACCGGCCTCGGGCTGGCGATCGTCCGGGCGGTCGCGGAGGCGCACGGCGGTTCGGTCGCGGTGGCGAGCGGCGCCGGCGGGACGGTCTTCACCGTCCGGCTCCCGCAGCCGCGGGCCGGCGCCTGATCCGCTGCCGCGGGCCGGCGCCTGATCCGCTGCCCCGGACGGCGCCGGCCGCCCGGAGCGCGGTGGCTCCGGGCGGCCGGCGGGCCCTGCTGCCGGGTCAGTTCCGGCCGGTGGCGGCGCGGTCGGCGGCCTGGGCCTTCAGCGCCCGCTCGATGCCGGCTCTGGCCTCGACCACCTGACGGCGCAGCGCCGGGGCCGGGTCGGCCGAGGCCAGCCAGGCGTCGGTGGCGTCCACCGTGGCCTGCTCGACCTGGTAGGCCGGGTACAGGCCGACGATGATCTGCTGCGAGATCTCGTGGCTGCGGGTCTCCCAGACCTCCTTGACGGCGGCGAAGTACTTCGCCGCGTACGGCGCCAGCAGCTCGCGCTGGTCCGCCTGCTGGAAGCCGCCGATGACGGCCTCCTGCACGTAGTTGGTCAGGGTGTCGGACTCGACCACCGAGGCCCAGGCCTCGGCCTTGGCCCGGGCGTTCGGCCGGGCGGCCCGGCAGCTGGCGGCGTGCTCCTGGCCGGAGGACGTGTTGTCGCGGGCGAGTTCGGCCTCGATGGCCTTGTCGTCCGCACGGCCGGTGGCGACCAGGCGGGCCAGCAGCGTCCAGCGCAGATCGGTGTCGACGGCCAGGCCCTCGACGGTGCGGGTGCCGTCCAGCAGGTCGGCGAGCAGCGCGAGCTGGCCGTCGGTGCGGGCGGCGGCGGCCAGCGTGCGGGCCCAGGCCAGCTGGTGGTCGCTGCCGGGGGCGGCGGCGAGCAGCTGCTGCTCGGCGGCGGCGGCCCAGCGCTGCAGGCCCTCCTCGCGCCACGCCGGGTCGGCGTACATCTCCAGCGCGAGCTTGACCTGGCGCTGCACCGACTGGACGACGCCGATGTCGCTCTCCCGGGTGAGGCCGGAGAGGGCGAGGGCGAGGTAGTCGCGGGTGGCGAGTTCGCCGTCGCGGGTCATGTCCCAGGCCGAGGCCCAGCACAGCGCGCGCGGCAGCGAGTCGGCGAAGTCGCCGAGGTGCTCGGTGACGACGGCCAGCGACTCCTCGTCGAGGCGGACCTTGGCGTACGAGAGGTCGTCGTCGTTGAGCAGCAGGACGGCGGGGCGCTGCCGGCCGACCAGCTCGGGGACGTCGGTGCGCGGGCCGTCCACGTCCAGTTCGATCCGGTCGGTGCGCACCAGCGAGCCGTCGACCAGCTCGTAGAGGCCGATCGCGATCCGGTGCGGGCGCAGCACGGCCTCGCCGCGGGCGCCGGCCGGCAGCGCCGGGGCGCTCTGCAGGACGCTGAAGGACGCGATCGCGCCGTCCGCGTCGAGGGTGAGCTCGGGGCGCAGCAGGTTGATGCCGGCCGTCTCCAGCCAGGCCTTCGACCAGGTCTTCAGGTCGCGGCCGCTGGCCTCCTCCAGGGCGCCGAGCAGGTCGGCGAGGGTGGTGTTGCCCCAGGCGTGGCGCTTGAAGTAGGCCTGCACGCCCTGGAAGAAGGCGTCCTGGCCGACGTAGGCGACCAGCTGCTTGAGCACCGAGGCGCCCTTGGCGTAGGTGATGCCGTCGAAGTTGACCTGGACGTCCTCCAGGTCGTTGATCTCCGCCATGATCGGGTGGGTGGACGGCAGCTGGTCCTGCCGGTACGCCCAGGTCTTCATCTGGTTGGCGAAGGTCGTCCAGGAGTGCGGCCACTTCGAGCCGGGCGCCTCGGCCTGGCAGACGGCCTCGGCGAAGGTCGCGAACGACTCGTTCAGCCAGAGGTCGTTCCACCACTCCATGGTCACCAGGTCGCCGAACCACATGTGGGCGAGCTCGTGCAGGATCGTCGCGGCGCGCATCTCGTACGCGGCGTCGGTGACCTTGGAGCGGAAGACGTACTGGTCGCGGAGGGTGACCGCACCGGCGTTCTCCATCGCGCCGGCGTTGAACTCCGGGACGAAGAGCTGGTCGTACTTGGCGAAGGGGTAGGCGAAGTCGAACTTCTCCTGGAAGTACGCGAAGCCCTGCTTGGTGACGTCGAAGATCGCCTCGGCGTCCAGGAACTCCCGCAGCGAGGGGCGGCAGTACACGCCGAGCGGCACCCGCTGGGAGCCGTCGGCGTACTCGTCGAAGACGCCCACGTACGGGCCGGCGACCAGCGCGGTGATGTACGAGGACATCCGCGGGGTGGGGGCGAAGCGCCAGGTGCGGGTGTCGCCCTCGCCGGCCGGCTCCGGGGTGGGGGAGTTGGAGACCACGACCCAGCCGGTCGGAGCGGTGACGGTGAAGGCGAAGGAGGCCTTCAGGTCGGGCTGCTCGAAGCTGGCGAAGACCCGGCGGGCGTCCGGGACCTCGAACTGGGTGTAGAGGTAGGTCTCGCCGTCGACCGGGTCGACGAAGCGGTGCAGGCCCTCGCCGGTGTTGGTGTAGGCGCAGTCGGCCACCACGCGCAGCTCGTTCTCGGCCTGCACGCCGGGCAGCGAGATCCGGCTGTCGGCGAAGTGCGCGGCCGGGTCGAGCGACTCGCCGTTGAGGACGACCTCGGTGACGGCGGGGGCCACCAGGTCGATGAAGGTCTCGGCGCCCGGGGTGGTGGCGGTGAAGCGGACCACGGTGGTGGACCGGAACGTGCCGCCCTCGCGGGCCGAGCTCAGGTCGAGCTCGATGTCGTACGACTCCACATGCAGGAGCGCGGCCCGGGTACGGGCCTCCTCACGGGTCAAGTTGGTGCCAGGCACTCGCAGGACTCCTTCGTCAGGCTTTGATACCCGGCATCCTCCCACGAGCCTCCCCCGCGCGGACCTGGGAAGTCCTGGTCACCGGGCGCCGGAGGCGCCGGGCTACGACACTCGACGTAGGAGGGCGGAAGAGGTTTCGCAACGATCCGTCTTCGCCCTTGACTCTGTATGGCTGGGCTGGCTGAGCTTAGAGTTCAGAAGTTGAAGATGAACGCCCGGTTGAGGCACCGACACCGCAGGGTGACGGGTCCGGCCGGCACAACGAGCTCCGCCGCAACGGCGCGGCAGGGGCGGGGACGGTCGGGTCCCCGTGCCCTGGGAGGGTGAATCATGTCGATGGACACGCCGGGATCGCAGTCCTCACTGCACCGGGCGAACCTCGAACGGGTGCTGCGGGCCGTGCGGATGGCCGGCTCGCTCACCCAGGCCGAGATCGCCAGGTCGACCGGGCTGTCGGCGGCGACGGTGTCCAACATCGTCCGCGAGCTGAAGGAGAGCGGCACCGTCGTGGTCGCCGACACCTCCTCCGGCGGCAGACGGGCCCGCAGCGTCTCCCTGAGCGGGGACGCCGGGATCGTCGTGGGCGTCGACTTCGGCCACACGCACCTGAGGGTCGCGGTGGGCAACCTCGCCCACCGGGTGCTCGCCGAGGAGAGCGAGCCCATCGACACGGACGTGTCGGCGCAGCAGGGCTTCGACCGGGCCGAGGCCCTGGTGGAGCGTCTGCTGTCGCAGGCGGGCTTCCGCTCGGACAAGGTGATCGGGGTGGGCCTCGGCGTACCGGGGCCGATCGACGTGGAGACCGGCGCGCTCGGCTCCACCGCGATCCTGCCCGGCTGGACGGGCATCCACCCGGGCCAGGAGCTTGCGCAGCGCCTGGGCATGCAGGTCTACGTCGACAACGACGCCAACCTCGGCGCGCTGGGCGAGCTGGTCTGGGGCGCCGGGCGGGGGCTGAGCGACCTGGCCTACATCAAGGTGGCCAGCGGCGTCGGCTCCGGTCTGGTCATCAACGGCCAGATCTACCGGGGCCCGGGCGGCACCGCGGGCGAGATCGGGCACATCACGCTGGACGAGGCCGGACCGGTCTGCCGCTGCGGCAACCGGGGCTGCCTGGAGACCTTCGTGGGCTCCCGCTACCTGCTCAACCTCTTGAACGCTAACCACCCGGGGGAGCTCACCCTCTCCAAGGTCGTGCAGCTCGCCCAGCAGGGCGACCTGGGCTGCCGGCGGGTGATCGCGGACGCGGGCCGCCAGATCGGCAGCGGGGTGGCCACCCTGTGCAACCTGCTCAACCCGCGTCGGGTGATCCTCGGCGGCGAGCTCGCCGAGGCCGGTGAGCTGGTGCTTTCCCCGATCCGGGACTCGGTGGCGCGGTACGCCATCCCCAGTGCGGCCCGCCAGCTCTCGGTGGTGCCGGGCACGCTGGGCGGCCGTGCGGAGGTGCTCGGCGCACTGGCCCTGGTGATGAGCGAGATGGGCGAATCGGGGGCCATCCGGCAGACCGGTCTGGCCACGGCGGCACCCGCCTGAGCAGGGCCGGAGACGGGGGCCGAGGTCGTTTGATCTCGGCTTCGCCTTCAGGAAGATAACGAAAGGGTTCGGATCCAGGCAGTCGCGGTTTTACTTATTGACGACAAGCGGGCGGGCCGGATTGACTCCATCCAACCTCGCCGCAACGTTGCGGCTCTGTCAGGGAGGCACCCCCACCATGAACGCAATGATGCGTCGCGCTGTCATCGGTACCGCTGCTGTCTCGATGGCCCTCTCGATGGCCGCCTGTGGCAAGGCCGGCAGCGACAACAAGTCTTCCGACGCGAAGGGCGGCGACACCAAGTCGATCGGCCTTCTCCTCCCGGAGAACGCGTCCTCCACGCGCTACGAGTCCTTCGACAAGCCGTTCATCGAGGCCAAGGTCAAGGAGCTGTGCAGCGACTGCAACGTCAAGTACAGCAACGCCGAGGGCTCGGCCGCCAAGCAGAAGCAGCAGTTCGACACCCTGATCGCCCAGGGCGTCAAGGTCATCATCCTCGACGCGTTCGACGCGGCCTCCACCCAGTCCTGGGTGAAGGAAGCGGCCGACAAGGGCGTCAAGGTCATCGCGTACGACCGCCTCGCCACCGGCCCGGTCTCCGCGTACGTCTCCTTCGACAACGAGAAGGTCGGCGAGCTCCAGGGCCAGGCCCTGGTCGACGCCCTCGGCGCCAAGGCCGCCGACGCCAACATCGTCATGATCAACGGTGACGACGCGGACCCGAACGCCGGCAAGTTCAAGGCCGGTGCGCACAAGATCCTCGACGGCAAGGTCAAGAAGGTCGTCTACGAGCAGTCCGGCGAGTGGAAGCCGACCGTGGCCGGCCAGAAGATCGGCGCCGCGATCACCCAGCTCGGCAAGGACGGCTTCCAGGCCGTCTACTCCGCCAACGACGGCATGGCCGCCGCGATCATCACCCAGCTGAAGTCCGCCGGCATCAAGGTGCCGGTCGGCGGCCAGGACGCGGGTCTCGACGCCATCCAGCGCCTCATCAGCGGCGACCAGACCTACACCATCTACAAGGCGTACAAGCCGCTGGCCGACTCGGCCGCCGAGCTCGCCGTCGACCTGCTGCAGAGCAAGGACATCAAGTCCGTCGCCTCCTCCAGCATCGACAGCGACACCGACAAGAACATCCCGGCCAAGCTGCTGGACCCGAAGGTCGTCACCGTGACCAACATCAAGGACACCGTGATCGCCGACGGCCTGTACAAGGTCGCCGACATCTGCACCGGCGACTACGCCGCCGCCTGCAAGACCGCGGGCCTGCAGTAAGACCCCCAAGGGCGGCCGTACCCCGGTGCACCGGGGTACGGCCGCCCCTCGGCGCCGCGTCACCCTCCCGCCGCGCCGTCAAAATCCTTTCTCGCACTACCCTTCCGTGCCCCCGCCGGCGCACGGCAGGCCGTGGCATGCCCTGGACGAGGGCGTCGCGGAATGAAGGAGATGGTTCACGTGACAGGCGCACCCGTACTGGCGTTGCGCGGTGTCTCCAAGCGCTTCGGTGCCGTGCAGGCACTCACCGACGTGCATCTGGAGGTCCACGCCGGCGAGGTCGTCGCCCTGGTGGGCGACAACGGAGCGGGCAAGTCGACGCTGGTGAAGACCATCGCGGGCGTCCACCCCATCGACGAGGGCGCGATCGAGTGGGAGGGCAGCAAGGTCGCGATCAACCGGCCGCACGACGCCCAGGCCCTCGGCGTCGCCACCGTCTACCAGGACCTCGCGCTCTGCGACAACCTCGACGTGGTCGGCAACCTCTTCCTCGGCCGCGAGCTGCGCCGCTTCGGCGCGCTCGACGAGGTCGCGATGGAGAAGCGCGCCAAGGAGCTGCTCGACACCCTGTCGATCCGCATCCCGAGCGTCCGCATCCCGATCGCCGCCCTCTCCGGCGGTCAGCGCCAGGTCGTCGCGATCGCCCGCGCCCTGGTCGGCGACCCGAAGATCGTCATCCTGGACGAGCCCACCGCGGCCCTCGGCGTCGAGCAGACCGCCCAGGTCCTCGACCTCGTCGAGCGCCTGCGCGAGCGCGGCCTCGGCGTCATCCTGATCAGCCACAACATGGCCGACGTCAAGGCTGTCGCGGACACCGTGGCGGTCCTCCGCCTGGGCCGCAACAACGGCGTCTTCGAGGTGGCCAGCACCTCGCACGAGGAGATCATCTCCGCCATCACCGGCGCCACCGAGAACGCCGTGACCCGGCGTCAGGCACGCATCGCGGAGGAAGCGAAGTGACCGAGCAGACCACCACCGACACCACGGCGGCCGAGGCCCCCTCGCCCCCGCGGTCGACCCCCGCCTGCTCGTCCGTGAGGCCGGTTTCGCCGGTTACCTCGCGGAGTTCAAGCGGAAGATGAAGAGCGGCGACCTGGGTTCCGTCCCGGTCGTGCTCGGCCTGATCCTGATCGGCATCATCTTCCAGAGCGTCACCGGCGACTTCCTCAACGCCGACAACGTCACCAACATCACCAAGTGGATCGCCGGCCCGGGCCTCATCGCCGTCGGCATCGTCTTCGTGCTGCTGCTCGGCGAGATCGACCTGTCGCTCGGCTCGGTCGCGGGCGTGTCCGCCGCGATAGCCGCCGTCCTCTCGGTGCGCTCCGGCGTCAACGAGTGGCTGGCCTGCCTGATCGCGATCGCCGCCGCGGTCGCCATCGGCGCCCTGCACGGCTTCTTCTTCGCCAAGATCGGCGTCCCGGCCTTCGTGGTCACCCTGGCCGGCCTGCTCGCCTGGAGCGGCCTGCAGATGTCCGTGCTCGGCGACAAGGGCACCGTCAACGTCCTGAACGACGGTGTGCTCGCCAACCTCGACACCTACTTCCTGGGTGACGGCGACGTCGCCTTCACCTGGGCGTTCGCCGTCCTCGGCATCGCACTCTTCGGCGCCGGCCAGTTCCTGGACGCCAAGCGTCGCGGCGACGCCGGCCTGCCGGCCCGCCCGATGAGCGAGATCGCCCTGCGCACCGGCGTGCTCGCCGTCATCGGCCTGGTCGCCGCTTACATGCTGAACCAGGACCGCGGCCTGCCGCTGCCCCTGGTGATCTTCCTCTCGGTCGTCGTCATCACCGACTTCGTGCTCCGCCGCACCTCCTACGGCCGGCAGATCTTCGCGGTCGGCGGCAGCGTCGAGGCGGCCCGCCGCGCCGGCATCAACGTCGCCTGGGTGCGGATCTCGGTCTTCATGATCTCGGCCGGCATGGCGGCCCTCGGCGGCCTGTTCATCGCCTCCCAGCAGGGCTCCGCCGACAAGCTGCTCGGCAGCGGCAACGTCCTGATGAACTCCATCGCGGCGGCCGTCATCGGCGGCACCAGCCTCTTCGGCGGCCGCGGCAAGACCTGGTCCGCCCTGCTGGGCATCCTGGTCATCCAGTCGATCATCACCGGCCTCGACCTGGTGCACGTCAACCAGGCCATCCAGTACATGATCACCGGCGCGGTGCTGCTCGGCGCCGTCGTGCTCGACTCCGTCTCCCGCCGGACCCAGAAGTCCTCCGGCCGCGGCTGACGACACGCCCGACCCCGATGTGAGGCTCGGCACCCGAACCGAAAGGGTGCCGGGCCTCGTCGTGTCCTGGGTGGGGCGTCCCCGATGTGGCCCATGCGCCGCACGGTGTCCGGCAGTCGGACATTAGACTCGACCAGCCGGGGTACTCCGACAACCGATGTCGAGGGCGCCCGGCACCACGGGCGCCGAAGCCCGGCGGGCCTGCCCTGGCCCGGGAACTGTGAACGAGGAGGAACGGGTGGCCCTGCTGACCCGCATTAGGGGACCGCGTGATCTCGACCGGCTCACCCCGGCGCAGCTGGCCGACCTGGCCGAGGAGATCCGCGGCTTCCTGGTCGAAGAGGTCTCGAAGACGGGCGGCCACCTCGGCCCCAACCTCGGCGTGGTCGAGCTCACCCTCGCCCTGCACCGCGTCTTCGACTCCCCGCGCGACCGGATCCTCTTCGACACCGGCCACCAGAGCTACGTCCACAAGCTGCTCACCGGCCGCCAGGACTTCAGCCGCCTGAAGATGAAGGGCGGCCTGTCCGGCTACCCCTCGCGCGCCGAGTCCGAGCACGACGTGATCGAGAACTCGCACGCCTCCACCGTGCTCGGCTACGCCGACGGCCTGGCCAAGGCCAACAAGATCCAGGGCCACCGGGACCGCCCGGTCGTCGCCGTGATCGGCGACGGCGCGCTCACCGGCGGCATGGCCTGGGAGGCGCTCAACAACATCGCCGACGCCCGGGACCTGCCGGTCGTCATCGTCGTCAACGACAACGAGCGCTCCTACTCCCCGACCATCGGCGGCCTCGCCAACCACCTCTCCACCCTGCGCACCACCCAGGGCTACGAGCGGTTCCTGTCGTGGGGCAAGGACGCCCTGCAGCGCACCCCCGTCGTCGGCCAGTCGCTCTTCGACACCCTGCACGGCGCCAAGAAGGGCCTCAAGGACTTCATCGCCCCGCAGGGCATGTTCGAGGACCTCGGCCTCAAGTACATCGGCCCGATCGACGGCCACGACCTGGTGGCGCTGGAGTCCGCGCTCACCAAGGCCCGCGGCTTCGGCGGCCCGGTGATCGTGCACTGCATCACCGAGAAGGGCCGCGGCTACCACGCCGCGGAGAACAACGAAGAGGACCGCTTCCACGCCGTCGGCGTCATCCACCCGGACACCGGCCTGCCGGTGAAGACCTCCGGCAAGGACTGGACGTCCGTCTTCGGCGAGGAGATGGTGGCGCTCGGCCGCGAGCGCAAGGACATCGTGGCGATCACCGCCGCGATGCTGCACCCGGTCGGCCTCGCCCCGTTCGCCAAGGCCTTCCCGGAGCGCACCTTCGACGTCGGCATCGCCGAGCAGCACGCCGCGGTCTCCGCCGCCGGCCTGGCCACCAACGGCCTGCACCCGGTCGTCGCGGTCTACGCGACCTTCCTCAACCGGGCCTACGACCAGGTCCTGATGGACGTCGCCCTGCACCGCCTCGGCGTCACCTTCGTCCTCGACCGGGCCGGCGTCACCGGCACCGACGGCGCCTCCCACAACGGCATGTGGGACATGTCGATCCTGCAGACCGTCCCCGGCCTGCGGCTCGCCGCCCCGCGCGACGCCGACCAGGTCCGCGCCCAGCTGCGCGAGGCCGTCGAGGTCCACGACGCGCCCACCGTCGTCCGCTACTCCAAGGGCAGTGTCGGCCCGGCCGTCCCGGCCCTCGGCCGGATCGGCGGCATGGACGTGCTGCGCGAGAACACCTCGCACGAGCACGGCGACCGCCGCGCCGACGTCCTCATCGTCTCGGTCGGCGCGATGGCACCGCTCTGCCTGGAGGCCGCCGACCTGCTCGGCGCCCAGGGCATCACCTCCACCGTCGTCGACCCGCGCTGGGTCAAGCCGGTCGACAAGGCCCTGCCCGGCCTCGCTGCCGAGCACCGGGTGGTCGTCACCGTCGAGGACAACGGCCGCGCCGGCGGCGTCGGCTCCGCGATCGCCCAGGCGCTGCGCGACGCCGACGTGGACCTGCCGCTGCGCGACTTCGGCATCCCGCAGGAGTTCCTGGACCACGCCAAGCGCGAGGAGATCCTCGCCGAGATCGGGCTCACCGCCCCGGACGTCGCCCGCCAGGTGACCGCCCTGGTGGCCCGCCTCGACGCCCAGCCCGTCCAGGCCTGACCGTCCGCACGGGGCCCGGGTGCGCGCACGCACCCGGGCCTCGCGCACGCCGCCCACCCGACCGAACCCGGTGCCGCCCGCACCGGCGCGAACCGGCCGATCGTCGTACGGATACCGGTACCAGCGGTGCCGCTGTGACGACCGCCAGGTAGGTTGTCACCCGTGCCCACCCCGACCAGCAGCCCGCAGGCCGCTCCGACCGCCCGCCTCGCGGCGCGGATCCGGACGGGCTACTGGAGCAGGCTGGTGCCGGTGCTGGCGCTGCTGGCCGCCCTCACCCACCTCCCGTCCTTCCTGCGGCCGGTCTGGAGCCCCGACGAGGGCTACCTGGCCACCCAGGCCCGGATGCTCGCCGACGGCGGCGTCCTGTACGACACCGTGGTCGACCGCAAGCCGCCGCTGCTGCCCTGGCTCTACCAGGCCTGCTTCGCCCTGTTCGGCTCCGGCTCGCTCTGGCCGCTGCGCACCCTGGCGATCGGCGCCCACCTGCTCACCGCCGTGCTGCTCGCCTCGATCGCCCGCGGCCGCTGGGGGAACCGGGCGGGCGGCGCCGCCGGGGCGCTCTACCTGCTGGTCTCCATCGGCCTGTCGCCGGAGGACACCCAGGCCGCCACCTTCGAGGTGTTCATGCTGCCGGCGATGGTGGCCGCCTTCCGGTACGCCGAGCGGCGCCGCTGGCTGGCCGCGGGCATCGCGGTGGCGGTCTGCTCGCTGACCAAGCAGACCGGCGGCGCGGTGCTGCTGCCGGTGCTGTGGATGCTGTTCCAGGACGCCCGCCGGCGCGGCGTGCGCTGGCCCCCGGTGCTCGGCGCCATCGGCCTCGGCTTCGCGCTGCCGATAGCGCTGGTCGCGCTGATCCTCACCAAGCCGAAGGGCTTCCTGTTCTGGGTGGTCACCGGCAGCGGCGACTACGCCTCGCTGGGCGGCGCCTGGCTGCAGATGGCCGGCCGGGCGCTCGGCAACTCGGCGATCCTGCTCGCGGCCGGCCTCGGCTTCGTCGTGCCGCTGGCCCGCCGGATGTGGCTGCACCGGCGGCGGGTGTTCGTCCCGACCGCGGGGGAGGAGCACGGCTCCACCACCGATCTGTGGGTGTGGCTGCTGTCCTCGCTGGTCGCGGTCAGCGTCGGCTTCCACTTCTTCGGCCACTACTACCTGCAGCTGATGCCGCCGCTGGTGCTGCTCGGGGTGGGCGCCGTCTCCACCTCGGCGGTGCGCTGGCGGCCGGTGCTCACCTACTCGGCGGTCGCCTGCACGGTGTTCTGGTCGCTCGCGGTGTTCTGGCCCGGCCAGAAGCTCACCCAGACCACCGAGGTGGCCACCGCGGTCGCCGCGCAGACCACCCCGAAGGACACCGTGCTCGTCTGGGGCATGCATCCGGAGCTGTACTGGCTGGCCGACCGCCGTCCGGCCAGCCGCTACCTGACGGCCGGGTTCCTGACCAACTACAGCGGCGGCAAGGACAGCCAGAAGGTCGGCGAGCAGTACAGCGTCAGTGACGCCTGGCAGACCTTCGACCAGGAGCTGGCCACCAAGGGCCTCCCGGAGATCGTCGTGGACGACTCCGGCACCGCCCCGTACCAGCCGGTGCTCGTCCCCCGGATCGAGAGCCTGCTGGACACCCACTACGAGGTCGTGGGCGTCACCGGCGACACGGTCATCTACCGGCTGAAGAAGCACTGACCCCGACCAGGGCGCGCTTCTCGTAGGCGGTGAACGTCCACGGCCGGCCCTGGCCGCCGCCGAAGCCCAGACAGAGCGCGGGCCCCTGCGGATCCACCGCGATGCCCTCCGGCTCACGCCAGTCCAGCGTCCAGGCCGCCTCCGTGCGCACCCGGTCGAGCACCCGGCCGCTGCGCAGGTCGACGGTGGACACCGAGGCGTTGCCGTGGCTGTCCTTCGGGTTGCCGCCGGCGTCGGGGTCGTCCTCCGCGTCGGGGGTGTAGGCGGTGCCCAGCAGCCGGTAGAGGAAGTCGCCCATGACGGCGAAGCCCTGGAAGACGTCCTCGTCCCCGTCGCCCAGGTCGGTCTCCGCGATGTCGGCCAGCGGACGGTCGAAGGCGCCGAGCCCGGCGTCCGCCAGGTCGAAGACGCGGTAGTGGGCCTGCCCCGCGCGGCGGTGCCGGACGGCGAGGCGGCCCGTCGTCGGGTCGATCGCCGGCTGGTTGGACGTCGACCCGGGGACGGGCCGGTGCACGGTCACCGTCCCGGTGTCGGCGGCGGAGAGGACGGCGCCGGGGGTGAACCGCGTCCTGGCCAGCGCCCGGCCGTAGCCGGAGGCGGGGTTCACGTCCGCCTCCGTCCAGACGAAGACGTCCCCGCCGACCGGCTCCACCCCGAGGCCGACGCCGTGGCCGAAGCCCTTGAGCCGCATGAACGCCAGCCGGTTCCCCGCCAGGTCGAGCTTGTTGACGCAGAGGTCGCCGTGGTGCCCCTCGGCGGTCGCCACGGGCTGCGCGTCGCCGGGCAGCCGCACCCCGGCCTCCACAGCCTGGGTGACGTACAGGTGCCCGTTGACCCGGTCGAACGCGAACGACTGCGCGAGGGTGCCGTACCAGAGCGGCTTCTCGCGCAGCCGCTTGACCGCCCCGGCACTCAGGTCGAAGCGCGGGCCCGTCCCCCGAGGGGCCGGCGGCGCCTGGGCGCACCCGGCGGCGGTCAGCAGGGCGGCGCCGCCGAGCAGGAAGCCCCGCCGCCCGAGTGGGGCCGGGCGGCCCGGTGCGGTCATGCTCTCCTCCTGCGGATGCGGATCACGGCTGTCCGCAGTGGGTGACTGCGCCGGACCGCCGGTGGTTCCCCGACCTGCGGATTTCCCCCGCGCTCAGACGCCGGCCGCGGCCGGCACCCGCTGCTGGGCGGGCACCGACTCCCGCCGCACGTCGACGATCTGGCCGGTGATGTCCGACACCAGCACGTCGAGCGAGGCCCGAGCCACCGCCGAGCTGCTGAGCAGCGAGCCCTGCGGCTCGTCGCCGAAGGCCTGGACGCGCATCGGCGTCAGGGTGCGCTCCGGGTTGATGCAGTTGATCCGCACGCCGTCCGCCGACCACTCGTCGCCCAGCGCCTGAGTGAGGTTGACCACCGCGGCCTTGGCCGAGGAGTACAGGCTGTAGTCGGCCCGGCCGCGGGTGTACGAGCTGGAGGTGAAGAGCAGCAGCTGACCGCCGGTGCGCGCCAGGTACGGGTGGGCGGCCCGGGCGATCGACGCCGGGGCGATGAAGTTCACCCGCAGCGCCTCGTCCACCTCGGTGGGGGACAGCTCGGCCAGCCGGCCGATCCGCAGCACGCCCGCGGTGTTGACCACGAAGTCGATGCGCCCGCTCTCCGCGTACGCCCGCTCCAGCGCGGCCTGCACGCTCGCCGGGTCGGCCACGTCCGTCCCGGTCGTGCTCCGGCTGAAGCTGAACACCCGCGCGCCGTGCTCCTCGGCCAGGGCCGCGATGTCGGCGCCGATGCCGTACGACCCGCCGAGGACGACCATGGTGCGGCCGGCCAGGTGGTCGCGGTAGTCCTCGGGGTGGATCGGCTCGGCGAGCGTGCTGGTGGCGAGCTGGAACAGCTTGTCGGCAATGTGGATGTCGATCGGCTGGGTGACCTTCATGTTGCGCTCCTCGCCGGCCACCACGTGGATCGGGGTGTCGGGCAGGTAGCGCAGCACGACCGAGCAGTCGTCCGTGGCGGCGAAGTGCGGGTCCGTCGCGGCCAGCTCGTAGGCCCGGCGGATGGTGGACAGCCAGAAGGCCTGCGGGGTCTGGCCGCGGCGGAGCCTGGCGCGGTCCGGCACCTCGGTGATGATCTCGTGCTCGCCGGTGGCCATGCCGCTGGTGGTGGTCACCACGATGGTGTCCGAGGACGGGATGGCGACGTCGACCGCGCGGTAGGTGTCGAGCGCCTCCACGCAGTCCTGGATGATCCGGTGCGAGACCAGCGGGCGCACCGCGTCGTGGAACAGCACCTTGCAGTCGCGCCCGTCCGCCAGCTCGGCCACCACGCCGATCGCCCGCTCGGTGGTGGCGTTGCGGGTCTCCCCGCCGGCGACCACCCGGACGGTGCGGCGCAGCCCGGCCGCGGCCACGACCTGTTCGGCCTCGGCGACGAAGCCGGGGTGCATCATCAGCACGACCTCGTCGATGCCGGCCGCGTCGTCGAACACGGCCAGCGTGTGCTCCAGGATCGTCTTGCCGGCGATCTTGATCAGCTGCTTGGGGATCGACAGGCCGATCCGCTGGCCGGAGCCGCCGGCGAGCACGACGGCGACGGTGAGGGGGCGGCGGGGGCACGGCGCATGGCAGGGAGTCCTTGTCTTGCGGGGCGGCGCGTGGGGGGAGCACGGGCGAGAAGAACGGGAGAGGGCACGCCGGTGGCGGGTGACCACCGGGCGGGGGCGCCGGAAACCGGAAAGGGGCGGGTATCACATGCCCTGGGTGACGAGCGGGAGGTGCTCGGCCCCGTCCGGGGCCGCGGGCGGCTCCGCCTTCCCGGCGGCGCGGGCGATCCCCAGCCGGGAGGCCTCGGCGAACCGCTCGGCGGAGGCCTGGCTGCCCGGGCCGAGCAGGTACTCGCGCAGGTCGAGCCGGTGCGGGCGCAGGACGTCCATCTCCGGCCGGGTCAGCATCCTGACGAGTTTCGGCATCCCGGTGGCGCCGGAGTCGAGGATGTAGGCGGCCCGGGCGGCGGTGTTCTGGGCCCGGAACTCCTCGACGCCGAGCTCGGCGGTGTCGGTCAGCACGTACGGCTTGAGGGTGCAGATGAAGTCGGAGACCACGCTGGAGATGTCGCTGATCAGCAGGTCGGCCTGGTCGAAGCAGTCGTAGAGGTGCGGGCCGCCGGCCTCGACCACCAGGTGCTCCCAGGCGCCCCGGGCCTGCCAGTAGACCCGCACGTGAGCGGCCCTGGCCTCGGCCAGCCGGGCGCTCAGCCGGCCGTCGGGGTGCCCGCTGTCCCGGGAGAGCTGGGCGTCGTCCAGCTCCTCGTCGGCCAGTTCGCTCTGGATCCGGGTGATCTCCTCGGTGAGGCGCTGCTCCTCGGCCCGGGCGTGGGCGCGGGCGGCGGCGTCGGCGGCGGCCGCCTCCCGCCAGCGGTCCTGGCCGGCGCGGGTCTCGTTGGCGCGGGCGATCATCCGGAGGATCCGCTCGTGCACGCCGCGGGCCTTGGGGTCGCGGATGCCGGTGAACGGGTGCGGCTTGTAGACGACCCGGACGGGCTCGTCGCCCGCCAGCAGCCGGCGGACGATGTTCTCGCCGGCCAGCAGCAGCGAGGTGTTGCCCGGGTCGTCCGTCCAGCCCTCCCAGGTGGGTGCGTAGAGCACGGTCGGGATCGGCCCGGTGGTGACGGCCGGGCGGGTGGTGAGCGCGTCGAGCTGCGGCCGGCCGACCTCGACGATCTCGTCGTCGCGGACGCCGACGTCGGCGAGGGCGTAGCGGTCGCGCCCGGCCCGCCCGGCCACCCACACCTCGTCGTAGACCTTGCTGAACGGGTTGACGCTGGCGAGCTTGTCGCTGTCGCCGTGGCCGATGAAGACGTGCGTGACCTTGGGGATCCGCAGGAAGTGGATGTTCTTCCCGACGTTGGCCGGGTAGAGCGCCAGGCGGACGGAGCCGAGCTCCATGTTCATCAGGTGGGTCGCCGACGGGACGCAGAGCACGGGGACGGTGGTCGGGTCGAGGCTGCGCACCAGGCCCCGCTCGCGCATCACCACCATCGGTCGGTGGCCCCGACGGGCCAGGTCGGCGAGCGACTCCAGCCACATGTTGCCCTGGTAGGCGGAGTCCTTGGAGCCGGTGAAGTAGAGGACGACGTCGGGCCGGTAGTCGCCCAGCCAGTGGTCGACGTGCGCGAGCACGGCCTCGCGGGAGGGGAACCGCAGCGCCCGGCGCAGCGAGGGCACCAGCTGGACGGTGGTCAGCAGGGCGGACAGCGCGGCGGCCAGCAGGCCGACCGGGATCCAGAAGCGGTCCTGGGTGGCCAGCGCCACCGCTGCGCCGACGAGGACGGTCAGTTCCTGGTGGAGCAGGCGCTGGCCCGGCTTGCGCAGCAGCCGCAGCGGCGGCGTGTTGCTGACGGGCAGCCCGTCCAGCGGGATGTTGCGGGTGACCACGGGCAGCGTCCGGTTGCGGCGGATGCCGGCGCTGACCGCCGAGTAGGCGGTCTGGAGGATCAGCAGGACGGGGACGAGCACGGCGGCCTGCAGGTAGGCCGCGTCGTCGGTCAGGCCCATGCGGGCCATCAGGACGAGGAGCAGGGCGGTGCGCAGCACGCTCCGCAGCGTCACGCCGGCCCGGAGCTGGCCGAGGCGACGCATCATCAGCGGTTCGTTGAGGTGCAGGTAGAGCTCGGCCAGGTAGCTGGCGATGCCGACCACGACGAAGAGGACGGGCTCGGGGCGCAGGGCGGTGAGCAGGAGCCCGGCGAGTGCGGCGGTCATCCCCAGGGCCACGGCGAGGCCGCGCAGCCTGGTGGCGTTGGCCCGGCGCTTGAGCTGGGTGGCCTGGGCAGCCCGGAAACGCACCGGCATGGTTGTGGAGGCCCTCGATCTCGATGGAAAGGGTGATCGAACGATGATCCTATGGGGTTAACGGAATGTTCTCTGTCAGTTCACTTTACGGTTCGATTACAACCTGATTGCCCGCGCCCCGGCGCTGCTCCCGGCCCGCGCCGGACCGGGGGCATGCGAACGCCCCGCCGGTGGACCGGCGGGGCGTTCGGCACTCACCATGCGTCAGACCGGCACAGAGGCCAGGCCCGGGGCGAGGAACCGCTTGCCGTTGACGCGCTCCGAGACACCCTCGCGGTCCAGGTACGGCGTGATGCCGCCCAGGTGGAAGGGCCAGCCGGCGCCGGTGATCATGCACAGGTCGATGTCCTGCGCCTCGCCGACGACGCCCTCGTCCAGCATCAGGCCGATCTCCTGCGCGACGGCGGCCAGGGCGCGCTCGCGCACCTGCTCCTCCGTCAGCACGGTGTCGCCGAAGGACAGCAGGGCGAGGACCTCCGGGTCCAGCACCTGCTGGCCGTCCTGCCAGACGTAGAAGCCGCGCTTGCCGGCCTTGACCAGCTTGCCCAGGTTCTCGGAGACGGTGTAGCGCTCCGGGAAGGCCGCGGCCAGGGTCTCCGACACGTGCAGGGCGATGGCCGGGCCGACCAGCTCCAGCAGCACGATCGGGGACATCGGCAGGCCGAGCGGCAGCACGGCCTTCTCGATGGTCTCGATCGGGGTGCCCTCGTCGATGGCGCCCTGGATCGCGTCCATGAAGCGCAGCAGGATCCGGTTCACCACGAACGCCGGGGCGTCCTTGGTCAGGACGGCCGTCTTCTTCAGCTTCCGGGCGACACCGAAGGCGGTCGCCAGCGACGCGTCGTCGGTCTTCTCCGCGCGGACGATCTCCAGCAGCGGGAGGATCGCGACCGGGTTGAAGAAGTGGAAGCCGACGACCCGCTCCGGGTGCTCCAGCTTGGAGGCCATCTCGGTGACCGACAGCGAGGAGGTGTTGGTCGCCAGGATGGTGGTCGGCGAGACCACCGCCTCCAGCTCGGCGAAGACGTTCTGCTTGACGCCCATCTCCTCGAACACGGCCTCGATGACGAAGTCAGCGTCGCCGAAGGCGATGGCCTTGTCGATGTGGCCGGAGACCAGGCCCTTGAGGCGGTTGGCCTTGTCGCCATTGATCCGGCCCTTGGCGAGCAGCTTGTCGATCTCGCCGTGGACGTAGCCGACGCCCTTGTCGATGCGCTCCTGGTCGATGTCGGTCAGCACGACCGGCACCTCCAGGCGGCGGGCGAACAGCAGCGCCAGCTGCGAGGCCATCAGGCCCGCGCCGACCACGCCGACCTTGGAGACCGGGCGGGCCAGCGACTTGTCCGGCGCGCCGAACGGGCGCTTGGCCCGGCGCTGCACCAGGTTGAAGGCGTACAGGCCGCTGCGCAGCTCGCCGCTCATGATGAGGTCGGCCAGGGCCGCGTCCTCGGCGTCGAAGCCGGCCTGCAGGTCCTCGTCCTTGACCTGCGCGATGATGTCCAGCGCCTTGTAGGCGGCCGGCGCGGCGCCGTGCACCTTGGCGTCGGCGACCAGGCGGCCCCAGGCGACGGCGTCGTCCCAGGCCTTGCCGCGGTCGATCTCCTCGCGCTGGACGGCGATGTCGCCCTTCAGCACGGCGGCCGTCCAGTGCAGCGACTGCTCCAGGAAGTCGGCCGGCTCGAAGATCGCGTCCGCGATGCCGAGGTCGAACACCTCGGCGCCCTTGAGCTGCTTGTTCTGGCTCATCGAGTTCTCGACGATGACCTTGACGGCCTTCGCCGGGCCGATCAGGTTCGGCAGGATGGTGCAGCCGCCCCAGCCGGGGACGAGGCCCAGGAAGACCTCCGGCAGCGAGAACGCCGGGACGCCCGAGCTGACCGTGCGGTAGGTGCAGTGCAGGCCGACCTCGACGCCGCCGCCCATCGCCGCGCCGTTGTAGTAGGCGAAGGAGGGGACGGGCAGCGCGGCGATCCGCTTGAAGACGTCGTGGCCGCCCTTGCCGATGGCCAGCGCGTCGCTGTGCTCCTTGAGCACCTCGACACCCTTGAGGTCGGCGCCGACCGCGAAGATGAACGGCTTGCCGGTGATCGCCACGGCGGCGATCTTCCCCTCGGCGGCCTCGGCCTCGACCTGGTCCAGCGCCTCGGAGAGCTTTGCGAGCGAGCCCGGGCCGAAGGTGGTCGGCTTGGTGTGGTCGAAGCCGTTGTCCAGGGTGATCAGCGCCAGCCTGCCGGCCTGCTGCGGCAGGTCGAGGTGGCGTACGTGCGCGGTGGTGACGACCTCGCCGGGGAACAGCTCGGCCGCGCGCTTCAGCAGCTCAGTGGTGCTCATGCTCACTTACCACCCTCGAAGTGCGGGTTCTCCCAGATGACCGTGCCGCCCATGCCGAAGCCGATGCACATGGTGGTCAGGCCGTAGCGGACGTCGGGGCGCTGCTCGAAGCGGCGCGCCAGCTGCGTCATCAGGCGGACGCCGGTGGAGGCCAGCGGGTGGCCGTAGGCGATCGCGCCGCCGTACGGGTTGACGCGCTCGTCGTCGTCGGCGATGCCGTAGTGGTCGAGCAGCGAGAGCACCTGGACGGCGAACGCCTCGTTGATCTCGAAGGCGCCGATGTCGTCGATGGTCAGACCGGCCTTGGCCAGCGCCTTCTCGGTCGCCGGGACGGGGCCGATGCCCATGACCTCGGGCTCCACGCCGGCGAAGGCGTAGGAGACCAGGCGCATCTTGATCGGGAGGCCGAGCTCCTCGGCGACGTCCTCGGCGGCGAGCAGCGAGGCGGTGGCGCCGTCGTTGAGGCCGGCCGCGTTGCCCGCGGTGATGTTGCCGTGCGGGCGGAACGGGGTCTTGAGGTTCGCCAGCGACTCCATGGTGGTGCCCGGGCGCATCGGCTCGTCCGTGGTCGCCAGGCCCCAGCCGGTCTCGCCGACCTCGGGGTTGGTGTTGCGGATCGCGATCGGCACCAGGTCCGGCTGGATGTCGCCGTTGGCGTACGCCTTGGCGGCCTTCTCCTGCGAGCGCACCGCGTACGCGTCGCAGCGCTCCTTGGTGATGTGCGGCAGGCGGTCGTGCAGGTTCTCGGCGGTCATGCCCATGAACAGGGCGGACTCGTCGACGAGCTTCTCCGACACGAAGCGCGGGTTCGGGTCGACGCCCTCGCCCATCGGGTGGCGGCCCATGTGCTCGACGCCACCGGCCACGACGATGTCGTAGGCGCCGAAGGCGATGCCGCCCGCGGTGGTGGTGACGGCGGTCATCGCGCCGGCGCACATGCGGTCGATCGCGTAGCCCGGGACGGACTTCGGCAGGCCGGCGAGCAGGCCGGCGGTGCGGCCGATGGTCAGGCCCTGGTCGCCGATCTGGGTGGTGGCCGCGATGGCGACCTCGTCGATGCGCTCGACGGGCAGGTTCGGGTTGCGGCGCACCAGCTCACGGATGCACTTGACGACCAGGTCGTCCGCGCGGGTCTCGTGGTAGATGCCCTTCGGGCCGGCCTTGCCGAACGGGGTGCGGACGCCGTCGACAAAGACGACGTCCCTCGCGGTACGAGGCACGGGGGCTCTCCTCCCAGGGGACATGACGTTAGGCGCAGACCCCGGCCCACGGGTGGAGCGGCTCTGCTTCACGGCCATGCTACCCGCCGGTAACTACGTTGGACAGTGCCCACCACCCCCGGACCGGGTGTGTCCCGCACCACGTCCGGGGAACGCACCCGGAACCGCCGAGGGGCGCGGTCTCCCGCGCCCCTGCGTGTCGGTCGAGTGCCTCTAGGGCTAGGACTGGGACTCGGGCTCGGACTCGGATCCCTTGGTGAAGGCGGCGGCCACCACCGGGGCGACCAGGTCGGTCTGCCACTGCCGGGCGCCGAGTCTTCGCAGCACGGCCCCGACGTTCGCGGCGTCCGCCTGCACCGGCGGCTCCCAGGAGACCCGCCGGACGAGGTCCGGGGTGATCAGGTTCTCGGCGGGCAGGTTCTTCTCCTCGGCGAGGGCCGAGACCGCGGCGCGGGCCGCCGACAGCCGGGCGGCCGCCACCGGGTCCTTCTCGGCCCAGGCGCGCGGCGGCGGCGGGCCGTCGTGCGGGGCGGACGCCGGCGGCAGCTGCGACTCGGGCAGTTCGCGCGCCCGCTGCACGGCCGCCAGCCACTGGTCGAGCTGCCGGCGGTTCACCCGCGGGCCGAAACCGGAGACGGCGACCAGCGCCGGGGCGTTCAGCGGCATCGCGAGCGCCGCGTTGACGATTGCCGCGTCGGGGAGCACCCGACCGGGTGACACGTCCCGCTCGCGGGCGATCCGGTCGCGGGTCTGCCACAGCTCGCGCACCGCGGCGAGCTGCCGGCGGCGGCGCACCTTGTGCAGCTGCGACGTGCGCCGCCACGGGTCGACGCGGGGGTGGGCAGCGGCGCGGCGGCGAGCGCCGCGAACTCCTCCAGCGCCCAGCCGAGCTTGCCCTGCCCCTCCAGCTCCTGCTCCAGGGCGTCGCGCAGCTCGACCAGCACCTCGACGTCCAGGGCGGCGTAGCGCAGCCAGGGCTCGGGCAACGGCCGGGTCGACCAGTCGACCGCGGAGTGCTCCTTGGCGAGCGAGAGGCCGAGCACGTTCTCGGTCATCGGGCCCAGGCCCACCCGGGGAAGCCCGCGAGCCGGCCGGCCAGCTCGGTGTCGAACAGCCGCTGCGGCCGCATGCCGACCTCGGCGAGGCAGGGCAGGTCCTGGGTGGCGGCGTGCACGACCCACTCGGTGTCCGCCAGGGCCGCGCCGAGCGCGCTCAGGTCGGGGCAGGCGATCGGGTCGATCAGCGCGGTGCCCGCGCCCGCGCGGCGCAGTTGGATGAGGTAGGCGCGCTGGCCGTAGCGGTACCCGGAGGCCCGCTCGGCGTCGACGGCGACCGGCCCGCTGCCTCCCGCGAACGCGGCGACCGTGGCGGCGAGCGCCTCCTCGTCGGCCACGACGGGTGGCAGCCCCTCCCGCGGTTCGAGGAGCGGGACCGGGGCTGTCTCTTCTGGGATGGCTGCTACGGCGTCGGTCACCCCCAAGGGTACGACGGCGTCCGCGGCCGGGAGTGTTGTCGGACTGGTCAGACCGGGGTCCGCCCGCGGGGCGCCCGCGAGCGGCCGGACTTCGCGGCCCCGTTCGGCCGGGCACGGGGCGGCGGCCCGGAGGAACGTTCCTCCGGGCCGCCGGTACCGCTCCGCGCCGGCGCGCGGGTCAGTGGATGATCCCCGTACGCAGTGCGACGGCGACCATGCCCGCCCGGTCGCCGGTGCCCAGCTTGCGGGCGATCCGGGCCAGGTGGCTCTTGACGGTCAGCGCGGACAGGCCCATGGCCACGCCGATCGCCTTGTTCGACTGGCCCTCCGCCACCAGCCGCAGCACCTCGACCTCACGGCCCGACAGCTCCCGGTACGCGGTCGGCTGCGCACCCGGTGCCCCGGGGGCGCCGGGCGCGCCGGGGGCACCGACCGCGCCGGTGGCGCCGGGAACGCCCGGCATGCCGGGGCGACGCATCCGGCCGGCCAGGTGGGCCGCGCCGAGCGGCATGCCGGGGCGGCCCGGCATCGCGAGGTTGGTGCGGGTGCCGGTGACCACGTAGCCCTTCACGCCGCCGGCCAGCGCGGAGCGGACCGCGCCGATGTCGTCGGCGGCGGAGAGGGCCAGGCCGTTGGGCCAGCCCGCGGCGCGGGTCTCGGCCAGGATCGTCAGCCCGGAACCGTCGGGCAGGTGGACGTCCGCGATGCAGATGTCGCGGGGGTGGCGACCCGCGGGCGGGCCTCGGCGATCGAGGAGACCTCGATGACGTCGCGGACACCCAGGGCCCAGAGGTGCCGGGTGACGGTGTTTCGGACGCGCGGGTCCGCGATGACCACCATGGCGGTGGGCTTCGTCGGACGGTAGGCGACCACGTTTGCGGGGTGCTCAAGAAGGACCGACACCAGGCCTCCTGCGGGGAGTGGCGGACGGAACCCCGATGGGGGCGGTCGGAGTGTTCCGCGTTCGGAAAGGGTCACTGACACCTTCGGCATCATCCGTGCCCGGCTTTAGCGAATGATCACGATCTAGTGAGTAACAATACGGACAATTCGCGCAGATGACTGATGCGACATGCCCTGAAATCGCACGGATTCGATCAAGATCGGTGCAGGATGATCAATTTGAGGCGGTTAATTGACACAGAGCGCGACCGAAGTCACACTCCGTCAGTCCTCCGGGTGGCGGGTCACCGGCGCGGTGGTCAGGTCCCCCGGAAGGGCACACTCCCCGGGCCGGGGCGCCGGTCGCGGCGCCCGGAACGCGCGGACCCGCCGGCGGGGGCGGGTCGCGGGAGCGGGGGCGCGCCCGTCCGGGCGGCAGCCCTCCGGGCCCCGGCCGGGCGTCGGTGCGGACGGGCCCTCAGCGCGGGCGGGCGTTCAGTGCGGGCGGGGCCGGCGGCGGGCCGGCATCGGGACGACCCCGCCGAGCGGCGGCGCCTCACCCGCGGGCAGGGCCGCGGCGGCGGCCGGCGGCAGCCCGGCGCAGATGCACAACAGGTCGCCCCAGGCCGCCAGGTGCCGGTCGAACCGGCCGTCGGCGGGCGTCCAGGACGCCCGCACCTCGATCTCGGTGGACCCGGGCCGTTCGGACAGGGCCCCGAAGTACTGGGAGGCGCAGCGGGTCACCGTGCCGCCCGGCTCGGCGTACCCGGCACCGTGCGCCTGGAGGGAGTCCATCAGCCAGGCCCAGCCCACCTCGCCCAGCATCGGGTCGCCGGCGATCTCCGGTTCCAGCTCGGCCCGGGTCATGGTGACCACCCGGAAGTCGCCGTTCCAGGCCTCCTGGCCGGCCGGGTCGTGCAGCAGCACCAGCCTGCCGTCCGCCAGCTCGTCGCCGTCCACCTCGACGGTGGCGGTCACCGCGTACGCGAAGGGGCCAGCCGGCGCGGGGCCGGCGCGGGGAGAGCAGCACCTCGGGGCGGAGCCGGGCCCCGGCCAGCGCCTCGACCGCACGGCGGAACTCGATCGGCGCCGCCTCCCTGTCCGTTCCGCCACCTTGTGCGGGGTGCCCGCCGACCGCTGCCATGAGGGGAAGCCTAGGTTGCCGATGCCTGCAATCCGAGCAACTTTCGCCGGTGCGGCGTGCCGTGGGCCCCACGGGTCGGGCATTCCGGACGAACCTACGAACCTCCTGCCCCGACCCGCCCCGCCGCGCGTGCGAAGATTCGACCTGTGAGTGAGACACCCGCGGAGACCCCCGCAGCCCAGCCCGGTCAGCATCCCCGTCAGGCCGCGGCGCGCCGCGGCGCCGCGTACGACTCCGTGTTCCTCCGCGCCGCCCGCAACGAGCCGGTGCCGTACACCCCGGTGTGGTTCATGCGCCAGGCCGGCCGTTCGCTGCCGGAGTACAACAAGGTGCGCGCGGGGATCCCGATGCTGGAGTCGTGCATGCGGCCCGAGCTGGTCAAGGAGATCACCCTCCAGCCAGTCCGCCGGCACAAGGTGGACGCGGCGATCTTCTTCAGCGACATCGTGGTGCCGCTCAAGGCGGTCGGCATCGACGTCGACATCAAGCAGGGCGTCGGCCCGGTCATCGCCGACCCCGTCCGCACCGCCGCCGACCTCCAGCGGCTGCGCCCGCTGGAGCCGGACGACGTGTCCTACATCACCGAGGCGGTCGGCCTGCTCGTCGACGAGCTCGGCACCACCCCGCTGATCGGCTTCGCCGGTGCGCCGTTCACCCTGGCCAGCTACCTCGTCGAGGGCGGCCCGTCGAAGTCGTACGAGAACACCAAGGCCATGATGTACGGCGAGCCCGAGCTGTGGGCCGCCCTGGTCGACCGGCTGGCCGATATCAGCGCCGCCTTCCTCAAGGTGCAGATCGAGGCGGGCGCCTCGGCCGTCCAGCTCTTCGACTCCTGGGCCGGCGCGCTCGCCCCCGACGAGTACCGCCGCTCGGTGCTCCCCGCCAGCACCAAGGTCTTCGACGCGGTGGCCCCGTACGGCGTGCCCCGGATCCACTTCGGCGTCAACACCGGCGAACTGCTCGGCCTGATGGGCCAGGCCGGCGCCGACATCGTCGGGGTCGACTGGCGGGTGCCGCTGAACGTCGCGGCCGACCGGGTCGGCCCCGGCAAGGGCCTGCAGGGCAACCTGGACCCGGCCGTGCTGTACGCGCCGACCCGCGTCGTGGAGACCAAGGCCCGCGAGGTGCTGCACGCGGCCCAGGCGATCGGCGACAGCGGCCACATCTTCAACCTCGGCCACGGGGTCATGCCGACCATGGACCCGGACGCGCTGTCCCGCCTGGTCGCCTTCGTGCACGAGGCCAGCGCCCGCTGACCCGCCGCGCGGCCGGCACCCCCGACGGGGGCGCCGGCCGCGCCGCGGGCTCACTCCTCGGCCGCGGGCGGCTGCGGCGCCGGTGCCTCCGCCGGTACGGGCGCCTGGGCCTGGGCCGGCACTCCGGGGTGCGGTCCGGGTGCCGGCCGGACGGGCGCCTGCCATCCCGGCGCCGGGGCCGGTGCGGTGCGGGGCCGGTCCTGCCTGCGGCGCAGCCACCGCCGGGTCAGCCACGCGCCCGGGACGAGCACCACCAGGAACGGCGCCAGCGCGGCGAACCCGATCGCCAGCGCCCGCAGGACGGTCACCAGCACGTGCCAGCCGCCGGCGAAGCCGTGGCCGATCGACGCCCAGAACCCGCGCGGCCTCGCCTTCGGCGCCGCGGCCGCGGCCGTCCGCTGCAGGTCGACGGTGATCGTCGACAGCGAGGTCTGCGCGGAGAGCTCCTGCTGCTGCCGCCTGAGCGACTCCAGGTCCGCCTCGCGCCGGGTCAGCTCGCTCTCCAGCGACACCACGTCGGCCAGCGACTTGGCGTCCGCCAGCAGCGCCCGCACCCGGTCCACCGAGGCCTGCTGGGTCTTCACCCGGCTCTCCACGTCGACGACCTGCTGGGTCAGGTCGTCGGCCTGGCTGGTGCGGGAGAGCACCGTGCCGAGCGCCGCCAGCTCGTCCAGCGTCCGCTCGTACCCCGCCGACGGGACCCGCAGCACCAGTTCGGCCTTGTACGGGCCGGTGCCGCCGCCCGACTCGGACTCGCCGCCCACAAAACCGCCGGCGGCCACCGCCAGCTGCCGTGCCCGGGCCGTGACCGCGCCCGGGTCGGCGCTCTCCAGCGCCACCCGGCCGGTGTACGCGATCGCCCGCCCGGCCGCCGCGTCCGCGCCCGGGGCGGCCGATCCGGCCGGCTTCTCCTGCCCCGACCCGGCGCCCGCCGTGCCCGCCTTGGGCGGCGCCGCGGCCGGTGCCGCCGCCGCGTCGGCGGCCCGCGCCCCGGAGGAGGAGGAAGCCCCCGACTCCGCCGCCGAGCATCCGCTCAGCAGCAGCACCCCCGCCAGTGCGCCGCCCGCGAGCGCCCGTCCTCTTCGACCCGTCATCCCGGTGTCCTCCCCGTCCTGTCCGCCGATCCGGTCGGACCATTGGACGACGGGAACAGCCGGCGGGATCCCGCCCGACGGTACCGACTCGATCACGGCCCGGACTCGTTCGGATGTACCCGAAACGGCCTGCGGGCAAAGGGTGTTGACGCAGTGTCGAGGCGATCCGCGGCGTCAGTGCCCGGTGGTCTCCGCCCCCACCCAGGCCAGGTAGTCCGGGCTCCCCGCCACCACCGGGACGGCGATCACCTCGGGCACCTCGTACGGATGCGCCGCCCGCAGGTGGGCCTCCAGCGCGGCGTACCGCTCGCCCGTCGTCTTCAGCACGACCCGCCACTCCTGCGCGGTGTCCACCGTGCCGCGCCACCAGTAGACGGAGGTCACCGGCCCCTCCACCTGCGCGCAGGCGGCCAGCCGCGCCGTCACCGCCGAACGGGCCAGCGCGGCCGCGGAGTCGGCGCTGTCGGTCGTCGTGGACACCGTCAGGAAGTCGGCCATGGCCCCGATCGTAGGCCCGCCCGGACCCCGGCCGCCCGCGGGCCGTCCGGACGGTCGCCCGCGTAAGGGGTGGCAGACTCGCTGCCATGGCAGATCCTCATGTCGTGGTGGTCGGCGGCGGTATCGCCGGGCTCGCCGCAGCGGTGTTCCTCGCCGACGGCCCGCACCGGGTGACGGTGCTGGAGGCGTCCGGGCGGGTCGGCGGGAAGCTGATGGCCGGCGAGGTGGGCGGTGTCCGGGTGGACCTCGGCGCCGAGTCCGTCCTCGCCCGCCGCCCGGAGGCGGTCGACCTGGCCCGCGCCGTCGGACTGGCCGACGCACTGGAGCCGCCGAGCACCGCCAAGGCCGCGATCTGGACGAGGGACGCGCTGCGCCCGATCCCCGGCGGCCAGGTCATGGGCGTCCCCGGCGACCTCGACGCGCTCGCCGCCTCCGGCGTCCTCACCCCGGAGGGCCTCGACCGGGCCCGGCACGAGCGGTCCGGCCCGCCCGTGGACGCCGACACCACCATCGGCGCGTACGTCGGCTCCCGGCTCGGCCAGGAGGTCGTCGACCGGCTCGTCGAACCCCTCCTCGGCGGCGTCTACGCCGGGCAGACCTCGGAGATCTCGCTGCGCGCGGCCGTCCCGCAGCTGCTGCCGATCGCCCTGGACGGCGGCCCGCTGGTCGACGGGGTACGGCGGCTGACCGGACGCGCGCAGGCGGCCGGCCCCGTCTTCCAGGGCATCCGCGGCGGCATCGGCACCCTCCCGGAGGCGGCCGCGGCGCACCTGCGCCGGGCCGGCGCCGACCTGCGCACCGACAGCCCCGTCGAGGAACTCCGCCGCACCCCGGACGGCTGGCGGGTGGTCGCCGGCGGCCGGGCGCTGCACGCCGACGCCGTGGTGCTGGCCGTCCCGGCCCCGCAGGCCGCCGCCCTGCTGCGGGCCGACGCCCCGGCCGCCGCCGCCGAACTGGCGACCGTCGAGTACGCCGGGATGGCGCTGGTCACCATGGCGTTCCACCGCGCGGACCTGGGCGAGCCGCCGCAGGGCTCCGGCTTCCTGGTGCCGCCGGTGGACGGCCGGTCGATCAAGGCCTCGACGTTCTCCTCCAACAAGTGGGGCTGGCTGGGTGCCGCCGCCCCCGACGCCTTCGTGCTGCGCACCTCGCTCGGCCGGCACCGTGAGGAGGCGGTGCTCGGCCTGCCGGACGAGGAGCTGGTCGCCCGCTCGCTCGCCGACCTCGGCCGCGCCGTGGGGCTGAGCGCACGGCCGTACGCCACCGCGGTGACCCGCTGGACGGGCGGCCTGCCGCAGTACCCGGTGGGGCACCTCGACCGGGTGGCCCGGATCCGGCGGTCGGTCGCGGCGGTCGGTGCCCTCGCCGTGTGCGGCGCGGCGTACGACGGCGTCGGCATCCCCGCGTGCATCGCCGGGGCCCGCCGCGCCGTCAACGAGGTGTTGACCCCGGCGGCCGGTGCCGCCCCGACGGAAGGGACAATGGGCGCATGACTGAGTCCACTGAACAGCAGCCCGCGAAGAAGAAGGCCCGCGACCTCAACCAGGTCATCCGCTACACCATGTGGTCGGTGTTCAAGCTCAAGGGCGAGCTGCCGGAGGACCGCGCCGCCCTCGCGGCCGAGGTGGACGAGCTGTTCGCCCAGCTCGCCGCCAAGGACGTCACGGTGCGCGGCACCTACGACGTCTCCGGGCTGCGCGCCGACGCGGACGTCATGGTCTGGTGGCACGCCGAGAACTCGGACGACCTCCAGGAGGCCTACAACCGCTTCCGCCGCACCGCGGCCGGGCGGGCCCTGGAGCCGGTCTGGTCGAACATGGCGCTGCACCGCCCCGCCGAGTTCAACAAGTCGCACATCCCGGCGTTCCTGGCCGACGAGCACCCGCGCGACTACGTCTGCGTGTACCCGTTCGTCCGTTCCTACGAGTGGTACCTGCTGCCCGACGAGGAGCGCCGGGCGATGCTCGCCGAGCACGGCAAAATGGCCCGCGGCTACCCCGACGTCCGGGCCAACACGGTGGCCTCGTTCGCGCTCGGCGACTACGAGTGGCTGCTGGCCTTCGAGGCGGACGAGCTGCACCGGATCGTGGACCTGATGCGCGACCTGCGCCCGTCCCGGGCCCGGCTGCACGTCCGCGAGGAGGTGCCGTTCTTCACCGGCCGCCGCAAGCCGGTCGCCGACCTGCTCGCCGGCCTGGCCTGAGCACCCGCAGGGCACCGGGGTGCGGCCGGCGGGCGCCGCGGGCCGCACCCCTCACGTCCGCGGGACCGTGCGTCAGGTCCGCAGGGCCGCCCGCAGCCGCGCGTCCGACAGCGCCGCCGGCCCGGCCATCGCCACTGCGGTGAGCAGCGCCTGCTCGGCGTCCCCGTGCGCGCCCACCGCCTGCCGCGGCACCCGGGCGGCCCGCAGCACCTCCAGCCCGGCCGGGGCCGCGAACCGGGTGTAGACGTGCACGTCGACCCGGGCCATCAGCAGGGTGCCGCCGGTCAGGATCAGCGGCAGCGCGAACCACGCCACCGCCGAGCCCGCGTCCGCCGTCCCCGGGGCGCTGACCGCCAGCGCGGCGCCCAGCAGGGCGAGGCACAGCAGCAGGGACCGCCGCACCTGCTGCACGGCGTGCGCGGTGCTCCGCCGCACCGCCTCCGGGGTGGCCAGCCCGGCGGTCGCCAGCCGGTCGCCGATCTCCCGGACGACCGGGTGCGCGGCCACGTCGCCGCGCAGGCCCGCGGTGCGGCACTGGCCCTCGGGGCCGATCGCCTCGATCAGGGCCCGTTCCAGCCGGGTGCGGCCGCGCGGGTCGACCACCGTCGTCCAGCCGGTGTGCGCCAGGTGCAGCCGCCCGCGTCCGGCCATCAGCACCAGGGCGAGTTCGACCACCCGGTCCGGCCCGCCGGCCAGGTACGCCGTCTCGTACAACCCGATCCCCACCGCCTCGGACGGGCGGGCCGGGCCGAGTGCGTCGAGCACGTCGGCCCTGGTGGTCAGCCGGACCAGCCGCAGGCAGGACAGGGCCGCGGCCGCGCAGGCAGGGATCAGGAGGAGCACCCACATGGGCTTGTTCTAGCCTTGCCGGAGGCGGCCGGGGAACCGCTGCCCGGCGCGCGATACCGAACTGTGACCGGCCGGGCCGCCCGCGCCCCTCAACTCGACCCGCAGCTGGAGCCGCAACTGGACCCGCAGCTGCTCGACGAGCCGCAGGAGCTCGACGAGGACCCGCACGAGCCGGACGAGGAACCGCAACTGCTCGACGACCCGCAGCTGCTCGACGACCCGCAGCTGCTCGACGAGCCGCAGGAGTGCGACGAGCCGCAGGAGTGCGAGGAGCCGCAGGAGTGCGAGGAGGAGCCGCAGCTGCTCGACCCGCCGCCGTCCGACCCGCCGGACCCGCCGGACCCGCACCAGGCCACCGGGCCCGGGTCCGAGCCGGCGGAGGGGAGGTAGGCGGAGCCGAAGGTCGCCGAGTACCCGCTCGAACCGGCCGCGAGGGCGGCCCGCGCCGACAGGGTCTCCCGCAGGTCCTCGTCCTCCAGGGTGTCCGCGCCGCCCAGCGCCATCGCGCCGAGCAGCAGCAGCCCGGCCGCACCGCCGGCGATGTACGGGGGCTGCCACGGGCCGCCGTGCCGCATCAGGGCGAGCTGGCGCCGGCCCGCGGGCGTGATCCGGCCCCTGGCGGGCCGGCTGGCCAGCAGGAGCACCAGGCCGACCGTCAACAGGATCAGGTACGGGAACATCGGCGGGACGACCGAGTCCCGCTCGTCCAGCGGCCGCGCGGCCCACACGGCCGTCATCACGATCCCGGTCACCAGGGTGGCCAGCAGGACCAGCCCGAGCCAGCGGCGGGCGCGGACCGTCCGCCGGTGCAGGTCGGGGCGGCGCATCAGGCCGCGGTCGGCCAGCCGGTCGCCGATCTGCTGCACGGCGGGGCTGCGCGCCACCGACCGGCGCAGTTCGTCCAGGTGGCAGCGGCGGCTGCCGCCCGCGGCCTCGACCACCGCAGCCTCCACCTCGCCCTGCGGCCGGATGTCGGTCACCGTGACCGTGCGGTCCCGGGCGACGATCAGCCGGCCCTCCTGCTCCATCCGCACCAGCGCGGTGTCGACCGCGCGCCCCGGGCCGCCGGCCAGGAACGCGGTGTCGAGCAGCGGCAGCCCCCGTCCGGGGAGCCCCTGCGGGTTCGGCACCCGGATCAGCCGGTTGTGCGCGCGCAGGGCCCGCAGCGCGGTCAGCGCCACCAGCACCGCCAGGATCACGTACTCAACGGTCCACATCTCTCGTCTCCCCCGATCCGCTCGGTCGTCCGCCTACCGCTACCGGCTGCTGCCGGTGCGCGCCCGCTCCGCCTGCTCCACCCGCTCCGCCCGCACCCGCTCCGCCCGGCCGGCGGCCGCCCGGACGGCCCGCAGCGCCCGTCGGACCGGCTGCACGGGTGCGGGCGACAGCAGGGCCACGAGGTCCGCCCGCCACGGTGCGGACGGCTCCGCCGCCAGCGCCCAGGCGGCGAACGCCCGGGCGTCCTCCCGGTATCCGCCGCGCTGCGGGCCGAGCCGGGCGTAGCGGTCGAACAGCGGCCGCCACGCGGCGCCCAGCAGCCGGGCGAGGTCCGGGGCCACCCGGGCCGCGGTGTCCCGCCGTTTGGCGGCCAGTGCCGCGGCCTGGGCGGCCACCTGCCCGGGGTCGAAGCCCGCGGGCACCTCGCCGCCCGCGACCAGGGCGGCCAGCAGGTCGGCCTGCTGCCGGGCCAGCCGCGCCCGGGCGACCGCCAGTTCGGCGTCGTCGCCGCGCAGCAGGTACTCGTCGCGCTCAGACACCGGCCGCCACCCCCTCCAGGACCGCCCGGACGGCCCGCAGTTCGCCGGCCAGCTCGGCCGGCGGCGGGAAGGCGTCGTCGCGCTCCAGCAGCACGCCCGGCGGTACGGCGCGGGCGCACAGCTCGGCCAGCACCTCCAGCACCGGGGCGGTGACCGGGTGGGCGTGCGTGTCGTGCCACACGCCGTCGATCTCGACCCCGCCGGCCACGTGCACGTAGGCGATCGCCTCCAGCGGCAGCCGGTCGAGTTCGGCGGCGACGTCCAGGCCCAGGTTCACCCGGTTGGTGTGCAGGTTGGCGACATCGACCAGCAGCTGCACGCCTGTCCGCCCCACCAGTTCCGCGAGGAACTCGCCCTCGGTCAACTCGTCGTCCGGCCAGGCCAGGTGGGCCGCGATGTTCTCCAGCGCGAGCGGTACCGGCAGCTGGTCCTGGGCGATCCTGACGTTCTGTGCGACCACCCGCAGGGCGTCCCGGGTGCGGGGCACCGGCAGCAGGTGCCCGGCCTCCAGCCCGCCGGCCCGGACGAACGCCAGGTGCTCGGTGACCAGCGGCGCCCCCAGCGCCTCGGCCACCCCGGCGAGCCGGGCCAGCCGGTGGGAGGCGGGCGGCTCGGCGCCCCCGATGCCCAGCGACACCCCGTGCGGCACCACCGTGACACCGCGGGCGCGCAGCACCTCCAGCGAGCGCGGCAGGTGTCCGGCGCAGACGTTCTCCGCCACCACCTCCACCCAGTCCACGCCGGGCAGCCGCTCCACCGCGGTGTCGATCTCCGCGCGCCAGCCCACCCCCACCCCGAGCCGCGCCGGCGGTACCCCGGTCGAATCGCCCATGCCCGTCCCCCCGTCTTCCTGCTGCTGAGGGTGTATCCGCGGGGGCTCCGCTGCCAACCTCCAACCCCTGAACTCAGAGCGGAACTTGAGCTTTCCCCGGGTCCGGGTCCGGGCCGGGGCCGAGTGGCCGGATATTCAGCGGCGCGGCGGCGGCCCACTGGTTAACGTGACGTGTCTATGACGCTCACGATCCGCGCCTTCCGGACCTCCGATGCCGAGGCGGCCTGCGCAGCCCTCCGCGCCGGCCGCCCGTACCTCGTCACCACCCCCGCCGCCGTCGCCTGGCAGCTCGCCACCCATCCGCACCTGCGGATGCTGCTCGCCGTCCGGGACGGCGCGGTGGCCGCCGTCGCCCGCTACGGCCCCTACCCGGACAGCGCGAGCCCCGGGTACGGCTTCGCGACCCTGCACGTGGTGCCCGACCGGCGCCGCCGCGGCACCGGCGGCGCGCTGCTGGACGCCACCGAGCGGGCCCTCGCCGCCGAGGGCGTCCGCCACCTGCATGTCCGCGCCGACCACACGGCGGCCGCGCACGCCTTCGCCACCGCCCGCGGCTACCGGGCGGGCCGGATCGCCCACGTCTCCCGCTGCGACCTGACCGGCCCGCTGCCACCGGTGCCCGCCGCCCCGCCGGGCATCGAGCTGCGCACCGCGGCCGACTTCCTCGACGACCCGCGCCCGATCCACCAGGTCGACGTCGAGGGCACCCGGGACGAGCCCGGCGACCTCCAACTCGGCGACCAGGGCTACGAGTCCTGGCTGGCCGAGATCTGGCACCGGCCCGACCTGGACCACCGGCTCACCACCGTCGCGGTCGACGCCGCCGACGGCCGGCCGGTGGCGTTCGCGGCCGCGCAGACCGACGGCGAGGGCCGCTACTGGTCGTCGTTCACCACCACCCGCGGCGCCTACCGCGGCCGCGGCATCGCGAAGCTCGCCAAGGCCGACTCGCTGCACCGCGCCCGCGCGGCCGGCCTCGGCGCGGCCTACACCCACAACGACGCCGCCAACGCGCCGATGCTGGCCGTCAACGCGTGGCTCGGCTACCGCCGTTGCGCCGCCGAGCGGACCTGGACGCGCGACCTGACCGGCTGACGCCCGGCCGGCCGGCGCCACCCGCCCGGCCGGGCCGGCGGCGTCCGTTCAGGCCACGTCGACGCCGTGCGCCCGGGCCAGGCCCGCCAGACCGTCCGCCCAGCCCTGGCCGACCGCGCGGATCTTCCAGACCTCGGCGCCGTTGCCGGGGCGGTGCCGGTAGACCTCGGCGACCAGCATCGCCGAGACCGCCGGGTCGGCGGGCGGCCGGAACGCCCAGGCCGTGCCGTCGGCGCCGGTCAGCAGCAGTTCGGCGTCCCGGAGATGGGCGCAGCTGAGCTGCTGGTCGACGTCCATGGTGACCGACAGGGCGATCCGCCGGACCCTGGCGGGCAGGTCGGCCAGCCGCAGCACCGCGCTCTCGCCCCGCCGCCCGTCCGCCGTCTCCTCGGCGGGGGAGAGGGCGACGGCACCGTCGGCGGCGCCGGGCTGGTGGTAGAAGACGAAGTCGTCGTCGCCGCGGACGAGGCCGTCCTCGCCGAGCAGCAGCAGGGTCAGGTCGGCGGCGGCCCCGGTGTGCGAGAACCGGGCGGTCAGCGCGGCGGCCGCGGCCGGGGGAGCACGGCGTTCTGCCCGGGGGTGAGGCCGGTGGCGGCCGCTGCCGGCGCCGCGGCCGGTGCGGCGGCGGTGTCCCGCTCCGGCGGACCACCGAGCCGCCCGGGCAGGCCCTGCTCGTGCAGCAGGGCCACCAGCATCGGGCCGTCCACCAGGGTCAGCGGCCGGCCCTCCACCCAGCGGCGGGAGCCGGGGCCGAAGCCGGAGGTGGTGACCAGGATGCCCCGGTTGGCGCCCTGCCGCTGCATCGTGGCGTCCAGGTCCCGGACGGCGGTGGGCGGCACGGTGTGCCGGTAGCGCTTGGCCTGGATGACGATCTGCCCGCCGGTGATCGGATCCGGGTCCTCGGCGAGCACGTCCACCCCCTCGTCGCCGCTGCGGGCGGTCGTCCGGGTGTGCAGCCCGCGGCGCCGGAAGAGTTCGGCGATCAGCTCCTCGAATGCGATCGGGTCCATGGTGAACAGGTCGGGGCCCTCGCCGGCCCGCGCCGGGCCGCCGGGCGCGGCGGCGGGCGCCCGGCCGGACGGGCGGTGCGCGGGGACGGCCTCGGGCCGGTCCGGCCGCGCGGACAGCCGGCCGTGCAGGGCCTCCACCAGGCAGTCCACCGCCGAGACCCGCTCCAGGTCCAGCGCGAGGAAGGCGTCCCGCTCGGCCGCGACCGTAGCCAGGCAGCGGCTCTCCTCCCGCCCGGTGGCCGGGTCGACGGCCTGGACGACGCCGTTCACCGCGACCGACCGGAGCAGCCCCCGCTCGTCCGCCCGGAACGCCTCGGTCAGCACCCGCAGGACGCACTGGGCGAGGATCTCGCGGTGCAGCGCGCGGCGTTCCGTGAGCGGGCGGGCCACCTCGGCGTCCCGGTCGTCGGTCTTCACGTACCGGTGGCGGGCCACGGCCGGGACGACCGAGAAGTCCGGCAGCGCCCATTCGATCGTCAGGTGTCCCGCCCCGGCGTCCCAGTGGGCCTCCGCGGCGTGCGGGAAGCCCTCCGGCCAGTCCCGGCGCCAGCCCAGTGCGGTCTCGAAGTAGCCGGCGACGGCGTCGGCGTGCCCGGTGGCGAGCCGCTCGGCCAGCTGCCGGCCGTGCTCCGCGGCCTGCCGACGCTCGCCCAGCCAGTGCTCGAACTCGGCCCGGTGGTCGGCGAGTCGGGCGAGCCGCTGCTGCTCGGCGGCCTGCGCGGCGTACCAGTCCCGTTCGAAGGCGGCGCGGGCGTGCGCGGCCTGCTCGTCCCACTGCCGCCGCGCGTGCGGGTCGCGGGCCTGCGGGCCGGTGAGCGGCGGCGCCGTGTACCGGCCCTGATCCGGCATCGGCACCGGCAGCCCGAGTGCCCCGGGATCGAAGGCGGGGGCGGGGGCGGCGAGTTCGGCCGGCCGGAAGGCCGGTCCGCGCAGCCCGGCCGTGAGGGTCCCGCGCAGTTCGGCGACCCGCTGCTCGACCTCGGCGGTGCGCCGGGCGGCGTCCGCCTCGCGGCCGAGCCGGTAGCTGCGCAGGGCCTCCTTCTGGCCCTGGGCGGCGGCGCGTTCGGCGTCCCGCCGGGCCCGCTCGTACTGCCGCTGGGCGGCGGCGTCGGCCCGGCGCCGGGCCTCCTCCCGGCGGTGCTGCTGCCGCTGGGCCTCCGCCAGCATCGCCAGAACTCCGGAACTGCGACGCCCTGCCACCGTGGTCCTCTCGTGCCGTCCGATCCGATGATCAGTCTGGCACGGTGTGGACCACCGGTGACAGGGCGTGCGCGGTCTCAGTCCTCCGCGGGGCGGAGCTTCAGCGAGATGCTGTTGATGCAGTACCGCTGGTCGGTCGGGGTGCCGTAGCCCTCGCCCTCGAAGACGTGGCCCAGGTGGCTGCCGCAGCGGGCGCAGCGCACCTCGACCCGGCGCATGCCGAACGTGGTGTCCTCGATGTACTCGACCCGGTCCTCGGCGAGCGGGGCGAAGTAGGACGGCCAGCCGCAGTGGCTGTCGAACTTGGTCTCGCTGCTGAACAGCTCCGCGCCGCAGGCCGGCAGCCGTACACCCCGACCGTCTTGGTGTCGGTGTACTCGCCGACGAACGCCCGCTCCGTCCCGGCCTCGCGGAGCACGTGGTACTCGGCCGGGGTCAGCTCGGCACGCCATTCGGCGTCGGTCTTCTGGATCTCGTGCGTGCGGGTCTCGTGCTTCGGCGAATCATGGCTCACGGCAGGCCTCCCATCAGGCACCCGGTGCAACGTCCGCGAGCTGCGCCAGAATTTCCGGACCGAGGTTGGTGACGTCGCCGGCGCCCATGGTGAGCACCAGGTCGCCGGGCTTGGCCATGCCGGCCAGCCGCGCGGGCGCGGCCGCGAAGGCGTGCTCCTCGGCGACGTCGGCACCGGCCCGGCGGGCCGCGTCAATGATGAGTTCGCTGGTCACGCCGGGGATCGGGTCCTCGCGGGCCGGGTAGATGTCGAGCACCACGGAGGCGTCGGCCAGCGCCAGCGCCTGCCCCATCTCCTCGGCGAGCTGCTGGGTGCGGCTGAACAGGTGCGGCTGGAAGACCACCAGCACCCGGCCGCCGCCGGCCGCCTCCCGGATGGCCTCCAGGTCGGCGCTCATCTCGGTCGGGTGGTGGGCGTAGGAGTCGATCACCTGGACGCCCGCGGCCTCGCCCTTGAGCTGGAGGCGGCGGCGCACCCCGGTGTAGCTGCCGAGCGCCTTGGCCAGGTCGGCGGCGGGCACGCCCAGCGCGACACCGGCGGCCAGTGCGGCGACGGCGTTGTGCGCGTAGTGCCGGCCCGGGACGGAGACCGTGAACGCCAGCTCGGCGCCACCGATCTCCACGGTGACCTCGCTGGTCATCCCGCGGGCGGCCACCGACAGCACCCGCACGTCGGCGTCCTCGGCGGCACCGACGGTGACCACGTTCAGGCCCTCGCGGCCGGCCACCCGCGAGGTCAGCTCGCGGGCCCCCGCGTGGTCGGCGGAGACGACCAGCGTCCCGCCGGGCACGATCCGGCCCACGAAGGTCTCGAACGACTCGTAGATCTCCTCGATCGAGGCGTAGTTCGCGTGGTGGTCCAGCTCCACGTTGAGGACGATCGCGACCTCGGGGGCGTACTTGTGGAAGCTCCGGTCGCTCTCGTCGGCCTCGGCGACGAACACCTCGCCGGCGCCGTGGTGCGCGTTGGAGCCGGGCGCGTCGAGGTCGCCGCCGATCGCGTAGGACGGGTCCAGGCCCAGCTCGGCGAGGCTCACCGCGAGCATGCTGGTGGTGGTGGTCTTGCCGTGGGTGCCGGCCACCGCGAGCGCGCGGCGCCCGCCCATCAGGGCGGCCAGCGCGTCGGAGCGGTGCACCACCGGGACGCCGCGCTCGCGGGCGGCCACCAGCTCGGGGTTGTCGGCGCGGATCGCGCTGGAGACGACCACGCTGCTGGTGCCCGCCGGCAGGTTCTCGGCGGCGTGGCCGACCGCGACCGCGGCGCCGAGCGCGCGCAGGGCCAGGACGGTCTCGGACTCCTTGGAGTCGCTGCCCGAGACCTTGGCGCCGCGCACCGCGAGGATCTTCGCCAGGCCGGACATCCCGGCGCCGCCGATGCCGATGAAGTGCGGGGCGTGCAGGTCGTGCGCGGCGTCGTTCAAGGGATGCTCCGTACAGCCGGGGACTGGAATGACGAGAATCGTCCTCGCGGTGGTTCCGCAAGGACGATTCTGCCCTACCAGAGGGGAGGCTCAGGAGTCGCTGGCGAACAGCTTGAGCACCGGGACCCCCACCTTGTGCCGGGCCCGGGAGGCCCAGTCGCGGTGGAAGAACTCCTCGACGAAGTGCGGCGAGGTCAGCACCAGCACCTCGTCCGCGGCGTGTTCCTCGACGACGCTGCGCAGGTTGTCGAGCGGGTTGTCCTCGACGACCCGGCCGGTGGCCTCGGCCCCAGCCGTGCGCAGGTGGCGCAGGCTGTGCTCCAGCGACTCGCCGGCCACGGTCGGCACGGCCTCCTCCTCGCGTTCGTGCACGGCTCTGTCGAGATGGCCGAGCGCCACGTCGTCGAGGGCGCGCAGCAGCTCGTCCTGCCGGCCGCGCGGCTGCATGAGCACGACGAAGGACACCTTCTCCTCGCCGTGCAGGGTGGTGACCAGCTCCACGTCCGCGTCGGAGAGGGCCTTCTCGATCATCAGTACGGTCTTGAACACGTGTGTCCCTTCGACGCCGCAGCCCCGGGTCCGCTGCCACCTCCATACTGCCCGGAGGAAGCTTTCCTCACGCTGCACACGCACCACATGGGCCACACCGGCCGGGTCAGCCCCGCCGCGCGTACCGGGTGAACAGGAAGCCGTCCGCCTCGATCAGCGACACCAGGTCCATCGCCCGCACGTCGGCCGGCTGCGGACCGGCCGTGATCCGCGGCGCGTCGCCGCCGGTCACCAGCGGCGCCACCGACAGGCACAGCTCGTCCAGCAGCCCGGCCCCGGCCAGGGAGCCGAGCAGCCGCGGCCCGCCCTCGGTCAGCTGCCGCGTCCAGCCCCGCGCGGCCAGCTCGGCCACCGCCACCGACGGGTCCACCGCGCGCTCGCCGGCCACCACCACGTCCGCCACCGCGGCGACCGCCCGCCGGGCGTCCGCCGGGGCGTCCTCGGTGGTGACCACCACCGTCCGCACCAGCGGCTCGGTGAACAGCGGCGCGGACAGGTCCAGCCTCAGGCTGCGCGAGACGACCGCGATCGCCGCCGCGGGCGCCTGGCCGGCCGACGCGCGGGCCGCCGCGAAGGCCTCCCGCGCCCGGGCCGGCCGGTAGCCCTCGGCCCGGACGGTCTCCGCGCCCACCAGCACCACGTCCGCCAGCGCCCGCAGCACCCCGAAGATCCGCTTGTCCGCCGCGCTGGACAGGCCCTCCGAGAGCCCGGCCAGCCGGGCGGCGCCGTCCAGCGACGACACCATGTTCGCCCGCAGCCACGGCCGCCCGGCCGCGCTCGGCGGGTACGCGTACAGGGCGGCCAGCGACTCCGGCGCCGCCGGGTCGGCGACGGGACGGTCCAGCGGGTTGATCAGCAGCTGCATGGGACCGAGTCTTCCACGGGGCGTACCCTGTACTACCGTGCCTGCTGCCTCCCGCCCCGACACCGCGGACCCCGACACCGCCGTGACCGCCCTCACCGACCGCCGTCCGGTGGTGCCCGCCGAGCGGCTGGTGGCCGAGATGGTCCCGCCGCCGCGGTTCGCCGGCGTCAGCTTCGGCAGCTACCTCCCGGACAGCTCCCAGCCGAGCCAGTACGAGGCCGTGCAGGTCCTGGAGGAGTTCGCGGCCTCCCTCAACGGCGCGGCGGCCGCCCCGAAGCGCAGCTGGTTCCGCCGCTCCGCGCCCGCCCCCGCGGGACCCGCCGGGATCTACCTCGACGGCGGCTACGGCGTCGGCAAGACCCACCTGCTGGCCTCGCTCTGGCACGCCACCCCGGGCCCCAAGGCCTTCGGCACCTTCGTCGAACTGACCAACCTGGTCGGCGCACTGACCTTCAAGGGCGCCGTCGAGACGCTCTCCTCGCACCGGCTGCTCTGCATCGACGAGTTCGAACTCGACGACCCGGGCGACACCGTGCTGGTCTCCACCCTGCTCGGCCGGCTGGTGGAGAACGGCGTCAAGCTCTGCGCCACCTCCAACACCCTGCCCGAGAAGCTCGGCGAGGGCCGGTTCGCCGCCGCCGACTTCCTGCGCGAGATCCAGGGCCTGTCCGGGCACTTCCGCCCGGTGCGGATCGACGGCCAGGACTACCGCCACCGCGGTCTGCCGGCCGCCCCGGCCCCGTGCACCGACGAGCAGGTGACGGCGCGCGCCGCGGCCGCCCCCGGCGCCTCGCTGGACGACTTCGACGCCCTGCTGGAGCACCTCAAGGCCGTCCACCCCAGCCGCTACGGCGCGATGCTGGACGACGTCCACGCGGTCTTCCTGCGCGGCGTCCGCCCGGTCGACGACCAGTCCACCGCGCTGCGCCTGGTCGTCCTCGCCGACCGGATGTACGACCGCGAACTGCCGATCACCGCCTCCGGTGTCCCCTTCGACCAGGTCTTCCCCGAGGAGATGCTGCGCGGCGGCTACCGCAAGAAGTACCTGCGCGCGATATCCCGCCTGGTCGCGCTGGCCCGCGACAGCGCCCGCTAGAGCCCGCGACAGCGGGCCCGGCAAGGGCCGGGGCGGGCCGGTCCGCCCGTCCGGCCCCGGTTGTCGGTGCCGGGTCGTACGGTGGACTGGTGCGCCCCATCACGAGTATCGAGCGGTCCACGACGCCCTTCGAGGTCGTCAGCCCCTACCAGCCGAACGGCGACCAGCCGGCGGCCATCGCCGAGCTGGAACGGCGGATCCGAGCCGGCGAGAAGGACGTCGTCCTGCTCGGCGCCACCGGCACCGGCAAGTCGGCGACGACCGCCTGGATGATCGAGAAGCTCCAGCGGCCCACCCTGGTGATGGCGCCCAACAAGACGCTCGCCGCCCAGCTCGCCAACGAGTTCCGCGAGCTGCTGCCCAACAACGCCGTCGAGTACTTCGTCTCGTACTACGACTACTACCAGCCCGAGGCCTACGTCCCGCAGACGGACACCTACATCGAGAAGGACTCCTCGATCAACGAGGAGGTCGAGCGGCTGCGCCACTCGGCGACCAACTCGCTGCTCACCCGCCGCGACGTCGTCGTGGTCGCCTCGGTCTCCTGCATCTACGGTCTCGGCACCCCGCAGGAGTACGTGGACCGGATGGTCCCGCTCAAGGTCGGCGAGGAGATCGACCGGGACGCCCTGCTGCGCCGCTTCGTCGACATCCAGTACACCCGCAACGACCTCGCCTTCACCCGCGGCACCTTCCGGGTCCGCGGCGACACCATCGAGATCTTCCCGGTGTACGAGGAACTCGCCGTCCGGATCGAGATGTTCGGCGACGAGATCGAGGCGCTCTACACCCTGCACCCGCTCACCGGCGAGATCATCAGCCAGGACGACTCCGTCTACGTCTTCCCCGCCTCCCACTACGTCGCCGGCCCGGAGCGGATGGCCCGCGCGGTCAACGACATCGAGAAGGAGCTCGGCGAGCGCCTCGCCGTCCTGGAGAAGCAGGGCAAGCTGTTGGAGGCCCAGCGGCTGCGGATGCGCACCACCTACGACCTGGAGATGCTCCGCCAGATCGGCTCCTGCTCCGGCGTGGAGAACTACTCGATGCACTTCGACGGCCGCGAGCCGGGCACCGCGCCCAACACCCTGCTCGACTACTTCCCGGAGGACTTCCTCCTGGTCATCGACGAGTCGCACGTCACCGTCCCGCAGATCGGCGCGATGTACGAGGGCGACGCCTCCCGCAAGCGCACCCTGGTCGACCACGGCTTCCGGCTGCCCTCGGCGATGGACAACCGCCCGCTCAAGTGGGAGGAGTTCCTCGGGCGGATCGGCCAGACCGTCTACCTCTCGGCGACCCCCGGCAAGTACGAGCTGTCGCGCGGCGACGGCGCGGTCGAGCAGATCATCCGCCCCACCGGCCTGATCGACCCCGAGGTGATCGTCAAGCCGACCGAGGGCCAGATCGACGACCTGGTGCACGAGGTCCGCCGGCGGGTCGAGAAGGACGAGCGCGTCCTGGTCACCACCCTCACCAAGAAGATGTCCGAGGACCTCACCGACTACATGCTCGGTCTCGACATCCGGGTCCGGTACCTGCACAGCGACATCGACACGCTGCGCCGGGTCGAGCTGCTGCGCGAGCTGCGCGCCGGCGAGTACGACGTGCTGGTCGGCATCAACCTGCTCCGCGAGGGCCTCGACCTCCCCGAGGTGTCGCTGGTGGCGATCCTGGACGCCGACAAGGAGGGCTTCCTGCGCTCCGGCACCTCGCTGATCCAGACCATCGGGCGCGCGGCGCGCAACGTCTCCGGCCAGGTGCACATGTACGCCGACCGGATCACCCCGGCGATGGAGCTCGCGATCGACGAGACCAACCGCCGCCGCGCCGTGCAGCAGGCCTACAACGAGGCCAACGGCATCGACCCGCAGCCGCTGCGGAAGAAGATCGGCGACATCCTCGCCACCATGGCCCGCGAGGACGTCGACACCGACGAGCTGCTCTCCACCGGGTACCGCGGCGCCGCGGGCAAGGGCCGGGCCCCCGTCCCGGCGCTGGGGGCGGGCGCCAAGCCCGCCAAGAGCCTGCCGGCCGCCGAGCTCGCCCAGCTCATCCAGGACCTCACCGACCGGATGCACGCGGCCGCCGCGGAGCTGCAGTTCGAGGTCGCGGCCCGGCTGCGCGACGAGGTCGGCGAGCTCAAGAAGGAGCTCCGGCAGATGCGCGAGGCCGGCATGGCGTGAGCCGGCCGGGGCCGGGCACCCGCCCCTGGGTGCCCGGTACCCGAAGGCCCTAGGCTGGCCTGCGGGTACCGGCCGCCGGACGGATGTCGGCGGCGGCGGTGCCGGCCGCAGCATGGGGGCCTCAGCCGGGGGACGGCACCGGGGTGTTCCGTCGTCGTTCCGGGGTGGGCGCTCGCCCGCCGGGGGAGAGAAGAGGTAGCACCGTGTCGGTGAGTCTGGCCAAGGGACAGCAGGTCAGCCTGCAGAAGAGCACGGGGGAGTCGCTGACGGTCGTCCGGATGGGGCTCGGCTGGAAGGCGGCGCCCCGACGCGGCCTGTTCGGCACCCGGGCCCGCCAGGTGGACCTGGACGCCTCGGCCCTGCTGTACGCCGAGAAGACCCCGTCCGACGTGGTCTTCTTCCGGCACCTGGAGAGCAACGACGGCTCGGTGCGGCACACCGGCGACAACCTGACCGGCGGCACGGGGGCCGTCGCCGCGGGCGACGACGAGTCGATCCTGGTCGACCTGCTGCACGTGCCGGTGCACATCACCCAGATCGTCTTCACGGTCAGCTCCTACACCGGCCAGACCTTCGCCGAGGTGGAGGACGCGCACTGCCGGCTGGTCGACGAGGCCAGCGGGCAGGAGCTGGCCCGCTACCGCCTCGCGGCGGGCGGCCGGCACACCGGGCAGATCATGGCCAAGGTGTTCCGCGAGGAGTCCGGCGGCTGGGCCATGCAGGCCATCGGCGCCCCGGCCCGGGCCCGCACCTTCCAGGACATGCTGCCCGCGATCGAGCCCTTCCTCTGAGGTCCACCAGGGCGGCTCTTTACCTTTTTTACCTTCTCTTGGGGATTCTGTTAGCCTCGCAGGAGCGGAGGGGAGTACTCCCCAAGCGGTGACCCCGTCAACACGGACGCCCGCCCATCGGGCGTCCCGGGGTGCCCGCCCGCGTGCTCGCCCGGCGAGCCGCTGGGTGGAGGAGACCTCCGGCAGTGACGATGATCGCCTACCTGCCGGAGGAGCAGCAGTGGACGTCTCCCTTGGATTGTGGATCGGCACCGTCGGGGTGCTGGTCGCCCTGATCGTGGCCGACTTCTTCATCGGCGGCCGCAAGCCGCACGAGGTCTCGCTCAAGGAGGCCGGGATCTGGACGGCCGTCTGGGTCGCGCTGGCGGCCCTCTTCGGCGCCTTCGTCTGGTGGCACTCGGGCTCCCGGCCGGCCGGTGAGTTCTTCGCCGGCTACATCACCGAGAAGTCGCTGAGCGTCGACAACCTCTTCGTCTTCATCCTGATCATGGGCAAGTTCGCGGTGCCGCGGATCTACCAGCAGCGCGTGCTGATGGTCGGCGTGATCATCGCGCTGGTGCTGCGCGCGGTCTTCATCGCCGGCGGCGCCGCCCTGATCAACAACTTCTCCTGGGTCTTCTACTTCTTCGGCGCCTTCCTGATCTGGACGGCGTGGAAGCTGGTGAAGGACGCCCTCGCCGGTGAGGAGGACGAGGAGTTCGAGGAGAACCGTCTGCTCAAGGCGGTCGAGCGGCGCGTTCCGTCGACCGACGTCTACCACGGGACCAAGCTCTTCGTCCGGGAGAACGGCCGCCGGCTGATGACCCCGATGCTGATCGTGATGATCGCCATCGGCACCACCGACGTGCTGTTCGCGCTGGACTCGATCCCGGCGATCTTCGGCCTCACCCAGGACGCCTACATCGTCTTCACCGCCAACGCCTTCGCCCTGATGGGCCTGCGCCAGCTGTACTTCCTGATCGGCGGCCTGCTGAAGAAGCTGGTCCACCTCTCGTACGGCCTCTCCGTGATCCTCGGGTTCATCGGCGTGAAGCTGGTGCTGCACGCGCTGCACGAGAGCGGCGTGCACGTGCCGGAGATCGGCATCCCGCTCTCGCTGGGCTTCATCGTCGCGGTGCTGGCCGTGACCACCGCGACCAGCCTGATCGCGTCCCGCCGGCAGGCGGCCGAGGGCGAGGAGCCCGCGAAGATCGACGCCTGACCGGCCGGTCCCGGCCCCGGCCCGCTCCGCGAGCGGGCCGGGGCCGGTCCGGTTCGGCGCGAACGGGCCCCACGACGTGCCGCGTGCCGCGCGTCCTCCTGCGGTTGACCCGGAGGCGGAGTAGCGTGGTGATCAGCAGTCGTGGTTCCGAGTCTTCGCCCGCGGTGATGTGCCGCGGGCTTTTCGCTGTCTCCGCACCATGGCGATCACCTCCGCACGGGCCCGCACAGAGCGAGTCCGGCACCTAGTGCGACAGGGAAAAAGCATGACTCAGGGCACCGTGAAGTGGTTCAACGCCGAGAAGGGGTTCGGCTTCATCGAGCAGGAGGGCGGCGGCCCCGACGTCTTCGCCCACTACTCCAACATCGACGGCCAGGGCTTCCGTGAGCTCCAGGAGGGCCAGCGTGTCGAGTTCGACGTCACGCAGGGCCAGAAGGGCCCGCAGGCCGAGCGGATCCGCGTGATCTGACCACCCCGGCTCCAGGGGCCCCCGAGCACGGACGCTGCCCGTCCGGCCCGGGGGCCCCGCCGTTTCCGGGGCCGCGCCGCTCCGGGCTACCAGCCGCGCTCGCGCCATTCGGCGAGGTGCGGGCGCTCCGCGCCGAGGGTGGTGTCGTTGCCGTGGCCGGGGTAGACCCAGGACTCGTCCGGCAGCACGTCGAAGATCTTCTCGTTGACGTCGCGGAACAGGCTCGCGAAGGCCTCCGGGTCCTTCCAGGTGTTGCCGATGCCGCCGGGGAAGAGGCAGTCGCCGGTGAACACGTGGGGGTGGCCCTGCGGGTCGTCGTAGGTCAGCACGATCGCCCCGGGGGTGTGCCCGACCAGGTGGCGCACGGTGAGCTCGACCTGGCCGACCCGCAGCACGTCGCCGTCGTCCAGCAGCAGCTCGGTCGGGACGTCGATGCCTTCGGCGTCGATCCGGCCGGCCGCCGTCCGGGCACCGGTGGCCGCCACCACGTCGGCCAGCGCCGCCCAGTGGTCGTGGTGCCGGTGGGTGGTGACCACCGTGGCCAGCCGGTCGCCGACCGTCTCCAGCAGGGTGGGGCCGTCGGCCGCCGCGTCGATCAGCAGCTGCTCGTCGGTGGCCCGGCAGCGCAGCAGGTACGCGTTGTTGTCGTACGGGCCGACCGCCACCTTGGTGACGATCAGGTGGGCGAGTTCGCGGGTGTCCGGTGGTCCGCCGACCTTGACCGCTCCGTGGTACGTCATCGCACAGCTCCTCGCTCGTCATGGCGCGTCGGCGGCTGAAAGGCCGTCACCGGCATCATCGCCTGTTCAGTGCAGGGGAGGAAGCTCCGGCAGGGCCCGGCGGGCGTCCGGGACGAGCCCGCCGTCCCGGTGGACCTGCAGGCCGTCGCCGTCCGAGCGGCCCGCCAGCCAGGCGGCCAGCGCCCGGACGGGGCCCTCGACGGTCAGCTCCGGTGGGCCGCCGGCCCGGCCGGTCGCGGTGCGGGCGCCGGTGTCCTCGGCGACCAGGAGCAGCGGCGGCAGCCCCTCGGAGCCGGACAGCAGCCCGGCGATCCGGGCCACCTCGGCGGAGGCGAACGGCTCGGGCCAGTGCGCGGGGGTGTAGCCGGAGTCCAGGTCGACGTGGTGGTACTCGACCTCCATCAGCCGCTTCCACGGCACCTGGTGGGCCGGGAAGGTGTAGCCGGTGCGGTGGTGCAGGGTGGCCGTCCAGGCCTCGTCCGGCAGCGTCGCGGCGCAGGCGGCGAACCGCTCGGCGGTCGCCCGCAGGTCGGCGAGCTGGACGTCGAGGGGCCGCCCGGCGCCCTCGCGGATGCCGTGCTCGCGGGCCTCCGGGCTCGGGTACTGGGGGATGTCGACGCCCGTCCGCGCGGTCTCCATCAGGTTGACCAGGGAGTCGGCGTTGCGGGCCAGGTGGGCGAGGACGTGGCCGCGGCTCCAGCCGGGCAGTGCGGACGGCCCGGTGACGTCCGCGGGGTCGAGCCCGGCGACCGTGCGCAGCAGGTGGGCGGTGGAGTCGGCGACGGCCTTCAGGTCGCCGGCGGCGGTCTCGGCAGCCCGGTGGGCGAGGGCCTGGGGGTCGGTCATGGCGGCCTCCGGTGGTGCGGTCGGTGCGGTCGGTGCGGTCGGTGCGAGGGACGCGGCGGACGGCGGGTGCCGCTGCCCGTCCGGTGCCGGCGGCGAGCGGCGTTGCCCGCGGGGGCCGCCGGTCGTTGTCAGGAGGACGCTACCCCCGCGGAACGGCGCCGAACTGCGGTTTCATCGCACGGATGATCAAGCCGCCGGGCGCCCATCACTCGTTCGGGTGGTCTCCGGTGGACAAGCTCGATATTCGAACGCCTGAGCTATAGGCTGGCGGTCCGAAGCCGGAAGAAAACGCCCATCTCGCTCGTTGGTCCCCTTGGGGCCACACGAAGCCCCACCTCCCCGGAGAAAGGCGCCAGAAGCAGTGGCCGACCGCCTGATCGTCCGCGGTGCTCGCGAGCACAACCTCAAGAACGTCTCGCTCGACCTGCCCCGTGACTCCCTCATCGTCTTCACCGGCCTCTCCGGGTCCGGCAAGTCCTCGCTGGCCTTCGACACGATCTTCGCCGAGGGTCAGCGGCGGTACGTCGAGTCGCTGTCCTCGTACGCCCGGCAGTTCCTCGGGCAGATGGACAAGCCCGACGTGGACTTCATCGAGGGCCTCTCCCCGGCCGTCTCGATCGACCAGAAGTCCACCAGCCGCAACCCGCGCTCCACGGTCGGCACCATCACCGAGGTCTACGACTACCTCCGGCTGCTCTTCGCCCGGATCGGCAAGCCGCACTGTCCGCACTGCGCCCGCCCGATCGCCCGGCAGTCCCCGCAGGCCATCGTGGACCGCGTGCTGGAGCTCGCCGAGGGCACCCGCTTCCAGGTGCTGAGCCCGGTGGTCCGGGAGCGCAAGGGCGAGTTCGTCGACCTCTTCGCCGACCTCCAGTCCAAGGGCTACGCGCGCGCCCGGGTGGACGGCGCGACCGTCCAGCTGACCGAGCCGCCCACGCTCAAGAAGCAGGAGAAGCACACCATCGAGGTGGTCATCGACCGCCTCACCGTCAAGGAGCGCCAAGCGCCGCCTCACCGACTCGGTGGAGACGGCGCTCAAGCTGTCCGGCGGCATGGTCGTGCTGGAGTTCGTCGACCTGCCGGCGGACGACCCCGAGCGCGAGCGGATGTTCTCCGAGCACCTGTACTGCCCGTACGACGACGTCTCCTTCGAGGAGCTGGAGCCCCGCTCCTTCTCCTTCAACTCGCCGTTCGGCGCCTGCCCGGACTGCTCCGGCCTCGGCAACCGGATGGAGGTGGACCCGGAGCTGGTCATCCCCGACGAGGAGAAGTCGCTGGAGGAGGGCGCCATCCACCCGTGGTCCCAGGGCCACACCAAGGAGTACTTCCAGCGCCTGATCGACGCGCTGGCCGGCGAGCTCGGCTTCCGCACCGACCTGCCGTGGGCCGGCCTGCCGGCCCGGGCCCGCAAGGCGCTGCTGTACGGCCACAAGACCCAGGTCGAGGTGAAGTACCGCAACCGGTACGGCCGCGAGCGCTCGTACACCACCTCCTTCGAGGGCGCCGTCCCGTTCGTGCAGCGCCGGCACTCGGAGTCCGAGAGCGACTCCAGCCGCGAGCGCTTCGAGGGGTACATGCGCGAGGTGCCCTGCCCGGCCTGCCACGGCACCCGGCTCAAGCCGGTGGTGCTCGCCGTCACCATCCAGGACAAGTCGATCGCCGACGTCTCCGGGATGTCGATCAGCGACTGCGCCGAGTTCCTCGGCGCGATGAAGCTCACCGCCCGCGACAAGAAGATCGCCGAGCGGGTCCTCAAGGAGGTCAACGAGCGGCTGCGGTTCCTGGTCGACGTCGGCCTCGACTACCTCTCGCTCAACCGGGCGGCCGGCACCCTCTCCGGTGGCGAGGCCCAGCGCATCCGCCTCGCCACCCAGATCGGCTCCGGCCTGGTCGGCGTGCTGTACGTCCTCGACGAGCCCTCCATCGGCCTGCACCAGCGCGACAACCACCGGCTGATCGAGACCCTGGTGCGGCTGCGCGACATCGGCAACACCCTGATCGTCGTCGAGCACGACGAGGACACCATCAAGACTGCCGACTGGATCGTCGACATCGGCCCCGGGGCCGGCGAGCACGGCGGCAAGGTCGTCCACTCCGGCTCGCTCAAGGAGCTGCTGGCCAACGACGAGTCGCTGACCGGCCAGTACCTCTCCGGCAAGCGCGCCATCCCCACCCCGGCCGTCCGCCGGCCGCGTGACAAGAAGCGCCAGCTGACAGTGCACGGCGCCCGCGAGCACAACCTGCAGGACGTCACGGTCGGCTTCCCGCTCGGCACCTTCACCGCCGTCACCGGCGTCTCCGGCTCCGGCAAGTCGACGCTGGTCAACGACATCCTCTACACCCACCTGGCCCGCGAGCTGAACGGCGCCCGCAGCGTCCCCGGCCGGCACACCCGGATCACCGGCACCGACCTGGTGGACAAGGTGGTGCACGTCGACCAGTCGCCGATCGGCCGCACCCCGCGCTCCAACCCGGCCACCTACACCGGCGTCTTCGACCACGTGCGCAAGCTCTTCGCGGAGACCCAGGAGGCGAAGGTCCGCGGCTACCTGCCGGGCCGCTTCTCCTTCAATGTCAAGGGCGGCCGCTGCGAGAACTGCTCCGGCGACGGCACCATCAAGATCGAGATGAACTTCCTGCCGGACGTCTACGTCCCGTGCGAGGTCTGCCACGGCGCCCGCTACAACCGGGAGACGCTGGAGGTCCACTACAAGGGCAAGTCCATCGCCGAGGTGCTGGACATGCCGATCGAGGAGGGCCTGGACTTCTTCGAGGCCGTCCCGGCGATCGCCCGCCACCTGCGCACCCTCAAGGAGGTCGGCCTCGGCTACGTCCGGCTCGGCCAGCCCGCCACCACGCTCTCCGGCGGCGAGGCCCAGCGCGTCAAGCTCTCCTCCGAGCTCCAGAAGCGCTCCACCGGCCGCACCGTCTACGTGCTCGACGAGCCCACCACCGGCCTGCACTTCGAGGACATCTCGAAGCTGATCCGGGTGCTGGAGGGCCTGGTCGACAAGGGCAACACCGTGATCGTCATCGAGCACAACCTCGACGTCATCAAGACCGCCGACTGGATCGTCGACATGGGCCCGGAGGGCGGCAGCGGCGGCGGCATGGTCGTCGCCGAGGGCACCCCGGAGGAGATCGCCCAGGAGACGTCCAGCCACACCGGCAAGTTCCTGCGCGACATCCTCGGCGGCGTCTCGGACGCGGCCGACGCCGCGGTGCCCGCGGCCCGCAAGGGCGGGGCCCGGAGCGGCACCGCCAAGGCGGCCGGCAGCACCGCCACCCCCGCAAGCGGGCCGCGGCCAAGAAGTAGCGACCCCCGCGGGCGACCTGCGGGCGCCCGCCCGCCCCGGCCCCGGCCGGGGCGGGCGGCTCATCAACGGGGCGTAGACTGCGGCCGGTTCGCCCGTCCACCGCGCCCGAGGAGCCGTCGCCCATGTCCGAGACCGTGTCCGCGCCCGTCACCGAGGCGGGCTCCCCGGCAGCGCCCGACAGCCCGCAGACCGCCGTCGCCTCCCGCCGCACGCTGCTCTGCGGGGCCGCCGCGGTGCTCGCCGCAGGGGGCACCGTCGCGGTCGCCGGCTGCTCCTCGTCCTCCTCCGGCTCGGGCACCGGCTCGACCGGTACGGCCCAGGGCGGCGCCACCGCGGCCGGCCCCGTCGACCTCGGCGCGGCCGCCGACGTCCCGGTGGGCGGCGGCAAGGTCTACCGCGACCAGAAGATCGTCGTCACCCAGCCCACCGCCGGCCAGTACAAGGCGTTCAGCGCCCGCTGCACGCACGCCGGCTGCATCGTCGACCAGGTCAAGGACAAGCAGATCGACTGCCCCTGCCACGGCAGCCGCTTCTCGATCACCGACGGCGCCGTCGAGGGCGGACCGGCACCCACCCCGCTGCCCGAGTACAAGGTGGTCGTCGCCGACGGCAAGGTCCAGGTCACCCCGGTCTGAACCACCTGCCGCCCAGCAGCTGAAACCGGCCACGGACGGTCACCGGCAGTCGGTACGGTAGGGGCATGGCAGACCCGTCCACCTACCGTCCGGCGCCCGGTGCGATCCCGCTCTCACCCGGGGTCTACCGGTTCCGCGACGCGCACGGGCGGGTCATCTACGTCGGCAAGGCCAAGAGCCTGCGCCCACGGCTCTCCTCGTACTTCCAGGACATCGCCGGCCTCCACCCGCGGACGGCCACGATGGTGACCACCGCCGCCTCGGTGGAGTGGACGGTGGTCTCCACCGAGGTCGAGGCGCTCCAGCTGGAGTACTCCTGGATCAAGGAGTACGACCCGCGGTTCAACGTCAAGTACCGCGACGACAAGAGCTACCCGGAGCTCGCGGTCACCCTCAACGAGGAGTACCCGCGCGTCCAGGTGATGCGCGGCTCGCACAAGAAGGGCGTGCGCTACTTCGGCCCCTACGGCCACGCCTGGGCGATCCGCGAGACGGTCGACCTGCTGCTGCGGGTGTTCCCGGTGCGGACATGCTCCAACGGCGTCTTCAAGCGCGCCCGCCAGGTCGGCCGGCCCTGCCTGCTCGGCTACATCGGCAAGTGCGCGGCCCCCTGCGTCGAGAAGGTCTCCGCCGAGGAGCACCGCGAACTCGCCGAGGAGTTCTGCGACTTCATGGCCGGCCGGACGGGCGGCCACCTGCGCCGGCTGGAGCAGCAGATGCAGCAGGCCGCCGCCGACATGGAGTACGAGAAGGCCGCCCGGCTGCGCGACGACATCGGCGCCCTCAAGCGCGCCATGGAGAAGAACGCGGTCGTCCTCGCCGACGGCACCGACGCCGACCTGCTCGCCCTCGCCGAGGACGAGTTGGAAGCCGCCGTCCAGATCTTCCACGTCCGTGGCGGCCGGGTCCGAGGCCAGCGCGGCTGGGTGACCGACCGGGTCGAGGACGTCGACACCTCCGGCCTGGTCGAGCACGCCCTCCAGCAGCTGTACGGCTCGGGCAACGAGTCCGTCCCGCGCGAGGTGCTCGTCCCCGAGCTGCCCCAGCCGCCCGGGCCGCTGCGGGAGTGGCTGACCGGCCTGCGCGGCGCCCAGGTCGACCTCCGGGTGCCGCAGCGCGGCGACAAGAAGGACCTGATGGCCACCGTGCAGCGCAACGCCCAGCAGGCGCTGGCGCTGCACAAGACCAAGCGGGCCGCCGACCTCACCACCCGCAGCCGCGCCCTCCAGGAGATCGCCGACGCCCTCGACCTCGACTCCGTGCCGCTGCGCATCGAGTGCTTCGACATCTCGCACCTCCAGGGCGAGGACGTGGTGGCCTCGATGGTGGTCTTCGAGGACGGCCTCGCCCGCAAGAGCGAGTACCGGCGGTTCGCCATCAAGGGATTCGCGGGCCAGGACGACGTCCGCTCCATGCACGAGGTGATCAGCCGCCGGTTCCGCCGCTACCTCCAGGAGCGCGAGCAGACCGGCGAGTGGGCCGTCCCGGAGGACGGCGGCCCGGCCGACGGCGCCGCCGGACCGGACGCCGCCCCGGACGCCGCCCCGGACGCCCGGGACACCGCGGACGCCCCGGCAGGCCCGGACACCGCGGACTCCCCGGAGGCCGCCGGCCCGATCGATCCCGAGACCGGCCGCCCGCGCCGCTTCGCCTACCCGCCGCAGCTGCTGGTGGTCGACGGCGGGCAGCCCCAGGTCGCCGCCGCGCGCCGGGCACTCGACGAACTCGGCATCGACGACGTCGCGCTCTGCGGCCTCGCCAAGCGCCTGGAGGAGGTCTGGCTGCCCGGCGAGGACGACCCGGTGGTCCTGCCGCGCTCCAGCGAGGGCCTGTACCTGCTGCAGCGGGTCCGCGACGAGGCGCACCGCTTCGCCATCACCTACCAGCGCACCAAGCGCTCCAGGCGACTCACCACGGGAGAGCTGGACTCGGTGCCCGGACTCGGCGAGACTCGCCGCCAGGCGCTGCTCAAGCACTTCGGCTCGCTCAAGCGGCTCCGCGCCGCGACCGTGGACGAACTGTGCGAGGTCCCGGGGATCGGCCGCCGGACCGCGGAGACTGTTGCCGCGGCGTTGGCCTCCCGGACACCTGCCGCACCAGCGGTGAACACCGCGACCGGCGAGATCATTGACGACAGTGCCGGGCCGGCCGGGCCCGACGTACCCCAGGAGACGCCATGACGGTCGACGGCGCCCGTCCGCGCCGGCGCCCCTGTGCCGCCCGGCCGGGCGGCCCCGGGAAGTCCGGTGGCCCCTGGCGCGTCCTTCTGAAGCGAACCACCGAGAGCGGGGAAGCCAAGTGACCGTGTCCGACCCTGGGGGTACCACCCGGCCGGAGGCTGGAGAGAACACCCCCGAGTTGGTGATCATCTCCGGCATGTCCGGCGCCGGGCGGAGTACCGCCGCCAAGTGCCTGGAGGACCTGGGCTGGTTCGTGGTGGACAACCTGCCGCCCGCCCTCATCCTGACCATGGTGGACCTCGGCGCCCGGTCCCAGGGCTCGGTGCCCCGGATCGGCGCGGTGGTCGACGTGCGCGGCCGCAGCTTCTTCGACGACCTGCTGACCTCGCTGGAGGAGCTGGAGAAGCGCGGCGTCCGGCTCCGGGTGGTCTTCCTGGAGTCCTCCGACGAGGCGCTGGTCCGCCGGTTCGAGTCCGTCCGCCGCCCGCACCCGCTGCAGGGCGACGGCCGGATCGTGGACGGCATCGTCCAGGAGCGCGAGCTGCTGCGCGACCTGCGCGGCGAGGCCGACCTGGTGATCGACACCTCGAACCTCAACGTCCACCAGCTGCGGGCCAAGCTCGACGCCCAGTTCGCCGACCACGACGAGCCCGAGCTGCGGGCCACCGTAATGTCGTTCGGCTTCAAGTACGGCCTGCCGGTCGACGCCGACCTCGTGGTGGACTGCCGCTTCCTGCCCAACCCGCACTGGGTCCCGGAGCTGCGGGCCCGTACCGGGACGGATCCGGACGTGGCGGGCTACGTCTTCAAGCAGCCCGGTGCCCAGGAGTTCCTGGACGGTTACGCCGAGCTACTGCGGATCGTGACCGAAGGGTATCGCCGGGAGGGCAAGCGCTACATGACTCTTGCCGTAGGCTGCACCGGTGGCAAGCACCGGAGCGTGGCCATGTCGGAGCGGCTGACAAGACGTCTGATCGCGGACGGCGTCGAAACGGTGCTGGTCCACCGCGACATGGGCAGGGAGTGACCCGCCGGGCCTGACCGGGCCGACAGTGCCAAACCCCGTCCGCCGCGCATACCAGCACGAGACAGGAACGTGGGGTCGGTGTGACGGGATACTCGCCAGCACGGCAGTTGCAGCAGAGATCTGGCGAGCGAGCCCCGTCCGGCGGGTCGGCCGGCAGCAAACCGCGGCCCGGCGCCCCCGGATCACCGCGCTGGGCGGCGGGCAGGGCCTGTCGGCCTCGCTCTCCGCCCTGCGCCGGCTCACCAACGAGCTGACCGCCGTCGTCACCGTGGCCGACGACGGCGGCTCCAGCGGCCGGCTCCGCACCGAGCTGGGCGTGCTGCCACCGGGGGACCTGCGCAAGGCGCTGGCCGCGCTGTGCGGCGACGACGAGTGGGGCCGGACGTGGTCCGAGGTGCTTCAGCAGCGGTTCACCGGCGACGGCGAACTCGGCGGGCACGCCGTCGGCAACCTGCTGATCGTCGCCCTCTGGGAGAAGCTCGGCGACCCGGTGGAGGCCCTGAACTGGGTCGGCCGGCTGCTCAACGTCCAGGGCCGGGTGCTGCCCATGTCGGCCGTCCCGCTGGACATCGAGGCCGAGGTCCGCGGCCACGACCCGGCCCGCCCGCACGAGCTGACCGCCGTCCGCGGCCAGGCCAGCGTCGCGGTCACGCCCGGCACCGTGCAGTCGATCCGGCTGCTGCCCGAGGAGCCCCGGCCGTCCCCGAGGCCGTCGAGGCCGTCCTGGAGGCGGACTGGGTGGTGCTGGGCCCGGGCTCCTGGTTCACCAGTGTGCTGCCGCACCTGCTGGTGCCCGAGCTCGCCAAGGCGCTCACCGCGACCCGCGCGCGCCGGCTGCTCACCCTCAATCTTGCCCCGCAGCCCGGCGAGACCGAGGGCTTCACCCCGCAGCGCCACCTGGACGTCCTCGCCGACCACGCCCCCGACCTGGCCGTGGATGCGATCCTGGTGGATGAACGGGCCGTGACCGGCGGCGCCTTCGGCGTCGCCGACCTCACCGGCCTGGAGAAGGCGGCCGAGCGGATGGGCGCCGCCCTGGTGCTCGGTTCGGTGGCCCGTTCGGACGGGACTCCGCGACACGACCCGGAGCTCTTGGCGGCGGCGTACGACCGGATTTTCCGGACGCATGGAAGGATCGGCGCATGGCGATGACCCCAGCGGTGAAGGACGAAATCTCCCGGCTCCCGGTCACCCGTGCCTGCTGCCGCAAGGCGGAGGTCTCCGCGATCCTGCGGTTCGCGGGCGGCCTGCACATCGTGAGCGGCCGCATCGTGATCGAGGCGGAGCTGGACACCGGTATCGCGGCCCGGCGCCTGCGCAAGGACCTGCTGGAAATCTTCGGGCACTCCTCGGACCTGGTCGTGATGGCCCCCGGCGGACTGCGCCGCGGCAGCCGGTACGTGGTCCGGGTGGTGAAGGACGGCGACCTGCTGGCCCGGCAGACCGGCCTGGTGGACGGCCGCGGACGCCCGATCCGCGGGCTGCCCCCGGCGGTCGTCTCGGGCGCGACCTGCGACGCCGAGGCGGCCTGGCGCGGCGCCTTCCTGGCGCACGGCTCGCTGACCGAGCCCGGCCGGTCCTCCTCGCTGGAGATCACCTGCCCCGGTTCGGAGGCCGCACTCGCGCTGGTCGGCGCGGCCCGCCGGCTCGGCATCCCGGCGAAGGCCCGCGAGGTCCGCGGGGTGGACCGGGTGGTGATCCGGGACGGCGACGCGATCGGTGCCCTGCTCACCCGGCTCGGCGCGCACGAGTCGGTGCTCGCCTGGGAGGAGCGCCGGATGCGGCGCGAGGTCCGGGCCACCGCCAACCGGCTGGCCAACTTCGACGACGCCAACCTGCGCCGCTCGGCGCGCGCGGCGGTCGCGGCGGGCGCGCGGGTGCAGCGCGCGCTGGAGATCCTCGGCGACGAGGTGCCCGAGCACCTGGCCGCCGCCGGCCAGCTGCGGATGCAGCACAAGCAGGCCTCGCTGGAGGAGCTCGGGGCGCTCGCCGACCCGCCGCTCACCAAGGACGCGGTGGCCGGCCGGATCCGCCGGCTGCTGGCGATGGCCGACAAGCGCGCCGCCGAGCTGGGCCTGCCCAGCACGGAGGCCAACCTCACCGACGAGATGGCGATGAACTAGCGGGCGCCGCACCGGAGGGCGTCCGGCACCGCACGGTGCCGGGCGCCCTTCGTGCTGCCGGTGCGGAGGGCTCGCGGAGAGGCGATGTGCCCCCGCCCGCCCCAGGGAGGTAGGGTCATGGGTGGTCGGGGACATCCCATTTCCACCCCGTCGGCATAAGTCCGGCGTACCTAACAAGGAGATCGGTTCGTGACGATCCGGGTAGGCATCAACGGATTCGGCCGCATCGGCCGCAACTTCTTCCGTGCGGTTCGGGCCCAGGGCGCGGACATCGAGATCGTCGGTGTCAACGACCTGACCGACACCAAGACCCTGGCGCACCTGCTCAAGTACGACTCGATCCTGGGCACCCTCCAGGCCGAGGTGTCGCACACCGCCGACAGCATCACCGTGGACGGCAAGACCTTCAAGGTCATCGCCGAGCGCGACCCGGCCAACCTCCCCTGGGGCGAGCTGGGCGTGGACATCGTGATCGAGTCCACCGGTATCTTCACCAAGGCCGACCAGGCCAAGAAGCACGTCACGGCCGGTGCCAAGAAGGTCATCATCTCGGCGCCCGCCACCGACGAGGACGTCACCATCGTGATGGGCGTCAACGACGACAAGTACGACGCCGCGAAGCACACGGTCATCTCCAACGCCTCCTGCACCACCAACTGCGTGGCGCCGCTGGCGAAGGTGCTGAACGAGAACTTCGGCATCGTCAAGGGCCTGATGACCACGGTCCACGCGTTCACCAACGACCAGGTCACCCTGGACTTCCCGCACAAGGACCTGCGCCGCGCCCGTGCCGCGTCGCTGAACATCATCCCGACCTCGACCGGTGCCGCCAAGGCGACCGCCCTGGTCCTGCCCGAGCTCAAGGGCAAGCTGGACGGCACCTCGCTGCGCGTCCCCGTCCCGACCGGCTCGATCACCGACCTGGTCGTGACCCTGGAGCGCGAGGTCACCGTCGAGGAGGTCAACGCGGCCTTCCAGAAGGCGTCCGAGGGCGACCTCAAGGGCATCCTGGAGTACACCGAGGACCCGATCGTCTCCTCCGACATCGTGAACTCGCCGTTCTCCACGATCTTCGACTCGCTGATGACGATGGCCCAGGGCAACCAGGTCAAGGTCTTCGGCTGGTACGACAACGAGTGGGGCTACTCGAACCGCCTCGTCAACCTGACCACGCTCGTCGGTGGCCAGCTCTGACCTCAGCGGGAGCTGACGTGATGTGAGGAGCAGGGCCCGGAAGGCCACAGGCCGTCCGGGCCCTCGCTTCGCGTACCACACCCTCACTCTCCGTGTTCCGGTGGCCCGCCGCAGTGCCGCCGCCGTGCACCACCTCTTCTCTCCGGGAGACCGAAGACCGTGAAGACGATCGAAGACCTCCAGGTCGCGGGCCAGCGGGTGTTCGTCCGCGCCGACCTGAACGTTCCGCTGTCCGGCGGCACCATCACCGACGACGGCCGGATCCGCGCCGTCGCCCCGACCATCGCCAAGCTGGTGCAGGCCGGCGCCAAGGTGGTCGTCGCCTCGCACCTGGGCCGCCCGAAGGGCGAGCCCGACCCGCAGTTCTCCCTCGCGCCGGTGGCCGTCCGCCTCGGTGAGATCCTCGGCGTCCCGGTGGCCTTCGCCACCGACACCGTGGGCGAGAGCGCGAAGGCCACCGTCGCCGCCCTGGCCGACGGCGAGGTCACGCTGCTCGAGAACCTGCGCTTCAACGCGGGTGAGACCGCCAAGGACGACGCCGAGCGCGGTGCCTTCGCCGACGAGCTCGCAGCCCTCGCGGACCTGTACGTGGGCGACGGCTTCGGTGCGGTGCACCGCAAGCACGCCTCGGTGTACGACCTGCCGGCCCGCCTGCCGCACGCGGTCGGCGACCTGATCGCCGCCGAGGTGGGCGTGCTCAAGCGCCTGACCGACGAGGTGGCCCGCCCGTACGTGGTGGTCCTCGGCGGTTCGAAGGTCTCCGACAAGGTCGGCGTGATCGACAACCTGCTCGGCAAGGCCGACCGCATCCTCATCGGCGGCGGCATGGCGTACACCTTCCTCGCGGCCCAGGGCCACGAGGTGGGCATCTCGCTGCTGCAGAAGGACCAGATCCCCACCGTGCTGGAGTACCTCAAGCGCGGCGAGGAGAACGGCGTCGAGTTCGTCATCCCGGTCGACGTCGCGATCTCCGGCTCCTTCCCCGACCTGAAGACCAAGGCCCCGGTCGAGGACTTCGAGATCGTCGACGCGGACAGCATCCCCGCCGACAAGGAGGGCCTGGACATCGGCCCGAAGACCCAGGCGCTCTTCGCGTCGAAGATCGCCGACGCGGCGACGGTCTTCTGGAACGGCCCGGTCGGCGTCTTCGAGCACCCGGCGTTCGCCGAGGGCACCAAGGCGGTCGCCGCGGCGCTGCTGGCGAGCGACGCGTTCACCGTGGTCGGCGGCGGCGACTCCGCCGCGGCCGTCCGCATCCTGGGCTTCGACGAGACGGAGTTCGGGCACATCTCGACCGGCGGAGGCGCGAGCCTCGAATACCTGGAGGGCAAGACCCTTCCCGGTCTCGCCGCCCTGGAAGGCTGAGGAAGATGACTGAGCGCCTCCCGCTGATGGCGGGCAACTGGAAGATGAACCTCAACCACCTCGAGGCCATCCAGCACACCCAGAAGCTGGCCTTCACGCTGGCCGACAAGGACTACGAGGCCGTCGAGGTCGCCGTCCTCGTCCCCTTCACCGACCTCCGCTCGGTGCAGACCCTGGTCGACGGCGACAAGCTGAAGATCAAGTACGGCTCGCAGGACATCTCGCAGCACGACTCCGGTGCCTACACCGGCGAGGTCTCCGGCCCGATGCTGTCGAAGCTGAAGTGCACCTTCGCGGTGATCGGTCACTCGGAGCGCCGCCAGTACCACGGCGAGAACGAGGAGATCGTCAACGCCAAGGTCAAGGCCGCCTACCGGAGCGGGATCACCCCGATCCTGTGCATCGGCGAGCCGCTGGACATCCGCAAGGCCGGCACCCACGTCGAGTACACCCTCGCGCAGCTGGACGGCGCCCTCGACGGCGTCCCGGCCTCGGATGCGGAGACGGTCGTCGTCGCGTACGAGCCGGTGTGGGCGATCGGCACCGGCGAGGTGGCGACCCCCGAGGACGCCCAGGAGGTCTGCGGTGCCATCCGCGCCCGCCTGGCGGAGCTGTACGACGGCGAGCTGGCCGGCAAGGTCCGCATCCTGTACGGCGGTTCGGTGAAGTCCTCCAGCGCGGCCGGCCTGATGGCCAAGCCGGACGTGGACGGCGGCCTGATCGGCGGAGCCTCCCTGGACGCCGACGAGTTCGTCAAGATCGTGCGCTACCGCGAGCAGGCAGTAGGCTAACGCCACTGCAGCAACGTAGGCTTTGGGGCCGGACCGCTTCCATGCGGCCCGGCCCCTTCGTCGAAGATACGAGAGAGTTGGTCCCGCCGTGGTTATCGGGTTCTCGATTGCCCTGATCATCTTCAGCCTGCTGATGATCCTCCTGGTGCTGCTGCACAAGGGGAAGGGCGGCGGCCTGTCCGACATGTTCGGCGGTGGCGCGATGTCGACCGGCGGCGGTTCGGCGGTGGCCGAGCGCAACCTGGACCGGATCACCATCGTGGTCGGTCTCGCCTGGTTCGCCTGCATCGTGGTGCTCAGCCTGCTGCTCAAGTACAAGTAACCCTCCGTCCCCAGCCCTTGCGGAGGCGGTGGTGGCAGATGCTTAACCGCCGCTTACACTAGGACGACTTCGCCACCGTCCGCACAGTCGCGGCCGGTCGGCACCAGCACGCAGGGAGTCAGACCGTGGCAAGTGGCAATGCCATCCGAGGAAGCAGAGTCGGCGCAGGCCCGATGGGCGAGGCGGAGCGCGGCGAGTCCGCTCCCCGGACCCGCATCTCCTTCTGGTGCGCGAACAAGCACGAGACGCGTCCCAGCTTCGCGGCCGAGGCGGCCGTCCCGGAGACCTGGGACTGCCCGCGCTGCGGGTTCCCCGCCGGGCAGGACGAGCTCAACCCGCCTGCCCCCGCCCGCAACGAGCCCTACAAGACCCACCTCGCCTACGTCCGCGAGCGCCGTACCGACGCCGACGGCGAGGCGATCCTGGCCGAGGCGCTGGCCAAGCTGCGCGGCGAGATCTGAGCACGGTGCGCCGAAGGGCGCCGCGGAGGACCACCTCCGCGGCGCCCTTCGCGCGTTCGGGGCGCTCTGGGTTGTCGGCCGTCAGTCGTCCAGGAAGGCCAGGTCGAGCCGGGCGAGCCGCTCGGGATCGGCCAGCAGGTCGAGCCGGACGATGCGGCCGCCGCTGACGGTGAAGCCCATGACCGCCACCGGGCGCCCCTCGGGGGCGGTGACCGCGCCGGGGGCGCCGTTCACCATGGCCGGGCGGGCGAAGGGCGCGAGCCGGGAGAAGGTGAGCGCCCGGCCGGCCACCGCGGCGGCGCCGTGCACCGCGCGGGACGCGCCGGCCGGGAGGGGGAACCCGCCGCCGGACGGTGTGCCGAGGTCGACCCGGAGCACCACGTCGGGGTCGAGGAGCGCGAGCAGACCCTCGAAGTCGCCGCCGCGGGCCGCGGCCAGGAAGGCGTCCACGATCTCCCGCTGGCGGACGGGGTCGCCGTCCGGGACGGGCGCGCCGCCCTGCACCCGGCGCCGGGCCCGGCTGGCCAGCTGGCGGGCCGCGGCGGGGGAGCGGTCCACGATCGGGGCGATCTCCTCGTAGGGCACCGCGAACATGTCGTGCAGCACGAAGGCCAGCCGCTCGGCCGGGGCCAGCGTCTCCAGCACCACCAGCAGGGCCAGCCCGACCGAGTCGGCGAGCAGGGCCTGCTGCTCCGGGTCGGCGGTGTCCGCGCCGGTGACCACCGGGTCCGGCACGTGCACGTCCCAGGGATCCTCGCGGCGGGCGGCCCGCGAGCGCAGGGTGTCCAGACAGACCCGGGAGACCACCGTGGTCAGCCAGCCGCCCAGGTTGTCGATCCCGGCGGCGTCCGAGCGGCTGAGCCGCAGCCAGGCCTCCTGGACGGCGTCCTCGGACTCGCTCAGCGAGCCGAGCATCCGGTACGCCACCGACCGCAGGTGCGGCCGGTGCTCCTCGAAGCGGTCCGCCAGCCACGCATGTCCGTCCATCGCCCGCTCTCTCCCGTTCGGCAGTCCTCATCCGTTCTGACGTTCCGCACAGCCGGGATGTGACGGCGGACGGACGACGGCCCCGCCCCGCGGTGCGGGACGGGGCCGTCGGGGCCGGTCGGCTCAGCGTGTGCCGGGCCGGCTCCGCGCCGGCAGCTCGGCGGCCGCCGACTCGTCGAGCAGCCAGAGCGTCCGGTCGGTGCCGTACGCGCCGGAGGCGGGCGCCTGGATCTCGCCGGGGCCGCTGAGGGCCAGCGCCACGGCGCCGGCCTTGTCCTCGCCGGCGGCGAGCAGCCAGACCTCGCGGGCCGCCCGGATCGCCGGGAGGGTCAGCGAGACCCGGGTGGGCGGCGGCTTGGGTGCGCCGCGCACGCCGACCACGGTCAGCTCGTCCTCGCGCACCCCCGGGTGCTCGGGGAAGAGCGAGGCGACATGGGTGTCCGGGCCGACGCCGAGCAGCAGCACGTCGAAGGCCGGGACGCCGATGCCGGAGCCCGGCGCGGCGGCCTTGGCCAGCTCCTCGGCGTACCGGGCCGCGGCGGCCTCCACGTCGGAGCCGTCGACGCCGTCGGAGGCCGGCATCTCGTGCACCCGGGCGGGGTCCAGCGGGACGCGGCCGAGCAGTTCCTCGCGGGCCTGCACGGCGTTGCGGTCCGGGTCGTCCGCGGCGACGAAGCGCTCGTCGCCCCACCACAGGTCCAGGCGGGCCCAGTCCACCGCGTCGCGCGCCGGGGAGGCGGCGATCGCGGCGAGCAGGGCGTTGCCGTTGCGGCCGCCGGTGAGCACCACCGAGGCGGTGCCGCGGGCGGACTGGGCGTCCACGATCCGGGTGATCAGCCGGGCCGCGGTGGCCCGGGCCATCAGCTCCTTGTCCCGGTGGACCACCAGCTGCGGGGAGGCTGCCGTCACGAGCCGCTCCGCTTGCGCGGGGCGGCCTTCTTGGCGGTCGCCCCGGCGGGGGCACCGTCGTCGGCGGGCACGGCGGCGGTGACCCGGGCCGGCGGCGCGACCTCGGCGGGGACGGCCTCGGAGGAGGCCGCCGGGGCCTGCTCGTCGGCGTCCCCGGCCGTCCGCTGCTTGAGCCGGTCGATCGGCGTGCGGACGGCGGTGGCGTAGATGTCGTCCGGGTCGAGCCGGCGCAGTTCCTCGGCGATCAGCTCCGCGGTCTCGCGGCGCTTGAGCGCCACGATCCGGTCCGGCGCGCCGGGCATGCAGAGCGTGCCCATCAGGCCGTCCGGGCGGAACAGCACGATCTCGCCGTCGCTGGTGCGCATCCGGACGGCGGTGATGCCGGGGCCGCCGGTGACGACCCGCTCGACCGGCACGCCGAGCCGGTTGTGCAGCCACAGGCCGAGCAGCTCGACGCTGGGGTTGTACGACTCGCCCTCGACCACCGCGCCGGCGATGTCGGTGGGCCGCTGGTCCAGGGCGGCGGCCAGCATGGAGCGCCAGCCGGTGATCCTGGTCCAGGCGAGGTCGGTGTCGCCCGGGGTGTAGGTGGCGGCCCGCTGGGCGAGCTGGTCCACCGGGGACTCGGCGGTGACCGCGTCGGTGATGCGGCGCTGGGCGAGCGCACCGAGCGGGTCCTTGGCCGGGTCCTTCGGGGCGTTCTCCGGCCACCAGACCACGACCGGGGCGTCCGGCAGCAGCAGCGGCAGGACGACCGACTGGGCGTGCGCGGCGAGCTCGCCGTGCATGCGCAGCACGACGGTCTCGCCGGAGCCGGCGTCGGACCCGACCAGCAGCTCGGCGTCGAGGCGGGCCTCGGCGCGGGCGCGGGGCGAGCGTCCGGCCCGCTTGATGACGGCCAGGGTGCGGGACGGGTGCTCGCGGGAGGCGTCGTTGGCCGCCCGCAGCGCGTCGTAGGCGCTGCCCTCGTCCGTCACGATGACGAGGGTGAGCACCATGCCCGCGGCGCCGGCGCCGGAGGCCCGGCGGGCGTCCATCAGGGCGGCGTTGATCTTGCCGGACGTGGTGTCCGTGAGGTCGATCTTCATGGCCGGCGCCAGCTCCTGCCGTCTCGTGCGAGCATCTCGTCCGCCTCGTCGGGCCCCCAGGTGCCCGCCGGGTACTGGGCGGGCTTGCCGTGGCTGTCCCAGTACTTCTCGATCGGGTCGAGGATCCGCCAGGACTGCTCGACCTCCTGGTGGCGCGGGAAGAGGTTGGCGTCGCCGAGCAGCACGTCGAGGATGAGCCGCTCGTACGCCTCCGGGCTGGACTCGGTGAAGGACTCGCCGTAGGCGAAGTCCATCGTGACGTCCCGGACCTCCAGCGCGGTGCCGGGCACCTTGGAGCCGAACCGCACCGTGACGCCCTCGTCCGGCTGCACCCGGATGACCAGGGCGTTCTGCCCCAGCTCCTCGGTGGCGTAGGAGTCGAACGGCAGGTACGGGGCGCGCTGGAAGACCACCGCGATCTCGGTGACCCGGCGGCCGAGGCGCTTGCCGGTGCGCAGGTAGAACGGCACCCCGGCCCAGCGCCGGTTGTTGATCTCCAGCTTGATCGCCGCGTAGGTGTCGGTCTTGGAGGAGGGGTCGATGCCGTCCTCGTCCAGGTAGCCGGGCACCTCCTCGCCGCCCTGCCAGCCGCCCGCGTACTGGCCGCGGACGGTGTGCTTGCCGAGGTCGCCGGGGAGCTTGACGGCGCTGAGCACCTTGAGCTTCTCGGCGACCAAGGCCTTGGGGTGGAAGGACGCGGGCTCCTCGATGGCGGTGAGCGCCATCAGCTGGAGCAGGTGGTTCTGGATGACGTCGCGGGCCGAGCCGATGCCGTCGTAGTAGCCGGCCCGGCCGCCGATGCCGATGTCCTCGGCCATCGTGATCTGCACGTGGTCGACGTACGACCGGTTCCAGATCGGCTCGAACATCTGGTTGGCGAAGCGGAGCGCCAGGATGTTCTGGACGGTCTCCTTGCCCAGGTAGTGGTCGATCCGGAAGACCTCGTCCCGGGGGAAGACCTCGTGGACGATCCGGTTCAGCTCCTGGGCGCTCTCCAGGTCGTGGCCGAAGGGCTTCTCGATCACCGCGCGGCGCCAGGAACCCTTGGGCGGGTCGGTCAGCCCGTGCTTCTTGAGCTGCTGGACGACGGTGGGGAAGAACTTCGGCGGCACCGACAGGTAGAAGGCGAAGTTGCCGCCGGTGCCCTGGGCCTGGTCGAGCTCCTCGATGGTCTTGCGCAGGGTGTCGAAGGCCTCGTCGTCGCCGAAGTCGCCCTGGACGAACCGCATGCCCTTGGCCAGCTGCTGCCAGACCTCCTCGCGGAACGGCGTCCGCGCGTGCTCCTTGACCGCGTCGTGCACCTCGCGGGCGAAGTCCTCGTCCTCCCACTCGCGGCGGGCGAAGCCGACGAGCGAGAAGCCCGGCGGCAGCAGTCCGCGGTTGGCGAGGTCGTAGATGGCCGGCATCAGCTTCTTGCGCGACAGGTCGCCGGTCACGCCGAAGATCACCAGGCCGGACGGCCCGGCGATCCTCGGCAGCCGGCGGTCGGCCGGATCGCGCAGCGGGTTCGAGATCGTCAGGGGATCGCCCTGCCCGACCTCGGCACCCTCGTCATCGGGAAAAGCAGGGGTGTTGCTCACTGGTGTTGGCTCCGCTCTCCGTGCGCTGGGTAGTGAGCAGGGGTGTCAGTTGGCGCCGTGGGAGGCGAGCGAGGCCGAGACGGTGTCCAGGAGTTCCTTCCAGGAGACCGCGAACTTCTCGACGCCCTCGTCCTCCAGGACCTGGACGACGTCGTCGTAGTCGACGCCCGCCGCGGCGACGGCGTCCATGACGGCCTGGGCGTCGGCGTAGTTGCCGGTGATCGAGTCGCCGGTGATGACGCCGTGGTCGTCGGTGGCGTCGAGGGTGCCCTCGGGCATGGTGTTGACCGTGCCGGGGGCGACCAGCTCGGTCACGTAGAGGGTGTCGGGGAGGTTCGGGTCCTTGACGCCGGTGGACGCCCAGAGCGGGCGCTGCGCCTTGGCGCCGGCGGCCTCCAGGGCCTTCCAGCGGTCGGAGGAGAAGACGTCCTCGTAGGCCTGGTAGGCGAGGCGGGCGTTGGCCACGCCGGACTTGGAGCGCAGCTCCTTGGCGTCGCCGCCGATCTTGTCGAGGCGCTTGTCGATCTCGGTGTCCACGCGGGAGACGAAGAACGAGGCGACGGACTCGATCTGGGAGAGGTCGAGGCCGGCGGCCTTGGCCTTCTCCAGGCCGGTCAGGAAGGCGTCCATGACGCCCCGGTAGCGCTCCAGGGAGAAGATCAGCGTGACGTTGACGCTGATGCCCTTGGCGATGACCTCGGTGATGGCGGGCAGGCCGGCCTTGGTGGCGGGGATCTTGATGAGCACGTTCGGGCGGTCGACCAGCCACCACAGCTGCTTGGCCTCGGCGATCGTGGCGGCGGTCTCGTGGGCCAGGCGGGGGTCGACCTCGATGGAGACCCGGCCGTCGCGGCCGTTGGAGGCGTCGTAGACGGGGCGCAGCACGTCGGCGGCGTCGCGCACGTCCGAGGTGGTGATCATGCGCACGGCCTCGTCCACGGTGACCTTGCGGACGGCGAGGTCGGTGAGCTGGCCGTCGTAGGCGGCGCTGCCGCCGCCGATGGCCTTCTGGAAGATGGTCGGGTTGGTGGTGACACCGACGACGTGCTTCTCCTGCACCAGCTCGGCCAGGTTGCCGGTGTTGAGCCGGTCACGGCTGAGGTCGTCCAGCCAGATCGCCACGCCTTCGTCGCTGAGGCGCTTCAGAGCGTCAGTCATGGTGCTTCATCCCTCTGTTCTTCGTACGTCTGCTGTGGGGTCGTCAGACGGGCCGGGTACCCGATGTGCGGTCGGATACCCGGCCCCGTGGGGTCTAGCGGGAGACGGCTTCGACGGTGCGCAGCGAGGCGCGGGCGGCGTTGGCCACGGCGTCGGCGGTGATGCCGAACTCCTGGTAGAGCACCTTGTAGTCGGCGGAGGCGCCGAAGTGGTCCAGGCTGATGATCCGGCCGGCGTCGCCGACCAGTTCGCGCCAGCCCTGGGCGATGCCGGCCTCCACGGAGACCCGGGCCCGGACGTTCGGCGGCAGCACGCTGTCGCGGTACGCCTGGTCCTGCTCGTTGAACCACTCGATCGAGGGCATCGACACGACCCGGGTCGGGATGCCGTCGGCCTCCAGGGCCTCGCGGGCCTGGACGGCGAGCTGCACCTCGGAGCCGGTGCCGATGAGGATGACCTTCGGCGAGGCGCCGGCCGCCTCGGCGAGGACGTAGCCGCCCTTGGCGGCGCCCTCGGCGGAGTGGAACACCTCGCGGTCGAAGGTGGGCACGCCCTGGCGGGTCAGCGCGAGGCCGACCGGGCCGGGGTGGCTGGTCTGGCGCTCCATGATGGTGCGCCAGACGACGGCGGTCTCGTTGGCGTCGCCGGGGCGGACGACCGAGAGGCCGGGGATGGCGCGCAGCGCGGCCAGGTGCTCGACCGGCTGGTGGGTCGGGCCGTCCTCGCCGAGACCGATGGAGTCGTGCGTCCACACGTAGGTGACCGGGAGCTTCATCAGCGCGGCGAGGCGGACGGCCGGGCGCATGTAGTCGGAGAACACCAGGAAGGTGCCGCCGTAGATGCGGGTGCGGCCGTGCAGCGCGATGCCGTTCATGATCGAGCCCATGGCGTGCTCGCGGATGCCGAAGTGGATCGTCCGGCCGTAGGGCGACGCGGTCTTCAGCGCGTTGCCCTCGGGGAGGAAGGACGACTCCTCGTCGATGGTGGTGAGGTTGGACTCGGCGAGGTCCGCCGAGCCGCCCCACAGTTCCGGGATCAGCTTGCCGATCGCCTTGAGCGTGTCGCCGGAGGCCTTGCGGGTGGCGACGTCCTTGCCGGCGGGGAAGACCGGGAGGGCCTTCTCCCAGCCGTCGGGGAGTTCGCCGATCTGGATCCGGTCGAACTCGGCGGCGCGCTCCGGGTTGGCGGCGCGCCAGGCGTGGTAGCCCTTCTCCCACTCGGAGCGGGCGGCCTTGCCGCGGTGCACGACCTCGCGGGCGTGGTCGACGACGGCCTCGGAGACCTCGAAGGTCTTCTCCGGGGAGAAGCCGAGCACCTTCTTGGTGGCGGCGATCTCGGCGTCGCCCAGCGCGGAGCCGTGCGCCTTGGCGGTGTCCTGGGCGTTCGGGGCCGGCCAGGCGATGATCGTCCGCATCGCGATCATCGACGGGCGCGAGGTCTCGGCCTTGGCCGCCTCCAGCGCGGTGGCCAGCGCGTGCACGTCGATGTCGCCGTCGGCCTTGGGCGTGATCCGCTGGACGTGCCAGCCGTACGCCTCGTAGCGGGCCAGGACGTCCTCGGAGAAGGCCGTCTCGGTGTCGCCCTCGATGGAGATGTGGTTGTCGTCGTACAGCGCGACCAGGTTGCCCAGCTTCTGGTGGCCGGCCAGCGAGGACGCCTCGGCGGAGATGCCCTCCTCCAGGTCGCCGTCGGAGACGATCGCCCAGACGGTGTGGTCGAACGGCGACTCGCCGGCCGGGGCCTCCGGGTCGAACAGGCCGCGCTCGTACCGGGCGGCCATCGCCATGCCCACCGCGTTGCCGATGCCCTGGCCCAGCGGGCCGGTGGTGGTCTCCACACCGGCCGTGTGCCCGTGCTCGGGGTGCCCGGGGGTGCGGCTGCCGGCGACCCGGAAGGCCTTCAGGTCGTCCAGCGACAGCCCGTAGCCGGACAGGTACAGCTGGGTGTAGAGCGTCAGCGAGGTGTGTCCGGGGGACAGCACGAAGCGGTCACGGCCGACCCAGGCCGGGTCGGTGGGGTCGTGGCGCAGGAAGCGCTGGAAGATCACGTACGCAGCGGGGGCCAGCGACATCGCGGTGCCGGGGTGGCCGTTGCCCACCTTCTGCACTGCGTCCATCGCCAGGACCCGGGCCGTGTCGACGGTCCGCTGGTCCAGTTCGGTCCATTCGAATGCGTTCGTCGGCGTGGTGCTCACCCTGTCTCAGGGCTCCTTCCATGGTGGTGAAGAGTGACCCCGTGAAGGGGACCGGGTCGGCCACGTCGCTGTGGGCCTGACGTCTCGTTGGTGCCGGTCACGGAGGGTTGATCCCGCTTCTCTGTGCGAGCCTACCGCTCGCCGGGACCCTCACCCTGCGTGCCGGGACAACCGGGGTGGCGGTATCGGCATTCCCGAAGGAGGGGCCCGGTCCCCTGTCCTACCCTCACGCGTTCGGCAGGCGTTCGCCCGTCCGAAGGGCAAGACGGGGGAGCACCGGCCCGATCCGGCCCGATCTGCGGCGATTCACCCGCCGGTGTGCGGCTCCGGCTCGCCGTGGCACCCCGAGGCCGGGCGGGACATATGGAGCGTCTAAGGTGGCGTGGTACGCGCAGAGCGGACGCACCGGAGCCCATGGGCCCAGGGGACGCCTGTGGAAGTTCATCGTGAGTTGGGGTGTTCGTGACCGCCGTCGAATCCCGCCCCGCAGGGGCGGTCGGGGCGACGCCTGCGCACCGGCCGTTCGGGGCCCGTGTCGGGGCATTCGTCGCACTGACCAAGCCGCGGATCATCGAGCTGCTGCTGATCACCACCGTCCCGGTGATGTTCCTGGCGCAGCGCGGGGTCCCGGACCCGCTCCTGGTGCTGTGGGTGGTCATCGGCGGCTACCTGTCGGCCGGCGGCGCCAACGCGCTCAACATGTACATCGACCGCGACATCGACGCGGTGATGTCGCGCACCGAGCGCCGCCCGCTCGTCACCGGCATGGTCTCGCCGCGCGAGGCGCTGGTCTTCGGCATCGCGCTGGCGATCGGCTCGACCCTCTGGCTCGGCCTGCTGGTCAACGCGCTCGCCGCGGGGCTCGCGCTGACCGCCCTCCTGTTCTACGTGTTCGTCTACACCCTGGGCCTCAAGCGCCGCACCGCCCAGAACATCGTCTGGGGCGGCATCGCGGGCTGCATGCCGGTCTTCGTCGGCTGGGCCGCGGTGACGAACTCGCTGTCCTGGTCGGCGCTGGTGCTCTTCCTGGTGATCTTCTTCTGGACGCCGCCGCACTACTGGCCGCTGTCGATGAAGGTCCGCGACGACTACGCCAAGGCGGGCGTGCCGATGCTGCCGGTCATCCGGGGCAACCTCGCCGTCGCCCGGCAGATCGTCGCCTACTCCTGGGTGATGGTCGCCGTCTCGCTGGCCCTGTGGCCGCTGGCGCACACCAGCTGGCTGTACCCGGTCTCCGCCGTGCTGCTCGGCGGGTTCTGGCTGAAGGAGGCGCACGGCCTGCACGCCCGCGCCAAGGCCGGGCTGGTCGGTGCCAAGCTGAAGGAGATGCGGCTCTTCCACTGGTCGATCACCTATCTGACGCTGCTGTTCGTGGTCATCGCGGTGGACCCGTTCGTGAAGTAGGACGACCCTTCGACATCCGAGGCCCCGGGGCATCCGCCCCGGGGCCTCGTCGTGTCCGGCATGTCCGGAACGGGACGTTGGTCCCGCGACGCGGGGACCTTTGCCCCCGCAGGTTCCGCGCGGGGCGGGGCAGCCGCGGACGGTCGCCCGGTGCCGCCGGGCGGCCGGGCCGCCCGCCCCCGCGGAGCGGCCCGGACCCCGCCGTCAACCCCGGCGCACGGCCGTACGGGAGTACCCGCCGCGCGCTCCGGAGGACCCGACACCATGTCCCGCACCATCGACAACGCCCCGTACACCGCCTTCCACCGAAGGCTCGCCCTGGCCTGCTCGGGCGGGCCGCTGCTGGACGGCTACATCCTCAGCATCGTCGGCGTCGCCCTGATCGGGATGCGCCCCGACCTGGGCCTCGACACCGCCGACGTCAGCCTGATCGGCGCCGCCGCACTGCTCGGCATGTTCGTCGGCGGCGCGCTCTTCGGCGTGCTGACCGACCGGATCGGCCGGGAGGTGATGTACACCGCCGACCTCCTCGTGATGATGGTCTGCTCGGTGCTGTCCTTCTGGGTCGACGGCGTGTGGGCGATCGCCCTGCTGCGCTTCGTGCTCGGCCTGGCCGTCGCCGCCGACTACCCGATCGCGACCTCGCTGCTGGCCGAGTGGCTGCCGGCCCGCGACCGCGGCCGCCTGCTGGGCAAGCAGATCGTCGCCTGGTACGCCGGCTCGGTGCTGGCCTACCTGGTGGGCTTCGCCTTCCTGCAGTTCGTCGGGCCGGGCAGCTGGCGCTGGATGCTGGCGAGCTCGACCCTGCTGTGCGCCGTCTTCCTGGTGATCCGGCGGGGCTCGCCGGAGTCGCCGCGCTGGCTCGCCGCGCACGGCCGGGTCGGCGAGGCCGTCGCCGTGGTGGAGAAGCACCTCGGGGTGCGGGTGGACGGCCGCGAGCTGATGCCCGACCCGGCCGGGGCCGGCGGGCCCGGCGGTCTCCGGCTGCTGTGGACGCCGCCGTACCGCCGCCGCACGCTCTTCTGCGGCCTGTTCTTCTTCTGCCAGGTGGGCCCGCTGTTCGCGATGCTGACCTTCGGCCCGCAGATCCTCGGGTCGTTCGGCATGCCCGGCGGCACCGTCCTGGACACCCTCGGCACGGGGCTGGTCAGCCTGGTCTTCCTGATCGGCTGCTACCCGGCGCTGCGGCTGATCGACACCGTCGGACGCCGTCCCACCATCGTCTGGTCCTTCGCGCTGATGATCGCCCCCTGGTGCTGCTCGGCCTCTGGCCGTCGGCGCCCGCGCTCGTGGCGGTGGCCGCGCTGTCCGCGTACGCCTTCCTGTGCGGCGGCCCCAACGTGCTGGACTGGACGTATCCGAACGAGCTTTTCCCGACCGAGGTCCGGGCCACCGCCGTGGGCGTAGCCACCTCGGTCAGCCGGGTCGGCGCGGCCGTGGGCACCTACCTGCTGCCGCTCTCGCTGACCGGGCTCGGCACCGGCCCGACCATGCTCGTCGCGGCCGGCGTCACCGCCGTCGGACTGCTGGTCTGCGTGCTCTGGGCCGAGGAGACCCGGGGCACCGCGCTGGGTGCCGCGAACGGGGCACCCGCCGGCCGGGCGTCGCAGGCCGGCCCGCAGGCGGTGCCGGTGCGCTGACCGCGGCCGGGGGCGGGCCCCGCCCCAGGCCCGGCCGCCCGGGCGCGTCGCCGGGCCGGGGGCTCGTCTACCGCCCGAGGACGGCCATCGCCGCGTTGTGGCCCGGGATGCCGCTCACCCCGCCGCCGCGCACCGCACCGGCGCCGCAGAGCAGCACCCGCGGATGGCCGGTGGCGACACCCCAGCGGCCGGCCGTGCCCTCCTCGTCGGCGTACGGGAACGCCAGGTCGCGGTGGAAGATGTTGCCGCCCGGCAGCCCGAGGTCCCGCTCCAGGTCCAGCGGGGTCTTCACCTCGACGCAGGGCCGGCCCTCGCCGTCCACGGCCAGGCAGTCCGCGAGCGGCTCGGCCAGGCAGTCCTGCAGCGGGGCCAGTACGGCGTCCAGCGCGGCCCGGCGGTCGAGGCCGGCGGCGAACAGGTCGGCGGGCTGGTGCAGCCCGAAGAGGGTCAGGGTGTGCGCGCCCCGCGCGGCCAGCTCCGGCCCCAGGATCGACGGGTCGGCCAGGGAGTGGCAGTAGATCTCCGAGGGTGCCGGCTCCGGCAGCCGTCCGGCGGCGGCCTGCCGGTAGGCGGTCTCCAGCTCCCGGTAGCCCTCCGCGAGGTGGAGCGTCCCGGCGAAGGCCTCCCGGGGGTCCACCGCGGTGTCCCGCAGTCGGGGCAGCCGCCGCAGCAGCATGTTGACCTTGAGCTGCGAGCCGACCGGGGCCGGCCCGGTCCCGGCTCGGCCGAGCAGCCGGTCCAGCGTCCGCGGTGCGGCGTTGCACAGCACCGTCCCGGCACCGACCCGGTGCTCGGAGCCGTCCGCGGTGCGGTACGCCACCTCGGCGAGCGGGCCGCCGGGATCGATCGCGGTGACCTCGCAGCCGGTGCGGATCGTCGCGCCGCCCGCCCGGGCCGCGTCGGCCAGTGCGTCGGTCAGCGCGCCCATGCCGCCCACGGGGACGTTCCAGTCCCCGGTGCCGCCGCCGACCACGTGGTAGAGGAAGCAGCGGTTCTGCCGCAGCGACGGGTCGTGGGCGTGGCTGAAGGTGCCGATCAGCGCGTCGGTGAGGACCACCCCGCGGACGAGGTCGTCGGTGAAGGTGCGCTCCACCGTCTCGCCGAGCGGGCGTTCGAACAGGGCGTCCCAGGCGGCCGGGTCGTCCACCCGCCGGCGCAGCTCGGCCCGGCTCGGCAGCGGTTCGGTCAGCGACGGGAAGACCCGGGTCGCGACCCGCCCGGTCATCGCGTAGAAGTCCTGCCAGGCGGCGTGGTCCCGGTCGGAGCCGGTGAGCGCCCGGAAGGAGGCGGCGGTGCGGCCCGCGTCCGCCCGGTCCACCAGCAGCCCGGTCGCCCGGCCGTCGCGTTCGGCCGGCGTCCAGGAGGAGATGCGGCGGCTCCGGACGGCGAACCGGAGCCCGAGCTCGGCGACGATCTTCTGCGGCAGCAGGCTGACCAGGTACGAGTACCGGGAGAGCCGCGCGCCCGTGCCGGGGAAGGCCTCGGCGGAGACCGCCGCGCCGCCGGTGCGGTCCAGCCGCTCCAGCACCAGGACGCTGCGCCCGGCCGCGGCCAGGTAGGCGGCCGCGACCAGGCCGTTGTGTCCGCCGCCGACCACGACCACGTCGTAGCGGGCGCGGTCCGGGGCGTCCTCGTGCTGCTGCCTGGCAGGTCCCATGACAGGCAGTCCTACCAGAGCCGGTACCGCCCGGCCAGGGTGCCGACGGCCGGTACGGCGCTCGGACGCCGACGGGGGTCAGCGCCGAGGAGGTCGCTCGGGCCGACGTGTCCGTCCAGCCAGTCCTTGAGCGGCCGGGAGTCGCGCAGGAAGGCGGTGATCCGCTGCCGGGCCGTCCGGGTGCCCAGCCAGGCCGCGGGCTCCCACTCCTGCCAGGCGATCAGGCCCTTGTTGCGGAGCAGGCCGATCCTCGGGTGGTCCCGGGGGTAGCCGCGCGGGGCGGACTTCAGCGGGTCGCGGCCGACCACGGACGGGCCGGCCTTCTCGACGGCGGCGATCACCCGCTCCAGTTCGGCGCCGGTGACGTCCTCGGCGACCGCCGCCCGGTAGCGCGCCAGCTGGTCGGACGCGAGCTGGTACATGCCGTTGCCGCAGGCCAGGCCGTCGGCGGAGAGCTGGATGTAGCCGCCGGCCTCCAGGTAGGCGCCGATGTGCGTCTTGTACGGGGTCTTGTCGGCGCTGAACCGGACGTCGCGGAAGGGGCGGAAGATCTTGCCCGGGCCGAACTCGTCCTCCAGGGCGTCGAGCAGATCGGCCATCGGGTGGCGCACCACCTCCTCGTACCGCTCCTTGTGCGCCGCCCAGAACGTCTTGGAGTTGTCGGCCTCCAGCTGCTCGTAGAACTCGAGCGCCTCGGCGGACCAGCCTTCGAAAGTCACCGCTCCAGGGTATGTGGCCCGCCGCACACGGCGCTCCCGTCGCCACCGCGTGTACCGGTCGGTAGCATGCGGGGCATGAGCAGCGCAGACACCGCCACCCCCGCCACGCCGGACGCCCGCGTCGAGCGCCGGGCCAAGCGCATCGCCAAGCACATCAACGCCTTCGCCGCGCAGCACGGCGGCAGTGCGGAGGGCGTCGTCGAGTACGTCGGCCGCACCGCCACCCGGATCGTGCTGGTCGGCGCGGACGGCGCCTGGGGCGACCAGGTCGCCCCGACGTACGCCGTCGGGCAGCGGGCCGCCGAACTGGCCGGCCTGAAGCTGCACGACTCCTTCGAGGGCGAGCTCGGCCTCAAGGTCAGGACGGGCCCGTATGAGTGGAAGCGGATGGCCGGCATCCAGATCTGACGCCGCCGCACCCGCAGGGCCGGTCCGCGAGGGCCGGCCCTCAGGCGTTGGCGAGCGCGGGGCCTCGGGTGCCGGCCCTCAGGCGTTGGCGAGCGCGGGGGAGGGCAGGTCGGCCGGGGCGTCCGCCCTGGTCCGCAGCGCCAGCGGCACCCGCAGCGCGGCCGCCCAGGTGAGCGTGGCGCCCAGCATGTGCAGGCCGACCATGAGCTCCGGGGCGTCGGTGAAGTACTGGACGAAACCCAGCACGCCCTGCAGCAGCAGGACCACCAGCAGGTCCCGGACCCGGGCCCGGGCGGCCGGCGGGGCCTTGACCGCGGCGAGCACGAAGACCGCCGCCACCGCCAGGCCGACCGACAGGAACGCCAGGTCGGCGTGGGCCTGCGCCAGCCGGTCGTAGTCCAGCGGGATCCGCCACACCGGTTTGCCGTCGGCGCCGGGCGCGCCCGGGTGGTGTCCGGCGCCGGTGACCAGGGTGCCGGCCAGCACCAGCAGGCCGATCACCGTCACCAGCAGGTAGGAGAGCCGGTGCAGGGGCCCGGGCACCGCGAGCTCGGGGGCCCCGTCGCCCTCCGCGGACCGCTCCCAGCTCAGCACCGCGACCCAGACCAGGGCCATCGCGGCGACCATGTGCACGGCCACCACGTACGGATTGAGGCCGGTCAGCACGGTGATGCCGCCGATCACGGCGTTGCTCATCACCAGCCAGAACTGCGCCCAGCCGAGCCGGGTCAGGCTGCGGCGCCACGGCCGCGCGCAGCGCGCGGCCAGGATCGCCCAGCCGATCGCCGCGCAGAGCACGTAGGTCAGCATCCGGTTGGTGAACTCGATGACACCGTGGACGCCCATCTGCGGGGTCGGGGTCAGGCTCTCGCCGGTGCAGCGCGGCCAGGTGGTGCAGCCGAGGCCGGAGGCGGTGAGCCGGACGGCGCCGCCGGTGACCACGATGACCACGCTCATCACGAGCGCGGCCAGCGCGGCCCGGCGGACGGTCGCGGCCGTCGGGTGCCAGCGGTCGGCGAGCAAGGCGAAGGGGGTACGCACCGCTTCATCCTAGGTTGCCCGGATCCGGATCTTCGCGGAGGGTCCGGGCACGCCCCCGCGCCGCTCAGGCGGCCCGGCGTCTGCCGCGCGCCCGGCGCGGATAGGGGAACAGCCGAGGCGAGCGCTTGGCCGCGACGTCCTCCATCCACCCGAACGACAGCACCAGCAGGCCGATCAGCGGCAGCGCGACCATCAGCGGGAACCAGTGGCTGCGCAGCAGCCACTGGGCGTGGTTGAAGAGGAAGTCCACGTTCCACAGCTGGTCGATGATCGGGATCGACAGCACCAGCGCGGTGTTGTGCCAGAGGTAGACGCTGACCGCCCGGGCGTTGAGCAGGCTGATCAAGCCGTTCCAGCGTTCCAGCGGCCGCGGCCAGGTCTCCCAGGACGGGCTGAGGTGGAGCAGCAGCAGGACGAAGCCGAACGACCAGACCGCGTTCGCGAACGGGATGCTCTCCAGGTCGCTCGCGACCGTCGGATCGTCGTTCGGACGGCTCATCAGGTACCACAGGCCGCCCACCATGATCAGCGGGGCCAGCGAGGGCGCCAGGTACTGCGGCAGCCGGCGCAGCACGCCCTCCGAGTGCGCCATGCCCAGGATCCAGCAGGAGCCGAAGGTGGTGAAGTCCGTCGCGGTCTCCCAGATGCGCCCCTCCTGGTCGAAGAGGCCGCAGTTGAAGACGAACGAGAGCGCCAGCGGGGTGAACAGCGTCACCCAGGGCAGCTTGCGCAGGCCCTTCAGCATCAGCGGGGACAGCAGCACGTACCAGAGGTAGGCGCGCAGGTACCAGAGCGGGACGCCGAGCTGCTCGGCCCAGCTGGTGTCCAGCAGGCCGTGGAAGCCGTGCAGGTTCGAGCCGAAGGGCGGGGTGGACAGCGGCAGGATCCAGAGCGCCAGCTTGCCCCACCACCAGCCCGGGTGCCCCTCGGAGTTCGGGCCCCAGCCGTCCAGCAGCTCGAAGGACATCAGGATCACGCCGAACAGCCACATCGGCGGCAGCAGGCGCCGCAGCCGGCCGCGGATCACGCTCATCGCCGGCCGGCTGAGCGAGCGGACCATCAGCGAGCCGGCCAGCGCGAACATCACGCCCATCGACGGGAACACCAGCGGCAGCCAGGTCCAGCCGAAGTTGTGGTAGAGCACCACGCGGCCGAGCGCGAGGGCGCGCAGCATGTCCAGGTAGCGGTCGCGGCCGCCCTTGCGGACGGGCTTGGGCTCCTCCACCACCGGCGCGTCGACGACCGCCTCCGGGCCGACCGACCCCGAGGCGTACTGGGCGTCGAAGGCCTTCGCGAGCTCGGCGAGGTCGGACGGCATCCGCAGCTTGAGCGTCTCGTCGTGGCGCGGCGTCGACGTCCGGCCCGCGGCCGGGGTCCGGCCGGCCGCCGGCGCCCGGCCCGTGGCAGGTGCCGCGGTGGGTGCGGGTGCGGGTGCGGGTGCCGCGGCGGCGGACGCGGGCGCACGCCGGGCACCGGCCGCCCGGTCCGCGGCGGCGCGGTCCGCCGCGTCGGCGAGCTCCTTCAGGTCGGCGGGCACCCGCAGTTTGAGCGTCTCGTCCGGGCCCGGCCCCCGGCGGTCGGGGATCGGGCGGCGGTCGCCCCGGTCGGCTGGAGCGGACACGGTCAGGCCTCCACGATCGGCACGGCGACCTCACCGGTGCGCCGGAGCTTCTGCCAGCGCAGCCGGCCGCCCGTCAGGGCGGTGATCGACGACTGGAGCAGGACGAGGTACATCAACTGCCGGTACACGACCTGCTGGATGGGGAGCGTGACGAGGTGCCACGGCTTCTCCTTGTCCAGCCGGAAGGCGAACCAGGCCAGGCCGCCCTGGACGAGCAGCACCGCCGCCCAGGCGGTGATCGTCTTCGGGGCGTCGACGAAGAAGATGCCGTACAGCAGGAACAGGTCGATCAGTGGGGCGAGCAGCGGCGCCACCACGCCGAACAGCACGACCAGCGGCAGGCCGACCCGACCGAAGCGGCCGGCCGGGCCGCGGGCGATCACCGCGCGGCGGTGCTTCCACATCGCCTGCATGGTGCCGTAGCTCCAGCGGTAGCGCTGCGACCACAGCTGCTGCATGCTGGCCGGCGCCTCCGTCCAGGCGCGCGCCTTCTCCGCGTACACCACGCGCCAGCCCTCGCAGAGCATGGCCATGGTGATGTCGGTGTCCTCGGCGAGGGTGTCCTCGCTCATCCCGCCGACCTGCAGCAGCGCCTCGCGCCGGAAGGCGCCGATCGCGCCGGGGATGGTCGGCATGATGTTGAGGGTGTCGTACATCCGGCGGTCGAGGTTGAAGCCCATCACGTACTCGATGTGCTGCCAGGCCCCGATCAGGGTGTCCCGGTTGCCGACCTTGGCGTTGCCGGCCACCGCGCCGACCGCCGGGTCGGCGAAGGGCTGGATGAGCTCGCGCACCGTGGACGGCTCGAAGACGGTGTCGCCGTCCATCATCACGACGATGTCGTACGAGGCGTTGCGGATGCCGTTGTTGAGGGCCGAGGGCTTGCCGCCGTTGGGTTGCCGGATCAGCCGGACGAACGGCAGGTCCATCTCCTCGACGATCTTCGACGTGTCGTCGCTCGACCCGTCGTCGATGACGATGACCTCGATCGGATGCTCACTGGCGGCCAGCGAGTTCAGGGTGTTGGCGATGCACTCCTGCTCGTTGTAGGCCGGCACCAGCACCGTGACCGGCCGGGTCACCTCCGGCCCCCAGGTGAAGTCCGGGCGGCGCGTCCGCCAGACGTGCCGGGACGCCAGCACCAGCATCAGCGCGAAGCGGGCGAAGACCAGCACACCGACGAACGCCAGCAGGTCGACCAGCCAGGGCAGCAGGTTGACCGCGATCTGGGTGCCGAAGATGAACGCCTTGCCGGCCCACAGCTGGTACCCGTGCACCGGGGTCATCGCGTTGCTCGCCCCCAGCGCCTCGGAGATGCTGGTGAAGCGGTAGTTCTGCGCCTGGAGCTCGTCGATGATCCTCCCGAGCGCCGCCACGGTCTGCGAACGGTCGCCACCGGCGTCGTGCAGCAGCACCAGTTCGCCCTTGCCGGGCACCTTCGGCATCGCGGTCTTGACGATCTCGTCGACGCCCGGCCGCTTCCAGTCGTCGGTGTCGGAGTCGATGAACGCGGTGAGGTAGCCGAGCTTGCCGATCTGCTTGGTGACCGGCCAGTTCCAGTCGTCCAGGGCGTCGGCGGTCGAGGAGTACGGCGGCCGGAACAGCGAGCTGTGCACGCCGGCGACGCCGGCCAGCGCCAGCTGGGTCTGCCCCAGCTCCCAGGCCAGCCGGGTCTGGGTCTGCAGGGCCAGGTCGGGGTGGGTGAAGGTGTGCAGCCCGATCTCGTGGCCGTCGGCGACGATCCGGCGGATCAGGGCGGGGTTCCGGGCCGCCATCGACCCGGTGATGAAGAAGCTGGCGTGGATGTGGCGGGCCTTCAGCAGGTCCAGGATCTGCGGGGTCCACTTCGGATCCGGGCCGTCGTCGAAGCTCAGCACCACCGTGTGGTCGGGCACGGAGTAGCTGACCGGGTGGTCGTTCTTCGCCCCGCGCGCATCGATGATCGGCCCGCCGGTTAGCAGGTTCGGCGGCACCGTCCCCTTGTCCACCGAGACGGCGGTGCGCTCGTCGTGGAAGACCTCGTTGGTGGCCATGCCGCGCAGCACCATGAGGGCGAGCAGGCAGACCAGCAGGGTGACCGGCAGGAAGAAGCGCAGCGGTGGCGCGGCGAGCCTGCGGGGTCGGCGGATCGACTCTCGGGGGCGCTGGTGGCGGGACATGGGCTGTTCCTGGGGGCCTGGCGGGTGGGCGCGGGAGGTGGGGCGGTGGGCGGGCCGGTGCCGGCCGGCGGCTCAGCTCGCGGGGACGGCGGCCGCCGGCGCCCGGCTGCCCTCGGCCCGGTCGTCCTGGCCTTCGCGGTTGTCGCCGCCGTTCTCGTCGTCGTAGCCGGCGCGGGTGGCCCGGACGGAGGAACCGGTCGCCGGCGTGGTCTTGATGCCCGTCGTCGCCTTGTGGGTGGGGGGCGGGCTGACGTGGCCGGTCGGGCTGTGGCTGGTGCCCGGGCGGGCGCTGGTGCTCGTCCGGGCCGAGCCGCTGGGGCGCGCGCTGCCGGACGGGCGGGCGGAGCCGCTCGCGGACCCGCCGGGGCTGGGCGACGGGGAGAGCGAGGGGGCCGTGCCGAGCACGCTCGCGTGGGCGCTCGGCACCGGGATGGTGGAGGACGGCTGCGGCGGGACGCTGATGGCCGGGGCGTGCGACTGGAGTCCGACGAGGCTGCCGGTCATGGCCGCGGCCAGCATCGTGGAGGCGAGGCCCACCAGCCAGCCGAGGCCGCGCAGCCGGCGGCCGCGGGTGCCCGACTGGTCGACGAAGACCGGGGCGCCCTCGATCGGGGCGACGACCTGTTCGAGCGGGGCGGTGACCTGCCCGGCCGGCCCGACCGGAGTGGGCACGGATGCCGGTATCGCTGGGGCCACCGCATGCGCCTTTCCCGAAGTGAGCCGCACCCGCGCGGGGTGCGTTACACGGACGCTAGTTCACCCGACGTGCCTGATTCCGCGTCAATGTTCGGTTTGGGCGGTTATGGGGCTCCCTTGTGACCGTATCGAGATTCCCTGCCTACGATCCATGCCTGGCGGACGGCCGACGTTCACCCCATAGGATGCCCGCAGCCCCCTCGCCCCCGCCGGCTGAGAGACTCCCAGAACGGCTCCACCGTGATCAGACGACCCCTCGCCCGCCCCGCCGCCCGTCGGCTGGCCGCGCTGGCCATCGCCGTCCCGCTGCTCGCCACCGCCTGCTCCACCGCCGACGGCGGGTCCGCCGGCGACGGTGCGGGCGCCCCCGGCCCTGCGGCCTCCTCGTCGGCGCCGGTCCTGCCGCCGTACGACGCCTCGGCGCTGCGCACGCCCACCGGCCGGATGCTCGGCGTCGCCTCCGAGGGCGGCCCGGCCGACCTCGGCCCGGTCGACGCCTTCGCGGCCAAGGCCGGCCACCGCCCGGACGTGCGGGAGTACTACCAGGAGTGGGGCGAGGACTTCGACACCGCGGGCAACACCGCCCTGTGGAAGTCGGGCGTGCTGCCGCTGCTGTCGCTGGTGCCCGACCAGACGCCGCTGTCGCGGATCGCCTCCGGCGGCGAGGACGCCTACCTGACCCGGTTCGCCCAGCAGGTCCGCGGCTTCCAGGGCCCGGTGGTGATCGCCTTCGCCCCCGAGATGAACGGTGCCTGGGCGCCCTGGGGGCCCGGCAAGGCCACCCCGGACGAGTACGTGAAGGCCTGGCAGCGCCTGCACGACGCCTTCCGCGACCAGCAGGCCACCAACGTGATCTGGATGTGGACCCCGCACGTCGCCGACAGCGGCACCGGCGCCCCGGTCAAGCCCTACTACCCGGGCGACGACTACGTCGACTGGCTCGGGCTGATCGGCTACTACGGCCCGCAGGACGGCACCGCCTTCCGGACGCTCTTCGCGCCGACCCTGAAGACGCTGCGCGGCTTCACCGCCAAGCCGCTGCTGATCGCCGAGACCGGCGTCGCGGAGAGCCCGCAGAAGGTCGCCCAGATCAACGACCTGTTCTCCAACGCGGCCGGCACCAACGGACTGATCGGCCTGGTCTGGTACGACCTGCGCAAGAAGTGGCCCGGCAGCACGCAGCTGACGGACTGGCGGGTGGACAGCTCCGCCGCCGCGGCCGCCGCCGTCGTCAAGGCCGTCGGCGCCAAGGGCTTCGGACACCCGGTCACCCCGGCCGGCTGACCCGGCCTCACCGGCCCGCCGCAGGGCGGCCGGACACGCGCGCCCCGGACCCGCAGGGCCCGGGGCGCACGTGTCGCACCGTCACTCCCAGCGGAACCAGCGGGCGGCGGCCGCCAGGCCCAGCACCGCCCACACGGCGAGCACCCCAAGGTCCGACCACGGCACCCCGGCGCCGTGCTGGAGCACCGAGCGCAGCCCGTCCGAGAGCGCGCTGATCGGCAGCAGCTCCAGCACCGATCGGACGGCCGACGGGAACTTCGCGAGCGGCACGACCACCCCGCCGGCCAGCAGCAGCAGGATGAACACCAGGTTGGCGGCGGCCAGCGTGGCCTCCGCCTTCAGCGTGCCGGCCATCAGCAGCCCCAGCCCGGAGAACGCGGCGGTGCCGAGCACCAGCAGCCCCACCACGGCCGCCGGGTTGCCCTGCGGCGACCAGCCGAGCGCCAGGGCGATCACCGACAGCAGCGCCACCTGCAGCGCCTCGGTGACCAGCACGCAGCCGGTCTTGGCGGTCAGCAGCGCCCAGCGGGGCAGCGGTGTGGCGCCCAGCCGCTTGAGCACGCCGTAGCGGCGCTCGAAGCCGGTGGCGATGGCCTGGCCGGTGAACGCGGTCGACATCACCGCCAGCGCCAGCAGGCCGGGGCGAGGAAGTCGACCCGCTTGCCCGGGCCGTCCACGGCGACCACGTCGACCGTGCTGAACAGCACCAGCAGCACGCTGGGGATGATCACGGTGAGCAGTAGCTGCTCGCCGTTGCGCAGCAGCATCCGGGTCTCCAGCGCGGTCTGCGCCAGCAGCATCCGGCCGACCGGGGCGGCGCCCGGCCGGGGGTGTAGTCGGTCACGAGCGCAGTTCCCGTCCGGTGAGTTCCAGGAAGACGTCCTCCAGGCTGCGCCGCTGCACCCCGAGCTTCTCGGGCAGCACGCCGGCGTCGGCGCACCAGGCGGTGACGGAGGCGAGCAGCCGGGGGTCGACGGCGGCGTCCACCCGGTAGGCGCCGGGGGCGGCCTCGGCGACGGTGGCGCCGTCCGGCAGCACGGCGGCCAGGGCGGCGAGGTCGAGGCCGGGCGGTCCGTCGAAGCGCAGGCTGCCGTCGGCGCGGCAGAGGTCGGCGGGGGTGCCGGTGGCGACGACGCGGCCGCGGTCGACGATGGCGACCTCGTCGGCGAGCTGTTCGGCCTCGTCCATGTGGTGGGTGGTGACGACCACGGTCACGCCGCCCTGCCGCAGCTCCCGGACGAGTTCCCAGGTGGCGCGGCGGGCCTGCGGGTCGAGGCCGGCGGTGGGCTCGTCGAGGAAGACCAGCTCGGGGCGGCCGACCACGGCCATCGCCAGCGCGAGGCGCTGCTGCTGGCCGCCGGAGAGCCGGCGGTAGGGGGTGCGGCCGCAGGAGTCCAGGCCGAGCCGCTCGACGAGGGCGGGCACGTCCAGCGGGTCGGCGTAGAGCTTCGCGGTGTGGCGGAGGATCTCGACGGCGCGGGAGCCCGGGTACACGCCGCCCGACTGGAGCATCACGCCGATCCGCGGCCGCAGCCGGGCGGCGTCGGCCACCGGGTCGAGGCCCAGCACCCGGACGGTGCCGGCGTCGGGGCGGCGGTAGCCCTCGCAGGTCTCGATGGTGGTGGTCTTGCCGGCGCCGTTGGGGCCGAGCACGGCGGTGACGGTGCCGGGGCTGATGGCCAGGTCGAGGCCGTCCACGGCCGTCTTGTCGCCGTACCGTTTGACCAGCCCGGTCACCTCGACGGCGGGTGGAGTCTGCATACCGGCGAGTGTAAGAGGCGGCGGCCCGGGGGCCGCGCACGGGCTCCGCTGCCCGCTTTCCGCAGGTCAGGTAAGGCTTACCTGCGTGACTGACGTCATCGATGAGGCCTGGGTCACGGCTTGTTCCTCCGGAACGAATTACGCAACAATGGTGTTGTGAAAAACATGCGCGAGCACTCCGTACAGGACAGGGTGGCCGAGTCGGCCCCCGGCTGTGCCGTGCCCGCGACGGCGGCCGAGGTCCTGCTGGACGGCCACCGGGCCACCAGGGACCGGGTCGCCCGGTCGATCCTGGACCACGGGCCGTCCTCAGCCGCCGACCTGTCCGGCCGGCTCGGCCTCACCGCCGCCGCCGTCCGCCGCCACCTCGACTCGCTGGCCCTCGCGGGCCTGGTCGAGTCGCGCGAGCAGCGGGTCTACGGCAGCCGCGGCCGCGGCCGCCCGGCCAAGGTCTTCGCCCTCACCGAGTCCGGCCGCGACGCCTTCTACCAGGCGTACGACCAGCTGGCCGCCGACGCGCTGCGCTGGATCTCCGAGGCGGTCGGCGGCGGCGCCGCGGGCGAGGAGGCGGTCGCCGCCTTCGCCCGGGCCCGCTTCGCCAAGCAGGGGCAGCGCTACCTCGACACCCTGGAGCTCGCCGAGGCCGACGGTCGGACGGAGGCGCTCGCCGAGGCGCTCAGCGCCGACGGGTACGCTGCGACGGTGCGGCGGGTTCCGTCCGCCGGCGGTTCGAAGGCCCCGGCCGGAGCGCAGCTCTGCCAGCACCACTGCCCGGTCGCGCACATCGCCGAGCAGTTCCCGCAGCTCTGCGAGGCGGAGACCGAGGTCTTCTCGCAGCTTCTCGGCACCCATGTGCAAAGGCTGGCCACCATCGCCCACGGCGACGGGGTCTGCACCACGTATGTGCCGGCATCCGGTGCCGCACCGTCGTCCGCAGCACAGCGGACGCCCGGTGCCGTGCCGACTGCCGGTACGTCCCCAACCGAAACGGCTCGTCCGCGCGGAGGAAATTCGCATGACTGACATCGCACACCCGGAGCTCGAGGGCCTGGGCACCTACGAGTACGGCTGGGCCGACTCCGACGAGGCCGGCAGCGCTGCCAAGCGCGGCCTCAGCGAGGCGGTCGTGCGCGACATCTCGGCGAAGAAGAGCGAACCCGAGTGGATGCTCAACCTGCGTCTCAAGGGCCTGAAGCTGTTCGGCAAGAAGCCCATGCCGACCTGGGGCTCGGACCTCACCGGCATCGACTTCGACAACATCAAGTACTTCGTCCGCTCCACCGAGAAGCAGGCCGAGTCCTGGGAGGACCTGCCCGCCGACATCAAGGCGACGTACGACAAGCTGGGCATCCCGGAGGCGGAGAAGCAGCGCCTGGTCGCCGGTGTCGCCGCCCAGTACGAGTCGGAGGTCGTCTACCACCAGATCCGCGAGGACCTGGAGGAGCAGGGCGTCATCTTCCTGGACACCGACACCGCGCTCAAGGAGCACCCGGAGCTCTTCCAGGAGTACTTCGGCACCGTCATCCCGGTCGGTGACAACAAGTTCGCCTCGCTGAACACCGCGGTGTGGTCCGGCGGCTCGTTCATCTACGTGCCGAAGGGCGTGCGGGTCGACATCCCGCTGCAGGCCTACTTCCGGATCAACACCGAGAACATGGGCCAGTTCGAGCGGACGCTGATCATCGTCGACGAGGACGCCTACGTCCACTACGTCGAGGGCTGCACCGCCCCGATCTACTCCTCGGACTCGCTGCACAGCGCCGTGGTGGAGATCATCGTCAAGAAGGGCGGCCGCTGCCGCTACACGACCATCCAGAACTGGTCGAACAACGTCTACAACCTGGTGACCAAGCGCGCCGTGGCGTACGAGGGCGCGACCATGGAGTGGGTCGACGGCAACATCGGCTCCAAGGTCACCATGAAGTACCCGGCCGTCTACCTGATGGGCGAGCACGCCAAGGGCGAGACCCTGTCCATCGCCTTCGCCGGCGAGGGCCAGCACCAGGACGCCGGCGCGAAGATGGTCCACATGGCGCCGAACACCTCCTCGTCCATCGTCTCCAAGTCGGTGGCGCGCGGCGGCGGCCGCACCTCCTACCGCGGCCTGATCGAGATCGGCGAGGGCTCGCACGGCGCCAAGTCGAACGTGCTCTGCGACGCGCTGCTGGTGGACACCGTCTCCCGCTCGGACACCTACCCGTACGTCGACGTCCGCGAGGACGACGTCTCGATGGGCCACGAGGCGACCGTCTCCAAGGTCAGCGAGGACCAGCTCTTCTACCTGATGAGCCGCGGCATGACCGAGCAGGAGGCCATGGCGATGATCGTCCGCGGCTTCGTCGAGCCGATCGCGCGCGAGCTGCCGATGGAGTACGCGCTGGAGCTGAACCGGCTGATCGAGCTGCAGATGGAGGGCGCGGTCGGCTGACACCCGGCCACCGCACCCACCGTCCAGACCCTGAGGAAGAGAGCACTACGACAGCCATGGCTGAGGTCAACACCAACACCGGGGCCACGACCGCCGGTTCGATCGAGGTCGGCACCGCCGGCGCAGGCGCGAAGCTGGCCGGTCCCGGCACCGGCCGCACCGCCGTCCAGCAGCCGATCGACGCCCGCGTCGCGGTCAAGCCCTCGTACGACGTGAACGACTTCCCGGTGCCCACCGGCCGCGAGGAGGACTGGCGGTTCACCCCGCTGCACCGCCTCGGCGGGCTGCACGACGGCACCGCGGCCGAGGGCGCGCGCGGCGAGGACAAGCTGGAGCTGGCCCTGCCGGAGGGCGTCACCGCCGAGACCGTCGGCCGCGACGACGCCCGCCTGGGCACGGCCGGCAAGCCGGTCGACCGGGTCGCCGCCCAGGCCTTCAGCGCCTTCGAGGAGGCGCTGGTGGTGACCGTCCCCAAGGAGACGGTGCTCACCGAGCCCGTCCGGATCGACGTGCACGGCGAGGGCGGCGTGCGCTTCGCGCACGTGGTCGTCGACGTCAAGCCGTTCGCCGAGGCGGTCGTGGTGATCAACCACACCGGCACCGGCACCCGCGCGGCCAACGTCGAGCTGCTGGTCGGCGACGGCGCCAAGCTGACCTTCGTCTCCGTCCAGGACTGGGAGCGCGACGCGGTGCACACCGCGCAGCACACCGCCCTGGTCGGCCGGGACGCCTCGCTCAAGTCGGTCGCGGTCACCTTCGGCGGCGACGTCGTCCGCCTGCACCCGCGGGTGAACTACGCGGCGCCCGGCGGCGAGGCCGAACTGTTCGGCCTGTACTTCGCCGACGCGGGCCAGCACCTGGAGCACCGCCTGGTGATCGACCACGACACCCCGCACTGCCGCTCCAACGTGGTCTACAAGGGCGCCCTGCAGGGCCAGGACGCGCACGCCGTCTGGGTCGGCGACGTGCTGATCCGCGCCGCGGCCGTCGGCACCGACACCTACGAGCTCAACCGCAACCTGGTGCTCACCGACGGTGCCCGGGTCGACTCGATCCCGAACCTGGAGATCGAGACCGGCGAGATCGTCGGCGCCGGCCACGCCTCGGCGACCGGCCGCTTCGACGACGAGCAGCTGTTCTACCTGCAGGCCCGCGGCATCCCGGCCGACGAGGCCCGCCGCCTGGTCGTCCGCGGCTTCTTCGCCGAGCTGGTCCAGCAGATCGGCGTCGCCGAGATCCAGGACCACCTGATGGAGAAGATCGAGGCCGAGCTGGAAGCGACCGTGGCATGAGCTTCCTGCGCGCCTGCGCGCTGGGAGACCTCGCCGAGGACGTTCCCAAGCGCGTCGAACTCAACGGTGTGCCGGTCTCCGTCGTCCGCACCGACGAGGGGTGTTCGCGATCAACGACACCTGCTCGCACGCGAACGTCTCCCTCTCCGAGGGCGAGGTCGAGGACTGCATGATCGAGTGCTGGCTGCACGGCTCCAGCTTCGACCTGCGCACCGGCAAGCCGTCCGGGCTGCCCGCCACCAGGCCCGTCGCCGTTTACCCCGTGAAGATCGAAGGGGACGATGTGCTCGTCTCCGTCAACCAGGAGTCCTGAGTACACATGGCTACGCTTGAAATCCGCGACCTGCACGTCTCCGTCGAGGCCGAGAACGGCCCCCGCGAGATCCTCAAGGGCGTCGACCTCACCGTGAAGCAGGGCGAGACCCACGCGATCATGGGCCCGAACGGCTCCGGCAAGTCGACCCTGGCCTACTCGCTGGCCGGCCACCCCAAGTACACCGTCACCGGTGGCGAGGTGCTGCTGGACGGCGAGGACGTGCTGGCCATGTCCGTCGACGAGCGGGCCCGCGCGGGCGTCTTCCTCGCCATGCAGTACCCGGTCGAGGTCCCCGGCGTCTCGGTCTCCAACTTCCTGCGCACCGCCGCCACCGCCGTCCGCGGCGAGGCCCCCAAGCTGCGCCTGTGGGTGAAGGAGGTCAAGGAGGCCATGGCCGCGCTCCAGATGGACCCGGCCTTCGCCGAGCGCAACGTCAACGAGGGCTTCTCCGGCGGTGAGAAGAAGCGCCACGAGATCCTCCAGCTGGAGCTCCTCCGCCCGAAGATCGCGATCCTCGACGAGACCGACTCGGGCCTCGACGTCGACGCGCTGCGGGTCGTCTCCGAGGGCATCAACCGGGTCCGCTCCACCGGTGAGGTCGGCACCCTGCTGGTCACGCACTACACCCGCATCCTGCGGTACATCAAGCCCGACCACGTCCACGTCTTCGCGGCCGGCCGCATCGTCGAGTCCGGCGGCGCCGAGCTCGCGGACAAGCTGGAGAACGAGGGCTACGAGAGCTACGTGAAGGGCGGCGCTTCCGAGTGACGAACCTGTCTGGCCTGCTCGACACCGACGCGATCCGCAAGGACTTCCCCGTCCTCCAGCGGATGCTGCACGACGAGAAGCCGCTGGTCTACCTGGACAACGCGGCGACCTCGCAGAAGCCGCGCCAGGTGCTGGAGGCGCTCACGGCGTACTACGAGCGGCACAACGCCAACGTGCACCGCGGTGTGCACGTGCTCGCCGAGGAGGCCACGGCGCTGTACGAGGGCGCCCGCGACAAGGTCGCGGCGTTCGTCAACGCGCCGAGCCGGGACGAGGTGATCTTCACCAAGAACGCCTCGGAGTCGCTCAACCTGGTCGCCAACATGCTCGGCTGGGCCGACGAGCCCTACCGCGTCGACGCGGACGCCGAGATCGTCATCACCGAGATGGAGCACCACTCCAACATCGTGCCGTGGCAGCTGCTCTCGCAGCGCACCGGCGCGAAGCTGAAGTGGTTCGGGCTGACCGACGAGGGCCGGCTCGACCTCTCGAACATCGACGAGCTGATCACCGAGAAGACGAAGATCGTCTCGTTCACGCTCGTCTCCAACCTGCTGGGCACGGTCAACCCGGTCGAGACCATCGTCCGCAAGGCCCAGTCGGTGGGCGCCCTGGTGCTCATCGACGCCTCGCAGGCCGCCCCGCACATGGTGCTGGACGTGCAGGCCCTGGAGGCCGACTTCGTCGCCTTCACCGGCCACAAGATGCTGGCCCCGACCGGCATCGGCGTCCTCTGGGGCCGCCAGGAGCTGCTGGAGGACCTCCCGCCGTTCCTCGGCGGCGGCGAGATGATCGAGACCGTGACCATGGGCTCGTCCACCTACGCCCCGGCGCCGCACAAGTTCGAGGCCGGTACCCCGCCGATCGCCCAGGCCGTCGGCCTCGGCGCGGCGGTGGACTACCTCTCCGCCATCGGCATGGAGAAGGTCGCCGCCCACGAGCACGCGATCACCTCCTACGCCGTCGAGCGGCTGCTGGAGGTGCCGGACCTGCGGATCATCGGCCCGCGGACGGCCGTCGACCGCGGTGCGGCGATCTCCTTCACGCTCGGCGACATCCACCCGCACGACGTGGGCCAGGTCCTCGACGAGCAGGGCATCGCCGTCCGGGTCGGCCATCACTGCGCGCGGCCGGTCTGCCTGCGGTACGGAATTCCGGCGACCACGCGGGCGTCGTTCTACCTGTACTCGACGCCCGGTGAGGTCGACGCGCTGATCGACGGCCTGCACCACGTGCGCAACTTCTTCGGCTGAGGGGTGACGCCAGCATGAAGCTCGACTCGATGTACCAGGAGATCATCCTGGACCACTACCGCAACCCCCACGGCAAGGGGCTGCGGGACGGCGACGCCGAGGTGCACCACGTCAACCCGACCTGCGGCGACGAGATCACCCTGCGGGTCCGCCTGGACGGCTCGACCGTCGCGGACGTCAGCTACGAGTCGCAGGGCTGCTCGATCAGCCAGGCCAGCGCCTCGGTGCTGAACGACCTGGTGGTCGGCAAGACCGTCGGCGAGGCCCAGGCCGTCCAGGAGGCCTTCCTGGAGCTGATGCAGAGCAAGGGCCAGGGCGAGGGCGACGAGGAGGTGCTGGAGGACGCGGTCGCGTTCGCCGGCGTCTCCAAGTACCCGGCCCGGGTCAAGTGCGCGCTGCTCAGCTGGATGGCCTGGAAGGACGCCACCGCCAAGGCCCTGGGCGGTCAGCCCGCCATCAACGACTGAAACGGACGGACTCCCCATGAGTGACAGCGAGACCCCGGCCGAGCAGGCCGTGACCGACGCGGACGCCCCCGCCGTGCCCGAGGGCCAGGTGGCCTTCACCAGCGCGGGCACCGTGTCCGTCGAGGACCTCCACGAGGCCCTGATGGACGTCGTCGACCCCGAGCTCGGCATCGACGTGGTCAACCTCGGCCTGATCTACGGCATCCACATCGACGAGGACGACGTCGCCACCATCGACATGACGCTCACCTCGGCGGCCTGCCCGCTGACCGACGTCATCGAGGACCAGGCGAAGACCGCCACCGACGGCCTGGTGAAGGACCTGCGGATCAACTGGGTCTGGATGCCGCCGTGGGGCCCGGACAAGATCACCGACGACGGCCGCGACCAGCTCCGCGCGCTCGGCTTCAACGTCTGACGCACCACCCGTCGACCGCCCCCGCCCCCGCCCCTCCCGGGCGGGGGCGGTCGCGCGTTCCGGCGCCTTCCGCCGTCCGGGTCCGGCCAGGTGTCGGCGGCACCCCGGAGCGGGAATGTCATCCCGTCGTCCGCACCGGTCGACGGGACGAGGGAGCACAACGTGGCGACGGGCACCTGGCAGGCACCACCCGCACAGCCCGGACCGACCGAGGTCCTGCCCGAACTGGAGATCCCGGAACCGGGCACCCAGCGCCGCCTGACGGTCTTCTTCCGCTGGCTGCTGCTGATCCCGCAGTTCATCGTGGTGTGGGCGCTCTCGGTGATCGCCGTGCCGGTGGTGATCGTCGGGTGGTTCGGCGCCCTCGTCCTCGGCCGGCTGCCCGATCCGGTCGAGAACTACCTGGCCGGCTACGTCCGGTACGACACCCGGGTGCGCGCCGACGCGATGCTGCTGGTCGACCGCTACCCGCCGTTCGCCTGGGAGCCGGCCGACTACCCCGTCCGGGTGGACCTGCGGCCCGGCCCGCTGAACCGGCTCGCGGTCTTCTTCCGCCTGATCCTGATGATCCCCGCGGCTGTCGTGGAGGCGCTGCTGGCGAGCGGCTGGTACGTCGCCGCCCTGGTGATCTGGATCGTCGTGCTCGTCCTCGGCAGGATGCCGCGGCCGCTGTTCGAGGCGACCGCGGCGACCCTGCGCTTCATGACCCGCTTCAGCGCGTACGCGCTGATGCTGACCTCGGGCTACCCCAAGCGGCTGTTCGGCGACGAGTCGCTGCCGCCGCTGGAGAAGCCGCGCTCCGCGACCCGGCCGCTGCTGCTGTCCGGCGGGGGAAGGCACTGCTGGTGATCTTCCTGGTGCTGGGGCTCTTCAGCGGCCTCAGCGGCTCCTTCGGGAACTACTCCGACGACGACTCGACGCAGCTGCGCGGCCGGGCCGCCGACGCCACCGCCAGGGCGACGCAGGCCGCCGACGCGACCGCGGCGAACCCGCTGACCGCCGGCAGCAGGCCGTAGCGCTGGGTCAGCGCGCCGACCGCCACGATCGGCAGCGAACTGCCCAGGTAGACGATCACCCAGAGGGCCGACAGCTCGCTGCCGCGGCGCTCCGGGTCCATCGCGCCCACCGCGCCGGTGAACAGGGAACGGAACGCCACGCCCTGGCAGCACCCGCCCAGCACGCTGCCGATGAACAGCAGCGCCGGTGTCCCGGTGTAGCCGGCCGCCACCACCAGGGCCAGACCGGCCGCCAGGCCCGCCATGCCGAGCGCGATCACCAGCCGGTCCGCGGTCGGCGGCACCAGCAGCTGCGCGGCGGCCGAGGAGCCGAGCAGCAGGGCCGCCACCACCGCGCCGGTCAGGTGCGACGAGGAGTGCAGCAGCCGGGCGGCGAACGCCGGCGCCAGGCTCAGGTACACCCCGAACACCGCGTACGACACGAAGCCCGCACCCGCCGCCAGCAGGAACTCGCGGCGGCCGCGCCGGGGCAGCCGCAGGCGCTGCGGCCGCAGGTGGGCTGGAGTGGTGATGCGCGGCGGGGTGGTCGCCGGGCGCTCCCGGCCGGGCATCCGCGGGTGCACGAGGGACAGCGGCACGCACAGCGCCAGCAGCGCCAGCGCGTGCAGCAGGAAGGGGTGAGCAGCGGGTGCTCGCCGGTGCTCAGGGTGGCGCCCACCACCGGGCCGAGCGCCACGCCGCCGGCCGAGCAGGCCAGGGTGAGCTTCGCGGCCAGCGTCGGGCGGTCCGGCAGCAGGTCGCCCAGGGCCGCGCCGGCGGCGCCGGTGGACAGTCCGACCGCGACGCCCTGCACGGCGCGCCCGAGGGCGAGCACCGCGAAGCTGTGCGCGTTCGCGAACAGGACGTCGCCGAAGGCGGCCAGGCCCACCGCCGGGAGGATCAGGGCGCGCCGGCCGAGGTGGTCCGACCAGTGGCCGACCACGGCGAGCACCGGGACGAGCGCGAAGACGTAGACCGTGAAGAGCACGGTGGTGTCCAGCGGGGTCAGGCCGAGCTGCTGCTGGAGCACGGGGTAGATCGGGGTCGCCAGGTTGGCGCCGATCAGCAGGAGGAGCAGGGCGCCGGACACCAGTCCGACGCGGATGCCGCGCAGCGCGTTCCAGCGGCTGATCGCGGCGAGCTGGAGCTGGGCGCGCGGTGCGAGCTCCGGGGGAGCAGGGCCTCCGACAGTCGGCGCCCGGGGTACTGCGCGGTGCGCAGGCCGGGGCCGGCGGGGGAGAGGTCCGCCATGGCAGGGGTCTCCTGTTGGCCGGGCACCACCGGGGCCGGCCGGGCCAGGGGTGGCGGCCGTGGTTGCGGAGTCCGGGTGGCGCGAGGTGTGCTGTGCCGAGGGGTGGGCGTCGTCGCCCGGGCTCGCGCGGGGTGTGCGCGTCGCCCGAGGAAGGATACGTGGTCGGCGCGGGGCGCGGCGCGCGCCCGACGGGTGCGCACAGGGGGCACGGACCCCGATACGCTGAGTGGATGGGCCGGTACGCGCCGGCCGCTGGCCGCACCACAGCCACCACGGGAGATCGCCAACGATGGCCGGACGACGCCGCAACACCCCTGACCACTCGTCGCAGCCGGGCGAGGGTTCGGCCCCCGGCGGGAGCCGGCTGCCGGCCGACTACGACCTGGCCGAGCTGTACGGGGCCCAGGGCAGCGACGGGGACGACGAGGACTTCGACGACACCGCCGTCCTCGTGCCGCCGATCGCGCTGCCGCCTCAGGAGGAGCTGGCCGCCGCCGCGCTGGCCGTCCCGCTGATCGCGCACGCGCTGACGCTGGCCCGCTGGTCCGCCCCGCACCGGGTGGTGGACGAGTTCGGCGACCTGGTGGAGGCGGACCGCGGCCCGGCCGCCCGCCTCCTGGAGCTCGCCCCCGAGGACGGCCCGATGCCCGAGGACGCCCTGGTGGAGATGTTGCGCGCCTGGTCGCTGGCGTGCGACCTGGACCTGGTCACGCTCGGCACCACCGCGGCCGGCGAGCACGTCGCGGTGCCCGCCGAGGAGCTGGAGGACGTCGAGTCCGGTGACCCGGACGCCGTCCTCGACCTGTGGCTGACCGCCGCCGGCATCGTGCGGGAGCTCGCCGTGGAGGCGGACTCGCTGGAGGTCGAGGGCGAGGCCGGGGAGGCGGGCGCCGAGGAGCCGCAGGAGGCGGACGAGGACGGGCTGGCCGCGGTCGAGGAGGCCAGCGAGGCCGCGGCCGAGCTGCTCGACGAGGCGATGCAGGTGCTGTACGAGTACACCGCCTTCGCGGAGCCCGGCGAGGAGACGGTGCCGCTCGGCGTCCTCGCGGCGCTGCTGGTCGTCCCGGACGGCGAGGAGCCCGACGAGGAGATGCTCGGCGAGATCACCGACGTGATGGTGGCGCTCGACCCGATGCTGGCCGACCTGGCCGAGCTCGGCCTGGTCGAGCACCGGCCGATCGACCCCGACCTCTTCGAGGAGGAGGACGAGGCGGCCGCCCCGGCCGCGGCGGAGCCCCGCGAGGACCAGCTCAGCGACGAGGACGCGGCCCGGTTCGGCCTCGTCCGGCTCACCCCGCTGGGCCAGTACGGGGTCCGCGAGTGGCTGCTGGCGGACGGCTACGACGCGCCGCTGGTGGGCGAGCTGGCCGAGGGCGGCGCGGAGGCCCTGCTGAACGCGCTCGCCGAGTCGGCCAACCTGCTGCCCGACCGCGAGATCGCGGTCTGGCTCGCCGTCCGGCAGCCCGCCGAGGCCGCGCGCGAGCTGCTGGAGGCCGCCCGCGGCCGGGACGCGTACAGCCCGGTGCGCCGGATGTACTGTGCGGCGGCGCTGATCTCGCTCGGTCCGGACGGCGACGCGGCGTTCGCCGAGGTGGTGGACGACCCGGACCTCGGCGGGCTGGCCCGTGAGGTGCTGCGCAGCCACGGCGGCGAGGTCGCGGCGGCCGAGCGCGAGGTGGCCCTGTGGCACACCGTGGACGCCTTCGCGGCGGTGCTGCTGGCCAGCCGGGGCGAGGCGGGGCAGCTGCGCGAGCTCGTGGCGGGCCTGCCGGTGACGGACAACCCGGCGAGCTTCTTCGGCGAGGTCTGGCGCGTCCCCCACCCGTACACCGCGCAGATGCTGGACACCGTCGGCGAGCTGCACCTGGACCGGCAGGTGGCCAAGGAGGCCCGGAAGGCCTCCTTCAAGGCGAAGTCCCGCCGGAGCCAGGAGGGCTGACCCGCCGTGGGGGCCTGCCCGGCGGGCCCCGCGGCCGGCCGGACGGGCCCCTACGGCAGGTCGAGGCTGCCGTCGGCGGTGAACGGGAAGAACGGGTTGTGGGCCAGCTCCCAGAGGTGGCCGTCCGGGTCCTCGAAGTACCCGGAGTAGCCGCCCCAGGAGGTGGCCGCCGGGGGCTTGACCACGGCGGCGCCGGCGTCGACCGCCGTCCTGAGGGCGGCGTCCACCCGTTCGGGGGATTCGAGGTTCACCGCGAGCGTCACTCCGCGGAAGGACGGCTCGCCGCCGGCCGGCACCCCGGCGTCGGCCGCGAGCTCCTCGGCGGGGAACAGTCCGAGCACCGAGTCCGCCGTGCGGAACCAGACGATCTCCGGGCTGGAGGCCGCCGACCGCTGCCAGCCGAGGGCCTCGTAGAAGGCCGCGGCGCGCGGCAGGTCGCTGACGCCGAGCGTGACGATGCTGATGCGGGCCGGGAAGCCGGTGGTCGAAGTCATGCCGTCAGGGTAGGCACGGCCGCCGACATCCGCCCCGGGACGCGGCCGGGCCGTCCGGTCCGGCACCGTCCGGGCGAAGCTGATGCCCCGGCAGGTGCCCGGGCCGTATCGTTGGGCCGGACGCGTGGCGGCGCGGCCGGGGCATGGCCCGGTGCCGTCCGCGCACCGAACGGTGAGGCCGAGTACCCGGGGGCGGCAGAGCATGAAGAGGTAGGGCGCGAGCAGGCCCCAGGAGCCCGAGGACTTCTACGCCGACCACGAGGAGCACAACCGGCGGGTGATGTCCGATGCGGACTTCCCCGTGTACGGCGCGGACTCGGGCACACTGCCCCTCCGACCGGCGCGCGACGGCGAGGGCGCGCCCCCGGTGCCCCCGGCACCACGGCCGACGGCGCCGCCACGGCCGCCCGCGCCGACTCCGCCGGGGGCACCGACCGTGACGCCCTCGCCGAGTACGAGGTCTTCAACGGCCGGCTCGGCTGGGTCGAACTCCGCTCCGGCGACTGGAGCTCGCTGGACGGTCCGTACGTCACGGTGCGCACCTACCGGCCCGGTGCCGAGCACGCCCAGCCGCTGCCCGAGCTGGAGGACGTGGTCGAGGACGAGCGCGACCGGGTCTACGAGCACCTCGACGTCGACGAGGGCGACGGCCCCGGCCGGGTCCGGGCGCTGCGCGAGTGGATCACCGTCGAGGGCGAGCCGCGCGCCGTGCAGATCCACGAGGACACCCGCGCGGCGCTGGACGGCGCCGAGGGCGGCGCCCCGGTCTGGGCCGGCCGGCTGCGGGTCGACGGCGTCACCGTGACGGTCACCGGCCGCGGCGTCCCGCCGGGCGGCATCGAGCTGCGCCGGGTGGAGGACTTCGAACGGTTCGTGGTCGGCCGCACCGAGCTGCTGCGCCGCCTGGCGCTCCGTCAGCGGGCCCGGGACGTCCCGGTGGAGGACCGCGCGCTGCCGCAGGCCACCGGCCTGGAGGCGCACCGCGCGGTGGTCGAGCACACCGTCGCGGAGTCCCTCGCGATGGAGGCCCAACTGCGGTCCCGCCGCACCGCGCGGATGCCCCGGCGGCTGCGCGGCGAGGCGGGCGCCGAGCGCTGGGAGGCCGCCGTGCGCCAGCAGATGCGGCTCGCCTCCGAGAGCCGCGAGGAGGCCACCGACGCCATCTCCACCATGGTCAACCACCTGACCCGGCTGGCGCAGAACACCGACTGGCTGGTCGGCACGCCGGAGGGCGCTGCCGCGGTCGAGGAGGTCGTCCGGTACACCGCGTTCGCCAGCGAGGTCCCGAGCCTGCCCGCGCAGCGCGCCTGGGAGCGGCTGTGGTCCGGTGGCGCGCCGGAGCTGCCGTCCGGCACCGAGGAGGCCTGGCTGACGGCCTGGGAGCAGTGGCGCGTCGAGCGCACCCAGCACTGACCGGCCGGCACCGGAGGCGGTCCGGCCTGTGCGCCGGAAGGTAAAGCCGAGGTCATGGTTGGGTACAAGGACGGCAAAGGGTCACGCGGGTGCAGGGCCGGATTCACGCCGGGTTCACCGCGGCAGCCCAGTCTGCTGCGCACCGCCCTGCCGTCCGACCTCTGGAGTGACCGCCATGGCACTGTCCCGCCGGGACTTCGTCAACCGTTCGAGCCTGCTCGGGGCCGGTGTGCTCATCGCCGGCAGCGCCGAGGTGCTGGCCACCGCCCCCGGGGCGATCGCCGCCCCGGCCGGCGGCGAGGCCCCCGCGGAGCGGGGTGCGCACGCCGCGCTCGGCTACGGGCCGCTGCTCGCCGACCCGAAGGGGATCCTCGCGCTGCCGAAGGGCTTCTCCTACCGGATCATCACCCACACCGGTCGGACCACTCTGGTCACCGGCGAGTCGACGCCCAGCAACCACGACGGCACGGCCGCCTTCCCGGGCCGCCACGGCGCGACCCTGCTGGTCAACAACCACGAGCTCAAGGGCGCCCGGAGCGCCTGGCCGTACCCGGTGCCGCTGCTGGCCGGCCACGTCTACGACCCGGCCGCGGCCGGCGGCTGCACCGTCGTCGAGGTCCGCGACCGCGGCCGGCACGTCCGGGAGTGGGTCGGCATCGCGGGCACCTCCACCAACTGCGCCGGCGGCGCGACCCCGTGGGGCACCTGGCTGTCCGGCGAGGAGACCGAGGACCGGGCCGGCCAGAACGGCATGACCAAGGACCACGACTACATCTTCGAGGTCGACCCGTACGACCAGGACGCCAACCGCGACCCGCAGCCGGTGAAGGCCTTCGGCCGCTATCCGCACGAGGCGGCGGTGGTGGACCCGCACCGCGGTCACGTGCTGCTCACCGAGGACGCGGCCGGCCCCAACGGCCTGCTCTACCGGTGGACCCCGCCGGCGGGGTTCCGGCACGGCAGGGGCCGGCTGCGCACCCTGGCCGACGACGCCGGCGTGCTGGAGGCGTTCAAGGTCTTCGACTCGCACGGCAAGCTGGTCGACGACCTCTCCCGCGCCACCCGGCCCGGGACCACCTACGGGGTCGACTGGGTCCGGGTGCCGGACCGCGACGCGAGGACGGTCTCCGTCCGCAAGCAGTTCAAGGACGGCGAGATCACCCGCTCGCGCAAGCTGGAGGGCATGTGGTGGGGTGACGAGGGCGTCTACTTCGTGGCGAGCTACGCCCGCGAGGAGAGCCCCGTCCAGCACGACGGCCAGGTCTGGTTCTACAGCCCGGCCCGCCGCACCCTCACCCTGAAGGTGCTGCTCGGCGTCAACAAGGACGTCTGGGCGGACGGCGGCAACTTCGACGGCCCGGACAACATCACCGTCTCCCCGCACGGCGGCCTGGTGATCGCCGAGGACGGCAGCGGCGTGCAGCACCTGTTCGGCACGACCGACGACGGCCGCACCTTCCCGATCGCCCGGAACGAGCTGAACCTCGGCACCGCGCAGGCGCCGGAGTACAGCGAGTTCACCGGCGTCACCTTCTCGGCCGACGGGGAGACACTGTTCGCCAACATCCAGGAGCCGGGCATCATGCTGGCCGTCACCGGCCCGTGGCACCGCCTGCGCCGGCACTGACGCCGCTCGGCCCCGCTGCCCGCCGTCGACTCCCCGTCAGGTCACGCCCTGTCAGGTGTCCTCGGCGGGCAGCCGCAGTTGCAGCATCGCCAGCAGCCGCTGCTGCGGCTGGGCGAGGTCGATCCCGGTCACCTGCTCGGCCCGGCGCACCCGGTAGCGCAGGGTGTTGGGGTGGATGTGCAGGGCGTCGGCGGCCACCCTGACCTCCCCCAGCGCGTCCAGCCAGGCCAGGACCGACTCGGCCAGCCGGGTGCCGTGCCGGCGGTCGTACTCGGCCAGCGCGGTCAGCCGCGGGTCGCGCAGCTCGGCGTGCTCCTGGAGCAGCGCCAGGACCTCGCTGACCAGCACCTCGGCCTGCACGTCGAGCAGCGCGGCGACCTGGGGCGCGACCCGGCCGCGGCCCATCGCGTCCAGGATCCGGTCGGCCTGCGCGCGGGAGTCGGGGACCCGGGCGAGCGACTCCACCACGGGCCCGATCGCCGCCCGCAGCCGTACCCCGAGGTGCTCGCGGGCGGCGGCCACCACCTCCTGCGCCCAGCCGCGCAGGGTGGCTGTCGGCAGGTCGGGCGGCAGTTCGGGGAGCAGCACGTAGACCCGTGACTCGATCGGCGCGAGCAGGGCGGAGCGGTGCCGGGCCGCGGTGTGCACCGAGATCAGGCCGGTCACCTCGGCCCGGGTGAGTTCCAGGTCGGAGCCCTCGGAGGGGGCGTCGGCCGCGTACGCCAGCACCAGGGCTGGGCGGCGCAGGCCGAGGCCGAGGTGGGTGGCCAGGGACTGCGGGCCGGTCGAGCCCTCCAGCAGGCCGGTGACCAGGGTCTGGGTGAGCCGGACGTCCGCCGACAGTTCGCGGCGCCGCCGGACGAGCTGTCCGGCGGCGACCCGGGCGGCGCCGACCAGTGCCTGCTCGGCCTGATCGGCCAGCGGCTGGGCGCCCTCCTGGACCCAGATCGTGCCCAGCGGCTGGGCGCCCGCCCGGATGCCGATCGCCAGTCGGCGGCGGATGCCGAGCTCGGGGTGCTCGGCGATCTCGATCACCGCGTCCGAGGTGCGCAGGTGCTGGAAGACACCCCACTCGCGGAGTTTGGAGAGGTACGGCTCGGGGCCCTGCCAGCCGAGGATGGAGAGCCGGCGCAGGTCGTCGACCTCGTCGGAGTCGGAGGAACGCGAGTAGGCGAGCACCCGGCTGGAGGTGTCCTCGACGGAGACGATGCCGTGGGTGAGCACGGCGACGGTCTGGGCCAGCGAGAAGAGGTCGCCGGCGCCCTGCTCGGCGGCCTCGGGGGCGGTCGGGCCGGCGATCAGGGCCCGGGCGAGGGCGTCCAGGTGCTCCCAGCGGGTCTCGCGGCGCACCGAGAGCAGGGCGACGCCGGCCTCGGCGGCCGCCTCGCGCAGGGCGTCGGCCTGCCCGGGGAGTCGAGCTTGACGGCCACGGCGGCCGCCTTGGCCCGGCCGGCCGCGCGCAGCGCGGGCAGTGCGGCCCGGCCGCGGGCGCCGATCGCCAGCACGAGCTCGCCGGGCCCGGCGGTGGGGGTGTCCTCGGGGTCGAGGATGGCGACGTCCCGGACGGGGACGTCCAGCCCGGCCGGGGCGGTCTGCAGCTCGACCAGCGGTTCGCCGAGGGACATCAGCAGCTGCCGCAACGGGAGCCCGGGGGTCGTCATCGGGTCTCCTTCATCCGCTCGGACAATGCGGTACGGAGGATTTTAGCCGGGCGGACAGGATTCGGGCCCGCCCCGCACAAATGGTTGACACTGACTATTCGACATCGGATAGTCGATACTGACTAAGGAAGAGGACATCGTGGCGAAGCGGCGCAAGGTGGCCAACCCCCTCGCACTGGCGGTCCTGGCCGAGCTCACGGCCGAGTCGATGCACCCGTACGAGATGGGGCGGCGGCTCAAGGAGCACGGGAAGGACCGCGACATCCGGTACACCCGGAGCTCGCTCTACATGGTCGTGGAGCAGCTGCGGAAGGCCGGGTTCGTCGCCGAGCAGGAGACCGTCCGCGACAACCGGCGCCCCGAGCGCACCGTCTACGCGCTCACCGACGACGGCCGGGGCGAACTCCACGACTGGATGCGCGAACTGGTCGCCGAACCGCAGCACGAGTACCCGATGTTCGGGGTCGCGCTGTCGCTGCTGGCCGTGCTCCCGCCGACCGAGGCCGCCGACCTGCTGGAGCAGCGCCACACCGCGCTGACCGCGCAGGTCGAGGAGATCCGCACCACCGTGCGGACGGCCGGCGAGCAGGGCGTCCCGTGGATCTTCCTGATCGAGGAGGAGTACCGGCGCGGCGTACTGGAGGCCGAACTGGCCTTCGTCACCGGCCTCGTCGCGTCACTGAGGCAGCCGGAGTCCGTCCGGGCCCGGCAGGAGTTCTTCGACAATCGGACGTGAGGAGTCTGACATGACCCCCGTACGGAAAGCCCTGGTCGTCGGCGGTGGCATCGCCGGCCCGGTGACCGCCCTCGCCCTGCACCGGGCCGGGATCGAGGCGAGCATCCACGAGGCCTACGCCACTGCCGCGGACGGCGTCGGCGGGGTGTTCATGCTCGCCCCCAACGGGCTGGACGCCCTGCGCGCCGTCGGCCTCGACCAGGAGGTGCAGGCCATCGGCCAGCCGATCCGGCAGATGGTGATCGACGACCCGCGGGGACGCCCGCTCGCCGCCTTCGGCGGTGTGCCCGGGCTGCCGCCCGGCCTGGTGCTGCAGCGCTCCGACCTGTACGCGGTGCTGCAGCGGCGGCTGCGCGAGCGGGGCATACCGGTGACGTACGGCCGGCGGCTGGTCGGTGCGCAGGAGCGGCCGGACGGCGTCACCGCCGTCTTCGCCGACGGCTCCACCGCCGACGGCGACGTGCTGATCGGCGCCGACGGCGTCCGTTCCGCCGTCCGCACGCTCGTCGACCCGGCCGCCCCCGGCCCCGCCGACGTCGGGCTGCTGGGCTTCGGCGGCTTCAGCGACCACGTGCCGGCCGGGGCCGCCCACGACGCGATGCACTTCGCCAACGGGCGGCGCGCCTTCTTCGGCTGGTGGGCGCTGCCGGACGGCGGCACCGCCTGGTTCAGCAACCTGCCGCACCGCGGGACGACCACCGCCGCCGAGACCCGCGGGACCCCGGCCGCCGACTGGCTGAGCCGGCTGCGCGAGCAGCACGCCGGGGACGCCCCCGCCGAGGCCGTCCTCGCCGCGGCCCGGCCCGACACCCTGGTGAGCGTCGGCTCGATGCACATCCTGCCCAGGGTGCCGCAGTGGCACCGCGGCCGGCTGGTCCTGGTCGGCGACTCCGCGCACGCGCCGTCGCCCAGCTCCGGTCAGGGCGCGTCGCTGGCCGCCGAGAGCGCCGTGCAGCTCGCCCGCTGCCTGCGCGACCTGCCCGACCCGGCGGCCGCCTTCGCCGCCTACGAGGGGCTGCGCCGCGCCCGGGTGGAGAAGATCGTCGCCCAGGCGGAGCGGACCAACAACGAGAAGGCCGCCGGGCCCGTCGCCCGGGCCGCGATGCGGCTGCTGGCCCCCGTCGCCCTGCGGACCTTCCTGCGGCCGGAGAAGATGTTCGGCCCGGTGCACGGCCACCGGATCGACTGGGCGGAGCCCGTCACCGGCTGACCGTGCCACCCCGCCCGACGGGGCCCGGGGCGCCCGTTCATCCGATCGGACAACGCCGAACGGAGGACATTGGCCGCCCGGCCAATCTGGTGGCCGGGTCCGGCGGCATAGCGTTCGCTCATGGCCGGCGTGCGACCCTCGCCGGCACGACCATGACGAGAAGGAGAGCGCGCGCCATGGATGCTGTGACCCAGGTCCCCGCGCCGGTGAACGAGCCGGTCCACAGCTACGCCCCCGGCAGCCCCGAACGGGCCCGCCTGGAGGCGAAGCTGAAGGAGCTGGGCGGCCAGGAGCCGATCCAGCTGACCATGACGATCAACGGGGAGCACCGCCTCGGCGGCGGCTCCGAGATCCACGTCGTCCAGCCGCACAACCACGCGGCTCGGCTCGGCACGCTGCGCAACGCGACCCAGGACGACGCGCGCGACGCCATCGAGACTGCCCTGGCCGCCGCGCCGGCCTGGCAGGCGCTCTCCTTCGACTCCCGGGCCGCGATCTTCCTGCGCGCCGCGGACCTGCTGGCCGGCCCCTGGCGCGAGACGCTGGCCGCCGCCACCATGCTGGGCCAGTCCAAGACCGCCCAGCAGGCCGAGATCGACACGCCCTGCGAGCTGGTCGACTTCCTGCGCTTCAACGTGCACTTCGCCCGGCAGATCATCTCCGAGCAGCCGATCTCCTCCGACGGCGTGTGGAACCGCAGCGACCACCGCCCGCTGGAGGGCTTCGTCTACGCGATCACCCCGTTCAACTTCACCGCGATCGCCGGCAACCTGCCGACCGCGCCCGCGCTGATGGGCAACGTGGTCATCTGGAAGCCGTCCCCCACCCAGCAGTTCGCCGCGCACTACCTGATGCAGCTGCTGGAGGCCGCCGGCCTGCCCAAGGGCGTCATCAACATGGTCACCGGCGACGGCCTGGCCGTCTCCGAGGTCGCCCTCAAGCACCCCGCCCTGGCCGGCATCCACTTCACCGGCTCGACCGCCACCTTCCAGCACCTGTGGCGCGAGGTCGGCACCAACATCGCCGGCTACCGCACCTACCCGCGGATCGTCGGCGAGACCGGCGGCAAGGACTTCCTGGTCGCCCACCCGTCCGCCGACAAGGCCGTGCTGAAGACCGCGATGACCCGCGGCGCCTTCGAGTTCCAGGGCCAGAAGTGCTCCGCCCTGTCGCGGGCCTACGTCCCGGCCTCGCTCTGGGCGCAGATCAAGGACGACTTCCGCGACGAGGTCGAGTGGCTCACCATGGGCGACGTCAGCGACCTGTCGAACTTCATGGGCGCCGTCATCGACGACCGGTCCTTCGCCAAGAACAAGGCCGCCATCGACCGTGCCAAGGCCGACCCGACGGTCGAGATCCTGGCCGGCGGCAGCTACGACGACTCGGTCGGCTACTTCGTCCGCCCGACCGTGCTGGTCTGCGAGGACCCGGCGAGCGAGTACTTCCGCGACGAGTACTTCGGCCCGATCCTCGCCGTCCACGTCTACGCCGACGAGGACTACGACACGATGCTGGCCCAGATGGAGGGCGTCGCCGCGTACGCGCTGACCGGCTCGATCATCTCCCAGGACCGCGAGGCCGTGCAGCACGCCATGGGCGTCCTGCGGCACGCCGCCGGCAACTTCTACATCAACGACAAGCCGACCGGCGCCGTCGTCGGCCAGCAGCCCTTCGGTGGCGGCCGCGCCTCCGGCACCAACGACAAGGCCGGCGCCAAGCAGAACCTGATGCGCTGGACGTCGACCCGCTCCATCAAGGAGACGTTCGTCCCGCCGACGGACTACCGCTACCCGCACATGGGCTGACCACCCGTCGCACCACGGCGCGGCGTCCCCCACCCCCGGGGCGCCGCGCCACCCTCTCCACCACTCCGGAAGAAAGCCCAGGAGTCACCGATGCTCCGTTCCGCCCTCCTCGCCGCGTCCCGCTCCCCGCAGGTCCGCACCGTCGTCGAGAAGTTCCCGCCGACCCAGGCCATCGTGAAGCGCTTCGTCGCCGGCGACGTCCTCGACCAGGGCATCACCGCCACCGGCGAGCTGGTCGCCACCGGCCGCAAGGTCACCCTGGACCACCTCGGCGAGGACACCAAGGACGCCGGCCAGGCGGCCGGCACCGCGGAGGCGTACGAGCACCTGCTGACCGCGCTGAAGGAGACCGGCCTGGCCGCGGATGCCGAGGTGTCGGTCAAGCTCTCGGCGGTCGGCCAGTTCCTGCCCGCCGACGGCGAGAAGATCGCGCTGGAGAACGCCCGCCGGATCTGCGAGGCCGCGGCCCGCGCCGGCACCACGGTGACCCTCGACATGGAGGACCACACCACCACCGACTCCACCCTGGAGATCGCCCGCGAGCTGCGCGCCGACTTCCCGTGGCTGGGCGTCGTCCTCCAGGCGTACCTGCGCCGCACCGAGGCCGACTGCCGCGACCTCTCCGGTGCCGGGTCCCGCGTCCGGCTGTGCAAGGGCGCCTACAAGGAGCCCGAGTCGGTCGCCTTCCAGGGCAAGAAGGACGTGGACCTCGCGTACGTCCGCGCCCTCAAGGTGCTGATGGCGGGCGAGGGTTACCCGATGATCGCCTCGCACGACCCGCACATGATCCGCATCGCCGGCCAGCTCGCCGAGTGGAACAAGCGCGACACCGACAGCTTCGAGTACCAGATGCTGTACGGCATCCGCCCCGAGGAGCAGCTGCGCCTGGCCGAGGCCGGCAACACCATGCGCGTCTACCTGCCGTACGGCCAGGAGTGGTACGGCTACTTCATGCGCCGCCTCGCGGAGCGCCCGGCCAACCTGGCGTTCTTCCTGCGGGCGATGGCCACCCGCGGCTGACGGATCGTCGGCTGCCGCAAGAATGGCCGGAGGGGACGAGCGTGTGGGTGCTCGTCCCCTCCGGCATGTACCGTCCGGGCCCCGGTCAGCGCCACTCGCGGACGTCGCGCAGCTCGCCGGTGCGCAGGTCGGGCCGGCCCCAGAGGTCGCCGGCCTGCGTGGCGTACACCGCCACCAGCTGCCCCTGCGCGTCCGTCCAGGCGCTGTGGTAGCCGATCCGCCACGAGGGCTCCGGCACCGGCGGCGGCGCCAGGCGCAGCCGTTCGCCGCCGTCCGGGTCGAGGACGAGGGCGTTGCTCGGCCGCGCCGGGTTGCCCTCCGGCTCCTCCACGACCAGGACGCCCGGCGGCTCCTCGCAGCCGACGACCGAGACCGGCGGCCGCTCGAACGTCCGCTCCCCGGAGCCCTCCGGGCCCGTCCAGCGGACGGTGCGCCGCCCCTGCTCCCAGTCGATGTCCATGGCGGGTCGCCCTCCTGCTCCGGTCACGAGATCTCGACGGGGTCGCCGATCGGGATCAGTCTGGCACGGTCGGCGAAGTTCATGATCTCCAACTGGGTCGCCCCGCCCGGCAGGTGACCCAGCACCGGGTCGTCCTGCGGCCCGATGATGCTCTCCTGGATCCGGATCGGATCGCCGTGCGTCGGGACGGCGTAGCGCTGCACCAGCGACACGTCCGGCTTCCAGTCGGTGCGGATCGCCAGCCGGTTGCGGACGAACGCCTGGTCGGGCACGTCCTCGAACGTCCCGAAGCCGCCCGGACGGGAGACCGGCTGCCCCCGCGAGATCACCATGTTGAACGTCTCGCCCGGCCGTGCCAGCCGCGAGGTGATCGGCGAGCCGGGCACGTTGGGCGGCTCCCGCAGCGCCGGCGGCAGTGCCGCCCTCGCGTGCGGGGAGAGGCCGAGCGGGTCCGTCCAGGTGAGCGGGTTGTGGACGTAGCCGTCCGGGTTGGGCCCGGGGCCAGGCCCAGCGGGTCGGGGCTGACGTAGCGCGCGGTCTCCGGGTCGTAGTAGCGGTGGACGTTGTAGTGGAGCCGGCTCTCCGGGTCGAAGTACTGGCCGGGGAAGCGCAGCGGGGTGTAGGTCGTGCTGTCCGCCGGCCACGTGGTGTGGCCCCACAGCGTGCTGGTGGCGCGCCAGGCGACGGTGTCGGTGGCCGGGTCCACGAGTTCGGTGGGGGTGCCGACGAGGTCGGTGACGATGGCGAAGAAGCGCCGGTCCACCTGGCCCTGGGCGGTGACGGTCTCGGTCTGCGCGAGCGGGTGCAGTCCGTGGTGGTCCCAGCTGAGGGTGTGCGGCCCGGGCAGGTAGGGCGCCCGCGCGGTCTGCTCGCAGAGCGCGGCGCCGTCCCAGGTGAAGTCGGTGCGCTCGGTGGCGGTCGCACCGTCGGCACCGAGGCGCTCCTTGGCGATCCTGCGGCCGAACGGGTCGTAGCGGTAGCGCCAGCGGGTGCCGTCGGGCGTGGTGAGGTGGGTGAGCCGGTCCTCGGCGTCCCAGGTGTACTGCCAGCTGTCGGGCTTGCGCGAGAGCCGGGTGACCTGGCGGAGCGTGGTGCGGCCGGCGGCGTCGTGCTCGTAGCGGACGCGGCCCGCGCCGACCAGCTGCGTCCCCTCGTAGCTGCGGGCCCCGACGGCGGCCGCGGTGGCCCCGGTGGCGGGCCAGTGGGCGTCGGTGACGTTGCCGACCGCGTCGTAGGCGTAGCGCTCGCTCCAGTCCGCGGCGGTGACCGCGGTGACCCGGCCGGCCCGGTCGAGGTCGAAGGTGCGGCTACCGGTGAGCAGGTCCTCCGTCGCGGTCAGGTGGCCGTCGGCGCGGTACGTCCAGCCGCGCTGCTGCAGGACACCGGCGGGGGTACTGACCCGCCGTCCGGTGAGGCGGTGGCGGCTGTCCCGGACTTCGGCCACGGTGAGGTGGTCCGCGTAGGTGCGCTCCACCTCGCGGCCCGCGGCGTCGTGCGCGAAGCCGACCCCGCCGCCGGCCGTGGACAGCGCCGCGGGGCGGCCGGCCGCGTCGTACGTCCAGGCGCTGGTGTGGCCGGCCGGGGTGGTGCGGTGGGTCGTCCGGCCGAGCGGGTCGCGCCGGTGGGTGAGGGTGCGTCCGTTGACGGTCTCGGTGAGCAGCCGGCCGAGCGCGTCGTGGGTGCGGGTGACCTCGGCGTCGGGGCCGACGGCCCTGGCCAGGTTGCCCGCCGCGTCGTAGTCGAAGGTGGTGAGGCTGCCGTCGGCGTCCTTGGCGGTCAGCCGGTCCAGCAGGTCGTGCCGGTAGCCCGTCCGCCGGCCGAGCGGGTCGACCGTCCCCGTGATGCGCCCCGCCGCGTCGAACTCGTAGGCGAGCGCCCGGCCCTGGAAGTCGCTCTCGCCGATCAGCCGCCCTGCCGGGTCGTAGCGGTAGCTCCACTGCCGGCCGAGCGGGTCGGTGACGCCGACCAGCTGCATGTGGGCGTCGTGGGTGAACGTGGTGCGGGCGCCGTCGGGCCCGGTGCGGGCGGCGAGGGTCTCGAAGTGGGTGTACTCCCAGGCGGTGGTGCGGCCGACGGGGTCGGTGCGGGTGAGGCAGTTGCCCTCGCCGTCGTACGTCCAGCTCTCGGTGGCGCCGTCGGGGGTGGTCCGGGAGGCGGGGCGGCCCTCCACCGTCCAGCTCAGCCGGGTGACGGCGCCGAGCGGGTCGGTGATGGCGACGGTGCGGCCGAAGGCGTCGCGGTCGTAGCGGGTGACGGCCCCGGTCGGGTCGGTGACCTCGGCCGGGAGACCGGCCGGGGTGCAGCGCACCCGCGTCGTGTGGCCGAGCGCGTCGGTGACGGCGGCCAGGTGGCCCGCGGCGTCGTAGGCGAAGAACGTGGTGGCGCCGGCCGGGTCGGTGAGCGAGGTGTGCCGTCCGGCCTCGTCGTACGTCTGGCGCCAGGTCGCCCCGCCGGGTTCGGTGACGGTCTCGGGCAGGCTCAGCCCCGCAGCGTAGGTGACCGTGGCCCGTTCGCCGTCGGGGCGGGTGATGCTGGCGAGGTCGCCGGCGCCGTCGTACTGGTAGCGGGTGGTGCGGCCCAGGGGGTCGGTCTCGGCGAGGAGGCGGTCGTAGGGGTCGCGTTCGTAGTGGGTGGTGTGGCCGAGCGGGTCGGTGATCGCGGTGATCCGGGCGTGGTCGTCGACCAGGTAGGCGGTGGTGTGCCCGAGGGCGTTGGTCTCGGTGTGGGTGCGCAGTCGGGTGGCCGGGTCGGGGTCGCCGTAGGTGAAGTGGAAGCGCAGGGCGCCGTCGGTGCCGCCCTCGTCGACGACCCGGTCGAGGGTGTCGTAGGTGTAGCGGTACTGGGAGTTGTTGCGGTCCGTCCAGGACAGCATCCGGCCGGTGGCGTCGTTGGCGAAGCGCATGGGCTTGCCGGAGGAGTTGTAGACGCTGGTGAGGTGGCCGTCGGTGTAGCCGTAGCGCAGCAGCATGGCGTCGCCGCCGCCGTCTGCGGCGTTGGCCAGACGCAGGGCGGTGATGCGTTCCGCGTCGACGGTGACCAGCAGCGTGTAGCCGCCGGAGTGGCTGATGGACAGGGGGTGCCGTCGGGGTCGTAGGCCAGGGTGTAGTGGCGCCCGTGCCGGTCGCGGACGGTGGTGAGGAGGGCCTCGGCGCCGTCGCCGGTGGGGGTGAACTCCTTGACCAGCCCGGTGGCCGGGTCGGTGACGGTGTAGCGGCCGGTGCCGGGGTCGAGGTCGAGTTCGTGGCGGGAGCCGGCGGAGGCGAACACCGGGTCGCCGGGTTCGGGGTGCGGGTAGGCCTGGGTGATCCGGTCCGGGCGGACGTGGACGACACCCTGCCCGTCGATCTCCAGGCGTTCGTCGAAGGTGCAGACCCAGCGCGGGCCCATCCAGCGGCCGGCCAGGTAGCCGGAGTCGAAGCTGCGGGTGAACTCCAGCGGCAGCGAACCGGGCAGGGCGGCGTCGACCTGGTCGATGTACATCCGGCCGGTCGCCATGTCGACCGGCTCACCGCCGCCGCACCGGGTGTCCTGCGGCCGTCCCTCGGTGCGCGGGCTCCGCACCTGCTCCCGGCCGCGCCCGCGCGGATGCGAACCGCCGCCACGGCCGCCGCCAGCGCCGGAGCGCGGGTGCGGCAGGCCCTTGCCGCCCTCGCCGTGCAGGATCCTCTCCAGGTCCTTCGCGTGCTCGGCGTCGATCTCCCGGGTGTTGTGCGCGACCTTCCTCAGGTTGTCGCCGGCCTGCCTGTACAGCTTGTGCACGGCCTTGCCCGCGTCCTCGGCGAGCGTCCTGCCGAGCTTCTGCGCCCCGTGCTCCAGCGCCTGGACGATCCGGTTGCTCATGCGAAGCTCACCCCGGCGAGCTTGGACCGGAACGCCTGCGCGTGACCGGCGACGGTCTCCGCGTGCCGGTGCATGGTCTGCGCATGGGACTCCAACGCGTCCGGGTCGATCCGGAATCCCGTCCCGCCCCCGCCACCGGACACGCCCAGCGCCGACTCCGCCGCCCGGAACACCATCCCCGACACCGCCCGGCCGACCACCTCCACCAGCGGGTCGACGGCGGCCTCCACGACCTGCCCGATGATGTACTGCTCCAACTGCTGCTCCAGGAAGTTGACGAGCTTCTTCGCCGCCTCCTCGATCAGCACCAGCGCCGCCTCCGCCGCGCCGAGCGTGGCCACCGCTGCCGCCTGGTCCGCCACGAACGCCGCCGCCAACGCGACCAGTTCGGCGATCGCCTCCAGCTTCATCGCCACGATCACCCCGGCGGCCACGTCCAGGGCGCTCGCCACCACATGGCACGCCTGCACCAGCTCGTCCATGTGACTGCCCGACAGTTCGGACCACTTGGCGAGCAGCGCCTCGTACGACGCGCCCTGGTACGCCTCGGACAGCGCATGGATCGTCGCCGTCGACTCCCGGTGCGCCGCCTCGATGTTCTCGGCGAACTCCTTGACGTGCGAGCCGAACTCGCGGACCTTGTCCTCGTTCACCGAAGGCCAGTTGATCCCGATGAAGCCGAGGAACGACTCCACTTCACCGGGCAGTTCGATCGCCATGGGTCCCCCGTCGGCTGTAGGCGCATCAGAACGTAGCCAAGCGGAGGCCCGAGCGCGAGATGCGTTGCCGGATCGAGTCGGGGTTCACCGGAACTGCACGCCGGGGGAGTCGATGGTCAAGCCGCGGTAAAGGCCTACAGCATCCCGGCGGCCGCGTCGACCATGCCGCGGGCGGTCTTGGCGTCGACGTACTCGCCGAGGGCGGTCATCACCCACTCGCCGGAGTACTGCCGGACGAGCTTGCACATGGCGGCGCCCGTCCGCGGCTCGGCGTGGGTGAGGTCGAAGCGGACGAGCTCCTCGCCGCTGCCGGCGTCGACGAGCCGGCAGTAGGCGTTCTTGATGTCCGTGAACTTCTGGCCGGAGAAGGAGTTGACCACGAAGACCAGGCCGCAGACCTCCGGCGGGACGCCCTCCAGGTGCACGGTGATCGACTCGTCGTCGCCCGCGCCGGCGCCGGTGAGGTTGTCGCCGGAGTGGGCGATCGCACCGTTGAAGATCGACAGCTTCATGAACCAGGCCGTCTCGATCCGCTTGCGCTGCGCGTCGAAGGCGATGCACGAGGCGTCCAGGTCGACGTTGCGGCCGCGCCCGGCCGGCTCCCAGCCGAGGCCCATCCGGACGGCGGACAGGAACGGCTTGCCGCCCTTCTCCAGCGAGACCGAGCCGCCCTTGACCAGGTTCACCCGGCCCTTGTCGAGGGTCACCTTGGTCATCGACGGTGCGGCCGGGGCCGCCGCGGGGGCGGGCGGCGCGGCCGGCACCGGCGGGGCCGCGGAGACCGGCGGGGCCGCGGGCACCGGCGGGGCGGCCGCTGCCGCGGGCTCCTCCACCCGGACTCCGAAGTCGGTCGCGATCCCGGCCAGTCCGTTGTCGTACCCCTGGCCGACCGCGCGGACCTTCCACGTGCCGCCGCGGCGGTAGACCTCCACGACGACCAGGGCCGTCTCCCGGGTGAGGCGCGGCGGGGTGAAGGTGATCAGCACCTCGCCGGTGCCGGCGTCGCGGACCGTCGCGGTGGGCTCGGTGCCGGCGAACGTCGCGCCGGCCTCGTCCAGGCTGGCGGTGACCACGATCCGGTCGATGCCGGCCGGCACGGCGGCGGTGTCCACGGTGATCGCGTCCGGGCTGCCGGCGGCGGCCGGGCGGTGCGTGACCCCGGGGCCGTTCGGCGCGTTGAAGAAGACGAAGTCGGCGTCCGACCTGACCTTGCCGGCCTCGGTCAGCAGCAGACCGGAGACGTCGAGAGCCTTGGGGGCGGTCACCTCGACCGTCACCCGGGCGGCGTTGATCGGGGCGTTGCCACCCTGGGTCAGGACCGTCGTCACGATGCTCCTCCTCGCGCCTCGGCCGTGCCGAGTTCCAGCGCCCCACCCTAGGGCAACGGGCCGCCCGCCCGCCGGTGACCCGCGGTCGGCGGCGCCGTCCGCGCAACGGACTTGTCCGGGCCGCCGGGCTGGGAAAGCATGCGGGAATGCCAGCTCTCCAACGAACCGAAGCCACCGTCCGTGCCCACCTGCTCGACGTGCGCTCCTCCACCGCCGACCTCGACCTCACCCGCGGCGAACGGCTCTTCCGCAGCACCACCGTGATCCGGTTCGGCTGCACCGAGCCCGGCGCGGCGTCCTTCGTGGACGTCGAACCGGTGGCCCTGCTCCGCGCCGAACTCAACGGCAGGCCGCTCGACCTCGCCACCCTCGACGGCAACCGGCTGCCGCTGCCCGGCCTGGCCGCCGAGAACGAGCTGCTGGTCGAGGCCGACATGGCGTACTCGCACACCGCCGAGGGCCTGCACCGGTTCACCGACCCGGCCGACGGCGCCGGCTACGTGTACGGGTCGTGCGGCCCCGACCTGGCACCGAAGGTGTTCGCCTGCTTCGACCAGCCCGACCTGAAGGCCCCGTTCGCCTTCACCGTCACCGCGCCCGACGACTGGACGGTGATCGGCACCGGCGCCGCCTCCCGGCTCGCCGACGGCCGCTGGGAGATCGTCCCGGCCGGTCCGATCTCCAGCTACCTGGTGACGGTGGTCGGCGGGCCGCTGCACGCCGTGCACGACGAGCACGACGGCATCCCGCTCGGCCTGTACGCCCGCCGCTCGCTGGCCGCCGAACTGGACCGCGAGGCGGCGGACCTCTTCGAGGTCACCCGGGCCTCCTTCGACCGGCTGCACGGCCTGTTCGAGGAGCGCTACCCGTTCGGCGGCTACGACCAGGTCTTCGTCCCGGAGTTCAACTGGGGTGCGATGGAGAACCCGGGCTGCGTGGTCTTCCGCGACGAGATGCTGTTCCGCTCGGCGCCGACCGACACCCAGCGCGCCATGCGGGCGATGGTGGTCTGCCACGAGATGGCCCACATGTGGTTCGGCGACCTGGTCACCATGGCCTGGTGGGACGACGTCTGGCTGAACGAGTCCTTCGCCGAGATGCTCGGCTACCGGATCGCCGCCGAGTCCACCCGGCACACCTCCGCCTGGACGGCCTTCTCCGCCCGCCGCAAGGGCTGGGGCTACGACGCCGACCAGCGCTCCAGCACCCACCCGGTCGCCGCGACCGCCACCGGCTCGGTCGCCGAGGCGCTCGGCAACTTCGACGGCATCTCCTACGCCAAGGGTGCCTCGGCCCTGCGGCAGCTGGTGCACTGGCTCGGCGACAAGGCGTTCTTCGCCGGACTCAACGC